>NZ_NFKI01000064.1 GCF_002160305.1 Pseudoflavonifractor sp. An184
GGCAGGGCTTTGGTTGGTGTTGCCTTTTGGCTGCTCACATAGCTCTCCTATGGCGTTTTCTTCTGTTGTTTCCGTGAATCACCCTCTTGACTTAATACCATTGGACTTACTCCTGTGCTCAATCTGCTAACATTTCATGGGGAAATCTCTTTTCAAATATCCCAGTCTATGAAATCTTCACGGTTCAATACAAAGTGCTGATACAGGCACTTCAAATTTTCTTGTTCATCCCGTGAGAGCTTCGCCCCGTTTTCATACTGTAAAGTGTCGGCATACAGGATAAAGCCATCCACTTTTCCTGATGAAGCCCGAAACTCACCGTTTCCAATAATGGCAACATCGCCACATACAAATGTAACCGTAGAAGAAGTGGTATGGATTTTCATAATTGCTTTGATCATGACTTCCTCCCAAAATCACATCATTGTGTACTTTGCTTATTTGGATTGTCTTTAGCGGGCTCCAATGCCGATGAATCGCACCTGCACAACGCAGCTTCGACCTTACAGATTGCGGATATATGCTTGATCTTCCAGAAACTTTTCCAACGAAATCTGCTGCTTTTCGTACATCAATCCCCAGCGGTCAAGAGAGTTTTCCAGCGGGGCGGTTCCGGTATCAAGACCGGAATAGATCAAGAGCGGCAGTTCTTTCAGCCTGTCTTTTGTCTGCTGAAAGCTGCTGTCGCCAAAATGCTGTTTTAGAAACACCAGAGCCTTTTTGGTGTCGGAAATCCCGGTTACAATCAGGCGGATGTAGTGATAGGGATATGCTGTTTCATATTCCTGCGTTTTGGGTACATCCAAAACGCTTTCGAGAAAATCTTCCAAACAATCAAAGGCAGGCTGAAAGTCCCAAGTTCCGGCGCCATGTTCTGCCCAGAACACGGCTGTATCGTTCCGTCGCAGGTCCAGGCAGTATGGATCACCAGCATCAGACGCAATCACCACAAGATGCTCGTCCCAATCTTTAATTACCTTTTGTTCCACAGGATTATAGGCGTATCCCTCCTGGCCCTTCACAAGGGTATCCAGTCCCCACAGTTCCAGGGCCTCATAGGTATCATTGCTCCACACGGTTCGCAGTCCACAGCAGCGCTCCAACAGCATCCAATAGTCTGCCGGAAGTTCCCAGCGTCTGCGGATCTGGCTCTTATACTGCTCGGACACGGCTTGCTCCATCGCAGGTATATCAATTTGCCTTAATAGCTCGTCCAATAATTGCTCCAATCGGCTTTTCATCAATATCACCTCTCATTTTCGGGTGATACCATTCTCCACCCGGATGTCTGCACCCGGATAACGGGACGGAAAAAGTCATAGTCATTGTGAATCTCGTTATCTTCCCGAACCTCCGGTTTACAGTGAGGGGAACAGGGTAAATATCCAAGCAAAGGACCCATGCCACCGCAGACATTGCAGCCACCGTCACCGCCGCAGGTGGTCAATGTTTTCCCGTCTACCAGCTCTCGCTTATAAGGGTCGTAGGCAATCGACAGACCAAAGAAGTTGGGCTGCTCCATGTCGTATGGCTTACTCTGATCTTCCTCGCTTTCAAAGTGGTGCAGTTTCATCTTGTGGTCCAGTCCGTCCCCCCAGGGAAACAGGGTGCGGCATCCGCCCCCACACAGATAGGCCCACTCATCCGGCGTGGGAAGGGTGGCTGTCAGCTCCCACAGCAGGGACAGCCGAAACTCCGGGTAGGTCATGGGATGGCACAGCCACGCCCGCCAGCTATCGCCATTGCGTTCAAAGCGGACCGTTTGGTGGATCTCAAGGCTCTGGCTGTTCCGGCCCGCCAGCTTCTGCAGGTTCTCCAGCCAGTCCGGATGAGCGGCGATGCGGGGGTCGTTCATGGGTACGCTTTCCCAGCCGATCTCCTCCAGCTTCCGGCCCGCGAACATGGGGCCGATGGTCACCTGGCGTACCGGGGCCATGCCCTGCCGGAGAAATTCCTCCGCAGTGCCCTCATATCCGATTTCCGCAAAAATATCCGCCAGTTCCTCTTGGTTGGCCTTGTCCATCCCTTGGACAAAGCTCTCCCAGCCAAGAGTCACGGTATCGCCCGGGATAAAGACAAATTCCCGGCCACCTTTTTCAAACAGGCCGGTGGTGCAGCTCTGCCCCCAGCGGGAAAAGGCGTACAGTCCCTGGAATGTCAAATGGTAACGAGTCGCCAGAATTTGCATCAGTGAGAGTTTATCGGACAGTTTCAATGTATCAAATTGTGGTCGAAATAAATTCTCGTTCATAACAAGACCTCTTTCAATTTGCTCCGGCAGACTGTGATTCCTTTTCCACAAGGCGAACCGCCTCCGTCAACAGCTTGGGGAGCTGATTCCTTTCTGCTGTTTCATACTGCTGGACTGGATGCGTCCAATCAAAATTATGAATAACAGAAATGATGTACCGGTCCTGATGCCAGCCCATATCCAGCAGAAAGCCGTTCGGATATTCCACTTGCAGCATATCTTCTTTTTGTGTGATATCCAGAAAGATGATCTTTCCAGTGCCAAAATCCATTCTGGACCAGCTTTGCACAGCAAAATTCCTCCTCACGATTCTCCGAAATGCTCCAGATATAACTCTCGCACGGAATAGGGGCCTACAAGAGTCTTTTTCTGTCGGCCATCCCAGGAATATACATGAATTTTGCCACCATCCCCAATGTACCGCTGTTCCTCAAAGGGTGCGGGAAAGGGGAAGCTTTCTACGATGCTCCAGTCAATCTTGGGCTTCAGCCCATCAAACTCCTCGCGCTTGAGCCTTTTGAAATTGAACACCAAGGCCGCTCCAATTCCATCGAAAAGCAAATCTGTGTATTCTCTGGGGGTAATATTCTCGCTCACGCTGGCAGCTTTGATGTCCACATTCAGAACCTTGTCGCCGCAGTTTGTCCATATTTTATTGGGAGAGAACCAGGTAGTCCGATTCATGCCGCCTGCAAAATCCTCGCGGAAATAGCTTCTGTTTGCGCTGTCCATCTCGACCCCTTCCCGAAGCGGACCGTTGTATGGGGAAAGCGGAAAATATCGGTGTTTTGCCGGGTCAAACTGGTCAAACGAAATGTTCAACAGATACCCATGCTTCTCACTGCGCATAAGCTTGTGTGGCTTCACAATGTTTTCTTCGATGAAACTCCAAATGTACTCGTCCACATGAATAGATACACGAGGGCGACTGAATAATGTGATTTTGTAGTGATCCTCTCTGTCCATTCTCTCCGTATTGAACCAAATACGATAAATTTTAACCATAGTTATCCCCTCGCATGATTTCTGCCAACGACACTTCTGTTTCCGCCTAAAAAAGTAGTTCACCGAAAAACAGTCTAAGAACCACGGCAGATAATGTTTCAAGCTGTGGCTTGCTGAGAGGAGTGTAGTGAAGGACGATTTCTCCATACAACTCCGTGTTGATGTGGTGTTCTTCCAGATACCGCAGAACCTTTCGGTTGTTCCGCACGATATTTAGACGAAACCTGGTATTATCAAGGGCATATTCAAAACAGTCCGGGTCAATCAACTGACCATTGGCTGGATCATTCATTTCCAAGCGGAGTGCTTCCGCGCCGGTCTTGCGGGAGAGTGTAAAGTAGCCATCCTCCAGTTCAAAGGACAGGCAGGACAGTCCTTCCTCATTGTCCAGCTCCCAAGTCATTCTTTTTGCAAATAATTCCATCATTTTACCTCAGACTGCGTTCCAGTCGCACAACATTTCATTCTGCGTGACCCGGCGCAGTTCGTCCCGTACCTCCATTAGAGCAAAACCCAGCAGGTTTTGCCCCCGCCACTTCATCGGGTCCTGCGCCTCGGGGGAGCTGGCTGCGAGACGAATACCCCAGATGTTATCATAGGGACTGGCCTCCACCAGCACACTATCTTCGGTGGAGAGAAGAAATTCGCGCAGGTCGCGGTTCTGGCTGAATTTGCACCAGTTGCCATTCAATACAATGGCGTATTTGAACTTATCCCATACCTTCTGGTCAAAACCCCGCACCTTGCGGCCCAGGGCCTTGATCTGTTTAGGGTCACTACACTTCAATATCTGCTCCTGGATTTCACTATCGCCAAAGAGCTCCGCCTTGGCCGCCATCATATACTGCTCCATACAAAGATAGGTATTGGCAATGGACCAGAAATCCTCCATCCACCACTGGCTGAGGCAGCTTTTTGTCAGCTGGCCGTCCTCGGAAGGCTGATGGCCCCAGAATAAGCAAAATTCCCGCTTTCTCCCAGCGGCAAACTCCTGCTGAAGCCACTGCCGGGTGTATTTAGGGCTTCCTTCCGGCTGCCACGCATTCACCCAGAAGTCCCCATGTTCCAGCACTTCGCTGCTATCTTCGTCATCCCACCAGCCCTTCCAGGTTACCGGCTCGGGAAAGAGGGTGCGGTATTCCGTCCGCTCATCCGGGGAGAGGGTGTCCATCCAATCGCCAAATCGGTATATGTAATCCTCCCCGTAGCCCATGCGCCAGCCAATAGAGTATCGCTCGATCTCCCGGTGGGCCAGCCAAGGGGGAGGCATTATTTTCTTTTCCTGTAATGCCATATCATTTTCCCTCGTCTCACAGCAATTAAATTCTTCTTTTCCTACCATATAATCAAACTTCCGTCTGTTGGTAAGATTGGGGTTCCGTTTTCATTTTCCAGATTCGTCTCATGCGATGCAAATCTTCCATTCCAGCCGAGCACGATATGCCCATCCTTGTAAATATCAATGATCCGGCTGAAAAATAGAGGGAACTGAGGAAACCTTTCAAGGAAGTATTGTTCAACCAGTAAATATTGCACCATTCGGCACAACTGAAGATCTATGCTGTCAGGAAAGCCACAATCACGCAGGAATCTTTTTTCCGCCGAGTTCAGATCGAGGCCATTTGCCTTCGATGCTCTTTTTTCATAAGTGCGCCAACTGGCCTCCACACATGGCATAAATTCATTCTGGTAAAACTTCCACCCAGCCGTTTGCAGAATAAAGGTATCTGCACGACAAATGCCTTCTTTGAACAAATTTGTAAGGCAGACGGTTCCTGAGTAGTTCTTTGTATGCAGCAGTAGCTTTTCTGCTCGTTTTGGGTCCTTTTCCTGAAGATATGGGTAATACGATGGTTTATCATACGAAACTCCACAACAGGAAAACCAGGGTATTTCATCGAAAGAACAAAGGGTTTCATTCATTCCTTCTGTAAATACAATCTTTTTCTTGAAAAGCATACTCAGCCCTCATAACTACTCCAAGGTCATTTCACAAAGAACCAGTTTGTCTTTCTCATCACTGAGAAATGCCCGGTTCCCCCATACATCCAGCACATGGAAGGAAGCGTATCCACGGGGCATGGCAAGGTCGATCAGCACCAAATCCGAAAGGCGCAACACCTTTTGTTTACCCTTCCAGTCATCATTCTTAAAAATGGGAGATAGGATCAGGCAAGTCCTGTCACCGGAGAATTTTCCGCGCATCCCGTGTTTTCCGGGCAGGCGGCTTAAATTATCTTTGCCCCACAGTTTCTTTTTGAATAGTCCGTTTTCCTCCAGTTCCAGATACCAATAGTAGCCCATGAGAGAAAGACCCGCCGGATTGATGGTGCTGCTTTCCAAAAAGGCATAAAACTGTCCGTCCTGTTCCAGTATGGAGCCAATCATAGGATAGTTGTAGTGAAAGTCTGCCTGGGCAAAATTGCCGCCAGCCCGCTCTACCGCCGCCAAATGGGTCTGTCGGGTCCCTGCTTTGCTGTATACGCAAGAGCCGCTTTCTGCCCAGTGTGCAGTCATGGTTTCAAAGTCTACCGTCAGGCTGGTAAAACTGTTGGTCGCATCAGCGGAGTTGTCCACTCGGCACACAATAGGGAAAACGCTTTGGCTTCCGGTGACTGCCACCGGCTTGGGAATACCCTGGGCACACCAGTTATCCATGGGGATCGGAATCCACTCTCCATCCATCTGTGGCATCCACCAAAGGGATTTACTGGCCGGGCAAACCAACAGTATTCCTCTGTCGCATGAGAGCAAGACAGGAACTTCCCAAACATCTTGCTGCTCTTTCGGCTCCGGGCTGGGAATCCACCTGGAAACTTCGCCTTTGACCCACAAAACGCCGCTGCACTTTTGCACGAGATGATAGGTCCAAAACACAATTTCATCCTCGCTGCGGGCTACCATACCTTTGCATCCAGTCGGGCTGTATTTGAAGGAAGTTCCCGTCAGTTCAAATTCCTCGAACTCCCAGTTCTTTATCACGTTTAGTTTCGCTTTCATACTTTTACCTCACAGCAAGTCTACCTTGATACTGCACCGTTCCAGAACCGGCAGCACCTGTTCCGGCTTGGAGGACATGAGAGTAATATGTTTGAGATTGGGGAACTGGCGCAGTTCCGCCTCAGTAATAGTATTAAGATCAAAGGCTCCATCCTCGCCATCCCAGAACGGACAGAGTTGGGTATAAATCTCGCTGCCGCCATCCATCTCAATTTCTGTGACCGACCGGGCCAGCCGCTCCGGGACAGGGTATTTCTCCAGCCACTTCCGAATCTCTGGGATGGGTTCATACCCTTCCGCGTCAATGTCGATCTTGCGTCGGCTATACTCTCTGGCAAACTCATGGGCATCCAGTTTAGGAGCCAGTAAGCCTTTCTCGTACATCAGGACTTCCATGACCGCCAGCTTGAAGTTGAAGCTGGTAAAGGTGAGCACTGGTTCAGTCGGCTTGGATAACTTGTATTTCTGCGCTTTCGCCGCCTTTTTCTCTGGCTCTTTCCAGCTGATCTGCACCATGGCGGAGAGGGCCTCCAGCTTTGCTTTCTGCGCTGACTGCTCCTCTGGAACAGGACCCGGCAAGCGGGTATAAACGGTAAAGCCGCCTAATTTGAGGGTATGGGCAAATCCGGCGAAATCCTTCCAGCTGGTCTCCCGGTAGTCCTTGGACCCGATCCAAACCGCTCCGTCAAATGTCTGCCGGACCGCATACTCTCCCTGTGCCGCTACCCGGACACCAAGGGTTTTGATGGTCTGCTCATCTTCATCCAACCAGCCCTGGAGTCCAAGCTCGTCCCACAAAGCAAGTGCCTGGGTATAGGGACTCTCCCGGCCAGTCATGGGGCTTTTCCGTGTTCCATTTTGCAGGACAATGCGGGCGGACCCCAGCTTTTCCGCAAGCTGCGAAAGGGTAAACGGCGGCGTAAATACCGACCCCAGGATGGTCAGGCTGTCTTTTTTGAGAATGATTTTTCGCTCTGTGGCCTTGGGCGGTAGAAAGATGGGCAGATTCGGGTACACTTCTTTGTACTCCCGCCATTCCAGCTTTTTGGGCTTGTTTGCCGTCCGAAGGAAACCCCAGAAGTCGATGGGATAACGAAATACCGGCCCAACCCTGTCCCGCCGGGTGACGATGACCACCGTGCCATCGGTGAGCATCCCGATGTGCTGCATTTTCTCCCCGCCGAACATTCCCGGACGGATACGCAGCACTTCACGGGTGTTCATGTTGATGAGCTGGGCAAAGTCATCAGAGAGGATCTCGCCGTTTCCCTGCACCAGCAGCCAGTCCCCGGTGAACCAGCGAAGTTTCAGCCCCTCGCCCATTCCGGACAGGGAGGCGATGCGGCACCGCCCGGTGTCCATGTCCAGCTCCAGCAGGCATTCTTCCACCCGCCCTTTCCCGCTGACGGCGTGGATCATGTAGATGCGGCCTGTGCCGGGAACGGGGATGGCCTCGGAGAGATGGTCGTATCCATACAGAGAGAAGGCGTGTTTTGTTACCTTGCCGTTTTCCCAGCGGTAAATCTGACCCTTGTACCACTCGTTGGAGAAGTAGACCCGGCCCAGACCATCTGTCGTAATGCCGCAATGGTATTTGGTGCTCCATCCATCTTCCGGCAGGGGCCAGTTTTTCACATCCTGACAGGTGCCCCGGTCGGTGAGTTCAATCCGTGTGGCGTTGGTGGGATCGCCCACCCAGAGGGAATGGTCAGCCCAGCACAGGGTCCGGGGCGGACCGTCATATCCAATGGGGGACGGCTCGAACCAGTTGAGGGTAGCCGGATTCTTGCTCAGTAATGCCCGCCCAATAGTCCCGCTGCCAGCGGCTCTGGACGCGGCATAGAGTCCATTTTCTGCGGAATAAGTGAGGCACCCAAGGTGCGGCAAACTGTGGGCGCGGATTACTTGCGGCGGACGGTGGCGCAGATCGGCCACACAGCCGCTTTTCCATCCTTCTGCATCCTGATTTTTCCATTTACCCGCCGCAAAATCACCCGCCAGGGAGTTGAAGAAATAATCGTACTCATCCTGAAGTATGTATTCCTCGCAGGGCATCAGCTTTCCAGGGTCCTGCTCCTTGGCATGGTCGCCCCATTTTCGCCCTTGCTGTTTCATCAGGTGGCAATATTGCCCCTGCTTTTTGCAGTAGCGTTCCCATTCGCTGCGTTCTTCCTCTGGGATCAAGGCAAACAGATACTCGTCCTCATCATCCAGGTTATACAGCGCCCAGCCGAAGGTAGACAGCTCCTGCCCCAGCGCCGCCGCTCCTTTTTCATGGGGCAATTTCATATATTGGATGCCGATGGCGTCAAAGCGTTCATCCAGCAGCACCGGGACCTGCGCGCCCCATTTTTCTCGCAGTTCCGCCAAAGTGTCCTGTACGGCTCCGTCAAATTTCAGAATGTCCAGCGCATCATCTATGATTTGTTTGAACTCTGCCATAGGTAGTTTCTCCTTTTCCCATTTCCTACATCATAGCGACAGCCATGTGGTCAAAGCACTGATTTCCTCCCGCAGCAGCGGGGACTTCCCAGCGGCGGCAAAGGCTTTTTGGACACCGCCATAGCGCCGCCCGGAGCGGTCTACCAGCTGGAGCGCGGCTGCCTCCAGACCGGGAATTGCCAGCACAGCATCTGCCAGCGCCTGGGCGGAGAGTTTATCCCCGATCAGAGAGGCGGCAAAGTAGCGCAAATGGCTGTGAGAGAGGGCGGACAAATCGCTGAGTTTATGCAGTTCATAGAGTTTCAGGGCATAAAGGGAAGGAAGCCCATCCAGAGCCGGTAGTTTCTGCACAGCTGGTAGTGACTGGAGATAGAGTTTCTGAAGCCGGGTCGCTGGAGTCAGGAAAGGGGCAAGATCATCCGTTTTCCGCATTTCCTCCAAATGGAGATAGGTAATGCTGGTGAGAAGTGGGGTAATGTCGCCATTCTTTTCTCCACGCAGGTGGAGAACACGCAGGCCGGGGAGAGAAACATTGTCCCAGGAAACAGGGGCCGACAGCCATAGGGACAGTGTATGAAGCTGCTTTAGCTCGGAGAGAACTTCTACACCCTCACATTTTTCCATTAGGGTCAGTTCCTCCAGATTGGGATAATCTCGCAGGAAGGACAGATTCACCTTCCGCTCTCCCGTCACAGACAGACACCGTACCGCATCTGGTTTTCGTCCATTCAGATCAATCTTTTCTCCGCCGCGCCAGAAAACTGCGGTGCTAAGAGGGGGCTCTATTTTCATAAAAATCACCAGTCCCGTTCTCGGATGGCCTCCTCCATATCAATCGGGATACCGAACCACTCCAGAATGTAGGCAACGGTGTCTCCAATACAATCCCGGGCCACCGTTTCAATCTCGCTGTCGTTTTCGTAAAATTCATCCTGAAGATCATTGATGCCGCAGACCGCCTTATCCAGCGTTTTCTGTATCACTTCGGTGTCCGTTTCGCCGCTCTCCAGCAGGTCAATGACCTTCTGAAGCTCGTCCCTGACCTTATCCACCAGAAAAACTGGATAGTAATTATCCTGATACATCTCGTCCAGCAGTTTGTAATTCGGGTCAAATGCTTTCATCATGATTTCTCCTTTCGCATTCAAATATCAGCTTGTATGTCTTATGCAACCGTTATCCCGCAATATTGGCGCTCTCTATCCCATTTTCCAGGGAGCCGCAAACCTCAACAGTGTGTCCCCAGAACATATCGTCGTCATCAAAATAGGCCGTAAAGTCACCCTCATAAGTAAGGCTCAGTTCTGACAAAGTAATGCGCTGGGCAAATCCTTCTTCTGTAATGGGATCAGCATTTTTCTTCTCATCGTCATCTGCCTGCCACTCATTGGCCAGCCCGGTCAGTTCCTTTGCCGCAAATTCCCGCATGGACTTGTCCCAGCTTTCGCGGTCTGCCATAACTTTGTGGGCAATGCTGCGGACGGTATCCCAGGTTTCCTCATCCTCCAGATCTATTTCCAGTGCAAGGGAGACTTCCTTTCCGTTCCACAAGATTTTGCCATCCAGCAGCCCGAAGTCCCGGTTCAGTTTCAAAGTTCCCAGAACTTCATCCTCAATGTTTACGGGTTTCTGGTATTCCTCCCATACTGCCTCCAACGGAGGGCAGGGGACAGAAGGCTCCAGCACATCTATAACAGCCCAGCTGTTGAACTGTTCCGGAGTGGTGTGTTCAGGTACCAACCCATCCAACAATCTGCGTGCCTTCAGACGGCAAATCTGCCCTTGCTGCAAACGCCCCCAGCTCTTTTCACTGTTGCGTTCCTCCTCCGTAACCGGCCATTTCAGCCGACCTTCTTTAATGCTGACCTTGCCGGTATTGCAGAACACCATACCCAGTGTAATGACAGTCATCTCCCAAAAGTCACTGTTATCGCTCTTATGGTACCCAGCCCCAATGCACTTACGAATCAGGGCAATCACTTCCTGCTCCTCAGTCTCATATTTTTGATAAAATTCCTCAAACATTGCGTTAGCTCCTTATTCCTCAAACTCGCCCTCAATCATTCCATTGAGATATTTTCCGGGATCAGCAATAAATGCCTCCCATTTGGCTAACGGATGAAACTCCTCATGCTCAATGTCCAGATACCAGAGTTTCTTATCTCTGGGACTCCACAGCAGCAAATAGTCGCTGTAATTATCCATTTTCGCCATGAGAGAGGGCAGCTTTTTCCGCTTCCAGGTCATCTCCTGCACATCCATGTAGGGGTACAGTTCCGCCCATTTCACCAGCTCCCACTCTGGAAATTCCAGACGCAAGGGGCCGGTCTTTAAGTATTCCACCAGCTTGGCAGGTAGCTTGTAAGGCATGAGTTGACGCGCCTTTTCCTGTTCGTTGTGCCATTCCTCCGGCTCCAGAGCTTTTAAGTAGGCGGCCATTTCCTGATTTTTGTTCTGCACTGCTACGGTGTAGGGCCGGTCACCGTATTTATCTGGGATGGTGATATCCGCACCCTGCTCCACAAGCCAGCGCACCATAGGAAAATCGTTGTGCCGTGCAGCTTCAGTGACAGGAGTCGAAGCGTAGGGAAACACCATATCCGGCTTGTGATAGTTGATGTCCGCCCCGTTTTGAATCAGATACTCCACCAGCAGCTGATTTCCATGGCTCGCCATACTGCGCAGGGCTTCACCGCCGTATTGTTTCAAATCCATGCTCATCCTTTTCAAAATGGGGAGTACATTAGGCTCATCCCGATCCACCAAGTGGAGAAACAGCCTGCATATATCCCTTTGCGCTGCGGGGATTATGACTCCCACATCTACCAAAAAGGAAAACAGGGCCAGGTCTTGACTGCGCAGGGAACCACAAAGCAATTCTTCCGGGTTATGGGTCAAATCTGCTCCGCATTCGATCAGGAGCTGCACCATGTCCATCCGATTTTCCAGCACAGCCAATTCCAGTGGAGAGGCTTCGCCATCCCGCGGCCACTCTCCAATCATTACCTGATAGCACTGCGGCTCATTGGGAGAATGCCCTGCGTGAAGCAGGGAACGAATCGCCTCTATGTCACCACTTTTGATGGCAGCCATCATGGGAGGTACATTTGAATAGCTTACTTCACTCATCTGAATCCTCCTGACATTCTATTGAAAAATTTTCTGATACTGTTCTCTCAGTTCCGCCGGTGCTGCTTTGATCACCTTACCGCCGCCATCTTGCGCAGCTTGCCCCCAAACGCCCCAGAGCACATCTTGCCAGAGAAAGTCCTGGGATCCTTTGTCCTGGCAATTTTCTTCCGGCAGGTAGTCCTCTAAATGACCCTTGATCTCCAGCAGAGCGTTCAGGCTCTCCTCATTGGCAATTAGCGTGCGGAATTCCTTGGCCGGTTTCATACCCTGCATAGACTGGACGCCGTGGATCAATACAGGGAATGTCTGAACGGTAAATCCGCATTTTTTGAAAAATGCGTGGATGAACTTCTCCTGTAAAGAGGAATGTTCATCATCACATAGATCCAGATAATCGCACACCAGCGAACACCACTGTGGTCCCTCCAGCCCCAGAGCAAACACGGCAAAGGTGCCGGGCATCGCACAGGCTTCATCCGCGAGGTTTTGGTACCACTCAAACTCCCGCATAGCCAGGCGAGCGTATCGCTCCATAGCTGGATGCAGATTGGGGTGCTGCACAGCGCAGGCAAAGAGCTGATTGACTCCTTTTTTGGGCAGGCCGGGAATGGGCAGGTAAATCTTCTCCGGCCCACGGAACTCCACCGAGTAACTGCGGGGAAATTCCTCCTGCTCCAGCACCGCGCACAGGTAGTCCAGGATTTCCCCATAGCACTCCTCGGTGGAGTCCCTGGCGGTGATGCGGATGGTGGCAAACGCATCATTGGCCGATGCGGTGAAATGCTCCGTCTTACGCCGCTGGATGTCCTTTGGCAATTTGCCGCTGCCGGCTGTTTTCAACTGCTTCACCATATCCGGGCGAAGCTGGGAAACCAGGCCGAGAATGTGCTCGGTGGTGAGGGAGTCGTAGCTGGCTCCATATACCGTATAACAGACCGCCACATAGCAGGCAAAGCGCAGCAGGTCTTCGTCCACATCCTCCGGCCTCAGCTCGGGCCACACGGTGCAGGGCGGGTAAGCTGAAAAGTAATTCTCTTTCTCTCCGACCTCAAAATACCGCTCCTGCACCTGGTGTTCGATGTATTGTCCCAGTGTGTGATCAATCTCCTTCCAGCCCGCCAGCCGCCGCAGGGCATCGCAGAATACAACCGCTTCCTCATAGGGAAATCCTTTCAACGGCAGTTTGGACAGGTACCGCTCCAGCAGCTGGCTGGGAAGAAAGGGTGTTCCGTTTTGATTCCGAACAACCACCGGGTATCCGGAATGGTTTTCTTCTGCGGTTCCATCCAACACATCCTGAATGCACTGATCGGCTTGTTCCAGCACTTCGGAGTCCGTATCTGGTTTATGAATCAGGTAATAACGACCATGTACGCCGTCTCGTTTCGGTAAACTCATAGCAGGCTACCTCTTTCTTCCAGGCTCTCTGTTATTGGAATAAAAATCTGTCGGCAACACTCTTTCAGTTCCTCCGGAGCTGTTTCCACCACTTTTTGACCACCCTTGGCGCTGGCTTTGCCCCAGATCACATAGCAGACCGTCTCCCATGCGTATTGCAGCACTTCCTCCGGACTGGCTTCTGTTTCCTGGGTGGGTTCCTCGTTCTCGTCATCATCGTCATCCTCGTCGGAGGAAAAACCGCTTGGAACGATCTCGGACAGGTGGATTTTTGCCTCCAGCAGAGCGTCCAGGCTTTCTGCATTTGCCATCCACGCGGTATAGTCCTTGGAATACTTCATGTTCTGCATGGACAGCACCCCACGGACAAATACAGGGACGGTATCGGCGGTAAATCCGAACTGTTTCACATACTCCCGGAGGAATTTTTCCTGTAAGTGGGAGTGCTCATCATCGCAGAGATCGAGATAATCCCATACCAGCTGCTGCCACTCTTGCCCCAGCATTCCCAGGGCGAACACGGCAAAACTTCCAGGGAGCGCGCACTGCTCGTCGCTGAGATTGGTGTACTGCTCATATTGCCGCATGGCAAGCCGGGCGTACCGTTCCATCAGGGGGTGGAGGCCAGGGTACTGCACGGCACAGGCAAAGAGCTGGTTTACTCCCTTTTTGGGCAGTCCTGTGATGGGAAGATAGCTCTTTTCCGGCCCTTTGAAATCCACCGCATAGCTGCGGGGAAAGTCCTCCTGCTCCAGAATCTCACACAGGTAGTCCAGCACTTCGTGGCAGCATTCCTCTGTGTTGTCCCTGGCAGTAATACGGATCACAGCAAAGGCATCGTTGGCCGATGCGGTGAAGTGCTCTGTTTTCCTCTTTTGCAGAGAGAGCGGCAGCCTGCCGGTCCCGTGTTCCCGGAGCTTTTTCACCATATCAGGACGGACTTTCTCCACCAATCCAAAGAGGTAATTGGCGTCCAGATACTGAAAGTCCAAGCCATACACTTTATAGCTCACCGCCACATAGCAGGCGAAACGCAGCAGCGGCTCCGGGATCTGCTCTGCACGGATGCCTGGTTTCAAGGAATACTCCCGATCCCAGAAGCGATCATCTTCATCGCCTGTTGCAACAAAATACTTCTCTTGTAGCTCCCGTTTCAGCATATCAAGTAGATGGTGGTCAATTTCACCCCAGCGGCTCTGGCGGCGCAGGTTTTCGCTGAAGGCGATGGCCTTTTCCGCATCCAGGGTCTCGGCCCGCTGTATTTCGGTCCATGCCCTAAGCAGTTGCCACACCTCAAAGGGTGCACCTTGACTGCTGACCACTACCGGCGGCCAGTGGGAATCATCAAGCCGCGTGATTCTCCCGTCAATGGCATCCTGGATACACTGATCAAAGAGCGGTTGCAGTTCCTCCTGCACCTCGGGCTTCATCCAGTAACAGCGCCCGTCCGCACTGTTGCGTTTTGGTAAATTCATATCAACCCACCTCTTTCTGAGTCATAAAAAATGCCCCGTGCCATACTGCCGCAAGGACAGACTGACGCAGGGCATGAAAAGGCCGCACAGAACCAAGACCTGTTTTCCAAAGCCCTGTGCCTGACAATATTCTGTTGTCTTTCGTGTCCATTTGGACATAGGAACCGACCGCTATGCATCCGCTTTTACCTGTTGTACACACTCTCTTATCCGCTCCATCTCGTCCACCAGGGCCTTGACCTGGAATTCCACCATGTCCTCCGCCACCTCCGGGAAAAGAAACGGCATAGTGTCCGGGATGGCCTTGTACACCATCATCATGGCCAGCGCCAGATTGCCGAACAGCCGTGGGTCAATACTGTCCGCAGGCAGGCCAAAGATGGAGAGCAGTTTCCCATAAAAACTGACCTGGTCCTGTCGAAAGGCCTGAAAATTCTCCTCGGAAAGGCAGCGGCGCGCCTGCTGCTCCTCCTCAATGGACAAAACAGCAACTCCGCTTTCGGCCCCGTAGCAGCAGTTTTTCAGGAAGGTTTCCACGCCCGCCCGCCAACTGAGCGCCGGGTCCTCCATCAGCTGCCGGGCATAATCCAGCAGCCTGGGCTGCTGATATCGCAGGGCGTGGAGCACCAGTTCCTCCTTGGATGAGAAGAAACTGTAGAAGAAAGTCTTGGAGATCCCAACTTTTCTGCATAGAACATCAATACTGCTGTGGATCAGGCCCCGGTCCGCGATACACCGGATCATGGTGACCATCAGGGCTTCCTTTACCTGCGCCCTCTCCTCATCAGAATACGCCTTTCTTGCCACAAGTCGTCACCGCCCTATATAAATAACAAAATTAAAAAACAGTCTTTATTTGTATTATAGCGAAACTTAATTGAAATGCAAGACTGTTCCCAAAAATAAGTCCCCCGGTGCAACACACCGGGGGCATAGTAGGATGCGTTCAAGATGCCGGGGTAATCTTTGTTAACACCGTGCTAAAACCATTCTGAAAGATGTGGTTACTAACTGCCTCCCAATGCGTTACTCTGACCACATTTTTAGCCACAGTGCCGCTCGGAGCACACGGAAACAGTCCATCCGAAGAATGCTAAAGAGTAATCGGAATGGAACAAAAATGGCTATAAAGTATTAGAAATAATACAAAAAAGATAATTCCATCTCTTTGTTTACAGCCCCGCAAATCCTGAGCTGTGGACGGCGGAGATCATTTGCCTTGCTCTGCACTCTCACCAACAAACAGATACGCAGGGATATAAAAATGTTCCCCGCCCCAGCCGGGAAACCATTTCCGGCAAAAGGCGGGGAGTTTTTTGACCACAGTTTCAGCCACAGAGCGGTGTGGAGTATATGGAAACAGTGCCCTCAAAGAGTGCTGGAAAGCAAATAAAATGGAGCGAAAATGGCCATAAAGCACGAAAAATAGTTAGAAAAAAGCTCCAAAGCCGCTTGGTAAGGATGAGGTCCCCAGTTCAAATCTGGGTAGCAGCTCCACAAAACACCCGCTTTCCAGGCGAAAAGCGGGTGTTTTCTTTGCTTTTTGCAACTATTTTTG
>NZ_NFKI01000065.1 GCF_002160305.1 Pseudoflavonifractor sp. An184
GGGTTTGCGTTGGAGAGGAGGAGCGATGGAGTGAGCGAGCTTTGCCCGGTCCGGGCGAAGCGAGGGATACGAAATCCGCGACGACGAAGTGGCCCGGTGGGAATTTAGACTGCCGCTCAGATTTTGCGCGCCGGAAGGGCTGCGCGATGTTCAAGGGGTAACCCCCGCAACGGGGGTCCAGGGGGTGGGCGAATATGGGCGCGGAGCGTCCATCCTGAGCCCACCCCTTGGCGGCTCTTTGGTTTCTTTCTGCCCGGGCAGAAAGAAACTCGCCCCGCAGGGCGAAACCCTGTGAGACGGCGCGCCGGGTCGTCGCGCCCTACAAAGGCCGGAAATCTGCCCCCTCATCCGGCCCCTTCGGGGCCACCTTCCCCCCAAGGGGAAGGCTTAAGCGAACTCCCCCTGCAAAATACTTAATCCACCGGCTTTTTATTGTACTGCTTAAACCGCTTCATATTCCCCAGGTGATTCTTCAGCACCCGCAGCCAGCGGCGGAAGGAGGAGTCCTGCTCATACACCAGGGAGTGGGAGTCCTTTCCCGCCCGGATGAGCTCCTTCATCTCCTTATGGTAGCGCTTGGGGGTGAAGCCGAAGGCCACGTTCTTGGGCACCATCCGCCACAGGGACTTGTCCTGGGTGATGATAAAAGGCAGGTCTTTGTGCTCCACCCGGTCCTCCACCACCAGCTTGGCGATGTTGTGGCCGGAGCCGGTGACATAGTAGTTGCTGCGGCCCTGGCGGCAGTTGATCTCGAAGGCCTTGTACTTCCCGTCCCGCTGGTCGTACTTGATGTCGAAGTTGGAGAAGCCGGTGAAGTGCAGGTCCTCCAGCATGCCCTTGATTTTCAGGGACAGCTCCTCGTCGTGCTCGGTGAGGATGACCGCGTGGTTGCCGATGCCGTGGGGGGAGTGCTCCTCCAGAAGAACGTGGCCCAGGCACATGAGCTTCACCTGTCCGTTTCGGTCGGAGTAGTTGGTCAAGACCCGCATATAGGTGTCGTCCCCGGGGATGAACTCCTGCAAAACCATGTGGTCGGGGTAGCCCGCCTCATACACCTGGTCCAGGGCGGAGAGCAGTTCCTCCCAGGTCTGGCAGATGTACACCTTGGCCAGGGCGTGGACCCCGGTGGCCCAGTAGGCCACGCTGTCGGCGGGCTTGGCGATGTAGGGGGGGCCGAAGGGCAGAGAGAAGTCGTGGCCCATGGACTTGTCATAGATGAAGGTGGCCGGGTGGTCCACCCCGTACCGGTCGCACAGCTGATAGAACTTCTCCTTGTTGATGAGGGTGTCCAGCAGGGCCCCGTCGATGTAGGGAGCGACCACGTTGGCGGGGAGCTGGTCCTTGCAGTGGGCGGCCAGCTGCACATAGCTGTCCCCGCAGCCCAGCAGGAGAATGGTCTTATCCGGGAACTCCTCCGCCACCGCCTTGGCGTTGCGGCGGAAGGCGTCGGCGCTCTCGTTGTCCGGGCACACCCGGTAGTCGATGATGGCGCTGCCGTGGCAGGGGAAGGAGGGGTATTTGCCGTAGGCGATGCTCCTCACCCCATAGGCCTCGTGGAAGGCCCGGGCCACGCTGTATACGTTGATGTCGCCGCCGAACAGCAGCGGCTGAAAGTTCAGGTCTGACACTTCATAAAACCCCTTTTGATTGAGATAGGAGATAGAAGATAGGAGATATTTGGAAATCCGTGGAGCGACACATTCAACTCCTACCTCCTATCTCCTCACTCCTATCTGGAAATCACCGGTATTCGATATGAAACCCCTTGGCGTACAGGGGGTCCAGGTCAAAGACGGCGGTGTCCCCGGCGGAGCACTTCACGTCGGTGACGTTCAGAATGGTCTCGGTGGCGCCGATGCTCCCGATGACCCGCACACGCTGGTTTCCGATGCGCACGGTGCGCTGGCGGCTCTGCCGCCACAGCTTCCACAGGGACCAGAAGCCGGAGGCCCGGGGACGCTCCACCCCGAAGCCGTTCTGATAGCCCACAGGCAGCACCGCCACCCGGGTGGGTCTTTTCAGGGTGACCAGCTTGTCCGAGCCCACCGTGTGGCCCTTGGGGAGCCAGCGCACCTCGGACAGGGGGGCCTCTCCATACCCCACCACGGTCAGGCCGTCCCCCTGGGTGCGGCGGCACCGGCCCAGCAGAACGGACCCGGCCCGCACCGCGTCCAGCCGGGCCGCATCAAAGTGCATCAAGGCGTAGGAGCCGGCGGCGTGGACCAGACCGGTCTCAAACCCGGCGGCGTGGATGGCGTCCAGCACCTGGTGGAACTGCTTGAGCTGGGCGTCCACCTCCTGGCCCTTCCCGGAGGGGCTGGTGTGGAGCTGGGTATAGATCCCCGACAGGGCCACGTTGGGCAGGGAGCGGTAGGCCAGGAGGATCTTCTCCGGCTCGCCCACCAGAAAGCCGCCGAAGCCCATCCCCGTGTCCACCTGGATGTGGGCCTCGGCCACGGTGGAGCGGTTCTCCGCCACCGCGTTCAGGGCCAGGCCGGTATCCACCGAGGAGATGGTGCACACCACGTTCAGGTCCACCAGCCGCTCCAGCTCCTCCCGGTCCACGGTGGCCCGGAGCATGAGGATCTCCTCCTCCACAAAGCCGGCCTCCCGCAGCTCCTGGGCCTCCTCCACGCTGCCCACGGCGAAGCGGCCCACCCCCTCGTCCCGGAGCATCCGGGCCAGGGGGATCAGACCGGCCCCGCCGCCGTCCCCGGTGAGGACGCCGTACAGGGCGGCCCCCGCCGCACGCTTCCGGATCACCGCCATGTTGGCCCGGATGGCCGCTTTTTCAATGACCAGCTTTCGCATGTGGATGCTCCCTTCTGTCTGTCTCAAGTGAGCGCCGGGGCGGAACAGGCCCGCTCCCCGGAATACTTTATTTTAGCACTCCGGCCCTGAAAAGGCAATCCGGCCCCCCGCCCTGTCCCCGCCTTCCGGGGGCAAATGGGAAAACATTTACAAAAAGTTTTCAAAATCCCGGCGGAGCCTGGCTCTCATCGGAGATTTTCCCGGGAGGAAGCCGCCCCCGCCCTTGTGCCCGGACTAAAAAAATGCTACAATAAAATGCTACGACGGCACGCCCCGCCGCCCCTTTTGGGGAGTATGCCCGGAAGGGCGGGCCGAAAATCCACTCTGGGAGGACCACATGGAACGGACTACCACTACCATCCCGCAGGCGGACATCGACCGCCAGCTTTCTTTTTGCCGGGAAATCGCCGCCCTCAGCGCCGCCCGGCCCGAGCAGCCTCTGGCCTTTGTGGACACCTACGGCTGCCAGCAGAATGAGGCCGACTCCGAGCGCATCCGGGGCTATTTAAGCCAGATGGGCTACGGCTTCACCGACCAAGAGGAGGAGGCCCAGATCATCGTCCTGAACACCTGCGCCATCCGGGAGCACGCGGAGCAGCGGGTGCTGGGCAACCTGGGCGCCCTGGTCCACGTGAAGCGCCGCCACCCGGACCAGATCATCTGTGTGTGCGGCTGCATGGCCCAGGAGCAGCACGTGGCCGACAAGATACGCCAGTCCTTCCGCCACGTGGACCTGGTGTTCGGCCCCCACGTGCTGTGGAAGTTCCCGGAATTTATCCACACCCTGCTCACCAGCCGGGGCCGTATCTTCCAGATCCCCGACGAGGCCGGCTCCATCGCCGAGGGCATCCCGGTGGTGCGCCAGGACAAGGTGAAGGCCTGGGTGTCCATCATGTACGGGTGCAACAACTTCTGCTCCTACTGCATCGTCCCCTACGTCCGGGGCCGGGAGCGCTCCCGGAAGCCGGAGGACATTTTGAACGAGGTGCGGGAGCTGGTGGCCGAGGGCTACAAGGACATCACCCTCCTGGGGCAGAACGTGAACTCCTACGGCAAGGACCTGGAGGAGCCCATGGACTTCGCCGGCCTGCTGGAGCAGGTGAACGCGGTCCCGGGGGACTTTCTCATCCGGTTTATGACCTCCCACCCCAAGGACGCCACCCAGAAGCTCTTTGAGACCATGGCCCGGTGCGAAAAAGTGGCCCCGGTGCTCCACCTGCCCTTCCAGGCGGGGAACGACCGGGTGCTGAAAGTGATGAACCGGAAGCACACCATTGAGCAGTACCTGGACAAGATCCGCGCCCTGCGCGCCCTCATTCCCGATATCGTGCTCACCTCCGACGTGATCGTGGGTTTCCCCGGGGAGACCACCCCCGAGTTTGAGGACACCCTGAAGGTGCTGGAGGAGGTACGCTTCGACGCCCTGTTCACCTTCATCTACTCCCCCCGGGTGGGCACCCCCGCCGCCAAGATGGACGACCCCATGTCCAGGGAGGAGAAACTCCAGAACTTCAACCGCCTGGTGGCCCTCCAGGACTCCATTTCCGAGGAAAAGCACGCCGCCTACATCGGCAAAACCATGCGCTGTCTGGTGGACGGGGAGAGCGGCGACAGCCGGTACCCCCTCTCCGCCCGCACCCCGGGCAACCGGCTGGTGCGGCTCACCGGGGACCCGGCGGTGATCGGACAGTTTGTGCAGGTGAAAATCACCGACGCCAATAAGTGGTCCCTGTTTGGAGAGATGGCGTAATTTATTTTGCAGGGGGGTCGCCGCCCGCAGGCGGCGAAATCCCCTTAAAATTGTCCATTGTCAATTCCAAAGAAAGAAAGATGGTGACCCCATGGCAGAGATGACCCCCATGATGAAGCAGTATCTGGAGATGAAGGACCGCAACCCGGACTCCATCTTATTTTTCCGGCTGGGTGATTTTTACGAGATGTTCTTCGACGACGCCAAGCTGGCCTCCCGGGAGCTGGACCTGACCCTCACCACCCGGGACCGGAGCAAGCCCCCGGAGGAGCGCACCCCCATGTGCGGGGTGCCCTACCACTCCTGCGACAGCTACATCGCCCGGCTCATCGCCAAGGGGTACAAGGTGGCCATCTGCGAGCAGACCGAGGACCCGACCACCGCCAAGGGCCTGGTGGACCGGGACATCGTCCGGGTGATCACCCCGGGCACCGTCATGTCCGCCTCCATGCTGGAGGAGGGGAAGAACAACTTCCTGTGCGCCGTCTACGCCGACTCCGCTGCCATCGGCCTGTGTCTGTGCGACCTGTCCACCGGCGAGGTGTTCGGCACCTCTTTCCCCACCGGGGAAGAGGCCCGGAGCCACCTGGAAAACGAGCTGGGCCGGTTCCACCCCACCGAGGCGGTGCTGTCCGACGGGGCCTATCATCTGGACGGGCTCACCGACTTTTTGAGGGACAAGCTGGACTGCATGTGTGAGAACGGGGGAGAGGGGCGCTTCCGGTACGACGCCGCCCTGCCCCTGGTCCAGAAGCAGTTCCGGGCGGGGCTGGAGTCCATCCCTGAGGGGGACCGTGCCGCTGTCCAGGCGGCGGGGGGCCTTCTCACCTACCTGTACGAGACTCAAAAGACCGATCTGAGCCACATCGCCGCCTTCTCCTACTACACCACGGGGCAGTTCATGGAGCTGGACCTCACTGCCCGGCAGACTTTGGAGCTCACCGGCACCATGCGCTCCAAGGAGAAGAAGGGTTCTCTGCTGTGGGTGCTGGACCGGACCAAGACCGCCATGGGCGGGCGGCTGCTCCGGGGCTGGATCGAGCGGCCCCTCCTGTCCCCGGTGCAGATCGGCCGCCGCCAGCAGGCGGTGAGCGACCTGTATGAGGACATCATCACCCGGGAGGAGCTGGCGATGACCCTGAAGGAGGTCACCGACCTGGAGCGGCTCATCGGCCGGGTGGTGTACGGCTCCGCCGGGGGCCGGGATCTGGTGGCCCTGGCCAACGGCCTGGGGAAGCTGCCCCGCATCCGGGAGCTGCTGGAGGGCTGCTCCTCCGCCCTCCTCCAGTCCCTCCGGGGGGAGCTGGACGACCTGCCCGAGGTGCGGGAACTCCTCCAGCGGGCCCTGGTGGACGAGCCCCCCTTCTCCGTGCGGGAGGGCAAGTTCATCCGGGAGGGTTACAGCCCCGAGGTGGACCGGCTCTGGAACGTCATCAACCACGGGGCCGAGCTGGTGGCCGATCTGGAGACCCGCACCAAGGAGCAGACGGGCATCAAGAATATGAAGGTCCGCTACAACAAGGTGTTCGGCTACTACATCGAGGTGGCCAAGTCCCAAACCGGCCTGGTGCCTCAGGACTGGGTGCGCAAGCAGACCACCGTCAACGCCGAGCGGTACATCTCCCAGGAGCTCAAGGAGCTGGAGCACACCATCCTCTCCGCCCAGGACCAGGTCACCGCCCTGGAGTACCAGCTGTTCTGCGAGCTGAAGGACACCGTGTGCGCCCATGTGGCACAGGTCCAGTCCTCCGCGGCGGCGGTGGCCCAGGTGGACGTGCTCACCTCCTTCGCCGCCGTGGCCGCCGCGAACGGCTACTGCATGCCCCTGGTGGACAACTCCTCGGTGCTCCAGATCACCGAGGGGCGGCACCCGGTGGTGGAGAAGGTGCTCAAAGGGACCCCCTTCGTCCCCAACGACACCCACATGGACAGCGGGGACGACCTGTGCGCCATCATCACCGGTCCCAACATGGCGGGCAAGTCCACCTATATGCGGCAGGTGGCCCTCATCGTCCTCATGGCCCAGATGGGCTCCTTTGTCCCCGCCCAGTCCGCCCACATCGGCATTGTGGACCGGGTGTTCACCCGCATCGGGGCCAGCGACGACCTGTCCGCCGGAGCGTCCACCTTCATGGTGGAGATGACCGAGGTGGCCCAGCTGCTGAAAAACGCAACGAAAAAGTCCCTGCTCATCCTGGACGAGATCGGCCGGGGCACCTCCACCTACGACGGCATGGCCATCGCCCGGGCGGTGCTGGAGTACTGCGCCGACCAAAAGCGCCTGGGGTGCAAGACCCTGTTCGCCACCCACTACCACGAGCTCACCGTGCTGGAGGGGGAGATCCCCGGGGTGAAGAACTACAACATCGCCGCCAAGAAGCGGGGGAACGACCTGATCTTCCTGCGGAAAATCGTCCGGGGCGGGGCCGACCAGAGCTACGGCATCGAGGTGGCCAAGCTGGCCGGGGTGCCCGACCGGGTCATCAAGCGGGCCAGGGCCATCCTGGAGGAGCTGGAGGCAGGGGGAGGCGTCCAGGCCGCCGCTCCCCGTCCGGCGGAGGAGGGGCAGGTGTCCCTGATGGATCTGGGGGGGCAGACCGTCCTCCAGAAGCTGCGCATGACCGACGTGAACATTTTGTCCCCCATCGAGGCCCTCAACCTGCTGGCGGAGCTGAAACAGGATCTGCAGGAGAGCTGATTTTTAAATCGCAGGGGGGTTCGCCGCCTGCGGCTCTTACGCCTTCCCCCTGGGGGCCGACTCCCCTTGTCAAGGGGAGATGGCCGAAGGCCAAAGGGGATAGGGATAGGTGGCTGGCCGAAGGCCAGACGGATGAGGGGACGATGATAGAGCGGTTTCGTTAATTGGAGGGGGTTTCGCCGCCCCGGCGGCGAGCTTCTTTCTGGCTGCCCAGAAAGAAGCCAAAGAGGCACCAGGGGGTGGGGCCAATCGGATTCGGCTCCGCCTCATCCTCCATGTGCCCCACCCCCTGGACCCCCATTTGCGAGAGCGCCAATTAGGCAGGCTTTCAGGTTATCGCAAAGGCGCGGGTAGTTCAACTGACTGGTTTCCGTTCTATGACCGCTGCCGCTGAGTGTCCGGTAACCTTTAGGTACTGCTTCTATCGGTGGAAAGCGCGCCTTTGGGGCTGGTGGGGCTCAAGTTCGGCTCGGGAGGACGGCGTATCCTGAGACGTTGCCCGATTCCCGCAGGGGCGGCACACTGGGCCGCCCTCAATTCCCGGGTTTATACAGGTTCTTGCAGCCCTGTCTTGCGGTCGCCCGTCCGTGAGCAAAACGGCGCGTCCGGGAGGCTGGGAGCGTTGGTTCGGAAGCGGCAGGCGCAGGAATAAAACCGCCCCAGTCCCAATTTTCTTCCCGCTCAGGCCCCCAGTGGGGCCGGACGGAATGGCACCCAAGCACTCCTGGTATTGCGCGCCGGAAGGGCCGCACAACGTCCAAGGGGTAACCCCCGTAATGGGGGTCCGGGGGCCGACTCCCCCTGTCAGGGGGAGATGTCGTGAAGCGACAGAGGGGGTAGGGTGGCGGTCCTATGGACCTAGGCGGAGCACAGCGGAGCCGTAGTCCATCGGCCGCGTCCCCGGCGGCGTTTTGCCCAATCCCTCGTTGCTCCCGGCGAAGCCCAGCGCAGCGGGTTTGCCGGGAAGAGGAGGAGCAAGGGAACGAACGCAGTTTTCGCCGCCAGGCGGAAACGGAGTGGAGTGGACTCAAGGTGAATTGGCCCGAAGGGACAAGAGAAGGTGGCCTGGGCCATTGCGACGACGAGCCGCCATGGGCAAAGTAGGTCGCCGCCCGCAGGCGGCGAAATCCCCCCCTGCGTACAACGTCCCCAATCCAAAACCTGCCCCCTCATCCGCCCCAGTGTGCGCACTGGGGCACCTTCTCCCCAAGGGGAAGGCTTAAAAAAGGGCGGCGAATCCCTCTCAAAAAGGAGAAATGCTTGATGTTCACCGACGGCCGAAGCAAAAAAGTGATTTTTCTGGCCCACTGCCTGTTGAACCAGAACGCCATCTCCGACGGCACCGCCGTCTGTCCCGCCGCCTTTGGGGAGCTCATCCAGCTCCTGCTGGACCATGAGGTGGGCGTCGTCCAGATGCCCTGCCCGGAGCTGTGCTGTCTGGGACTGGACCAGGGGGACGTCCATGGGGCGGACCGCCCGGTGGTGGAGGAGAACACCCGCATCCGCCGCGCCATGGAAAAGGACGGCCCCCGGCAGAAGCGGGAGGCCCTGGCCGGTCTGGTGTCGGAACAGGTGCAGGAGTACCGCAGGCATGGCTTTCAGGTCCTGGGCATTGTGGGGGCCAACCGTTCCCCAAACTGCGGGGTGGAGACCACCTCGGATTTTGACCGGGAGGTGGAGGGCCGGGGCGCTTTTATGGAGGCCATCGCCCAGCGGCTGGAGGCGGCGGGGATCTCCGTCCCCATGCTGGGGCTGAAGAGCCCGGACGGCGCGGCACAAAAGGTCGCCACCCTCCTGTGATTCCCGGCCCATAGCGCGAAAACACGCCCCAGAGGGCGGAAGCGGAAACGCTTCCCCCTCTGGGGCGTGTCTGCATATTCCGGTCTGGCCGGGGAGGCGGTCAGTCCTGCTGCACCAGCTTCCCATCGTACAGGCCGGTGCCCTGGACCACGATCTCATCCCCGCTGCGCAGGGAGCGGCTGCTCTCCTGGGCGGGCTGGACCACATAGAAGTCGCTGCCCTCCGCCAGAATATTCACCGGCTTGAACTCCATCTGGCCGGCCACCACGGTGTACACGCCGGTGGTGTTGATCTCGGTGGTCTCGCCGGTCTCCTCGTCGGTCTGGGTGCTGGTCTGGATGCGCACGGCGGCCTTGGGCACCCGCAGGCCGCTCTGGCTGTCAAAGATGATCTCCGCCGTCTGCCGGCGCAGCAGGGTGGTCTGCTCCAGATAGCGGTTGGCGGACAGCACCACCACCGCCTGTCCATCCTCCGCCTCGCTCACCTGGACCACCTTTGCGGGGATGTCCTGGGTAAAGTCGCTGGCAAAGCGCAGGGTGACCGCCGCGGAGTCCTGCCCGTTGGGGACCGGCAGCGCGTCCAGCCGCTCCCCCTCCTCCTGGGTGACAACGGCGGCGAAGTACCAGTCCTTGGACAATATCAGCTTGCCCGCCGCGGAGTCCTCCCCGCTGGGGCTCATATCCATCAGCTCCCGCAGCCCGGAGGGGGTGAGCTGGAGGGCCGTCTCCGGGCTGACCAGGGTCTCATACCCGTCCACCAGGGCGGAGAAGGTGCCCGCCTGGAGGGCGGTGATCTGGGTCACGGCGTTGTAGGTCTGGCTCTGAAGGGCGCTGTACTCGGCCGTGAGCTCGCTGAGGCGGTTCGTCAGGTCCTCCTCCGTCAGCTCGGCCCCGTAGGAGTACTCCCGGCGCAGCACGCCCCCCTTGATCTCCAGCACCCGGTCCTCCAGGGCGCTGTAATCATTCTGGGCGGAGGAGCCCCGCAGGTCCACCAGGGTCTGAAAGATCCCCTGGTCGATCTCCGCCACCGAGTTCACGCCGCCCCCCTGACCGATGGCGTAGCGCAGCTGGGTGATCTCCATGGCCAGGGACTCCTGCTGCTCCTGGGCCTGCTGGGCCTGGTCGTCCCGGTACACCATGGCCACCGTCTGGCCGATGCCCACCTGCTCCCCCTCGCCCCGGGTCACCTCGACGATGCCCGTGCCCCCGGTGAGTACCCGCTCGGAGCGGACGATCAGCCCCTCCGTCTCCACGCTGTCGTTGAGCTCATACTCATAGGCGTAGGTGGTGGTGAAGGGGTCCTCAAAGGTCCGCCAGAACGAGTAGAGGAGATAGCAGCCCAGGGCGGCCGCCATCAGAACGATAACAAATGTGATGAGTGGTTTGCCTTGCTTCATGGGCCCTTCTCTCTTTCTGTTCCGGGCTCTCCCGGAGAAGTTCAGCGCGTCTCCCCCTGGTCCTCCCCGCCGCTTGGGCCCAGGGGGACCGGCCGCTCGGGGACGATGGTGGAGATGGCGTGTTTGTAGACCACCTGCTGCTTCCCGTCGGTGGTCAGGATCACGGTGAAGGCGTCAAATCCGGTGACATAGCCCCGCATCTGAAAGCCGTTCATCAGGAACATGGTGACGCTCCGGTGCTCCCGGCGGACCTGGGTGAGGAAGATCTCCTGGAGATTGTTGGTTTTCTGCATATGTAAGCACTCCTTTTTCTGTTGGCGCGTCTTTGTCTCCGCGCCGGAAGTGCCTCTATCCTAACCCAAATTCCTCCAAAAGTTCCGTCGAACGCTGTCGGGCGTTCCCAAAATTTGGATTTTTCTCCCAGAGCAGCCAGTGGACCTCCGGATTGCGCCGGAACCAGGTGAGCTGCCGCTTGGCATACTGCCGGGAGCGGAGCTTCACCAGCTCCTCCGCCTCCCGCCAGGTCATATCACCCTCCACCGCCGCCACGAACTCCTTGTAGCCGATGGCCTGCATGGCGGTGCAGCGGGGGGACAGCCCGGAGGAGAGCAGCTCCCGCACCTCCCGCTCCAGTCCGTCGGCGGCCATCTGGTCCACCCGCGCGTCGATGCGCGCCCACAGGTCCGCCCGGTCCTGGAAGTTGAGGCCGATGGTGAGGGCCTCATACCGGGGCGGGAGGGCCCGGGTCTCCCGGTTGTGCTCTGAGATGGTCCTGCCGGTGGAGCGGTACACCTCCAGGGCCCGGACGATGCGCTTGTGGTCGTTGGGGTGGAGGCGTGCTGCCGCCTCCGGGTCCACCAGGGAGAGCTCCGCCAGCATGGCTTCTCCGCCCCGCTCCGCCAGCTCCGCCTCCAGCTCCTTCCGCAGGGAGCTGTCGGGGGAGAAGGCGGCGAAGGTCCGCCCGGACAGGAGGGAGTCCACATACAGGCCGGTCCCCCCCGCCACAATGGGCAGCTTCCCCCGGGAGAGGATGCCGTCCACGCAGGCGGAGGCCATCTCCACATACCGGGCCACCGAGAAGTCCTCCTCCGGGTCGGCCACGTCGATCATGTGGTGGGGGACGCCGTCCATCTCCTCCGCCGTGGGCTTGGCGGTGCCGATGTCCATGCGGCGGTAGATCTGCATGGAGTCGGCGGACACCACCTCGCCGTTGTGGGCCTTGGCCAGCTCCACCGCCATCCGGGTCTTGCCCGAGGCGGTGGGGCCCACGATCACCAGTATTTTTTTAGAAGGCATTGTATCACCGCCTGTGGGAAAATTCTAGGGGAGAGGTGTAAATTTTGGGGGGAATTTTACCGGCCGCCCTTTCATTCTGCCTTCCCCCTGGGGGCCGACTCCCCTTGTCAAGGGGAGATGGCCGAAGGCCAAAGGGGATAGGGATAGGTGGCCCGAAGGGCCGGATGAGGGGGCAGGGTTCGGATTGCGTTCGTTGTGCGCGGGATATTTCGCCGCCTGCGGGCGGCGTCCTTCTTTTTCCATGGCGAAAAAGAAGGCAAAACGCCACCGGGGACGCGGCCGATGGACTACGGCTCCGCTTCGCTCCGCCTAGGTCCATAGGACCACTTTCCCCGGACCCCATTTTACGGGGGTTACCCCTTGAAGCGGGCAGAACAGTTCCGGCGCGCAAAATCAGGAGTGCTTGCGTGCGGTCCCGTCCGGCCCCACTGGGGGCCTGAGCGGGAAGAAAATTGGAGTTGGTGCGGTTATGTTTTTGCGCCTGCCGCTTCCGAACCAACGTCCCGGGGCCGGTTTCCACCGTAGGGGCGCACCGTGTGCGCCCGCGGGCCGGTCTGGGACCGGCCCCTGCGAGGGGAATGGGACCGTCCCTGCATCCGTGTAGGGGCGGGCGTCCTCACCCGCCTGCCTCAGAGGTTCTCCTCTCACCGTAGGGGCGCACAGTGTGCGCCCGCGGGCCGGTCTGGGACCGGCCCCTACGAGGGGAATGGGACCGTCCCTGCATCCGTGTAGGGGCGGGCGTCCTCACCCGCCCGCCTCAGAGGTTCTCCTCTCACCGTAGGGGCGCACAGTGTGCGCCCGCGGGCCGGTCTGGGACCGGCCCCTACGAGGGGAATGGGACCGCCCCTGTATCCGTGTAGGGGCGGGTGTCCTCACCCGCCCGCCTCAGAGGTTCTCCTCTCACCGTAGGGGCGGCC
Organism: Pseudoflavonifractor sp. An184; assembly: GCF_002160305.1. Lineage (GTDB taxonomy): Bacteria > Bacillota > Clostridia > Oscillospirales > Oscillospiraceae > Lawsonibacter > Lawsonibacter pullicola. Next base: position 12,669 of record NZ_NFKI01000065.1, read on the forward strand.
TTTGGCCGCCCGCAAGTCTTCTCCCAGAGGAAAGGTGACCCAAAGGGGCAAGAGAAGCCGTTCCGCCCGGGGCCGTTACAGCGGTTTCATGGGCATGGGCCATGCGGTCACCGCGTCCCGGGCGGCCCTGGCCAGCTCCACCAGGGCGTCCAGCTGCCGGGGGAAGCCGCAGTCCTCATACTCCTTCCGCCGGGCCTCCTGGTCCATCTCCTCAAAGAGTCCGAACACCTCGTCCCGTATGGACACCTCCTGTTCCATGCTCACCTGGGCCTCCACCAGATGGATGCGCTCCTCCGGCCCCACCGGGCTCACCTGGACCCAGAAGTCCGGCTGGGCCTCCAGCAGCTCCCTCAGCTCCCGGCTCTGGAGCACCCAGCGGGTGAACTCCGGCTCGCTGGTCTTGACGCGGCGGTCGTTCGTGATCTCCGGGGCTCCATAATCCCGATGGAGCCCGGTCTTTCGGCCTATCATCCGGGCCCCGCGGTCCAGTCCCCCCAGCACATTGTTGATCCCCTCCCGCAGGGAGCTCTGGGGCCCCACCCGCAGGGTATACGGGCGCTCCAGCTTCACCCGGACCGCAGCGACCGCGCTCCGGGACTCGCCGTACCGGCCGCTGGAAACCACCTGGGTGTGGATCACCATGGGCCCCTCCGGGTCCTCCAGAAACAGCAGCCCCTCCTTGCCGCCCTTCTCTGTGCCGAAGAAGACGCCGCCCCGGTCCTGGGCGTACCAATACAGATACTCGTTCCAGCTCATGCGCTTCCTCCCTGCATTCCATCCGGCGGCCTGTGCCCTCTGGGCCACAGGCTGGCCCAGTCCCGGGCGGTCTGGGCCATCTCCACCAGGCCGTCCATCTGCTCCCGGAAGCCGCTCTCGGCGTACAGCTTGCGCTGGTTGGGCACGTCCCGCCCGGCGGCCCGGCCCCTGGAGTCCACCGACTCCTCCAGGTGCTCCGCGTCCTTGCGCACGCTCACCAGGTGCTCCTGCGCCCCCGTCTGGAGGGGGCTGATCTGGAGCCAGGCCCCCGGCTCCGCCCGCAGCAGCTCCTGAAGCCGCGGGTTCTGGAGCAGGTAGGGGGTGCGCGCCGGGTCGCTGCTGCGGATGTTCCGGCGGACGGACAGCTCGAACACGCCGGACTCCTCGTCCTCCCGGCCGGAGAAGCGCTCCCGCCGGACAATCAGATAGTAGGGCTGCTCCATGCTGGCCCGGAGGGTAATGGCGATCTCCCGGTGGAGCATCCCGCTGCGCCCCGGCACCAGCTCGCACTGGATGAGCGCCGGGCCCATGGGCATGTCCAGAAAGAGGAGGCCGCTGTCCTTCCACACCATGGAGGCGAAAAACTCTCCGCCCCGCTCCCGCCAGTACCAATAGAGGCTGTCGTTCCAGTTCATTCCGCCCCGCCCCCTCTCCGTCCGGCCGCGGGCCGGCTGTTGGTTCCGCTGAAAATGCGCTTCTCTCTACCCTTCATGGGAGATTCCTCCTTTTCCTCCGCCGCACCGGCGGGGCGCTTGGGAATCCGTTTGTGCAGTGGCCGGAAAGGCCAGGCTTGCTCTGGGTATGCTGGTCGCGGCGCTGCGCGGAATGGGGTTCTCACGGTTATGGTTTCCCGGGAAACTGTATGGGGCGCGAGAACAGGGACTGCCGCCCCGTTACGGCGTCTTCATGGGCATGGGCCAGGCGGTCACCGCGTCCCGGGCGGCCTTGGCCAGCTCCACCAGGGCGTCCAGCTGCTTGGGAAAGCTGCTGTTCCGGTAATACGCCTTCTGCCTCTCCCACTTCAGAGGCCGGCCGTACCGGTCCAGAGGCTCCTCCTGTATGTCTATGTGCCAATCCAGAGGGACCCGGGCCTCCACCAGGTGGTCCAGCCCCTCTGGACCAGTGGGCCCCACCTGAAACCAGAAACTGGGGTTGGCGTCCAGAACCGCCCTCAGCTCCCGGCTTTGGAGCACCCAGCGGGTGAACTCCGGCTCGTTGGTCTTGATTCCCCGGTCGTCGGCCAGCTCCGGGGCCCCGTAGTCGGGACTCAGGTCCGTCTTTTTCCCCAGTATCCTGGCCCCCAGGTCCAGGCCGTCCAGCACCGTGTTGACCCCCTCCTGCAGAGCGCTCTGCTTTTTGACCCGCAGGGTGTAGGGGCGCTCCAGCGCCGCACGGACGGCAACGGAGATGTCCCGGTTAGTGCCGTACCGGCCGCTGTATGTCACCTTGGTGCTGATCAGGATTTGACCCTTGGGGTCCTCCAGCAGCAGGCTCCCCTCATAGGGCTCCTGCTGTAAGCCAAAGTTGGTCTCCTGCTGTAAGCCAAAGAAGGTACCGCCCCGCTCCTGGGCGTAGCAAAACAGACATGTATTCCAGCTCATGGCGATTCCTCCTGTCCTCCGCCGTGCCCCTGCCTCCAGAGAGGCGGGATGTAGTCGGTAGATGTTCAGCTGCGCTTGAACTGCTTCTCCAGCTGCTGCCGGGTGAGCTCGATGGCCACCGGACGGCCATGTGGACAGTACTTGACTTGGCCGGACATGACCGCCTGGGCCACCCGCTCCAGCTCCCGGGGACTGGTCTTCCAGCCCCCCTTGATGGCCGCCTTGCAGGCCATGGTGTGGAGCAGTTCGTCCCGGGCGGCGCCGGGGTCGGCGGCGCCGGTGGTGAGCAGCTTCTGGGCGATCTCGGTGAGGGTGGCCTCGATGTCCCCCGGGTCCACGTCGAAGGGGGCCTGGCGGACCACCAGGGCCCCGCCGCCGAAGTCCTCCACCCCGAAGCCGAACTCCTCCAGCAGGGGGAGGTGGGAGAGCAGGGCGGCGTGCTCCTCCGGGTCCAGGCGGCACACCATGGGGGTGAGGAGGGTCTGGGCCATGGGGTCGTACCCCGCCGCCTTCATCCGGTCAAAGTTCATCCGCTCATGGGCGGCGTGCTTGTCGATGAACAGGACCTTGTCCCCCTGCTCCACGATGATGTAGGTGTTCAGCACCTCCCCGGCCAGCCGCCAGGGGAGGACCTCCGGTTCCGGCTCCGTCTCAGGCTCTGCTTCCGGCTCCGGCGGGGCGGGGGACGGGGACACCGTCTCCCGCTCCGGTACGGGTTTAGGGGAAATTGTCTCTGCTGCGCGGATGTTTTCCACTTTTTCCACAGAGTTTTCCACAGGATGTGCAACTTGTTTTGCCGGTTCCGCCGCCTCCTCCACCTGGCCCTGACAAGGGGTTATCCTGTCCAGGGGGGCGGATTTGTCTGTATCCTCCGCCGGGACAGGGGGGGCGGAGGATACAGAC
>NZ_NFKI01000066.1 GCF_002160305.1 Pseudoflavonifractor sp. An184
CGCCCCGGAAGGGCTCGGTGTACTCCGGCTCTCTGGAGGGGGACGACGAGCTTATGGCCATCTTCGAGCGCACCTACGGCCCCGTCCAGCGCCGGGATTTTCGGCCCCAGGCCAAGCCGAAGCGCCGGGACGAGCTCCCCGAAAAACAGGCCATCAAGACCCCGGAGGACCTGGGCCCGGAGTATCTGCTGGTGGACGGGTACAACATCATCTTCGCCTGGGACGAGCTGAAGGCCATCGCCCGGGACAACCTGGACGCCGCCCGGCAGAAGCTCATGGACCTGATGAGCAACTACCAGGGCTATAAGAAGTGCCAGGTGATTTTGGTGTTCGACGCCTATAAGGTCCCCCGGGGGACGGGGGAGATCTCCAAGTACCACAACATCTATGTGGTGTACACCAAGGAGGCGGAGACGGCGGACGCCTACATTGAAAAGACCACCTACGAGCTCAGCCGGAAGAAGTACCGGGTGCGGGTGGCCACCTCCGACTACGCCGAGCAGATGATTATTCTGGGCCACGGGGCCCTGCGCCTGTCCGCCACCACCTTCCACGCCGAGGTGGAGCAGGCCACGGGACAGATCAACGCCCTGCTCCAGCGGCAGAACAACCGGCTCAGCCGCTCCCGCCCGGTGGCGGCGGCCATGGAGCGGGCCAGGAAAAAGAGCTGATTCCTCCCCAGGCGCCGGAATAGGCCCGTCATAAATTGGGCATTCTTGGAATATACTTCTCTGCCCGCCCCCTTTTCCGGCGGCCCGGGGCGGGCGGATGCGTTTTTTGGCGATTTTCCGGGTAGACAGACGGGGGGCCGTCCGGTAAAATAGAGGTAGTTTTTGGCTCTTTCGTGGGAACGCCCACGTCTGATAAGGAGGATCAGTGTTATGGATCATAAAGAAGTGCTGAAACGGGTGGACCACACCCTGCTGACCCAGGCGGCCACCTGGGAGGAGGTCCAGGCCACCTGCGACGAGGGCATGGCCTGTGAGACCGCGTCCGTGTGCATTCCCCCCCGCTATGTGAAGCGGGCGGCGGACTATGTGAAGAACCGCCTGAAAATCTGCACCGTGGTGGGCTTCCCCAACGGCTACTCCACCCCGGAGGTGAAGGTGTTCGAGACCGAGGACGCCATCCGCAACGGCGCCGACGAGATCGACATGGTCATGGACATCGGCCTGGCCAAGTCCGGCGACTGGGAGGGCGTGCTGGAGGAGATCAAGGCAGTAAAAGCCTCCTGCAACGGACACATCCTGAAGGTCATTGTGGAGGCCTGCCAGCTGACCCGGGAGGAGAAAATCGCCGCCTGCCGGGTGGTCTCCATGTCCGGGGCCGACTTCATCAAGACCTCCACCGGCTTCGCCTCCGGCGGCGCCACCGTGGAGGACGTGGCCCTGTTCCGGGAGCACATCAGCCCCGACGTGCGCATCAAGGCCGCCGGCGGCATCCGCACCTTCGAGCAGGCCCAGGCCATGCTGGAGGCGGGGGCCGACCGCATCGGCGCCAGCGCCCTGGTGGCCCTGTACCGCCAGGAGGGGTAAGTAAACCAACTCAAGGGGGGCAGATTTTCGTCTGTCCCCCTGTTTTTGTATTAAAATTTTAAAAAATGAGGATTTTTACATGATTCGAGTGCTTTTTGTGTGCCACGGCAATATTTGCAGGAGCCCGATGGCCGAGTTTATTATGAAAGATTTGGTGAAAAAGGCGGGATTGGAGCAGGAATTTCACATCGAATCGGCCGCCACCAGCACTGAGGAGATCGGCAACCCGGTCTATCCTCCGGCCCGCCGGAAGCTGGCCCAGCACGGCATCAGCTGCGAGGGCAAGCTGGCCCGGCAGCTGCGGCGGGAGGACTATGGGGACTGGGACCTGCTCATCGGCATGGACCAGGCCAACATCCGGAATATGCGCCGCATCTGCGGCGGCGATCCGGAGGGAAAGATCCATCTGATGATGGAGTATGCCGGCGGACGGAATGGGTCCCCGCGCGAGCCCAGCGAAGCGGGTCGCGTGGGGAGAGGAGAAGCAAGGGAGCGTTCGGAGTTTTCGCCGCAGGCGGAAACGGAGAAAAGCGGACTTTGCTTCGACGAGGTGGCAGATCCCTGGTACACCGGGGACTTTGAGGCCACCTGGCAGGACGTGCTCTCCGGCTGCCAGGGGCTGCTGGCCGCCGTCACAGAGGGCTGACAGAGAAAGGCGCTCCTCCCCCTCCCGCCGGAATGTCCCGGCGAAAAACGGGACAGACTAGCACGGAGAAAGGAAAGGAGCGTGCCCATTATGATAAACGTCCGAAAAGCGGCCATTATCGGCTGCGGCTTTGTGGGGTCGTCCATCGCCTTCAGCCTGATGCAGCGGGGGCTGTACTCCGAGCTGGTGCTCATCGACGCCAACCAGGCCAAGGCGGAGGGGGAGGCCATGGACCTGAGCCACGGGCTCCCCTACGCCGCCTCCATGCAGATCTACGCCGGGACCTACGACGACGTGGCCGACTGCGCCATGGTCATCCTCACCGCCGGGGCCAACCAGAAGCCCGGCGAGACCCGGCTGGACCTGATCGACAAAAACGTGGCCATTTTAAAGAGCATCATCCCGGAGCTCACCAAGAGGCTGTTCCAGGGCATTCTGCTGGTGGTGTCCAACCCGGTGGACGTGCTCACCTACGCCGCCTGGAAGCTGTCCGGCCTGCCCGCCAAGCACGTGATCGGCTCCGGGACGGTGCTGGACACCGCCCGCCTAAAGTACCTGCTGGGGCAGTATCTGGGGGTGGACAGCCGGAACGTCCACGCCGCCATCATCGGCGAGCACGGGGACAGCGAGCTGGCGGTGTGGAGCAGCGCCAACATCTCCAGCCTGGACCTGGACCACTTCTGCCAGCTGCGGGGGAAGAAAAACTACCGCGCCGAGCTGGACCACATCTACCACGAGGTGCGGGACAGCGCCTATGAGATCATTGAGCGCAAGGGGGCCACCTACTACGGCATCGCCATGGCGGTGGCCCGCATCGCCGAGTGTATCGTAAAAAACGAGTCGGCCATGCTGCCCATCTCGGCGGTGCTGGAGGGGGAGTACGGCCTTGAAAACCTGTGTCTGAGCATCCCCGCCATTGTGGGCCAGGATGGGGTGGAGACTGTGCTGGAGATCCCCCTGGCCCCCCAGGAGAAGTCCGCCCTCCTCTCCTCTGCCCAGCAGCTCCAGGAGGTCATCGGGCATCTGGAGCTCTCGTAAGCAAACAAACAGTCCCCCGGACGGCTCCGGGGGACTGTTTCCGCTATTTGGGCCGCACCACGCCCGCCTCCGGGCCGGTGAGGGGGATGTGCCAGTTCCAGATTTCCACCGCGACAGCCCGGTCCAGGTCCAGGGGCTCGGTGAACTCCCAGTTGCCCAGGACGCACAGCTCATCCGGTGACATCATCCCGGAATCCCGCTTGAAGCTCTCAAAGCGGGTGCCGTCTTCATAGATCACCGCAAAGGGCCCGCCGCCCCAGTAGCCAATATCGTAGCTTCCAGTCATAACGGCCCCCAGGGGGCTGATGGCAAAGGTGGTGGGATAGGGCCACTCGCCAATATCCCCGGTGAGTTCAATCTCTTTCATGGGATAATTTTCTACCTGGAACGTCAGGTCCCAGTTCCCTTCAATGGGCTCCAGGGCCCGCTGTGTAATCAATGTTCCATAGGCAGAACTGAATGTGATCCGATCCTTATACGCAAGGGGGACTTCCTGACCAAATCCAATATATTGTTTCCCATTCCAGGTAAACATATAATCCTTTAGTTCCTCATTTCCAGTTTCTCCAAAGTAGGCCTCGCCGTCTACATAAATAGTAAATGTGAGAATATTTTCGTCCGAAGCAACCACTTGGTCAGACAGCTGGAAAATACCTTGCAGGGTGCCGTCCGGCGCAAACCCCAGTGAGGACAGACGCAGTAAATCCGTTCCCTCCAATTCTTTGGGTGTCTGCTCCGGGACCAGAACCATATCTCCATTGTCCAGAGTCATAGTCTTCAGATATTGATCAGATAACAGGTCCTCAGGCAGTGCTTCCGTATCATAGTTGTAAATTCCTGTTGTGATTTTGGATGCTTTCAACTCCAGTTCTTCTACCTTTTCTGACATTGGGTATCCACTCTGATTTATTTCAAACAGAGCTGTATGCTCCTCCGGGTCATAAGCAATCAAAACGGGGCGGGCGATAACTCCTATTCTTCCCCAGTCTCTCGGAATGGACGCATTCAGATGGATGGCTTCATCCATAAACCGCTCCCCGGTCAGATCCTCCACTTCAATATAAATTTTCATCCGGTACTGGTCGGTCACCGCCGACACCACCCGGATTTCCACGTCCTGGTCCACCGCCACGGCCCCCTCCGGCTCCTGGCTGTAAGAGGTGAAGCTGCCCAGAGCCTGGGCCAGATAGTCCCGCAGGGTGGGGGACAGGGCCAGGGCCGAGGTGGTGAGCGCACCGCAGACCAGCACCGCCGCCGCCAGCAGCCGCATCGGGGGCCGCCGGCGCTGTTTCCGGGGCGGCTCCTCCACCATGGCCTGGACAATGCGGGCGCGCTGGTCCGGGGACAGCTCCACCCGGTCCATCTCCCGCCGGTATTCCTGTTCCATCATGTGCGCTCCGCCTCCAATCTCTCCCGCAGCATGGCCCGGGCCCGGGTGAGCTGGGTCCGCACGGTGCTCTCCCGCCGGCCCAGGATGGCCGCCGTCTCCTGGATAGAATAGCCCTCGTAGTAAAACAGGTGGACCGGCAGCCGGTACTTCTCCGGCAGGGCCAGCACCGCCGCAAGCACGCCCCCGTCCGGCTCCTCCGGGGGCGGCGCGGACGCCCCGGCTGCCGCCTCCAGGGGCAGGTCCCGCTTCCGCCAGGGGGCCCGGAACACATCCGCCGCGCAGTGGGCGGCCACCCGCAGCAGCCACGCCTTCTCGTGGCCCCCGTCCTGAAAGACCGGGGAGGAGCGCACCAGGCGGAGAAAGGTCTCCTGGGTCACGTCCTCCGCATCCTCCCGGCTCCCCGTGCGGGCGTAGGCCAGGCGGTACACCGCGGAGCCGTACTGGGCCACCAGCCGCTCCGCCTCCTCCCGTTCCATACCCTCGCCTCCTTTTTGTCTCTTTACTATTTACACGGGATTCCGGGGGAAAAGGCTGCACAATTTCTGAAATTTTTCTGGTACGAGAGAAAATACAAACAGGGCCGCTTGTGCGGCCCTGCTTTCTCGCTCTTTACTTGATCTCCGAGATCACGTCCCGATTTTTGACAAAATACTCCACCCCGGAGTAGATGGTGGTGAGCACGATCACCGCCACGCAGGCCAGATTCAGCTCCGCCGGGATGGGCAGGAACATGAGCACAATGCACACCATGGTGGAGGCGGTCTTGACCTTGCCCGACCAGCCGGCGGCGATGACCCGGCCCTTGTCCGCCGCCACCATCCGCAATCCGGACACGCCGAACTCCCGGATGATGACCACCAGCAGGGCCCAGGCGGGCATCTGGCCGATCTCCACAAACCACAGCATGGCGGCGGTGACCAGGCACTTGTCCGCCAGGGGGTCCATGAACTTGCCGAAATCGGTGGTCTGGTTGTAGTGCCGGGCGATGTATCCGTCCAGGGTGTCGGTCAGGCTGGCAATTACAAAGATGGCCAGGGCCCAGTAGTTGGCGTTGGGCACATCCAGATAGAGCACCAGCAGAAATACCGGGATCATAAATACCCGGAGGATGGTCAGCTTGTTGGCGGTATTCATTGGCTCGTTTCTCCTTTGTCTGTTTCCTCGTCCGGGATGTATTCCATGAGGTCTCCCGGCTGGCAGTGCAGATAGGCGCACAAATTTTCAATGGTGCGGGTATCAATATGGCGCTTTCCTGTGCGCATACTCTCCAGAGCTGACATCCCAATCACCTTATCCTTGCGGAGGTCGTATTTTTTCAACCCTCTCTGTTTCAGCAACAAAAAGAATTTGTCATAGCACAGAGGCATGGCCTCCACTCCTCTCCGTAGTATAACACGAGAACAGCACCAAAGAAAGTGCAATTTTGTCAAAAAATTTCCGTATACTTTGGTGAAGTTGCCATCTTGATTTTGCACCAGTAATCGTGTAAATTTATTTTAGTCAACAGGGAACGGACTCGCCGGTTCCGGTTTCGCCGCCAGGGATAGGCTTCTTTTCTAGCGGGACGCGGTCCCGGGCGGCGAGTTACTTTGCCCATGGCGGCAAAGTAACCAAAACGCCACCGGGGGCGGCTCAGGATGGACACTTCGTGTCCATATTCGCCTTTCCCCGGACCCCGTTTACGGGGGTTATCCCTCTGGGTGGGCGGTGACCTTCCGGCGCGCAAAATTTGAGTGGCTTTCCGCGATTCCTTCCGGGCCACTGGGCCCTGGGTTTGCAAAATTAGGGCCCGGTGCGGTTCCATAACTGCGCCTGGGTTTTTTCAGCCAACGCTCCCGGTGCGAATCCTGGCGGGCCGGTCTGGGACCGGCCCCTACGAAGGCGTGAAACCGTTTTCGTAATTCGCCGTAGGGGCGGGTCCCAGACCCGCCCGCTCAAGCCTCCCCCTTCCAGGGGGAAGGTGGCTGGCCGCTAGGCCAGACGGATGAGGGTGACTTCTTGGCCCGCACGCCCCCGACGTGAGCCCCAAGGGGCTCTCCTACACAAATCCGAGAGTGTTCCGGTTATTTTGTAGGGGAGGGGACGACTCCCCTTGTCAAGGGGAGATGGCCCGAAGGGCCAGAGGGGATAGGGAATTGCCCCTCCCGCGGGCCGGTCTGGGACCGGCCCCTACGGAAATATAAAAACGCCGTAGGGGCGGCTATCAGCCGCCCGCACCCCCTCCCTCCGGGCCATCGGGCCCTGAGTCTGCAAAAATTGCCGCTGGTGCGGTTCCGCTTCCGCGCCTGGGTTTCCGAACCAACGTAGCCGGGTGGGTATCGCCGTAGGGGCGCACATTGTGCGCCCGCCAAGCCTTCCCCCTGCAAGGGGGAAGGTGCCGAGCGTATGCGAGGCGGATGAGGGTGGGCTTCGGAATGGCAGAAGTTCTTTATCAGGCCGGCCAGTGTCCGAGAAGGACGGTCTCCAAATTCACCGTAGGGGCGGCCTTTGGCCGCCCGCAAGCCCTCCCCTTTAGGGGAAGGCCGATTCCCCCTATCAGGGGGAAATGGCCGAAGGCCAAAAGGGGTAGGGAGGCACGACCGGAGGTCGTGACGGATGAGGTGAGCGGCCAAAGGCTGCTCCAGGGCCGGTCTTTCCAAAGAGTCGGCTCAGTCCTCCGCCTCGCCGGTCAGATCCCCGTCGGACACGCCGGTGATGCGCACGTTCACAAAGGCGCCGGTCGGGATCACGCCCGCGGCGGTGAAGTACACATGGCCGTCGATCTCCACCGAGTCGGCGTAGGTGCGGCCCACAAAGCAGCCCGCCTGGGAGTCGAAGCCCTCGCACAGCACCTCCATGACGGTGCCCAGCCGCTCCTCGTTGTACTCGTCCATAATGCGGGACTGGAGGTCCACCACCAGTTCCACCCGGCGGGCGGCGGTCTCCGGGTCCACCTGGTCCTCCATCCGCTCGGCCAGGGTGCCCTCCTCCGGGGAGAACTGGAACACGCCGGCCCGCTGGAGCTTCTGCTCCCGGAGGAACTCGCACAGCTCCTCGAACTCCTCGTCGGTCTCCCCGGGCAGGCCGCAGATCAGGGAGGTGCGCAGCACCACGTCGGGAATTGCCTTCCGCAGCTTGGCGAAGAGCTCCTCCAGCTCCTGCCGGGTGTTGTGGCGGCGCATGGCCTTCAAAATCCGGTCGTTGCAGTGCTGGATGGGGATGTCCAGGTAGTGGACGATCTTCTTCTCGTGGGCGATCACGTCAATGAGTTCGTCGGTGATGACCTCAGGGTACAGGTAGTGGAGCCGAATCCAGTGGAAGTCCAGTTTGCACAGCTCCCTCAGAAGTCCCGCCAGGGAGGAGCCGTCCTTCAGGTCCAGGCCGTACCGGGTGATGTCCTGGGCGATGACGATCAATTCCTTGGTACCCCGGGCCTCCAGCTCTTTGGCCTCCCGCAGGAGGGAGTCCATGGTGCGGCTGCGGTACCGGCCCCGCAGCTTGGGGATGATGCAGAAGGCACAGCCGTTGCTGCACCCCTCGGCGATCTTCAAGTAGGCGGTGTAGGGAGGGGTGGTCACCATCCGCTCCCCGTCGTCATAGGCCCGGTCGATGCGCTGGAAGTGCTCCGGGTGCTCTCCGGCCATGAGCTCCTCCACCGCCGTCACCACGTCGGTGTAGCTGCCGGTGCCCAGCATGCCGTCCACCTCGGGCAGTTCGGTGCGGATGTCGTCCGGGTAGCGCTGGGTGAGGCAGCCCGCCACCAGCAGCTTTTTCAGCTTGCCCTGGTCCTTCAGCTGGGCAAGCTCCAGAATGTTCTCGATGGCCTCGCTCTTGGCGGACTCAATAAAGCCGCAGGTGTTCAGCACCGCCACGTCGGCCCCCTCCGGGTCGCCGGTGACGGTGTGGCCGGCGTCCCGGCACAGGGCCATCATCTGCTCGGTGTTCACCAGGTTTTTGGCGCAGCCGAGAGAGACAAAGGCTACTTTGTATGGCATCATCATCGCTCCAATGTTTTTTGTTTTTCGCGGGGGGATTTCGCCGCCTGCGGGCGGCGGGTTACTTTGCCCACGGCGGCAAAGTAACCAAAACGCCGCCGGGGACGCAGCCGATGGACTACGGCTCCGCTTCGCTCCGCCTAGGTCCATAGGACTGCTTTCCCCGGACCCCATTACGGGGGACGCGTACCTGTCAGGTCTTGCAATATTTCCGGCGCGCAAAATCTGAGTGGCTTTCCGCGATTCCTTCCGGGTCACTGGGCCCTGGGTTTGCAAAAATTAGGGCCCGGTGCGGTTCCATAACTGCGCCTGGGTTTTTTCAGCCAACGCTCCCGGTGCGAATCCTGGCGGGCCGGTCTGGGACCGGCCCCTACGAAGGCGTGAAACCGTTTTCGTAATTCGCCGTAGGAGCGGGTCCCAGACCCGCCCGCTCAAGCCTTCCCCCTTCCAGGGGGAAGGTGGCTGGCCGCTAGGCCAGACGGATGAGGGTGACTTCTTGGCCCGCACGCCCCCGGCGGGAGCCCCAAGGGGCTCCCCTACCCAGATCAAGGACCGTTTCTGGAAACCCGTAAGGGAGGGACTTGCCCCTCCCGCGGGCCGGTCTGGGACCGGCCCCTACGAAAGGTCGAAACCATTCCTAAAATATATCGTAGGGGCGGCTATCAGCCGCCCGTTTTGGAGGTTTCCGCCGCCTGGGGCGCGCCGGGTCGTGGCCCAGGCCAGCCTCTCTTGCCCCCTGCGGGGCAATTCACCTTCTCGCGCCCTGCGCGATTTGCAATTCAGACCGTTTGCAGAGAAACGCGGCGGGGGCAAGCCCCCGCCCTACATGATGCAAATGCCGGGGGTCACTCACCTCTCCAGGCGGGGTCGTCGGTGATCCCCAGGAGGTAATCTGCCGACACCTTATAATAATCGCATAATTGATAGAACCGGTCAAGGTTCGTCCCCGATTTTCCGTTTTCCATGTCGCTGATCTGTGTTCTTGTAATGCCAAGTACATCCGCAACCGCCTTTTGAGATAAGGCGCGCTTCTCTCTCAACTCAAGCAGCCGCTGCCCAAATAATTTTTTCTGAAACATACCCTGCCCCCCCTTGGCAGTGTAGATATTTTCTACTATAATAGACGTAGAAAATATCTACACTTAAATTTTCCTAACAGGAGCCTGTATATGGAGAATCAGTTTCTTTTCGATCTATACTGCCACTGCATGGAATCCGTAGTCTGCCCTAGGGATGATAAAATCAGGCAAGCACAGAAGCTTTGGGAGCAGCTGGACGATAAGTTCACCAAAACTATGGGTCCCCGCTTTGTACGGCAGTATCAGGAGGCCCAGTTTCAGGCTAACGCATGGCAGGAAGAGGAGGCCTTTCGGGCGGGATTGCGCTTTGGGGTAAATTTGATGCTCGCCGTACTGCCCTACTCCTCTAACTCCAGCCGGGAATCATAGCGCCGCAGGGCCTCCGAGATGTCGCTCCAGGAGTACCCCCGGCGGGCCAGGGCGTCGGACACTTTTTTCAACTCTTTGGGGTCGCTGACAGCGGCCCCTTTCAGTTTTTTTGCCACAAAGGCGTCGATGGCCTCCGCCGGGTCCTCGGCCTGGGTGAGGGCCTCCTCCCACAGATCCCGGGGCACCCCCCGGCGGTAGAGCTCGTCCCGGAGCTTCCGCTCCCCGTAGCCCTTGGCGGAGTAGTGGCGGACCACCAGCTGGGCGTACTGGGCGTCGTTGAGGATGCCCAGCTCCTCCAGGCGGCCGCAGACGGCGGCCTGCTCCTCCTCCCCCGCGCCCCAGCCGGCCAGCTTGCGCTCCAGCTCCCGGCGGGACATGGGCTTCCCCGCCGCCAGGTTCAGGGCCCGCTCCCGGCGGCTGTTTTGTTCCGCCGAGGCGGCGAGCTGCTCGGCCTCCTGGCCGGTGAGCTCCCTCCCGGCGTACAGGGAGAAATTTAAGACCTCATTCTCCCCCAGGCGCAGGATGGAGCCGTCCTCCATCACCGCCAGCCAGCGGCCCGCCACCCGCTGGGAGGGCTTCAGTTGTTCAATTTTCATGTTCCATACCGGCCTTGCAGAATTTCGCCGCCGGGGCGGCGTAAAGATTCAATTGGAAGGGCTGCGCCCTTCCAAGGAAAAATCAGTCCTCTCCGTCCTCGAAGTCGTCGGCGGACACGTCCACCGCCCGGCCGGCGGCCCGGGCGGCCGCCTGTCCCTGCTTGGACAGGAGCTTGAAGGAGTTCTGGCGGATCTTCTGCTCCAGGTCCTCCGCCAGGTCCGGGTTGTCCCGTAAATACTGCTTGGCCGCGTCCCGGCCCTGGCCCAGGCGCAGCTCGCCCATGGCAAACCAGGAGCCGCTCTTCTGCACCAGGTCCAGCTTCACGCCCAGGTCCAGCAGCTCGCCCACCTTGGAGATGCCCTCCCCGTACATGATGTCGAACTCCGCCTCCCGGAAGGGGGGCGCGACTTTGTTTTTCACGATCTTGGCCCGGGTGCGGTTGCCGATGATCTCAGAGCCGCTCTTCAGGGCCTCGATGCGCCGCACGTCGATGCGCACCGAGGAGTAGAACTTCAGGGCCCGGCCGCCGGTGGTGACCTCCGGGTTGCCGTAGACCACGCCCACCTTCTCGCGCAGCTGGTTGATGAAAATGACGATGCAGTTGGTTTTGGCGATGCAGCCGGCCAGCTTCCGCAGGGCCTGGCTCATCAGGCGGGCCAGCAGGCCCACATGGGAGTCGCCCATGTCGCCCTCGATCTCAGCCCGGGGGGTCAGCGCGGCCACCGAGTCCACCACCACCACGTCGATGGCGCCGGAGCGCACCAGGGCCTCGCAGATCTCCAGGCCCTGCTCGCCGGTATCCGGCTGGGAGATGAGCATGGAGTCGATGTCCACCCCCAGGGCCCGGGCGTAGGTGGGGTCCAGGGCGTGCTCGGCGTCGATGAAGGCCACCTCGCCCCCCCGCTTCTGGGCCTCGGCCACCACATGGAGGGCCAGGGTGGTCTTACCGGAGGACTCGGGGCCGTAGATCTCGATGATCCGCCCCCGGGGCAGTCCGCCGATGCCCAGGGCCAGGTCCAGGGACAGGGAGCCGGTGGGGATGGACTCCACCATCACGTCCACATTTTCTCCCAAACGCATGATGGAGCCCTTGCCGTAGGCCCGCTCGATCTGGGCCACCGCCGTCTCCAGCGCCTTCTTCTTATCGGAGGCGGGAGCTGCGCTCTCCACCGCCGGTTTCTTGGTCGCCATACTTCATATCTCCTTTGCCTCCGGCTTTCTCCTCATGGTCCGCCGGTTTTCATTTATCCCATACGTTACGCTTTTACTTGTCCGATAAAACGTACTATGAAAGCTTTACGCACTCCGCACGTCAATTCTTCATTCTTCATTCTTCATTCTTAATTGTTGATGGTCCCCTCCACCACCCGCCAGATGCCCTGGGTGTCGGCGGTGGTCTGGATCTGCTCAAAGCCGTTCTGGGAGAGGATCTCCTCCACATCGGGGGCCTGCCCGATGCCTACCTCAAACAGCAAAGTGCCCCCCAAACGGATGGCGCTCTTCCACTTGGAGGCGATAAAGCGGTAAAAGTCCAGGCCGTCCGCCCCGCCGTCCAGGGCCATCCGGGGCTCGTAGTCCCGCACGGACACGTCCAGCCCCGCAATGTCGCCGGAGGGAATGTAGGGGGGATTGCACACCACCACGTCAAAGTCCCACAGGGCGGCGGGAGGCGGCTCCATCGCGTCCACGGACAGGCAGGTCACCCGGGCGTTCAGGTTGTTGCGGCGCACGTTCTGCTTGCACACCCGCAGGGCCCCCTCGGACAGCTCGCCCAGCACCACCCGGCACTGGGGGGCGTGGACCGCCACGGCCAGCCCCACGCAGCCGCTGCCGGCGCACAGGTCCAGCACCCGGCAGCCCTCTCCGGCCGCCTTGGCCTTCAAAATGCCCCGCTCGGCCAGCACCTCGGTATCCGGCCGGGGGATGAGCACGTCGCTGGAGATGTCCAGGGTGAGGCCGTAAAACTCCCACTCCCCCACGATGTAGGCCACCGGCTCCCCCGCCAGGCGGCGCTGGACCAGGGCCTCCACCCGCTTCTCCAGTTCGCCGGAGACGTACAGGGGCATGTCCCGGTAGAGCTGCTCCCGGCTCTTGTCCGAGGCGTAGCACAGCAGCTCCCGGGCCTCCAGCTGGGCGGCCTCCACCCCGGCCTTCTTCAGCCGGGCCCGGGTGTCCAGATATAGATTGTTATAGGTGGTCGCCACTTTGTTCACACCCCCTTATTTGAGATAGAAGTTAGGAGATATGAGATAGGAGATATGGGAGAGCGCCGTTCACCGCCACTGAACTCCTATCTCCTATCTTCTATCTCCTATCTCGTGGTAAAGCGCCCTCCCGGGGCCCCCGCGTGAGCCCAGCGCAGCGGGTCGCGTGGGGAAAGGAGGAGCAACGGAATGAGCGAGCTTTCGCTGCCAGGCGGAAGCGAGGGATATGGAGTTTGCGACGACGCTACCACGCATCCTCGCCCTTCACCTCGGGCAGCACCAGCTCCAGGGCCTTGATGCCCACCTCGATCATGGAGTCGTCCGGCTCGAAGGTGGTGAAGTTCTGGAGCCACAGGCCGGGGGCGGTGAGAATCTTGGTGATGGGGCCGTCGTGGCGGCCCGCCCAGCGGTTGAACTCATAGCTCACCCCCACGATGACGGGGAGCATGAGCAGGTGGGCCAGAAAGCGCAGCAGCGGGTGGTGGACCGGCCAGATGGCAAAGACAATGGTGGACACGATGATGGAGATGGCAATGACCATAAAGAGGAAGCTGGTCCCGCACCTGGGGTGATGCCGGGGCTGCTTTCGCACGTTCTCCACCGTGAGGGGCAGGCCGGCCTCGTAGCAGAAGATGGTCTTGTGCTCCGCCCCGTGGTACTCAAAGACCCGGTGGATGTCTTTCATCCGGGAGCACAGGGCCAGATACCCCACAAAAATGGCCAGCTTCAGCAGGCTCTCCGCCACGTTCCGCACCAGCATGGAGTCGGTCACCACCGTGACCGCCGTCCCCAGCAGGGTGGGCAGCAGGAAAAACAGGCCGATGGACATGCCGATGCCCAGGATCACCGCCAAGGTGACCACCAGAGAGGCCATCTTCTCGCTGCCCAGCCGCTTCTCCAGCCACAGCTCGAACTTGGAGGGCTCCTCCGGCTCCGCCTCCTCGTCCTCGGGGTAGAACTCCGCCGAGAACATGAGGGCCTTGACCCCCTCCACCATGGAGGCGCAGAAGGTCACCACCCCCCGGACCAGGGGCAGGCCCAGAACCGGGTAGCGGTCCTTGATGAATTTCAGCTGGCTCTCCTTGACGGCCAGCTCGCCGTCCGGCTTGCGCACCACGATGGCCTGCTTTTTGGGGCCGCGCATCATGATGCCCTCAATGAGGGCCTGCCCGCCGCACATGGTCTTGAATCCGCCGGCGGGACAGGTCTGACAGTTGTTTTGTTCTTCCGTTGTTCGCATGAGCAGTAGTTTCTCCTTTGGATCGGGGGACAGGCATCCCCGCAGGCGCATCTGCGCCCAGGGTATTCTATCAAGTTTTTCGGGAAAAAGCAAGCGCTTCCTCGAACTTACGTTTCAATGGGCAGGCGGATGGTCACCAGACAGCCGCCCCCCTCCGCGTTGCCGATGGTGAGGGTCCCCTCGTGGCGGGTGACGATCTCCTCGCACACCGCCAGACCGATGCCGGAGCCCCGGGCCTTGGAGCTCCCCTTGTAGAACTTGTACTTCACGTGGGGCAGCTCCTCCTCGGGGATGCCGGGGCCGTAGTCCCGGATGCGGATGACCGCCTCCTCCCCGTCCTGGGCGATGGACACGTCGATGCGCTTGCCCGAGCCGCCGTGCTTGGCCGCGTTGTCCAGCAGGTTGCAGAACACCTGGCGCATCCGCTCCGGGTCGCCGCTGATGGGGAGCATCTCCTCCGGGCAGTCCTGGTAGGTGAGCTCGATGCCCTCCCGGCGGAAGAACTCCCGGTAGGTGTACACCGCGTCCTCCAGCTCCGCCTTCAGGTCCATGGGCTCCACCGACAGGGTGAACCGGCCGTCGGAGATGCGGGAAAACTCCAGCAGCTCCTCCACCATGTTGGTGAGCCGCCGGGCCTCGGACACGATGATGTCCATGCCCTTCCGCACGTCCTCGGGGTTTTTCAGCTCCCCGCTCTGGATGGTCTCCGCCCAGCCGGTGATGGCGGTGAGGGGGGTGCGCAGCTCATGGGAGACGGAGGAGATAAACTCCGACTGGGTCTTCTCCGACTGCTTGATTTTCAGGGACATGTCGTTGATGGTGTCGGTGAGCTCCCCCACCTCGTCGTCGTACTTCTTCTCGATCTGCACCCCGTAGCTGCCGTCGGCGATGAGCCGGGCGGTTTCGGTGATGCTGGCAATGGGCTCCACAATGGAGCGGACAAAGTACAGGTTGGAGAAGTAGACCAGGGCGAAGATCACCGCCCCCAGCAGGCAGGCCAGGACCACCGCCAGCACATACTGCCGGTCGATGTTCACCAGGGAGGTCACATAGCGCACCACCGCCACCGTCTGCCCGTGGTAGACGATGGGGGCGGAGGCGGTGGCGATCCGCTCCCCGGTATCCGGGTCGGAGCCGATCCACACCCGGACCTCCTGGTTGGTCAGGGCCTCCTGGATCTCCGGGGTGTCCGGCGTGGTGCCGGCGGCCAGATCGTTGCTGGAGTACTGGACGGAGCCGGAGGCGTCCAGGAACTGCAGCTCCAGCTTGGTCTTCTCCTCAAAGCGCTGCACCGCGTTCTGGGCGTTGGTCCAGTACTGGCTGCGGGTATAGGAGGCAAAGCCGCCGGCGGTGGATTCCGCCCGGCGCTGCAGGTCGCTCGTGGTGGAGGAGTAGTAGTAGCTCCAGATGGCGGCGGAGAAGGTGGCCAGGGCCAGCACCAGCACCAGCAGCACCACGCCCACGCTGTTGATGAGCCAGCGGCGGCGGATGCCCCGGATCTTCCGCTGGTCCATGATCTTCACTTTTTTGGCCATGTCTCCACCTCCTCTTTCAAAAGAATTGTGTGTTCGCGATGCTGCGCCATCTATGGCAGCCGTCTCAGCTGCCCCACTTATACCCGTAACCCCACACGGTGTTCACGTACGTCGGCTTCGTGGGGTTGCGCCCCAGAAGCCCAGCTTCCGGGGACCCCATCTGTTTTAAAATGCTCGGGCGAAATCAATTCGCCCTGTGCCAAGGTTTTGGCCCTTCTGGCCAAAACGCTTGTACGCGCTGACGCGCGCCCCGCTTTGCGGGGCCCCAGTACAACCCCACCGGACTTGTCTGCGGTTTAACTGCCCC
>NZ_NFKI01000067.1 GCF_002160305.1 Pseudoflavonifractor sp. An184
GCCAAGGTTTTGGCCCTTCTGGCCAAAACGCTTGTACGCGCTGACGCGCGCCCCGCTTTGCGGGGCCCCAGTACAACCCCACCGGACTTGTCTGCGGTTTAACTGCCCCACTTGTACCCGTAACCCCACACCGTATTCACATACGTCGGTTTCGTGGGGTTGCGCCCCAGAAGCCCAGCTTCTGGGGACCCCATCTGTTTTAAAATGCTCGGGCGAAATCAATTCGCCCATCTCCGCGCCAAGTGCCGCCGCTGCGCGGCGGTTGCGCTCCGAAACGCCTCGCTGCGGCTCGGTGTCCGCCAAGGTTTTGGCCCTTCTGGCCAAAACGCTTGTACGCGCTGACGCGCGCCCCGCTTTGCGGGGCCCCAGGACAACCCCACCGGACTTGTCTGCGGTTTAACTGCCCCACTTATACCCGTAACCCCACACCGTATTCACATACGTCGGTTTCGTGGGGTTGTCCTCGATTTTGATGCGCAGGCGGCGGATGTTCACGTCCACGATTTTTAACTCGCCGAAGTAGTCCTTGCCCCACACCGCATCCAGAATCTCCTCCCGGGAGAGGGCCTTTCCGGGGTTCTCCATGAACAGCTTGACGATGCCGTACTCCACCTGGGTCAGCTTCACCCGCTGGCCGTTTTTTTCCAAGGTTCGGTTTCGGGTGTTCAGCAGGAAGGGAGGCTGGTTGATTTCGTCCGCCGAGGCCGTTTCCTCCTCGCCGCCGGTGCGGCGGAACAGGGCGTCCACCCGGGCGGTGAGCTCCGCCGGGGAGAAGGGCTTGGTCACATAGTCGTCCGCCCCGGTCATCAGGCCGGTGACCTTGTCCATCTCCTGGGTGCGGGCGGTGAGCATGATGATCCCGATCTTGCTGTCCATGGCCCGGATGCGGCGGCACACCTCAAAGCCGTCGATGCCGGGCAGCATGATGTCCAGCAGCGCCACCTTGATGCCCGGGTCCTCCTTGATGAGGGCCAGGGCCTCCTCCCCGGTGCCGGCCTCGATGGTCTCATAGCCCGCCCGCTTTAGGTTGATGACCACAAAGCTGCGGATATTCTCTTCATCCTCCAAAACCAAAACTTTTCTCATGTCTGTCTCCCTCTTATCGGCTTCCCGTCAGTCGCTCCAGCTGCTTTGGATCAGATGGAAGGCCGCCTGAAGCTCTGTGCCGTCCATGCCGCAGTTCCAGTCGCTGTCGTAGAAAGTGGCGGCGTATACCGCCCCCTCCTCCTCCCGCAGGAGGAACCGGTTGGAGGTCTCCGCCCGGCTGAACTGGCTGGTAAATTTATAGATCACCAGGAAGGGGCTGCTCTCCCGCTGGCCCTTCCCGTCCAGGTGGTAGAAGGAGACCGCCCGCTGTCCCGTGACAAAGTCGTTCCGGCTCAGCGTGATCTGGTCCTTCCAATCCTCCGGGACCGTCAGGTACCAGCCGTCGGCAATATTGTGGTAGGTGGTGCACACATACTCCTTTGTCCCCCGGCTGGTGTACTGGCTCCAGTCGATGAGCCAGAAATCCGAGGCGGAGGTGTCGCTGCTGCTGGGCAGCTGGATGGGGCTGGGCAGCTCCAGCACTCCGTCCTCATTGACGTCCGCGGGGTCCAGATCCACATACCGGTCCAGCACGTCCCGGCTCACGCCGGTCTCATCCAGGCTCAGATTGGCAAGCTTCCCGTCCCGGTAGGTCACCACATCCACCGCATGGCGCCCGTCAGCCAGTTCGCTGGAGATATACAGGGCCCGCACCGGCACGTTTTCCTCCCCCCGGAGGAAGTTGGTGGCCACATTCCGGATACCGTTGCTGACGATTCCCGCGGACAGGGAGACGGTATCCCGGATCATAAAGGTGCCGTCCCGCCAGCCATAGAGCTGTACCGTGCTGTTGGTGCCCGCCGGGTCCACCTGGATCACCGCGATCTCCGTGCGGGTGTCCTGGTCCAGATCGTAGAGAGCGTATTCCGTATAGGCGGTGGTCATCCACTCCTCGGCCCGCAGGGCGTCCTGCTTGGGCACCGCCGCCGGCCCGGAGGCGGTGGAGGAGACAGCCGCCTGCTGTACGTTGCGGTTCATGACCTCCTCCAGGGAGTAGGCCCCCAGGAGGTAGGCGCCGGTGTTCATCTGCCAGCTGACCACCACTTCCTTGGTCCCGTTACCGTTCAGGTCCACATAGTCCACCCGGTAGATGGAGGAGCCGGTCCCCTCCACCACCGCGCTGGCGGTATAAGTATCCTCATCCGACTTGGTAAAGAAATAGATTTTCAGCGGCCTGTCCGCGTCGGGCACCCGGAAAAAGGTGACCGCCGTCTCCGTTGCCCCGTCCCCGTCCATATCCTGGAGCTGAATGAGGGCGGTGTTGTTGCCGCTCATCACGGAGATGTCCTCCACCTCCACCCCGTACTCCTGGGACAGGGCGTTCTTCGCGTTTCGGATGGTCTGGGTCAGGCTCAGGTAGTCCGCCGACTGCTCCGGACTCTGATACAGGTCCGCCGGCGCCCGGAAGAAGCAGCCGGACAGGGTCAGCACCAGAACCGCCAGCCAGAACAGCCCCGCGCTCCAATGTCTTTTCATGTCCGTCACGCTCCTTTCCCCGCCGGGCCGCCCCAAATCCCAGGCGGCCGCGCATTCATTGGTATCATACCATAAAATCAGGAAAATGAATATGGCTTTTTTGAAAATCTTCTCCCGCTCCGGCGGCCCACAGCGGGGCGAAATGAGGAATTGACAGGAATTGGGGAATCGGTTATCCTTTTTTAGGACACACTGCCGAGAGAGGAGGGTACGCCGCTTTGACACAGGAGGAACTGCAAAAGAAATTCGCCGCACAGCTCCGAATGCTGCGCAAGCGGTGCGGCCTCTCCCTGGAGGAGCTGGAACACCGCTCCGGCATCTCCGCCAGCAGCCTGTCCGCCTATGAGCGGGGCGCGGGAAATCCCTCCCTCCAGAATCTGGGCAGCCTGGCCTCCTCCCTGTCGGTCCCCATCTACGTCCTCATCGGAGAGGAGCCGGAGGTTCAGCGGGACCTGGCCGTCCAGCGCCTCAAGCTGAACTTCGTCGCCGAGATTCTCCGCTTCGGCTCCAGCCCTGGCGGGCCGGAGAATCTGGAGTCCTGCCTGACCCGCTGCATGACCCTTCTGAAGGAATTTGAGCACCCGTCCTCCGGCGGGCCGGACGGTTCGGAATACTAGCCCTTGTTTGAAAATTGGAACTGTGCCCAACGGCAAGGGATTTTTCGCCGGACAAGGCGATTTGACGCGGCAATCCTTTGTGGATTGCAAGGAAAATCAACGCAGTATGGCGGAAAAAGACCATCCGTTGTGGTATATTGACCCGTTTCAAACATGGCCTAGGAAAAACCGGCTCCTTTGCTCCCTATATTCATAAACTCTTAATGGAAAGCCCCTTGAAAAGGATTATGGAACATGATATAGTGAATGGGTCAGAAATCCAGGCTGTTTCGGGATTTTGACGGACGCTCCGTGCATTTCACACAGTCTGAGAAAACAGCCGACAGAAAACAGGAGGATGCTGTGAAGGGTATTGTATTAGCCGCGGGAAAGGGCACCCGCCTCTATCCCATGACCAAGCCGGTGTGCAAGCCGCTCTTGCCCGTCTATGATAAACCGCTGATCTACTATCCCATTGCCATTTTGATGCAGGCGGGGATCTCCGATATTATGGTCATCGTCCCCCCCGGGGAGACGGACACCTTCCGTGCCCTGCTGGGTGACGGCAGCCAGTACGGGCTGCAGATCACCTATGCGGAGCAGCCGGTGGCCCGGGGCATTGCCGACGCCCTGCTCATCGGCCGGGAGTTTGTGGGCACCGACCACGTGTGCCTGGTGCTGGGGGACAACATTTTCTACGCCCCCTCCCTGGGTGCTACCTTGAAGCAGGCCGCCGCCGGCCGGTCCGGGGCCACTGTCTTTGGCTATTGGGTGGAGGACCCCCGCCCCTTCGGCGTGGTGGAGTTCGACGAGAGCGGCCGGGCCATCTCCATCGAGGAGAAGCCCCGGCACCCCAAGTCCAACTACATCGTCCCCGGCCTCTACTTCTATGACAACCAGGTCATGGAGATCGCCGGGAACCTGAAGCCCTCCGCCCGCGGGGAGCTGGAGATCACCGACGTGAATCTGGAATACCTCCGCCGGGGGCAGCTCCAGGTCATCCCCCTGGAGAAGGGGTTCACCTGGCTGGATGCCGGCACGGCGGACAGCCTGCTCACCGCCGGCCAGACCATCAAGGAGATCCAGGACGAGACCGGACGCTATGTGGGCTGTCTGGAGGAGCTGGGGCTCCAGGAGGGCTGGATCACCGCCGGCCACGTCCACGCCATCGGGGACGAGCTGAGCATGACTCTGTACGGAAAATATCTCCAGTGCCTGTAAGGAGAATTCTGCCAAAACAAAAGAGGGGGCCGTCCGGCCCCCTCTCAGTTTATCGAAAAACCTGTACAGGATAAAATCCGCCTGCGTCAGGGCGGGGGAGCTCGAGGGGGCAGCCGCCCGCCTCGAATGGGATCAAATGCCCCGGAAGCCTTGCTGTGCAAGGATTCCGGCAAGCGAAGCGAGGACTTTTGCGCCGCTGTTGCGGCGCAAAAGTAACGGCATTTTTTCAGGCTGTCGGAAAAGTCCAAGGACTTTTCCGACAGCCTGGGAGGGGGCCGTCCGGCCCCCTCTTTTCCACCAAGTCGAACAAATGAGGAAAGGGGAAGATGTTATGACACACGTAACCGGGGCCTATTTCAGCCCCACCGGAGGAACCAAGCGGGCCCTGGAGGCCGTCTGCTCCCTGTTTGAGGGGGAGGCGGAGCTGCTGGAGCTCACCGGCCCGAGCAAGAAGGAGAAGCAGCTCGCCCCGGAGGACCTGCTGGTCCTGGCCCTGCCGGTGTACGCCGGACAGCGCCCGGCGGTGCCCGGACTACTGGACGGCCTGAAGGGGGAGAATACTCCCTGTGTGATCCTGGCCACCTACGGCAACCGGCACTATGACGACGCCCTGGCCCAGATGAAGCGGGAGATGGGGGAGCGGGGCTTCCGCTGCGTGGGGGCCGCCGCCGTCATCACCCCCCACATCTTCGCCCCCACTCTGGGCGTGGGCCGTCCCGACGAGGAGGACATGGAGGCTCTGAAATCCTTTGTTCAGGGTGTGGAGGAGAAGCTCTCCCAGCCCGGCTGGACCGAAGCGGAGGTGCCCGGCAATCCCTCCCCCGCCCCCAAGCCGGCGGTGCCGGTGAAGAAGGACCGGGACTGGGACATCTGCCTGGGATGCGGCTTCTGCGCTCAGGTGTGCCCCACCGGGGCCATGGACCCCAAGACCCTGCTGTGGGCCGACGACAAGTGCATCAGCTGCATGTCCTGCGTGGCCCACTGCCCGGTGGGCGCTCTGGGCTACAACTCCTCCGCGCTGGCCGCCCGGCTCACCGAGCTCTACTCCGCCCGCCGGGCAGTGGAGACCTTTCTGTAATCCTACATAGGCCCCCCCCCCCGCGGGGGCTTGACAGGAGGCGGAATTTTGATGAAGCACATCCTCATGCTGGCCACCGGGGGCACCATCGCATCCAGGGAGACGGGCCAGGGGCTGGCCCCGGCCATCACCTCCCGGGAGATTCTGGGCTATGTTCCCGCCATCGGGGAGCTGTGCCGGGTGGAGACCATCCAGCTGATGAATCTGGACAGCAGCAACCTGGGGCCCAGCCACTGGCTGCGGATGGCCCGGGCCATCGAGGAGCACTACGACCGGTACGACGGCTTTGTGGTCACCCACGGCACCGACACCATGGCCTATACCGCGGCGGCCCTGTCCTACCTGATCCAGTTCTCCCCCAAGCCCATCGTGCTCACCGGCTCCCAGAAGTCCATCTGCCTGGAGAACACCGACGCCCGGATGAATTTATATAACGCCTTTCTCTACGCCGCGGCGGAGGGCTCCCGGGGGGTGAGCCTGGTCTTTGACGGCAAGGTGATCCTGGGCACCCGGGCCCGGAAGGAGCGCACCAAGAGCTTCAACGCATTCTCCAGCGTGGACTACCCGGAGATCGGGGTCATCCGGGACGGGCGGCTCATCCGCTATCTCCCCGCCCTGGACGCCAAGGAGTCCCCTGACTTCTACCACACTCTGGAGGACCGGGTCCTGCTCCTCACCCTGATCCCCGGCATGGGGACCGAGGCCCTGGCCGCCCTGGAGGACAGCTATCAGGCGGTCATCCTCCAGAGCTTCGGGGTGGGCGGCCTGCCGGGGGGCGGCTCCGGCCCCTTCGCCCAGGCGGTGGAGCGGTGGCTCCAGGCGGGCAAGACCATCGTCATGCTCACCCAGGTGCCCTATGAGGGCAGCGACATGGCGGTCTATCAGGTGGGCTATCAGGTGAAGGAGAAGTACCGCCTTCTGGAGGGCTATAACATGACCCTGGAGGCGGCGGTGACCAAGCTCATGTGGGTACTGGGCCGGACCCGGGACCCGGAGCAGGTGGAGGCCCTCTTCTACCGCCCGGTCCAGTGGGACATCATCCGCTGAACCCCGCCGTCTCCTCCTCTGCCAGCTCCTCCAGCACCCGGCACAGCTGCATGGCCACCCGCATGCGCCGCTCCGGCGTCAGGCCGCCGCACATCCCCACCATCTCCAGAAGGAGGGCGCCCCGGGTCAGATCGGTCTCCGGGTACTGGTCCGCCAGAAGCTGGAGGGCGGGGAAGTCCAGGCGCTGGGCGATGAGGTCCACCGTGTCCAGGGTCAAATTGCACTTCTGGCGGAGGATATTCTGTAAGGTGGTGTGGCCGATTCCCAGTTCGTTGGCAAATTCCGTCAGGTTTATCTTCTCTGTCTCCCGCCGCAGGGTGTAGATCAAGCTGAGGTTGCGGGAGAGATTTTCATTCAGCGACCGTCTTTTCTCACCGGACATGGGGCACTCCCTCTCTTTTTCTGGAGCGGTGAAACCAGTTCTGTCATCCAGGCCCTGTTTGAAGCATGGAAATGTGCCCAGCGGCGAGGGATTCTTTTCGCCGGACAAGGCGGTTTGACGCGGCAATACTTTTTTTGTATTGCAAGGAAAATCAACGCGGTATGGCGGGAAAAGCCCCGCCGTCGGGGTATGCTGACATGGTTTAAACAGGGCCTATATCCAGGATAGGGAAAAAACTCGAATTTTGCAAGATCAGTTTATTGGACGTTCCGCCAATATACTGGCGGAGCGCCGGAAGCGGAAAGGAGCGCCGGCATATGGACCCGATTTTTTACACGGTGACCGCCATCCAGGGGGACTACGCCGACCTGGTCTCCGACCAGGGGCAGCCCCACTCCATCACCATGTTTCTTCTCCCCGAGGGGACCACGGTGGGCAGCCGTTTGAAACTGGAAAATTTTCTTTGGAGTTTGGAATCCTGACCACAAATAAAAAATCCCCAGCCTGCCGGCTGGGGATTTTTGCAAAATTTCTTACTTGTTGCTGCGACGCCAGATGCCCATTTTCTCGGCGTCGGCGATGAGCTGCTCCCGGAAGTCGGGGTGGGCGATGGAGATGAGGGCCTCCGCCCGCTCCCAGGTGGACAGGCCCTTCAGGTTGACCATGCCGTACTCGGTGACGATGTAGTGGACACAGGACCGGGGGTCGGTGCAGATGGAGCCGTTGGTGAGGGTGGGGACGATGCGGCTCTTCATGGTGCCGTCCTTGCCGGTGACGGTGGAGGACAGGCAGATAAAGCTCTTGCCGCCCTTGGACAGGTAGGCGCCCATGACGAAGTCCAGCTGGCCGCCGGTGCCGGAGATGTGCTTGAGGCCGGCGGACTCGGCGTTCACCTGGCCGAACAGGTCCAGGTCCACCGCGTTGTTGATGGAGATGAAGTTGTCGATCTGGCCGATGACCCGCACGTCGTTGGTGTAGTCCACCGGGGCGGCCATCACGTCCGGGTTGCGGTTCACGTAGTCGTACAGCTTCTGGGTGCCGGCGGCGAAGGCGTAGACCTGACGGCCCTTGTCCAGGTTCTTGTGGCGGCCGGTGATCTTGCCGGCGGCGGCGATGTCCACAAAGCCGTCCACATACATCTCCGTATGGACGGACAGGTCCTTCAGGTCGGACTGGGCGATCATGGCGCCGATGGTGTTGGGCATGCCGCCGATGCCCAGCTGCAGGCAGGCGCCGTTGGGGATCTCGGGCACCACCAGGTTGGCCACCGCACGGTCCACGTCGGTGGGCTCACCGCCGCCGCCCAGCTGGGCCACGGGGGGATTGTCCCCCTCCACCACGAAGTCCACGTCCTGAATGTTGATCTCAGTGCCGGTGAGGCCGTACACCCAGGGCATATTCTGGTTGACCTCCACGATGATGCACTTGGCCCGGGCCATCATGTCCGCCAGGTGGGAGGCGGCCAGACCGAAGTTGAAGTTGCCGTGGGCGTCCATGGGGCTCACCTGGAGCATCACCACGTCCACAGGGGCCAGGTTCTCCCGGTAGAACCGGGGCAGCTCGGAGTAGCGCATGGGGCTGAAGTAGCCCATGCCCTTCTTCATGATCTTGCGGTCGATGCCGCTGCAGTGCCAGGAGTGCCAGGTGAAGTGGTCGCCGGCGTCGTCGGCTTTGGCGATCTCCGGCATCCACATGGTGACGCCGCCCCGGATCTTCACGTCGGTGAGCTCGTCCTTCCGGGCGGCCAGGGCCTTGTCCAGGGCCACCGGGTGGTTGGTGCACCAGGTGTAGTCCACCCAGTCGCCGGACTTGACGACCTTGACCGCCTCCTCCGGAGTGGTCAGCTTCTGCTGATACATTGCCTGATAATCCATTGTTCATGCCCTCCAGTTTTTTATTTTGTTTCCCTTTTCCGGAATGGTTCTCTACGTTCCCCGCCCCTGTGAGGCGGGCATGTCCGCGGGGGAGCGTGCCGCCCCGGGATCAGTTGTCCAGATAGTAGGGCTTCATCAAGCTGTGCTGCTCGGTGGAGTCCTTGGTGCGGTTGGACTTCATGGGCTCGATGGGGCCCCGGGGGCCGCCCCGGTGCTTTTTGGAGGAGCGGGCAGCCGGACGGGCCTTGCTCTCCCCAGCCTCGCTCCGCTTTTTCCGGCCCGCCTCGGCGGGGGCGGCGGCGCGCTGAGGCTTCTCCTTCCCGGCGGCGCGGGTCTCTCCCTCGCCCCTCGCGTTCCCTCTGCGCCGCTTTCTGGGGGCGGCGCGGCGGGAGGCGGCGCTCCCCTCCCTGCTGAGGGTGCTCTTCCGGGGGGCCAGCAGCCGGGCGGTGGCGTCCATGATGTGGTCGCCGGCCAGGGGGTCGGGCCGGTCGAATTCCGTGCGGGGCATGGCGTCCCCCGTATCCAGCCGCACGCCGGGGCGGAGGGGCTTGACCCGGGCGGCCTCCCGGGCCGGCGTCTCCCGGACCGGAGTCTCCGGCGCCTGCGCCTCCTGGACCGGGGCGGTCTCCCCGCCGCCCTTGCCCTTTTTCCGGCGGCGCTTCTTTTTCTTTCCGTCCTGGGCGCCGCCCTCGCCGGTGACGGCGGCGGCCACGGCGGAGACGGCGGACAGCACCGCCTCCCCGGCCTTCTTCTTCCGCTCCTCGGCGGCCGCCTTGTTGGCGGCGTCCTGGGCCCGGCGGCGCTCCTTGGCGGCGGCCCGGGCCTCCGCGTCCTCCTCGTTGATGATGCGGCCGCGCTTGTCCTTCTTGGGTGCCTCCAGCACCACCATGGGGTAGGGGTGGTCCTCCACCACCGGCACGGTGCGGCCCATCAGCTTCTCAATGTCGCGGAGCAGGGGCTTCTCCCCAAAGTCGCAGAAGGCGACGGCAACCCCCTCCCGTCCGGCCCGGCCGGTGCGGCCGATGCGGTGGACGTAGGTCTCGGGCACCTCGGGGAGGTTGTAGTTGAACACGTGGGAGAGCTCCTCGATGTCCAGCCCCCGGGCGGCGATGTCGGTGGCCACCAGGCACTGGATCTTCCCGGCCTTGAAGTCGGCCAGGGCCTGCTGCCGGGCGGTCTGGCTCTTGTTGCCGTGGATGGCGGCGGCGGTGATGCCCGCCTTGGCCAGATCCCTGGCCACCTTGTTGGCCCCGTGCTTGGTGCGGGTGAACACCAGGGCGTTTTTCACGTCCAGCTCCCGGATCAGATGGGCCAGCAGCTTGGTCTTGTTGTTCTTGTCCACAAAGTACACCGACTGCTCGATGGCCTCCACCGGGGAGGACACCGGGTCCACCGCCACCCGGACGGGGTCGTGGAGCAGAGAGTTCACCAGCTCGGTGATCTCCGGGGGCATGGTGGCGGAAAACAGCATGGTCTGCTTCTGCTTCGGCAGCCACTTTAAGATCTTTTTCACATCGTGGATGAAGCCCATATCCAGCATCCGGTCGGCCTCGTCCAGCACGAAGATCTCCAGCTGGTCCAGCTTGACGAAGCCCTGCTGGTACAGGTCCATGAGCCGGCCCGGGGTGGCCACCAGGATGTCCACCCCCCGGCCTAGGGCCTCCACCTGGGGGTTCTGGCCCACGCCGCCGAAGATGACGGCGCACCGCAGGGACAGGTGCTTGCCGTAGGCCAGGAAGCTCTCCTCAATCTGGATGGCCAGCTCCCGGGTGGGGGTGAGGATCAGGGCCCGCAGGGGGTGTCCCTGGACCCTGGAGGCGCTCAGGCGCTGTAAAATGGGCGCGGCAAAGGCGCAGGTCTTGCCGGTGCCCGTCTGGGCGCAGCCCAGCACGTCCCGCCCGGCCAGGGCGGGGGGGATGGCCTTCTCCTGGATGGGGGAGGGCCGCTCATACCCGTGCTCCTCCAGGGCGGTCAAAATCGGGGCGCACAGCCCCAGTGTCTGAAATGTCATGTTCTACTTCCTTCTTTTCATTCGGCCTCCGGAGAATCTTCCTTCCGGGGCCGGCCCACGGTTCCCTGTGGGCTGGGGGCGTGCCAGGTGAGGCCCGGAACCAGCTGTTCCAGGCGCTCCAGCACTGAGGAGACGGTCTGTGCCGTGGACTGTCCGGGGACGGCGTCCACCACCGCGTCGGCGTAGCGCTCATACAGGGGGGCCCGGAGGTCCATGATGTCCTCCAGGGTCTGACCCGGCTCCAGGGCGATGCCCCGGGAGTCCAGATTGTGGATTCGGGCCTTCAACTCCTCCAGGGGCACCCGCAGGTAGATCACCGGTCCCGCGGCCTTCAGGTGGGCGATGGCCCCCTCCCGGCAGACCACGCTGCCCCCGGGGGCGATCACGTGCCGGTCGCACGCCACCGAGCGCACCGCACGCTCCTCCGCGTCCAGAAAATAGGGGACCCCCTTCTCGTCCAGGATCTCCTGGAGGAGCGCCCCCTCCTGCTGCTGGATCACCAGATCCGTGTCCAAAAAACCGTAGCCCAGAGCCTTGGCCAGCAATACGCCCACCGTACTTTTCCCCGAACCCGGCATTCCAATCAGCGTGACGTTTCCCACGGTCCAACCTCTCTCCTTGTGAAATTCGTAACAAAGTGTAGTATACCATATTTTTCAGAAAAATGAAAGAGGGAAACCGCGATCCACGCCCCGGAGCAGGATTTCCATTGCTTCCTGTCCAGATAGGGAGTATCATAGAGGGGAACCTGATTCTTCCGGCCCGGACCTCTCTCCGGCCGCCGGACAGAGCTTTGATTGGAGGTACTGTGTCATGCGCAAAAACTTCGGTCCCAAGCCCTGGACCTATCCCCAGCCGGTGCTGATTCTGGCCACCTACGGGGAGGACGGCGCCCCCGACGCCATGAACGCCGCCTGGGGCGGCATCAGCGAGGCCAGCGAGATCTCCGTGTGCATCAGCGAGGGGCACAAGACCACCGCCAACATCCTGGCCCGGAAGGCTTTTACCATCAGCATGGCCACGGCGGAGCAGCTGGTGGCCTGCGACTATGTGGGAATCGCCTCGGGCAACACGGAGCCCAGGAAGCTGGAGAAGGCGGGCTGGCACACCACCCGCTCTGAATTCGTGGACGCTCCCCTCATTGACGAGCTGCCCATGGCTCTGGAGTGCAGGCTGGTGAGCTACGACCCTGAGACCTGCCGCCTGGTGGGCGAGATCGTCAATGTGAGCGCCGACGAGAGGGTGCTGGGGGACGACGGCAGGATCGACCCGGACAAGCTGGACCCCATCACCTTCGATCCCATCCACGCCGCCTACCGGAAGCTGGGGAAAAAGGTGGGCAACGCCTTCCAGGATGGCAAGCGGCTGATGTGATCTCCCCAAAACGCAAAAAGATCCCGCCCCCATTCCGCGGGGAGCGGGACCTTTGTTTCATTTGACGCCCTTGCAATCCGGGCTTGTCCATTCAGAACAGAGCCTGCTCCTGTTCCTGGGCCAGTTTTTCATTGATTTTTTCCAGGGCAGTGCCATGAAGGATCCCATAACTGATGATGGCGTCCCGCTTGTGCTTGGGGTAGAGGGGGGCGTAGATGGCATGTTTGAGCGCCTGCTGGATCTCCTCCAGCGAAGCGCCCATGCAGATGCACAGGCACAGCAGCCGGTCCCGGGAAGGCTTTCTTCGACCGGAAAACACCTGGTGGAGGTACACCTCGCTCATACCCGCCTGCCGGGCCAGGGCCGCCTTGGACAGATCGGTTCTCTGATAGAGCCGGTTTAAAAGGTTGGCCACGTCCTCATCAGAAAAAACGGGCTGGTTTCGGGAGAGATATGCGTCCAGGTTGGACTCGCTCATCAGCTCGCGGCTCAAATCCTGGGTACTGCTTTCTTTCACGGTTTTCCCCTCTTTACTTCCAGTTTTAAATCGTTTATATTTATTTTATAACACTTTGACTTGGAAAACAATATGCTCCCTGCATCGTGTTTTGCTTTTGGAGGAGGGATTCTTATCTATTCCTGGCTGCTGGAAATCTTACAAACGGAATATGAACTGGTTCGGCAGATGAAGGAGAGCGACCGGGGCGGCGTATATCTGATCCGGCGCCGGACAGACGGAAAACCGCTTGTGCTGCGGCACTTTACTGGAAATGCCGAGGTATATCAGAAGCTGCTCCAGTACACTTGCTCCCACCTCCCGGTCACCCTGGAGGTGGCCTCCCGGGGAGAGGAGCACCTGATTCTGGAGGAGTACATCCAGGGGGACACGCTGGACTTTCTGCTCAAGGACACCCTGTTCACCGCAAAGGAGACCCGGGAAATCGTCACCCAGGTCTGCCAGGCCCTGTGGGTGCTCCACTCCCTGGGCGCAATCCACCGGGACGTGAAGCCGGACAACATCATCCTGCGGGGGGACAAGGCCGTGCTGATCGACTTCGACGCCGCCCGGCTCTACAAGCCGGAGGAGGACACCGACACTCAGATCCTGGGCACCACCGGCTTTGCCGCCCCGGAGCAGTACGGCCTGTCCCAGACCGACCAGCGCGCGGACATCTTCGCCGTGGGCGTTCTGATCAATGTCATGCTCACCGGGAAGCACCCCTCCAAGCAGCTGGCCCCCGGCCGGCTGGGCCATATCGTGGCCCGCTGCACCCAGGTGAACCCGAAAAACCGGTACTCCGACGTGCTCCGTCTGATGGAGGTGCTGTGACATGCCGGACAAGACCTTTGTAAGCTGCCCTCACTGCGGCTCCCAGCTCCACCCGGACGCCTCCTTCTGCCCCTACTGCGCCAGGACTGTCAATGAACGCCAGGAACTTTCTCCTCCAGCGCTAAGCTGGAGGAGAGCCCTGCGCAGGGCTCTCCCGATTCTGGCGGTTCTTCTGCTGCTGGCAGCGGCGGGGACGGGCTGGTACCTCTCCACCCGGCCCCAGGTCTACGACGACGGCGGCACTGGAGAGGTGATCTACACCGACGAGGACGGCACCTATCAGATCCTCCTGGGCTGGCGGAACACCCCCTATGAACCGGCCCCCGTCATCACCCAAACGGCGGAACAAGACGAGGAGTACACCTTCCCCGTCTGTCTGTTTATCCACCACAAGGACACCGGCGCCAATGCCGGGGGGATCTTTCTGCGGAAGGTGGCGTCGGTCACCGCGGAGTTTGACACGCCGGACGACCCCTCCGGCTACATCGCCTACGACCCGCCAGCCTACGACGATTATGCCCCCGACGCCGCCCTCACCAGCTTCACCCACTTTCTGGGCCGGGAGAACTCCGCCCGGGGCACCTGGACCATCACCATGGACAACGGGGACGTGATCCTGCTCCACCAGACGCTGAACGTGGACCTGATCGAGACCGTGGACATCTACCCGGAGGACGCGCCCATGGACACCATTGAGGACCTCCAGACTCTGGTGGACTCCATCGAGGACCAGGTCGGGGACCATGACGTGGTGAATCTCCACCTGCCCGCCGTCACCTATGAGGGGGGCCTGTCCATCACCGGCCGGCCGGTAAATCTGTACGGCAATACGGAGGGGGAGGGCCGCACGGTCTTTACCGGCTCCGTCCAGGTGAATCCGAAGATCAACAATGGGGTCAACTATCTCTATGACCTTGATTTGTGGGGAGCGGAGACGGGGTGGGCGTCACCGCCGCCCAGCGGACCTGGACCATCGGCTGCACCTTCACCGGCTGGCGCACCGCCCTGATGTGCCACGGCACCGGGGCCGACGGCGGCATCTGCTATACCGAATGCCGCTTTGAGGGCAATGAGGTGGCCGTCCACTACAACACCAACCAGACAAACTTTTTCAACTCCGTCGCCCCGGACAACCAGTTCCTCCGCAACGGCACTGCCATCCTGATCGAGGGGGAACCTGTGGATCAGGCTATGGGCCTGCCCGGCTGCCGGTTTGAGGGCAACGGCACCGACATCGACAACCGCAGCGGCCAGCCTTTGGATATCTCCCAGGCAGCATTTCAATAGTAAAAATGCCGTTACTTTTGCGCCCCGCTGCGGCGCAAAGGTTCGCGCTTCCCTTGCCGGAACCCTTGCACAGCAAGGCTTCCGGGGCATTTGATTTCATTCGAGGCGGGCTGCCGCCCCTAGAGCTCTCCCGCCCTGTCTCAGGTGGATTGTATTCTGTACCGTTTTTTCGACAAACTGAAATGTGGGATGGGCGATGCCCATCCCACATCAGGCTGTCGAAAAAGTCTAAGGACTTTTCCGACAGCCTGCAAAAATGCCGTTACTTTCCCGCCGCTGCGCGGCGGAAAAGTCCTCGCTGCGCTCGCTGAACGCCTTGCCATGCAAGGCATTCAGGGCATTCGATTCCACTCGAGGCGGGCTGCCGCCCCCTCGAGCTCCCCCGCCAACACTCGGGCGGATTCGTCTGAACAGAGGTTTTTCGACAAACTGAAATGTGGGATGGGCGATGCCCAT
>NZ_NFKI01000068.1 GCF_002160305.1 Pseudoflavonifractor sp. An184
TGCCTTGCAGAGCAAGGCGTTCAGCGAGCGCAGCGAGGACTTTTCCGCCGCGCAGCGGCGGGAAAGTAACGGCATTTTTTCAGGCTGTCGGAAAAGTCCTTGGACTTTTTTGACAGCCTGAGCGCCCGCACCGCATCCAGCGGGGCGGGCGCTTTTCTCTGTCTCCGCCTCACAGACACTGGAAGTTTGCTGGGGGCGGTACGCTCCGGCGGGGGGCGCCGGGACCGCCGCAGGGGCGGCCGCGGCAGCCGGAGTTTCTTGGCCGATTCCTACAAATTCCCTCATATCCCCTCAAAATACCTCGCATTTTTTCACAAAGCCGAAATTTTTCCAAATCGACGCTTGCATTTCCAGGGTGGTTCCGCTATAATGTGTTTATTAAGCGAACAAGTGTTTATCACCGATAGACAGTTTTCGCCAACCATCTCAAATCTGAGAGGAGTCATGAACATGAAACGAATTCTTGCATCTGCTCTGTCCGCTGCCCTTCTGATGGGCGCTCTGGCCGGCTGCGGCGGGAACACCGGCTCCGGTTCCGTTTCCGGCTCCAACGCATCCGCCGGAGGCTCCAGCTCCGGGGAGAACGTCATCAAGATCGGCGTCTTTGAGCCCGCCACCGGCGACTCCGCCTCCGGCGGCAAGAAGGAGATGCTGGGCATGCAGTATGCCAACTCTCTGACCCCCACGGTGGAAGTGGGCGGCACTGAGTACACCGTGGAGCTGGTCTACGCGGACAACGGCTCCTCCACCGACAAGGCCCCCACCGCCGCCAGCCAGCTGGTGAGCGAGGGCGTCTCCCTGGTGCTGGGCTCCTACGGCTCCGGCGTGTCCATCGCCGGCGGCCCCACCTTCGGCAGCGCCGGCATCCCCGCCATCGGCGTGACCTGCACCAACCCCAACGTCACCGCCGGCAACGACTACTACTTCCGTATCTGCTTCCTGGACCCCTTCCAGGGCACCGTCCTGGCCAACTTCGCCATGGATAACTTCGACGCTCAGGTGGCCTACTGCCTGGGCGAGGCGGGCAACGAGTACGACCAGGGCCTGATCGCCTACTTCACCCAGGCCTTCGAGGCCGCCGGCGGCACCGTCATCACCGACTCCTTCCCCACCAACAACTCCGATTTCAACACCTACCTGAACAAGGCCAAGAGCGAGGGGGCCGACGTCATCTTCACCCCCGTCTCCATCGCCTACGCCACTCAGATTCTGAGCCAGGCCGCCTCCCTGGGCATCGAGGCCCCCTTCCTGGGCTCCGACACCCTGGACGACAACATGGTCCTGGAGGCGATCAGCGGCACCGACATCCAGCTCTACGTGTCCACCTTCTATCAGGAGGGCGGCAACGCCGACTTCGACGCGGGCATCAAGGAGTACATCAACACCGCTGAGGGTGCCCTGGACGCCAACGGCGGCAACGACACCATCGCGGCCGTGTCCGCCATGGGCTATGACGCCTACTACGTGGCGCTGGAGGCCATCAAGGCCGCCGGTTCCACCGACCCCGCCGCCATCAAGGCCGCCCTGTGGGACGTGACCTACACCGGCGTCACCGGCGACATCGCCTTTGACGACGTGAACGGCGACGCCATCCGGGACACCGCCTACATCAAGCATTCCACCAACGACGGCGCTTGGGAGCTGGAAACCGTCCAGACGGTTGAGCAGTAATCCGCCCGCCCGGTATCCTTAGAAACAGCTGCTGGCTTGGCGGGGGCCCCGGGTCCCCGCCAAGCCTTATGTTCCGGTTTCCGGGCTGCCTCAAAGGGCGGAGGGGCCCTCCGCTCGTTGAGACGGTCCGGGAAACAAAACCCAAATAGGGAGGACTTTCCATGGAATTCTTTATCTCCACCCTGCTGTTCGGCATCTCGGTGGGAGGACAGTACGCCCTGATTGCCATCGGCTACACCATGGTCTACGGCATTCTCCGCCTGATCAACTTCGCCCACGGCGACGTGTTTATGGTGGCCGGCCTCATGGGCATCTACCTCACCTCCGGCCTGACGCCCTACCTGCCCCCGGCGGCGGTGATCCCGGCCAGCCTGGTGCTGGTGCTGGTTCTGACGGTGGCCCTGGGCTTCTGCATCGAGCGGGTGGCCTATAAGCCCCTGCGCTCCGCCCCCCGCATGAGCGTGATGATCTCCGCCATCGGGGTGAGCTACCTGCTCCAGAACACCGCCACCTATGTCACCGGCGGCCAGCCCATGACCTACCCCACCCTCCCCTTCCTGGGGGAGACCGTCACCATCGCCGGCACCCCCATCAAGTGGGTGGTCATCCTCACCCCCTTCCTGGTGGTGGCCCTGGTGATCGTCCTCACCCAGCTGATCAACCACACCAAGATCGGCATGGCCATGCGGGCGGTGGCCAAGGACTTTGAGACCAGCCAGCTCATGGGCATCAAGATCAACTCGGTGATCTCGGCCACCTTCGTCATCGGCTCGGCCCTGGCGGCGGTGGGCTCCATGCTCTACTTCACCACCTACCCGGCCATCGTCCCCACCTCGGGGGCCATGCCCGGCCTGAAGGCCTTCGTGGCCGCGGTGTTCGGGGGCATCGGCTCCATTCCCGGGGCGGTGATCGGGGCCTTCCTCATCGGCATCTGCGAGAATTTCGTGAAGATCCTCCCCTTCGAGGGGGCCACCACCTTTGTGGACGCCTTTACCTTCGCCCTGCTCATCATTGTTCTGGTCTTTAAACCCACCGGCCTGTTCGGGGAAAAGGCCACCGACAAGGTCTAAGGGAGGGAGCGTCAACTATGATCCAAGAGAGAAAAAGCAGAAAGGGCGCCGTGGCCGGCCTGATCTTCGCCGCGGCTGTCCTGCTCTTAGTGGTGCTGCTGGAGAATTTGAGCACCTTTCTGGGAACCGGCGCGGTGCCCAGCATCTTCCTGCCCACCAGCCAGCTGTTCTCCGTGCTGAAAAAGGCGGCGGTCTACTCCCTGGTAGCGGTGTCCATGAACCTGCTCAACGGCTTCACCGGTCTGTTTTCCCTGGGCCAGGCGGGCTTCATGCTCCTGGGAGCCTATACCTACGCCATCCTCACCGTCCCCATGTCCGCCAAGGACACGGTGTACTACCTGTACGGGGGCTCGGCGGTGCCCTTCTCCCTGCCCGACCTGTTCGGCGGGCTGGACACCCCTACCGGCCTCATCCTGGGCGTGGTGCTGGCCATCCTGCTGGGGGGCTGCGTGGCCGCCTTCTTCGCCTTCCTCATCGGCCTGCCGGTGCTGCGCCTGAAGAGCGACTATCTGGCCATTGCCACCCTGGGCTTCGCCGAGATCATCCGCGCCGTCTTCCAGTGGCAGGCCCTGGGCCCGGTCACCAACGGCGCCAACATGATCACCCAGATCCCCACCTTCAACAACTTCAACATCACCGACGCCAACGGGACGGTGATCCTGCGCCTGTCCACCTTCTTCCCCTTCCTCATCGCCATTTTGTGCATCGCGGTCATCGTCATGCTCATTAACTCCTCCTACGGCCGGGCCTTCAAGGCCATCCGGGAGGACGAGATCGCCGCCGAGGCCATGGGGGTCAACCTGGCCAAGCACAAGCGGCTGGCTTTCTGCATCTCCTCCTTCTTCGCCGGGGTGGGCGGGGCCCTGTTCGCCATGTTCGCCAACAACGCCCAGGCCAAGGTGTACACCTCCACCATGACCTATGAGATTTTGCTCATCGTGGTCATCGGGGGCATCGGCTCCATCTCCGGCTCGTGCCTGGCCACCTTCCTGTATGTGGCCTGCTCCGAGTGGTGGCTGCGCTTCCTGGACAACACCCAGGCCTTCTCCTCCCCCACCGAGACCAGCCGCATCCTGTTCATCATCCTCTTTGCCGCGGCCGTGGTGGGCACCTCCGCCATGCTGATCCGCCGCCGCCGCAAGTCGGGGGACGCGTTCTGGAAGGAACTGATCGTCTGGGTCGTGGGGCTTTTGCTCATGGTCTGGTGGGTGTGGTTCATCATCTCCGGCTCGCTGACCATACCCTTTGCCCGCAACGGCTTCCGCATGGTGGTCTTCTCCGTCATCATCATGATCGTGGTGCTCTTCTTCCGCCGGGGCATGATGGGGGATAAGGAGTTTACCGATTTGCTGTTCCGCCGGAAGAAAACAACAAAGGAGGCGGCGAAATGAGCAAAGAAAATATCCTCCGCCTGGAGCACGTCACCATGCAGTTCGGCGGCGTGGTGGCGGTGAACGACCTGTCCCTGGAGGTGAACAAGGGGGAGATCGTGGCCCTCATCGGTCCCAACGGCGCCGGCAAGACCACCGCCTTCAACTGCATCACCGGGGTGTATGAGCCCACCAACGGCCGGGTGTCTTTCCTGGGGCGGGCCATGGTGGAAAACCACCCCCAGGGCAAAATGGTCAAGGACTATCAGGGAGAAAATCAGGGGATGTTCACCCAGGCAATCAGCCCCACCCCCGACAAGATCACCCAGCTGGGCATCGCCCGCACCTTCCAGAACATCCGCCTGTTCTCCGCCCTGTCTGTGTTTGACAACGTATTGATCGCCAAGCACATGCGGGCCAAGCAGAACGTGTTCTCCGCCACCTTCCGCCTGAACCGCGCCGAGGAGAAGCGCATGCGGGAGGAGGCCATGGCCCTGCTGGAGGAGCAGGGGCTCTCCCATCTGAAGGACGAGGTGGCCGGTTCTCTGCCCTACGGCCTCCAGCGCCGTCTGGAGATCGCCCGGGCCCTGGCCACCCAGCCCAAGCTCCTTCTCCTGGACGAGCCGGCCGCCGGCATGAACCCCCAGGAGACCCAGGAGCTCACCGACTTTATCCATAAAATCCGCGACGAGTACGACCTGTCCATCCTCATGATCGAGCACCACATGGACCTGGTCATGCGCATCTCCGACCGCATCTACGTCCTGGACTTCGGCAAATTGATCGCCCAGGGTACGCCGTCGGAGGTGCAGAACAATCCTCGGGTCATCGAGGCGTATTTGGGGGTGGCAGACGATGCTGAAGATTGACGAACTGAAGGTGAGCTACGGCGGCATCGAGGCCGTGAAGGGCATCACCTTCGAGGTGCCCGACGGGAAGATCGTCACCCTCATCGGGGCCAACGGGGCGGGCAAATCCACCACCCTGCGCTCCATCGCCGGTCTGGTGAAGCCCGCCCACGGGCGCATCCACCTCCAGGGGGAGGACATCACCGCCCTGTCCCCCGACCGCATCGTATCCAAGGGTATCACCCTGGTGCCCGAGGGCCGACATGTGTTCCCCGACCTGACCGTGCTGGAGAACCTGAAGATCGGGGCCTACCTGCGCAAGGACAGCCTGGAGGACGACCTGAACTGGGTATACGAGCTGTTCCCCCGGCTGAAGGAGCGGTCCTGGCAGGCGGCGGGCACCCTGTCCGGCGGCGAACAGCAGATGCTGGCCGTGGGCCGGGCCCTCATGTCCCGCCCCAAGATCATCATGATGGATGAGCCCTCCCTGGGCCTGGCCCCCATCGTGGTGAAGGGCATCTTCGACATCATCCGGGAGATCAACAAGCAGGGGGTCACCGTCCTGCTCATCGAGCAGAACGCCAACATGGCCCTGCGCATCGCCGACGTGGGCTATGTGCTGGAGACCGGGCGCATCACCCTCACCGGTTCCGGCCGGGAGCTGCTCACCAACGAGGCGGTAAAGAAGGCCTATCTGGGCACCTGAGCCGCGGACAAAACCCAACTCCCCCGGCATTGCCGGGGGAGTTTCTGCGTCAAAATTTCGGAGCCGCGCTTTTGACAAAGACGGTTGTTTGTGATACCATGTGACAGATATTATGGCGAAGAAAGGACGGGACGAGCCTATGAGACAGTGTATGGATGCGGACAACCTCCACCGCCGCCTGCGGAAAATCATCGGTCAGGTGCAGGCCATCGACCGGATGGTGGACGAGGACGTGCCCTGTGAGGACATCCTGGCTCAGATCAACGCCGCCAAGTCCGCCCTGCACAAGGCGGGACAGGTGGTGCTGGAGGGCCATCTGCAGCACTGCGTCCGGGACGGCATCGAGCACGGGGACGCGGAGAAAACCATCCAGAACTTCGCCAAGGCGGTGGAGCGCTTCTCCAACATGGGGTGAACGCACATCCCAACGCCCAGGCGCCCAAAGCGGCCAGGCCGCCTTGGGCGCTTTTTGCATCCGTCGGAGAGTTTTCGGAAAATTTAAGATTTCTTTCCTGTGATTTTAAGAATTTCAGAGTAAGGTAGGGAAAGCGGGCTCCGGTTTTCCACAAAAACCGGAGCCCATGTGGAAAGAATGATGGCGGCTTATGCCGCCTGCACCTGGAAAGGAGTCCCTTATGCCTTCCTATCCTGATCCCCGCGGCCCCCGCCGGGCGGGACAAGCCCCGGCCCAGTCCCGCCGCCGGAAAAAGCGCCGCCGGAGACTCCCCGTGCCGGGGATTGTCCTGCTCCTCTTTCTGGCGGGCGGCGCGCTTTTCCTGCGGGGGCGCTTCGTCCGGCCCCACTCCCCCGATACGCCCCCTCCAGCCTCCCATTCGGAGCAGGGGGAGGCGGAAGCGGTGGGAGACGGCCTCCTGGCCCAGCTCCAGGAGCTGGCCCGGGAGGAGCCCCGGGCCCGGGACATCCTCTCCCACCTGGAGGACTACCCGCAGGAGCTGCTGGAGCTGGCGGTGCGCAACCCGGAGACGGTGGGCTTTGTGGCCGATTATCCCCAGGAGAAGGACCGGGCCCCGGCGGAGACCGTGGAGGAGGCGGAGCGGGGGACCATCCCTCTGCTCCTCCAGTGGGACCCCCGCTGGGGCTATGCCCAGTACGGGGACGGGCCCATGGCCCTCAACGGCTGCGGCCCCACCGCCCTGTCCATGGTGATCTGCGGCCTCACCGGGGACGGAACCGCCACCCCCTATACGGTGGCCCAGTACGCCCAGGAGATGGGGTACTATGTGGACGGGGTGGGCACCAGCTGGGAGCTCATGTCCGCCGGGGGAGCGCATTTCGGCGTCACCGCCCGGGAGCTGCCCCTGAGCCAGCCGGTGATGGAGAACGCCCTGGCGGCGGGGGAGCCCATCATCTGCAGCGTGGGCCCCGGGGACTTCACCACCAGCGGCCACTTCATCGTCCTCTCCGGCCTGGAGGACGGGAAGTTCCAGGTCCGGGACCCCAACCGGCGCTCCACCAGCGAGAAGCTGTGGGACTACGACACCCTGGCCGGACAGATCACCAATTTGTGGGCGTTTTCCGTGGCGTGAGAGAACAAGCATTGCGTAAAG
The DNA here is from genome assembly GCF_002160305.1 of Pseudoflavonifractor sp. An184. GTDB lineage: Bacteria > Bacillota > Clostridia > Oscillospirales > Oscillospiraceae > Lawsonibacter > Lawsonibacter pullicola. The sequence goes on from NZ_NFKI01000068.1 coordinate 7,234, forward strand.
GCGGGATGGCTGTCGGCTGTCCCGCCTTATCTGTTGCAGTTCCGTTTTCGGGCGGCCCGGTGTGCCGCCCCTGCGAAATACGGGAGGCCGTAGGGGCCGACGACCCCGGCGGCCCGCGGGCGGCCGCAAGGGCCGCCCCTACGGCTCAAACGAGCCGCCTTTATAACTGGGACCGTTCCCCTCATCCGTCTGGCCTTCGGCCAGCCACCTTCCCCTAAAGGGGAAGGCTTTGCGGGAGGGGCAAGCCCCTCCCCTACGGAAGTCAAGAATGCTCTCCCATTTCGGGTAGGGGAGGCCCTTGGGCCTCCCGCCAGGGGGGCGTATCAAGTAGTCATCCTCATCCGGGCCTTTGGGTCCCCCCGACCCCTTTTGTCCCTTCGGGACATTTCCCCCTGACAGGGGGAGTCGGCCTAAAGGGGAAGGCTTACGGGCGGGTCTGGGACCCGCCCCTACGAAAGGACGAGAGCGTTCCGGGATATTGGTAGGGGCCGGTCCCAGACCGGCCCGCGGGCGGCCGCAAGGGCCGCCCCTACGGCGGAAAACGGCCCGGTACCGTTGGTTCGGCAAACCCAGGCGCGGTTGTGGAACCGCGCCTGCCCCAATTTTTCACAAACCCAGGGCCCAGTGGCCCGGCGGGGATTTAGGCACTCACTCAGATTTTGCGCGCCGGAGATGATGTACCACAAAACAGGAGAGTGTCCCCCGTAAAGGGGTCCGGGGAAAGCGGTCCTATGGACCTAGGCGGAGCACAGCGGAGCCGTAGTCCATCGGCCGCATCCCCGGGGGCGTTTTGCCCAATCCCTCGTCGCTCCCGGCGAAGCCCAGCGCAGCGGGTTTGCCGGGAAGAGGAGGAGCAAGGGAACGAACGCAGTTTTCGCCGCCAGGCGGAAACGGAGTGGAGTGGACTTTGCGACGACGAGCCGCCGCGGGCAAAGTCACTCGCCGCCCGCAGGCGGCGAAATTCCTGCCGGTAGATGACCGATCCGCCTTGACACTTCCGTGCAAAAAATCCCCGTCGACATAAAAAATTCATGGTAAATTTATTTCTCAAACATTGGGAACTATGCTATAATGTCCATATTACTATGTCTCTGCGGGAAATTCCGGCCGGATGGCCGGAAAACCGGACAAATACAAGGCTTGTTGGAGGGGATTTCGGATGAAGAACAAGATCACCGTTTCCATCGCGGGTCAGGAGTACACCATGGTGGCCGAGGAGGGCGAGGAGTATGTGAAGCGCTGCGCCGCCCTGGTGGACAGTCAGGTGCGGGACGTGATGAACGGGGCCCGCCTGGGCCGGTCCGACGCCGCGGTGCTGGCCGCCATGAACATCGCGGACCAGTTTTTCAAGGAGCAGGAGGCCAGCGAGAATCTGCGCCGCCAGATCAAGGAGGGCCTGGACGAGAACGCCAAGCTGAAAATGGAGCTGTCCGAGTCCAAGCGCGAGATCTTCAAGCTCCAGAATCACAAAGGATAACCGGACCAGGCGGAGCGGAATTTCCCGCTCCGCCCGGTGAAATTTCAGGAAAGGAAGGCTTGCCCCATGCTGGAGCTGCTCGCTCCCGCCGGCTCCATGGAGTCGGTCCAGGCCGCGGTCCAGAACGGCGCCGGCGCCGTCTATCTGGGCTACGGCGATTTTAACGCCCGCCGCAACGCGAAGAACTTCACCCGGGAGGAGGCTGCGGCGGCGGTTTCTTACTGCCATCTCCGGGACACCAAGGTACATCTCACCCTGAACACCCTGCTCACCGACCGGGAGCTCCCCCGTGCCGCCCAGGTGGCCGCCGAGATCAGTGAGATGGGGGTGGACGCGGTCATCGTCCAGGATCTGGGGGTGGCCCGGATGCTGCGCCAGGTGGCCCCGGACGTCCACCTCCACGCCTCCACCCAGATGACCGTCCACTCCCTGGACGGGGTGAAGGAGTGCGCCGATCTGGGGATGACCCGGGCGGTCCTGTCCCGGGAGCTGAGCCGGGACCAGATCGCGTACATCTGCCAAAATTCCCCCATTGAGATCGAGGTGTTCGGCCACGGGGCGCTGTGCATGTGCTACTCGGGCCAGTGCTACCTTTCCTCCATGATCGGGGGGCGCAGCGGCAACCGGGGGCTGTGCGCCCAGCCCTGCCGGCTGAAATACGGCTGGGGCAAGCGGGCGGACGAGTACCCCCTCTCCCTGAAGGATATGTCCCTGGTGGGCTACCTGAAGGAGCTGGAGGACATGGGGGTGGCCTGCCTGAAGCTGGAGGGCCGCATGAAGCGCCCCGAGTACGTGGCCATCGTCACACGGGTGTACGCCGACGCCCTCCGGGAGGGCCGGGAGCCCACGGCGGAGGAGCTGCGGCAGCTGGAGGCCGCCTTCTCCCGCCAGGGCTTCACCCAGGGGTACTTTCTGGACCAGAAGGGGCCCGACATGTTTGGCACCCGCCAGGAGGGGGAGGACCCCAGGGAGCTCTTTGCCCAGGCCCGCACCACCTATGAGAGCGGGGAGAACCGCAAGACCCCCGTGCGGCTGTACGCCTGGATTCAGGCGGGGGAGCCCGCCCAGGTGGCGGCGGAGGACGCCCAGGGCCGGGTGGTCCAGGTGGAGGGGCCGGTGCCCGAGGCGGCGGTGAACGTCCCCCTCACCCGGGAGAAGGTGGAGGGACAGCTGGGCCGCACCGGCGGCACCCCGTTCCACTGTGAGAAGGCCACCGCCCGGGTGGACGAGGGGTTATCTCTCCCCCTGTCCGCCCTGAACGCCCTGCGCCGGCAGGCGCTGGAGAAGCTCTCCCAGGAGCGCGCCCGCCCGCCGGAGCGGAAAACCGGGGAGTACCACCCCGGGGTGCGGTATGAGAACCCCAAGGCGCCCCCCGCCCTCACGGCGTCGGTGCGCCGGGCGGAGCAGATCACCCCGGAGCTGCTGGCCCTGAAGCCGGAGCGGATCTACCTCCCCTGCGACGAGGGGGCGGCCTGCCCCGACGCGGTGCGACGCTGTCAGGAGGCGGGGGTGGCCGTGTCCGTCCAGCTCCCCCGCATCTGCTGGGACCGGGAGATGCCCCAGCTGGAGCAGCAGCTGAATACTGTCAAGGAGCTGGGGGTAACGGAGGCTCTGGCGGGCACCCTGGACGGGGTGCGCCGGGCCAGGGAGCTGGGCTTCCAGGTCCGCAGCGACTTCGGCATCGGGGTGTACAACAGCCAGACCCTCAAGGAGCTGAAAAAGCTGGGGGTGGAGGGGGCCACCGCCTCCTTCGAGTTGAAATTCGCCCAGATCCGGGACCTGTCCAAGGCCATCCCAATGGAGGCCATCGTCTACGGACAGCTGCCCCTGATGATCACCGAGAACTGTATCATCCACAACCACACCGGCCGCCACTCCTGCGAGGAGGGCCAGCGGCTGGTGGACCGGAAGGGGGAGCACTTCCCGGTGGTGAAGGCCTGGGGCTGCCGCAATGAGATCTTGAACGGCAAGACCCTGTTCCTGGCGGACAAGGCCGCCGACTACCAGCGCCTGGGATTGACGTCGGTGCGGCTCCTATTCACCACCGAGTCCCCCGAGGAGTGCGTCCGGGTGCTGGAGCGCTACCTGGGCCGCGGCCGGTACCGGCCCGGGGAGTTCACCAGAGGACTCTATTACCGGGACGTGGAGTAACTCGTCAGATAGGAGTTAGGAGATAGAAGATAGGAGTGATCGGGCCGCTCGGGAACGGAAGGGACGGAGCGGCTGAGGAGGGAGGAATCCGTCCATGTTCAGCCGGCAGAGACTGTTCTGGTCGCGGGACCCCTATGACCTGGAGGGGACCCAGAAGCGGTTCGTTCAGGCGGTGGCGGACAACTGCGCCTGGCACATGGGCCGGTGCCCGGAGTACCGCGCCATCGCCCGGGGGCTGGGCTTTTCCCCAAAAACTCTGGTGGAGACGGGGGACCTGTCCGCCGTCCCCATGGTGCCCACCCTGTTCTTCAAGCGCCACGCCCTGTTCTCCATGCCCAAGTGGCGGATGGGGATGAAGGTCACCTCCTCGGGGACCAGCGGCAGGTTCAGCCGGGTGGGCTTCGACTGGGGGGCCATCTTTGCGGAGATCCCCATGGTGCTGAAGCTGGGGTGGAGGCACGGACTGGTGTCCCCCCGCCCGGCCAACTATGTGGTGCTGGGCTACAAGCCCCACCGGGCCAATTCCACCGGGGTCACCCGGACCATGTTCGGGCTGACCTTCTTCGCCCCGCCCCTGGGGCGCTTCTACGCCCTGCGGATGGAGAAGGGCCGGTATGTCCCCGACCTGGACGGGGCGGCCAGAGCCCTGGCCCGATTTGCCCGCTCCCCCTTCCCCACCCGCATTGTGGGCTTCCCCTCCTATTTGTGGTTCGGCCTGAAGCGGATGGAGGAGCTGGGGGTGTCCCTCCGGCTGAGACCCGGCTCCCAGATCCTGCTGGCCGGGGGGTGGAAGCAGCACGCCGCCCAGCAGGTGGACAAGTCGGTCCTCTACGACCTGGCCCGGACGGTGCTGGGTATTGGGGAGGAGCACATCCACGAGCTGTTCGGGGCGGTGGAGCACCCCATTTTCTACAACACCTGCAAGCATCACCACTTCCATGTGCCCATCTACGCCCGGGTGCTCATCCGGGACGTACGGACGCTGGAACCCCTGCCCATGGGGCAGGCGGGGCTGGTGAATCTCATCACCCCCCTGAACCGGGCCACCCCCGTGACCAGCGTGGTCACCGACGACCTGGGGGCGCTCCGGCCGGGGGAGGACTGCGGCTGCGGCATCCGTTCCCCCTATCTGACCATCCTGGGCCGGGTGGGCATGCCGGAGATCCAGACCTGCGCCGCGGGCGCGGCGGAGCTCTTGGGCAGAGGGGAGGGATTCTCGTGATCTTTGCCGCCGGAGCACTGCTCTCCCAGGAGGAGCTGCCCGCCCTGCTGGATTCTTTGGAAGAGCGGCTGAATGAGACCCGGTCCGGCCCGCCCCTGGACGTGGACGTGGTGCTGGACGCGGTGGACAGCCTGGGCCGGACCCTGGATTCCGGGGAGCTGGACCCCTTGCTGGCCCAGTACGCGCCCCCGAGTGCGCGGGAGGAGCTGCGGGAGGTCCGGGGAATGCTCCGCCGGGAGGCCCTGGAGGCCCGCCTCCAGCTGGAGCTGGGGGACCTGCGGCCTGGAGCTTTGGTGGAACGGCCCTTTGGCCGGACCCTGGTCCAGCCCCTGGGGGTGCTCCTCCATGTGACCCCGGGCAACCAGGTCGGCATTCCCCTGTTCAGCGCCCTGGAGGGGCTGCTTACAGGGAATCTCAACCTCATCAAACTCCCCCACGGGGACCGGGGGCTGACTCTGGCCGCCCTGAAGCTGCTCACCCAGCGGGAGCCCCGGCTGGCCCCCTGGCTGTACGCCTTTGAGGTGTCCTCCAAAGACACAGGCACCCTGGAGCGGCTGGCCGCCCTGGCGGACGGAGCGGTCACCTGGGGCGGAGACGAAGCGGTGTCCGCCCTGCGGAGGCTGGCTCCCCCGGGCTGTAAGCTGATAGAGTGGGGCCACCGCCTGAGCTTTGCCTATGTGGCGGGATACGAGGACCGGGAGGCGGAGTGGTCCGCTCTGGCCCGGCACATCGTCCGCACCGGCGGGCTGCTGTGCTCCTCCTGTCAGGTGATCTACCTGGACACGGACCGTCCGGAGGAGGCGGAGGCCTTCTGCCAGGCGTTTCTCCCCCTTCTGAACCGGGCCGCCCGGGAGCGGGACCGGGACGGTGCGGCCCAGGCCGCTCTGTACACCCACACCTACCGCCTGGAGCGCCTGGCGGAGGGGGCCGGGGACAGGACCTGGTTCGGGGAGGGCTGCTCCCTCACTTTAAAGCCGGACCGGGAGCTGGAGCTCTCCCCCCTGTATGGAAACGTGCTGGTGAAGTGCCTGCCCCGGCGGGAGCTGATCCCCGTCCTGCGCCGGCAGAAGGGGCGGCTCCAGACGGCGGGCCTGCTGTGCCGGCCGGAGGAGCGGGAGGAGCTGACCGCCCTCCTGGCCCGGGCGGGGGCGACCCGGATCACCCGGGCGGGGGAGATGTCCCGCACCTTCCCCGGGGAGGCCCACGACGGGGAGTATTCCCTGCGGCGGTATATACGACTGGCAGACATCGAAACGTAAACATCAGCCCGCCCGGACGGGGCGGAGGCACCAAGGAGCATTTATGGAACTGAAGATCAAAGCGGTATCCCCCAAAATCGGAAAAGAGATCCCCACCCCCTTTTACGCCACCCCCGGGTCGGCGGCCATGGATCTGCACGCCTGTCTGGACCAGCCCATCACCCTGCTGCCCGGCGGGCGGACGGTGATCCCCACGGGCATCGCCATCGCCCTGCCCTCGGCGGACTATGTGGCCCTGGTGCTGGCCCGGAGCGGGCTGGGCATCAAGCACGGGGTGGTCCCCTCCAACTGCGTGGGGGTCATTGACAGCGATTACCGGGGCGAAATTATGGTGGGCCTCTATAACTCCGGGGAGTCGGAGTACACCGTCCAGCCCGCCGACCGCATCGCCCAGCTGATGGTGGTGCCGGTGGTCCAGGCCCAGATCCAGATGGTGGACGAGCTGGACGAGACACAGCGGGGGACCGGAGGCTTCGGCTCCACCGGGAAGTAAACATTTATCCAGAGAGGAGCATCTCAGTCATGTTCGGTTTTTTCAAGAAGAAGAGCGGCGAGATCCCCGAGGAACAGGAGCGGCTCCAGAAGGCGGCCGCCCGAGAGGCGGAGCGGAAGGAGGCGCCGGCAATTCCGGAGGAGCTGCGGGCCCTGGGGCAGAAGTTTCTGCCGGAGGAGTTCAGCATTCTGGCCGTCACCGGCGCCGGCGGCTTTGGGGGCAGCCGGCCCCAGGAGAACGGGCCCTGGCTGGCTGTGCTGGAGCTGACCGCCTGGAAGGAGGAGGACAGCGAGGAGCCCGCCCACCGGGAGAAGACCCAGCTGGTCGCCCTGGCGGACGACAAGCTGATGGACTACCTCCGCCGCCGGGTGCGGGGGGACAGCGTCTTTCAGATCATGGTCCGCCCCTCCGAGGACGGAAAGCAGTTTCTCATGACCGAGCTGCCCCAGCCGGAGATCGACCCGGAGATGAAGGCCATCCTGGAGGAGCAGAAGAAGCCGGTGTCCATCTGGGTGCCCGAGCTGGGGACCTTTACGCTCAACCGGCTGGTCAACTGGTTTGAGGCCGAGGTGGAGTGGCTGGGCCAGCCCGCCCGGCTGGACATCGACCGGGAGGAGGACTGGGACGCCTGCGTGGAGCAGGCCAAGGCCCTCATGGCCGATCAGAAGGGTTGGGACGAGAAGGTGCGTTCCTTCGCCGCCGATCAGCTTCTGGAACAGGCCAATGACTGGGCCCAGGACGCTGCCGAGGGCGAGGAGCCGGAGGAGATCACCCGGGAGCAGTTCATGGAGCGCCTGGAGCTGGACGCCGTCCAGATCTCCGCCGACGGGCGCTTCGAGTTCTGGTTCAACGACGGGGACCTGTTCTGGGGGCACGCCATCCACGTCACCGGGGCTTTGGACAAGGGACCGGAGAGCGCGCAGATGGAGGGGTAAGCGGCAGGGAGGTTTCGCCGCCTGCGGGCGGCCACGTGGGGCCGCCCCTACGGGGAGGCGGAAACCTCCAGGGCGGGCGGCGGATAGCCGCCCATACAGTCCATCGGAAACCAGTAGGGGCGCATAGCATGCGCCCGCCAGGATTTGGACCAGGAGCGTTGGCTCGGCAAAGCCAGGCGCGGGAATGGAACCGCACCGGCGGAAATTTTTGCAAACTCAGGGCCCAGTGGCCCGGCGGGGATTCAGACCAGCCACTCAGATTTTGTGCGCCGGAAATGTTTTGCCCAGCCCAAAGGGTAACTCTCGTAACGGGGGACCGGGGGCCGACTCCCCCTGTCAGGGGGAGATGTCGCGAAGCGACAGAGGGGGTAGGGTAGGCGAATATGGACACGCAGTGTCCATCCTGAGCCGTCCCCCGG
>NZ_NFKI01000069.1 GCF_002160305.1 Pseudoflavonifractor sp. An184
GAACATATGCAAGGCCCGGAAACCCCGGGCGGCCCGGTGTGCCGCCCCTACGGAAATCGGGAAACATTTCAGGATACGCCCTCCCTCTGAGCCGCACTTGAGCCCCACCAGCCCAAAAGGCGCGCTTCCAATCGGTAGAAGCACTGCCCAAAGGTTACCGGCAACTCAGCGGCAGCGGTCATAGACCGGAAACCAATCCCCTGTCCACCCGCGCCTTTGCGATAACTGCCAAGCTTGCCTAATTGGGGCCCCCGTAAAATGGGGGTCCAGGGGACAAGCGTCATATCGGCTGAGGCGCAGCCGAAGTCGATCTGCGCTTGTCCCCTGGCGGCTCTTTGGTGACTTTCTGGCCGTGCCAGAAAGTCACTCGCCGCCCGCAGGCGGCGAACCCCCTGCGCAAAACCCTCACAGATGCAAATCCTCCCGGAAAGGAGACAACCCAATGATCAAACTCATCCACGGGGCCGACTTCCACCTGGACAGCCCCTTCTCCGGCCTGGCCCCGGACCAGGCCGCCCAGCGGCGGCGGGAGCAGCGGGAGCTCCTCGCCCGCCTGGCCCGGCTCGCCCGGGACCGGCAGGCCGATCTGGTGCTCCTGGCCGGCGACCTGCTGGACGGGCGGCAGACCTACCGGGAGACCGCCCAGGCACTGGCCCAGACCCTGGGGGAGATCCCCTGCCCGGTGCTCATTGCCCCGGGCAACCACGACCCCTATACGGCCAAGTCCCTGTACGCCGCCCTGGACTGGCCGGACAACGTCCACATTTTTTCCACAGAGGCCCCGCAGTGTGTGGAATTTCCGGCGCTCAAGTGTGCGGTCTGGGGGAACGCCTTCACCGCCCCCCACCGGGAGGACGACCCCCTGGCGGGCTTTCAGGCCCGGGGGCCGGAGGGGTGGACCAGACTGGCGGTCCTCCACGGGGAGGCGGAGGGCAAGGGGGACTACGCCCCCATCTCCAAAGCCTCCATCGCCGGAAGCGGCCTGGACTACCTGGCCCTGGGCCACATCCACCAGTGCAGCGGCCTTCAGCGGGAGGGGAACACCTTTTGGGCCTACCCCGGCTGCCCTGAGGGCCGGGGCTTTGACGAGACGGGGGACAAGGGAGTTCTTTACATCGAGGCAGAGCCGGGGAATTGCACGGCGGAGTTCGTCCCCCTGTGCCGCCGCCGGTATCAGATTTTGGAGGCGGACGTCACCGGCGGGGCGGACCCGCTGGAGACCGCCCGGGCTGTTCTGGCCCCGGCGTTTCAAGAGGACGTGTGCCGCCTGGTGTTCACCGGAGAGCGGGGGGCGGAGCCCCTGGACCTGGTGGGACTGGAGGGAAAGCTCGCGGGCCGGTGCTGGGCCCTGGGTCTCCGGGACCGCACCCGGGCGGGCCGGGACCTGTGGGCCCGGATGGAGGAGGACAGCCTCACCGGGCTGTTTCTCCGCTCCATGGCCGCCCGGTGCCGGAAGGAGCCGGACAACGACATGCTCCAGCAGGCGGTGCGCTTCGGCCTGGCCGCCCTGGAGAACGGAGAGGATATTGCCCCATGAAGATCAAATCCATGACGGCGGTCTTTGGCAAGCTGACCGGGCAGAGGCTGGCGCTCGCCCCCGGCTTCAACCTGATCGAGGCCCCCAACGAGGGGGGCAAGTCCACCTGGGCCGCCTTTTTGAAGGCCATGTTCTATGGCATCGACACCCGGGACCGGGACAAGAAGGGGTACCTGGCGGATAAGAACCGGTACCAGCCCTGGTCGGGCGCCCCCATGGAAGGCGAAATCACCCTGGAGTGGCAGGGGCGGGACGTCACCATCCGCCGCTCCCCCAAGGGAAATACCCCCTTCGGGACCTTTGAGGCGGTGTATACCGGCACCCAGGAGCCCGTCCCCGGCCTGACCGGGGCCGACTGCGGCGAGCTGCTGCTGGGGGTGGGCCGGGAGGTGTTTGAGCGCTCCGCCTTTCTGGGGCAGAGCGGCTCCCTGGCCATCCAGTCTACCCCGGAGCTGGAGCGGCGCATCGCCGCCCTGGTGTCCTCCGGGGAGGAGGACGTGTCCTACACCCAGGCGGAGGGGCGCCTGAAGGAGTGGCTCAACCGGCGGAAGGTGAACAAGAGCGTGGGCCGCATCCCCCAGCTGGAGGGGGAGCTTGCCCAGGTGAGGGCCAGCCGGGAGGAGCTGGAGCAGCTCACCGGGGCCCTCAACGCCCTGGCGGCGGAGGAGAGGGGGCTGCGCCGGAAGAAGGAGGCCCTGGAGGCGGAGCTGTCCGCCCATAAGCGTCTGGCTCAGCGGGACCTGGACCGGCGGTTCACCCAGGCCAAGGGGGAGCTGGACCGGGCCCAGGCCGACCTGGACGCTTTGAGAAAAGAACAGGCCCGGTTCGGGCCCATCCCCCACAAGGAGGAGCTGAAGCGGGCCCAGGGGGAGCTGGCCTATCTGAAAGCCCTTGAGCCGGAGATCAAACAGGGGGAGGAGGCCCTGGCCCAGGCGGAGGCGGAGCTGGAAGAGGCCCGGAGCGCCGCCCGGGACGACCGCTTCCCCGGACAGACGGTGGAGGAGGCCGCGGAGTCCGTCAAAAAAGCGGAGGGGGAGTATGCCGCGGCCCGGAAAAATGCCGGGACCTGGGCGCTCATGGCCAAGCTGGTCCCGGTGATCGGCGTGCTGGCGGCCGGAGGCATGGCGGTGCTGGCCCTGGCCCAGGGGGACGGCTTCTCATTTCCTGCCGTCCTCACAGGGATTCTCTTCCTGGTTTTCACCCTGGCCCTGGGGGTGTTCAACCACAGTCAGGCCAGACGCAGCCGGGCCTGGGGAGATCAGGTGCTGGACCGCTTCTCGGTCAAAACCCCGGAGGAGTTGAAGGGGGTGCTGGAGGACTACCGGGCCCGGGTCGCGGCCGCCGACCAGGCCGCCCAGCAGGTGCGCCTGGTGCGGGAGGGGTTATCGGACCGGCAGGCCCGCCGGGAGAACAGCCGGAAGGATTTATTTGACTTCGTCCACTCCTTCGCCCCCGAGGTGAAGGATCTGTTTGGCTGCTCCGCCGCCCTGTCCCGGGCCCTGAACCTGGGGGAGCGGGAGGCGGTGGCCCACACCAGGCTGGAGGGGGCCCAGCGGCTGTACGACGCCCTGAAAGCTCAGGGGGGCCGGGTGGAGGAACCCGGGGCCCCGGAACCGGAGGCCCCCCGGCGCACCATGGAGGAGACCGCCGCCCTGCTGGGCACCGCCCAGGCCGACCTGGAGCGCACCGGCCGGGCCCTGAGCATGGCCCTGGGCCGTCAGAAGGCGGTGGGGGACCCCGCCGCCCTGGCTGCCCGTCAGGAGGAGCTGGAGGGGGAGCTGGAGCGGCGCAGTCAGGAGTACCAGGCCATCTCCACCGCTCTGACCGCCCTGAAGGAGGCCAACGCCCAGCTCCAGGAGCGCTTCTCCCCGGAGCTCAACCGCCGGGCGGGGGAGTACCTGGCCCGGCTCACCGGGGAGAAGTACACCAGCCTCTCCCTGAACCGGGAGCTGGAGGCATCCGCCGCCGGAGCGGGGGATGTGCTCCCCCGCCGGTCCCTGTTTTTGTCCAAGGGGACGGTGGACCAGGTGTACCTGGCGGTGCGCCTGGCGGTGTACGACCTGTGCCTGCGGGAGCACCACGTGCCCCTCATTCTGGACGACGCCCTGGCCGCCTTCGACCAGGAGCGCATGGAGCGGGCCCTGGACCTGCTGGTGGAGCTCTCCCGGGAGGAGCAGATCCTCTTCTTCACCTGCCAGAGCCGGGAGGGGGCCTATCTGGCCCGCACCCCCGGGGTGGAGCGGGTGGCCTTGGACAGTTAACTGCGGCAAATTTACGGACAGACGGCCCGGAGGGAGTGCCCTCCGGGCGCAGGCTGTCGAAAAAGTCCAAAGACTTTTCCGGCAGCCTGCAAGAATGCCAATACTTTCCCGCCGCCGCGCGGCGGGAAAGTCCTCGCTGCGCTCGCTGAACGCCTTGCCGTGCAAGGCATTCAGGGCATTCGATCCCACTCGAGGCGGGCTGCCGCCCCCTCGAGCTCCCCCGCCCCAACTTGAGCGGTTTCTTCTCTACACAGGTTTTTTGACAAGCTGAGCCCGGAGGGAGTGCCCTCCGGGCCATATTTTTTGAAAAAATCCGCCGGGCGGCCGATTGTACAAGAAAAGGACAAGCCCCCTGTGATATGCTGGACCTGTGGGGCGAGGCGCGCCCCGGCGGGCGGAAAAGGAGTGCGCGTCATGGCCGGCCTGCCGCTGGTGCGCTGAAAATTGGAATAAACTGTCTGCATCAGGACCGTGAAAGCGGGGCAGAATAGGGTTCAAGCGGACCCGTATTTTGAAAAAGAAAACAGAGACCGTGCTCCGCATCTTTCAAAGGCGGGGAAAGAGAGAGAACATTGGACCGCCTCCCGGCGGGGAGGTGGTCCTCAGTTTGTCGAAAAACCTGTGCAGAATCAAATCCGTTTGAGACAGGGCGGGGGAGCTCGAGGGGGCGGCAGCCCGCCTCGAATGGGATCAAATGCCCCGGAAGCCTTGCTGTGCAAGGATTCCGGCAAGCGAAGCGCGGACTTTTGCGCCGAACAGCGGCGCAAAAGTAACGGCATTTTTGCAGGCTGTCGGAAAAGTCCTTGGACTTTTCCGACAGCCTGAGGACCGCCTCCTTGATGGGAGGTGGTCCTGTTCGCTTTTTGCGGAAAAACCGGCAGATTTCCCCTGCTTTTGCGCCGTTCTCCAGAGAAAATCTGCAAGTCCCGCCGCCGGGCCGCTTTCCAGACTCTCACATGGAAGCGGTGGCAAGAGCCCCCTGGTGTGCCGCCCGGCCGGGCCGTCCATACTGAACCAAGGCGGCCCGCTTCGGACCGCCGAAACGACGGCGGCCGCTCCCAAGGGAGGGGCGGCCGTATGGGGGGTGGAACCTTTTTGGAACAGGAAACGAAAAAACGGCCGTGGCACGGACTTCTGGGGCCGGCGGCTGGGGCGGCGGCTCTGGGGCTGCTGCTCACCATGGCCCTGACCGGGGACCGGGCCAGAGCCGCGGCGGCCACGGCGGCGCTGGAGCTGTCCCGGCCGGAGGCGGTGGCGGCCGCGGCTCAGGCGGAGCTGGGGGATACGGTGATCCCCCTGGGCCGGGCGGTGGGCATCAAGCTCTTCTCCGACGGCGTGCTGGTGGTGGGGCTGTCCTCCCTGGACACTCCGGAGGGCCCGGCGTCCCCCGGGCGCACCAGCGGGTTGAAGGCGGGGGACGTGATCACCCACATGGACGGCAGCGAGGTGGACACCATCGAGGAGGTCCAGGACCATCTGGCCCAGCACCCGGGGGAGAAGATGACCCTCCAGGTCCAGCGGGGGGAGGAGTCCCTCCAGCTGGCCGCCCAGGCGGTGAAAACCACGGCGGGGTCCTATCAGCTGGGGGTGTGGCTGCGGGACTCCATGGCGGGCATCGGCACCATGACCTTCTATGACCCGGACAGCGGCGTGTTCGCCGCCCTGGGCCACGGCATCAACGACGTGGACACCGCCAAGCTCATGCCCCTGGAGACGGGGAGCATCATGGGGGCCACGGTCTCCGACGTGAAGAAGGGGGCCGCCGGGGAGCCGGGGGAGCTCCACGGGGACTTTGACCTCACCGCCGACCTGGGCACCCTGTACGCCAACACGGAGCAGGGGATCTTCGGGCGGCTGGAGGACGCGGCCCTGGCCCAGGACCTCCAGCCGGTGGAGGTGGCCGGCCGGGACCAGGTCCAGACGGGCAGGGCCACCATTCTCTCCAACATCGCCGGGGACACGGTGGAGGAGTATGAGGTGGAGATCACCCACCTGTACCCGGAGAACGCCGGGGACAGCCGGAACCTGATGCTCCGGGTGACCGACCAGCGGCTGCTGGAGGCCACCGGAGGCATCGTCCAGGGCATGTCGGGCAGCCCCATTCTCCAGAACGGAAGGCTGGTGGGGGCGGTGACCCACGTGCTGGTGAACGACCCCACCCGGGGCTACGGCATTCTGGCGGAAAACATGCTGGAGACGGCGGCCCAGCGCCTGGGCAGCGCATAAACGAATCGGGAGGGCGAATGCCCTCCCGATGGAGACTGTCGAAAAAGTGGCAGAGCCACTTTTTCGAGTGGAGCTGCACGAAATTTTGGCCTCGATTTCTTGCGAAATTGTCGGCCAAAATTTCGCGAGAGGTATCATTTCCGAGGCGCAGAAGGTGAATTGGCCGAAGGCCAAGAGAAGCCACCCTGGGGTGTGTCCTCGGAAATGATGGGATTTCATTTTATTCCGCCGTCTGCGGACGGCGGAACTCCTTGCAGGAGGGCTTTTTTGACAAGCTGAATCGGGAGGGCGGATGCCCTCCCGATGTCTTTATAGGAACTGATTGCGCTCCGGGTTATAGTGGTAGTCGATGGCGGCCAGCTTCTCCTCCAGCTGGGCCCGGTCGGCGTCTTCGCTGTGGCACAGCTCGTCCAGGTCGGGGTACAGGTCCCGGAGCCGGGCGTTGACCACGCTGAGCAGAATCACAGGGTCCTGGGGCAGCATAGGTATTCTCCTCTCTCTGGCATTTTTTCTCCGGGGCTCACAGCCCCAGGCGGTAGATGCGGTTGGCGTTGTCATAAAAGACCGGTTCCCAGTATCGCTCCGGCACGATGCGCTGGATATATTCGATGTACTCCCCCAGATTGACGATGGGCCAGTCGGTGCCGTACATCACCCGGTCCCAGCAGCCCAGGTAGTTCAGCCAGGTGCGCAGCAGCTCCGCGTAGCCCGCCCGCTCCTGGAAGTACACGTCCAGGTCCACACGGCCCTCCAGCAGGCCGGACAGGTCGGTGGACACGTTCCGGTTTTTCTCCAGCACGGCGGCCGCCTCCTGGAGGAAGGGGTTGCCGAAGTGGCACATGACGAACCGGGTGCGGCGGTGGTCCGCCGCCGCCTCGTCCAGGACCAGGGGGTGGCTGTACTTCAGATAGGCCCGGGAGTAGGCGGTGAGGCCCATGTGGACGGCCACCGGCTTGTCGTACTTCTCCGCCAGACGGTAGATGGGGTCGTAGATGGGGTCGGTGAGCCAGATTTTGTTGTAGCCGGGGTAGAGCTTCACGCCGCAGCACGCCTCCCGCTTCAGGTGCTCCTCCACCTGGTCGGGCAGGTCCTCGGGAATGGTCTCCCCTCTCCCCAGCACCAGGCTGTCCAGCCCCACGCAGTAGTGGAACAGGTCCCGGGGGTAGTGGTGGAAGCCCACCTCCAGGCTCCGGTTGCCCATGACCACCCCGTGGACCATGTTCAGCTCCCCGTAGACCTGCCGCAGGTGGTCCACGGAGTTCACATGGCCCACCGCCTCCGCCATGGCGTCGGTCCCGGGCTCGGAGGGAAAGAGGTGCAGATGTGCGTCGATGATCTTCATAGCTGCGGCTCCTTTCTGTGCTGGATTGATTATACCCCATCCGCGCCCACGCCGCAAGGGAGGGGCTTTCAAAGGTTGCATTTTCCGCCGGGAGCGGGTATAATAAAAAAATCGCATCCCTCACAGGAGGTAGACCCATGTCGGAAGCATTTGAATTTACCCAACAGCCCGAGGAGCAGCCCGTCCCCCAGCCCCAGGAGGGGCCGGAGAACGGGACCGCGCCGGAGGGGGAAACCGCCCCGGAGGAGCAGGAGAAGAAGCCCCCGGAGGACGTATTTTACTGGCTCAACGCCCTGACCACCGCCCTGGTGTGCCTGGTGATCGTGTTCACCTTTTTCGGGCGGCTCACCCGGGTGGACGGCTCTTCCATGGAGAACACCCTGCACGACGGACAGCTGCTGCTGGTGCAGTCCCTGGGCTATGAGCCAGAGCAGGGGGACATTGTGGTGCTGAACAAGACCACGGTGGAGCACCTGGGGGGCGTGGCCATCGTCAAGCGGGTCATCGCCACCGGCGGACAGACGGTGGACATCGACTATGCCGCCAACAGCGTCTATGTGGACGGCGAGCGGCTGGACGAGCCCTACATCAAGGAAGCGATGCTGGATGTGACCCAGACCGACCCCTACCGGACCCAGACCCACATCGAGGTGCCCGAGGGCTCCATCTTTGTGATGGGAGACAACCGGAACAACTCCGACGACAGCCGGGACAGCCGCATCGGCTGCATCGACGAGGACTATGTGCTGGGCAAGGCGTTCTTCTCCATCTTCCCCTTTGATACCTTTGGACCCATGGAGTGAAAAACACGGCCGCGGAAGCGGCCGTGTTTTTGCTTTATGGCATATTGCGCAGGTAGGCCTCCGCCCCGTAGCGCAGGCAGCGCTGGAGCCGCCGCTCCCCCCGCTTGATGGTGCGGGAGATGGTGGACTTGTCCACCCCCAGCTTCTCCCCGATCTCCCGCATGTTGTACCCCTCGGCGTAGTAGAGGAGCAGCGCGGTGCGCTGCTTCTCGGTCACGTCCTCCTGAAGGGCGCGGATCAGGTTGCGCTTGAGCCGGCTCAGCTCCCGGCTGTTGTCCCCGGCCATCTGCCGGGAGTAGACCGCCATGTCCGCGGCGTAGTGCCGCCCCCGTCTATAACGTGTATTTGGCATTGCGGCGGTACCCCCTCTCGTAGTAGCGCTCGGTGAGGACGGCAAGCTCCCGAGCCTCCCGCAGCATGGTGGACAGCATATGGATGCGCTCATTGAGCATGAGGCGCTGATCCTCGTTTTCGGTGCGCTCCAGCACCGCCTGAAGCTGGCAGATGCGGAAGTCCAGCGCCCGGGCGTGGGCCCGGTACTCCACCGATAATTCCAATAAGGTCATGGTTCCCTCTCCTCCTTTTCCTTTCTCCGCCGGTCGGGACGCTGACGGTTCGCGCACCGCACGCACACCAGCTGTCCGCCCCGCCGGAGCATCCGGTCCCCCCGGTACTGCTCCTCCCCGCACAGGGGGCACAGGGCGGCCGGAGCCGCCAGCTGCACATCCCGCAGGGGAGGGAGCAGGCCGGAGATCCCTAACATTCTCGTGGCGCACCACCTCCTTTGCTTTGGAATAGACGGCCGCCCCGCCGGAGTGGAGACGGACGGAGGGGCCGGATGAGAAGCAAAAAAAGAAAAAAGAAAAATTTGAAAAAAGTTGTTGACAAGATGTACGCTTTCTGGTAAAATAACACCTGCTGTTGGACAGCACTCTTGAGTTGCTGGTGTAGCTCAGCCGGTAGAGCAGCTGATTTGTAATCAGCAGGTCGGGGGTTCGAATCCGTCCACCAGCTCCACAATTTCATATGGAGGAGTTCCCGAGTGGCCAAAGGGGGCAGACTGTAAATCTGTTGCGTTTCGCTTCGGTGGTTCGAATCCACCCTCCTCCACCAAGTCGGAGCAAGCTGACCGCTTGCTCCGACTTTTTTAAAAGTCAGAGCGCGCTCACAACGCGGCTCCTCCTTTCCAAACCGGACCCGCTGCGCTGGGCTCCGGTTTTCTTTTCCTCCGCTGAACCTGGGAGCGGTCCTCTGCTGAGACGTGGAACGCGGCCGCCGCTGTGCGGGCTCAGGAAAACCGATCAGGCAGGCGCCCCGGCACGGCAGTCCACAAATTTTCCGCGACCTGTGGAAAAGTCGCTCCGCCTGCGGCTGTTTGGCGGCTCGGATTGTGCGAATCTGGCCCACACAATAGAACGCATGTTCGAGTTCATAGCACAATGATACCCCCCATCTCCACAGATGTCAAGGGGGTGTGGGGGAAAAATACGAATACAGTCCCAAAAACGGGACAGATAAAAGCGTCCGCCTCGATGGAGAGGCGGACGCTTTCTTTTTACGGGAATCAGAAATACTGCTTGATGCCCTCGGGGGCCAGGTCGGGCTCGTCGCTGATGGTGATGGTGAACTTGATGCCGTTCTTCTCGCCGAAGTTGTTGAGCCAGTTCAGGAAATCCTCCACATCGTTGTAGCCGTCGGTAGGGACGATCTTGGTCAGGCTGTCGATGAAGATGTGGGTGATGTCGTAGTTGCCGGCGTGCAGGCCGGAGATAAAGCCCTTCAGGGCGGTGAAATTGGCCACGTCGTACTCGCTGGAGTCCACCAGCCGGATCTGATAATGGATATCAAAGGTCAGCTTGCTGCCCTTTTCGATGCAGACGACATTCCCGTGCTCGCTCTGGACAGCCTCGTTAATCATGTCGATCATCTGCTTGGTCTTGCCAGTGCCCTTTTTACCCATGATGACTCGAATCATGTGAATCACTCCTTAATGGATGTTACCAGGGACCGGGGTCCCTCGTTGATATACTAACTTTACCATATCGCGCCCTGATTTTCAACCGGAACATTGTGAATTTTTTTGCCGCGGCCTTCCAATGGCTGGGGGAGAGGACGGCGCCGTCACTGGTCCCCCTCCAGGAAGTAGCTGGCCTCCATGTCGGCGGTGGCCAGGGCGAAGGCCAGGGGGTACTTCTGAAGGGCCTGGCCCACGGTGCGGGGGTCCTCGGTGCCGGAGAAGCCCATGTGCCAGCGGATGGCCATGGCCTCCTCCCGGGTGAGGCGGATGAAGCCGTTGACGATGTACACCGACTTCTCCCCGTGGCCGTAGGGCAGGGGGTCGTCGAAGGTGTAGGTGGGCACCCGCTCCCACTGCCCCGTGGCGTCGTTTTTCACGTTGCGGAAGCCTTTCTTATAGCAGCCCACTTTGCACACGTCGTGGAGCAGGGCCACCACGGCCACGCTCTCCTCGCTGTACTCCAGGCCGTACAGCTCCTGGACCCGCTCCCGCTGGAGGTAGTCCACCAGACAGTGGTACACGTTCAGGCTGTGCTCGCACAGGCCCCCCTCACAGGCCAGGTGGTACCGGGCGGAGGCGGGGGCAGTGAAGAAGTCGCTCTTGTTCTCCAGATAGTTCAGCAGAGCGTCCGCCCCGGGGCGGGTGATCTTCTCTTTGAAAATTTCAATAAATTCCTCTTTGCAGGACATGGGATTCCCTCCAAGGCGGCCCAGGGCCGGAATTGTTTGACGCCGCTATTGTACCATAAAACAGGCGGCGGCGCCAGACCGTCCCGTCAAAGAAAAAGCGCCCCTCCAGCTGGGGGGCGCAGATGGGGCGGAGGGCCGCCGCCGGGCTCAGGGGGATGCCGGGGGGAGTGTCTCCTCCACCAGCTGCCACACCGCCTGGGCGGTGAGGCCGTCGCAGCGGTATTCCACCAGTACCCCGCTGCCATGGAGCACTCCGAATTGGAAGGAGAGTCCGCCGGTGTCCTTCTCGTGTCCCCGGGACTCCACCACCGCCAGGGACATGTCCTCGGCCCGGAAGGTGGGCATGCTCACCGTTTCCCGGTACTCCTCCGGAACGCTGTCGCACCAGGGGATGGAGTACAGGCTCAGGTCATACTCCTCCGGGCGGTTCACATCCGCCAAATGATAGGTGGGCGTCCCCTCCGGGAGCGAGACCGTGACGCTCACGTCGTCATACCCCCGGGACCAGCGGACGGTGAGCCGGTTTCGCACCCCCTCCTGATAGGACAGGGCGGCGTAAAACTCCCCGTAGCCGGGGATGTCCGTCTCCGGCAGGTAGGGGGCGAAGGCGGCCTGCTCCCGGGCCTGCTCCAGACAGGAGAACGTCTCCTCCCGCCAGGCCGGGACCTCCCCGTTGGTAAGCAGGTCCCCCAGATACACGCCGCCGGAAAGCGTCTGGCCCACCAGCAGGGCGCTGTACCAGGCGGCGGCATCCATAGAGTCCTCTCCGGCGGTACACGCCGCCTCAAAGCGTACCCCCACCTCCCCGGCCATGAACTCGCTGACGCACCGGGCGTCCGGAACGCCGTCGCCGTTGAGGTCCTCCCTGCGGCTCCAGCCGGTGACGGGGGTGCCGTTGACGTGGGTGGTCTCCAGATCGGAGTAGAGACCGCACTGGAAGGGCAGCTCCCCCGGGCGCAGGGTGAGGGTGAAGGAGAGCGCCTGAGCGGCGCTGTTCCCCTTGAGGGTGAGCCACAGCAGCTCCCCCTCTCCGTCGTACAGGGCGGAGCCGGACAGGAAGAAGTTCCCCCAGAACAGCATCCAGGGCAGGTCCCCGTCCGCCCCCTCCGGCTTGCCCTCCGGCCCCCAGAAGATCTTCTGCACGTCCTCCTTGGTCAGCTCCACGGAATAGGAGCCCGCCAGCATCATGCGGCTGGGGGAGGTGTCCGCCGCCGGGCGGTCCCCTACGTCCGGATAGTGGATGTAGGGAATGGCGGGCAGGAAGGCCGTGCCTGTCGTTTCAGAACCTTCCACCTGAAAGCCGGATTCCCGGTTCTCCCCGCTGTGGGAAGAGGAATCCTCCGGCGGGGAGGAGACGGCAGGGGGAACACAGGCGCCGCTTCCCGTCTCCCCTGGGGCGGACAGCCGCCACAGCCCCAGTCCCAGGGCCAGAGCGCAGCAGGCGGCCAGAGCCGCCCACTTTTTCCAGGCGGGGGAGAGCGGTCTGCGCCGCCGCTCTGTCCGGGGCTGCCGGCCGATGGCCAGCAGTTTTTCGTGCAGCTCCGGCGAGACGGTCTGCCGGTCAAAATATGATTTGTAGGATTCCATGCTGATACTCCTCTCTGTTATGGAATATAAGCCTATTTCGGGTCCAAAAGCTCCCGCAGCCGCTCCCGGGCCCGGGACAGGCGGGAGCGGACCGTACCCGGGCGGCATTTCAGGATGCGGGCGATCTCCTGGGTGGAGAAGCCCTCATAATAAAATAGGTGGATCGCGGCCCGGTCCTGAGGCGGGAGTGCCCGAAGCTCCTCCCACAGGGGGTGCGCCTCCGGCTCCGGGGCGGGCAGTTCCTCCCACAGAGGCAGGGCCTCCCGCCTCCTGGACGTCCGCAGACGGCTGCGGCAGTTGTTGACCAGCACCCGCATGAGCCAGGCCCCCTCGTCCCTCAGGCCCTCCGGCGCCTTCTCCCAAAAGGCCAGAAATGTGTCCTGCACCGCGTCCTCGGCCTCCTGGCGGCTGCCCAGAATGGCCAGGGCCGCCCGATACAGGCGGTTCTCCTGGGACTGGACCAGCTCCTCCCAGTTGTCAGTGCGGTCTCCCATGGCGTCCTCCCCCTTCTGCTCTCTCTATCCGTCCAGACGCATCCGGAGGGGAAAATGTTGCGGGAGCGCAAAAATTTTTCTCCGGGGCGGGGGAGGTGGGAGCCTCTGCCGGGGCTTCACATTTTCCTCAACTTGTTACAAAAATATTAAATACATGGGGCGGAATTTTAAGGGGCAGATTTTCAGCTCATTGGGAAAATATACAAGTTTGGTTTCGGAAATGACAAAAATGCGTTAATTTTGTTACTTTAGCGGAGGAAAATTATGAATATTCTCTTAACTTTTCATTAAGAGTGAGGAAATAATCTTGTAATATTTAAAAAGCGTGCTATGATAGTGTTCACGCAGCGGGAGCATGCTGCGCCCTTTGTTCCAACAACAGACTTAAAGGTGATTTGATATGAATATGATTCGATTGGTTGAGTCCTTCAACCTATTCCTAGCTGTTCTGTTCACCGTGGCCTATTTTTATCAGCTGGTTTATTTGGTGATCGGCCTGGTGAAGCGCCGCCGCTGGAAGCAGGCGGAGGCGGCCCAGTACCACCGCTACGCCGCCGTGATCTCCGCCCGGAACGAGGCGGGGGTGATTGGAGAACTGATTCAAAGCTTGAAGCAGCAAAATTACCCCGCCCACCTTCTGGACGTATATGTGGTGGCCGACAACTGCACCGACGACACCGCCCAGGTGTCCCGCCGGGCGGGGGCCATCGTCTATGAGCGGTTCAATCAGAACAAGAAGGGCAAGGGCTACGCCCTGAACTTCCTGTTCCGCACCCTGGCCCGGGAGGGCCGGGATCAGTACGACGCCTATTTTATCTTTGATGCGGACAATCTGGTGGACCCCAACTTCGTGCTGGAGATGAACAAGGTCTACGATCAGGGCGGCTACGGGGCCATCACCTGCTACCGCAACTCCCGAAACTTCGGGGCCAACTGGATCTCCGCCGGCTACGCCGTCTGGTTTTTGCGGGAGGCCCGCTTCCTCAACTTCCCCCGGATGCTCCTGGGCACCAACTGCCACGTGTCGGGCACCGGCTTCCTGATCTCCGCCGACGTGATTCGGGAGAACAAGGGCTGGCCCTACCACCTGCTCACCGAGGACATCGAGTTCTCCGTGGGCTGCGCCCTGAAGGGCCGCCGCATCGGCTACTGCGACAAGGCGGTCATCTATGACGAGCAGCCCACCACCTTCCGCCAGTCCTGGGACCAGCGGCTGCGGTGGTCCAAGGGCTTTTACCAGGTGGACGCCAAGTATGGCGCGCAGCTGGTCAAGGGCTTCTGCCAGAAGCCTACCCGGAAGAGCTGGTCCTGCTACGACATGTTCATGACCGTGGCGCCCGGCATGCTGCTCACCCTGGTGACCATCGCCTTCAATCTGGTGATGTGCTTCGCCTGCCTGGGACAGCCCATGTACATCATTCGCGGGATCTTTGATGTGGCCGGCAGCTTCCTGATGTCCACTGTTTGCAGCTTCTATCTGGGCCTGCTCCTGTACGGCCTGCTCACCGTCCTGTGCGAGTGGAAGCAGATCCAGATCCCCAATTACAAGAAGATCCTGTACGTCTTTACCTTCCCCATTTTCATGTTTACCTACATCCCCATCTCCCTGGCCGCTCTGGTCCAGAAAGTGGAGTGGAAGCCCATCTACCACACCGGCAGCCAGAAGACTCTGGGCAAGGCCGCCTGAGGCGCCGGTTGAAAAAGCGAGCCCGCACGGAAGTTCCGTGCGGGCTCCAGGCTGTCGAAAAAGTCCAAAGGACTTTTCCGACAGCCTGCAAAAATGCCATTACTTTTGCGCCGCTGTTCGGCGCAAAAGTCCTCGCTTCGCTCGCCGGAATCCTTGCGCGGCAAGGCTTCCGGGGCATTTGATCCCATTCGAGGCGGGCGGCTGCCCCCTCGAGCTCCCCCGCCCTGTCTCAGACGGATTTGATTCTGCACAAGTTTTTCGACATGATGAAAGCCCGCACGGAAGTTCCGTGCGGGCTTTTGGCATGCCGGGAAAAGCGATGTGCGCAGCCGGTAAATAAAGAACGGGAGTCCGCTCAGCGGACTCCCGTGCAGGCTGTCAAAAAAGTCTAAGGACTTTTCCGACAGCCTGCAAAAATGCCGTTACTTTCCCGCCGCTGTGCGGCGGAAAAGTCCTCGCTGCGCTCGCTGAACGCCTTGC
>NZ_NFKI01000007.1 GCF_002160305.1 Pseudoflavonifractor sp. An184
CTCCACAGCCAGCCGGTTCTCTATGTGTCCCCGGCAAGCGACGTCTTCCTACTGCCAGCCGGTAGTCAAAACGAGGAGGCCAGTGAATTGTACCATCAGGTGGCCATGGCTGCGGACGAGGTATACAGTTATGTGGAGCCAGGTGATGAGTTCAAGGAGGTCTACCGGCGCGGGGAGATCGCACCCTATTTCGACCACTCCGGCGCTCCAGTGGTACTGGAGGTGTCCAAGGGATACTTTGATGACCCCGGCTATGACAACGACAAGTTGTCCCGAAGTATTAGCCTGTAATAAAATCCTGCAAGGAGTATTTCAGCGAGTAGAGCCTGTCCATGAGCCAGTCAGCGATAGCCGGGATGCCAAAGGGCGAAACGAGGAACGCCAGCACAAGGAACACCACGCTGCCCAGCGTCTGGCCGCCTATGAACAGGACAAGGGCCAGCAGGGTCAGCACCACGCAGCCTATATGACACAGCGCCGCAGCCACGCAGTAGAGAAATGACACGATGGCAACGAACAGGGTCAGCGCCACCACAAAGGGGGCGGCAAGAATTTTGAGAACAATCATATCAGCTACCTCCCGTAAAGTCTACTCGGTTTGTCCTCCTATGATAATTATAACTCCGCAAAAATAGGGGCACAAGGATGTCGAGCTGATATGGCTTTGGGACAAAATGTCCCGAAGTATAATTATGTGAGAGTGTAAAAGCGGGCAAGCAGGATCGCTTGTCCGCCTTACAGCGCATCAATAAAGTTTAATCTTCTCTGGCATAAAAAGCACCATCCCAATCCCAAAGAGTGTAAATGTACCTTCCACTATTGTCCCCCTTAACGGAGAACACACGCATAGTTACATTTCCGTCGGTAACTGCCCCTAAATACTCACCACGATCAGCACTTGAAAATCCATCTGCTCTTGCTCCGGCTCTATCTTCGACATACCGAACACCATCTATTTCAATAAAATCGTACTCTGCTCCTGTTATGCTGCCGATTATCGGGAGTTGAAAAATTGTCTTAAAAAAAGGTATGAACAACAAGATCAGAACCACTAAGATGGCGATTAAAGAAATTTTGACAATTCTTTTTTTGTGCATTTTATTTACCCCCCTCATTTTGTGGGTGGTCATATTACCTGCTAAAATAATCAAGGCGTATTCTGATTGTGTGCTTTTTTATTTTTTGCAATTTTCAAATCTGTTAAAATTCCGATGGCAAGATAAATTACCCCAAAAGCAACAAATGCAATAGGTGGATTTGCCATGATTGGGTATGGAGCGATATAGCCAATCCCAAGGAGTATATTGCAGGCAGCTGCCAGAGGTATAAATGGTACAGTCCAGATGTTAATAGAGATAAACTTCTGCTTTGCAACGGACTTCGTTTCTTCATCAGAGATAGTCATGCCTATTCCGTAAATCATACATCCAATAACAATAAAGATGACTCCAATCGCTATCGCAGATGCATTTTGTTTATCGTACCATATCATTGCAGAAGCGATGATCCCAATAAGGTTAAAAGCTGTTCCGGCAACGGAAAATATACTGGCATTTGGTTTTTTCTTTGGTTGTGTTACATCTTTTGGAAGAGGTTCAATTCCTTTTAGTATATAATCAGTTGTCACTTCAAACAGTTCGCTCATTGTAATAACCTTTTCTAAATCCGGGGTACTCTGTTCACTTTCCCATTTGGATACCGCCTGCCGAGAAACACCAACTTTATCTGCCAGTTCTTCCTGTGAGTATCCTTTTTGCTTTCGCAAATATTGAATTCTGTCTGCTATATTCATTGCTCATGCTCCTTTCCTTTTGACAAAAGCATAGCATCTTTACTGGTTGCCTTTCCACCATTTTCGCTTGGAAATATGTCAACTGCCAGTTGCTATCTTGTTTTTGTAGCTTATTACCACAAACGAAGTTGATATGAAGTTATTATACAATGATGACTCACTTATAAGAAGCAATAAATTGTAAATTTACGAATGAGCCAAATCTTATTTCGCAACCAGATCTGAATTATCAGCAGGCATAGGGAGCGTATGAGTAATGTCACCAATAAGAAAGCAGTTTTTATGCTGGCGTTATCCGAAATCAGATACAAAACTTTGGGACAAAATGTCCCGAAGTTTATACCCGTATCACCCGGACTTCCTTGCCCAGCGTATGAGCATATGCTATTAAATATTCGTGCAAAGTATTGTTTTCTTCGTGCAAATAGCATATACTAAAAGTACCGGCAGAAAGGGGTTGATACTATGGCTGGAAATACCACAAACATCAGCATCCGCATGGACGCGGATTTGAAGGCACAGGCCGACGCCCTGTTTGCGGAGCTTGGCATGAATTTATCCACGGCGTTCAACATCTTCGTGCGCCAATCGCTTCGTGAGGGCGGCATTCCCTTTGAAGTGAAGCTGGGACAGCCCAACAAGGAAACGATTGCTGCCATGCTGGAAGCGGAAAGGATTGCAAAAGATCCGTCTGTAAAGGGCTGCAATGACCTTGACGGGTTGTTTGCCGACCTGAAATGAGGAAAACAAGGTACGCCGTCAAGTACACAACCGGCTTTGAGAAGGACTGCAAACGGGCAATCAAGCGCGGCCTGATAATCGAATTGCTGGAGCAGGTCGTGGCGCTGCTGGCGATGGGCGGGCCGCTGCCGGAGAAGAACCGCGATCACGATTTGCCCGGCGATTAGGTGAGCCATCGGGAATGTCACATCCTCCCGGGCTGACCGCTCATTTACCGCATCGAGGCCGATGTTTTGGTTCTGACGCTGGCCCGCACTGGATCGCACAGCGTCTTGTTCGGCAAATAAACTGTCTGCCACCGTATGTATGGTTGAAACCTGTACGGTGTTTTTTCTGCGTGCAAAAAGGTGTCGTGAAATGAGACATACCTAAAAGGGACGCCAAAGGGTAGTGGAAAAACTGAGCGTTACCAGATTGTGCGGACAACAAAAAAGCCCCCTGGTACGCCGGTTCCACTACACTTTTGCTTGGTGTATACCTGCGGCGGCGATGCCATTTGCCGTTAAAGTTGTAGATTAGGGCCGGGCCTTTTCCGGTCCTGAAGAGACGCGCCGTTTGAAAGGCGGGGTATCAATGCAAGGAAACATCTTAAAAATCTGGCTTTCGCCGGACAGCGCGAAAAAGAGCCGGTACGGCTGGCGCACCCTGGGCGGAATTCTGGGGATCGCGGCGCTGGCGGTGCTGCTCACCTGCGGCGGGGCGGTGTGGCTGACCGCCTCGGGCGCCCCGGTGGAACTGCTCTCGCTGGGCCTGTGTCTGGGGATCTCCGCCCTGACCGTGTTTCTGGCCCTGAGACTGGGGCGGCGCTCGGTCCAAGACGCCACCGCCTTTTTCTGGATGGAGGGGGACCGGCTCTTTGCCGTGGACGCCCGCTCCCTGGTCTATCACGGCCGGGACGTTCTCTCCCACGCCGCCGCCACGATGGAGGTGCAGCAGTTTCTCCAGAAGCTGGCGGAAAATCCCTATCTGCCCGCCGGGGCGGACGAGATCCGGAGGGTGGAGCGGATTCGGGAGAACCGCTCCCACTACGCCCTGGTCTGTCAGGTGCGCCACCCCAGCCAGCGGACGGTCCGGCGCACCTACTTCCTGGTCAAGGGGCTGGAGGACCAGGAGCTGCTCCTCCACCAGCTGGAGCGCCGGAAGAGCTGGGAAAACG
Organism: Pseudoflavonifractor sp. An184; assembly: GCF_002160305.1. Classification (GTDB taxonomy): domain Bacteria; phylum Bacillota; class Clostridia; order Oscillospirales; family Oscillospiraceae; genus Lawsonibacter; species Lawsonibacter pullicola. Next base: position 3,690 of record NZ_NFKI01000007.1, read on the forward strand.
ACCTGGATGCCGCAGAAAACCGAAACCCCTTTTTCATTCTGCTCAGCGCCCTGGCCTGCGGCGGTTTTGTCCTCCTGTGCGTGCTGAGCCATCCGGCTGTGGCCCGGCTGCCCCAGGACATCTATTTCCCCTGTCTGGGGCTGGCCTTCGCCGCCCTGTGCGTCCTGGTCTATTTTGCAATCCGCCAGAGCCGGGGAGAATAAAACCTAATCCCTCCCCCCTCCCCACCGGCAGACACGACAAAACGCGCCGCAGAGCCAGTATCGCTCCGCAGCGCGTTTTGCTTTTCAATGCCCCGTTCCCGAGGGAACTTCTGAGCACAGGGCGCAGGTCTGCTCCCCGGTTCCCTCAGAGCGCCCCGCAGCCGGGCAGGTCATAGGCGGACCGAGCCGCCCGGACCGCGCGGACGATGGCCCGCTCCATGGCCCAGGCAGCCATGGAGCCGACCACATTCACATCGCCCGCCTGGCCGCCGGTGCTGAGAGCATAGATGCTGTCTCCATCCGCGTTGGTATGGACCGGGCGGATGGCCCGGGCGTAACCGTTGTGGGTCATGCCCGCCACTTTGGTGAGCTGGGTCTTATTCAGCTTGGCGTTCGTCACGATCATGCCCAGCGTTGTGTTGCCGGTAAACAGATTCCCGGCAATGGTCACATCCTGGAACATCTCTTCCAGGGTATTGGAGAGCCCGGTCCCCTCCGCGTTCCGCAGGCCGGCGATCTGAACCGCGCCGTCATAGACGTCCCCCAGGGCGTTCACCGCCACCAGAGCCCCCACCTTCAAATGGCCCGCCTGGACGGCATAGGTGCCAAAGCCGGATTTCATGGCCCGCTCCATCCCACGGTACTTGCCCACCGAGCAGCCCGTTCCAGCTCCCACGTTTCCCTCTGCGGGCGGCTCACTGCTGGCATTTTCACAGGCCTGATAGGCCATAGCCGCATCCGGGCGGACATCCGCCCGCCCAACTCCCAGGTCAAACAGGCAGGACTGGCAGACCAGAGGGACCTTGGTCACACCCACGTCAAAGCCGATCCCCCGCTCCTCCAGATAGCGCTGGACGCCGCCGGCGGCGTCCAGTCCGAAGGCGCTGCCGCCGGAGAGTAGCACCGCGTTGATGGCATCTGCCTGGGCCACGGGAGACAGGAGCTGGGACTCCCGGGAGGCGGGTCCTCCGCCCCGGACATCCAGCCCGGCGGGGCTCATCTGATCGCAAAGGAGCACCGTGCAGCCGGTGGCGGCCTCCCGGTTCTGGGCATGGCCCACACGAAATCCCCCTACTTCCATAATTCCGATCTCTCTCATTTGACGTCCCTCCTCGGCGTTTTCTTTACATTCTGTTCAGTATGATGGATCTGTTTTGCAGGAATTCTCATGCTAACCCGGCTCCGCACCAAAGTACGGAAGGCGCCGGAAGCCGGTCTGTGTGATTTTATCACGGTGGCCCCAATAGGCTTTGTGGTAGGATACAGGCATCAAACTCTGGGAGGCATCGTATGACTTCAGTCAAAAAGAAGCGGCGCAGAGCCGTGGTGGAGCAGGCGGCCTGTGTGGCCTGCGGCTGCTGTGTCAAGGTCTGCCCTTTGCAGGCCATTGAGATCGTTCGTGGCATCATGGCCCAGGTCAGCGGGGAGAAGTGCGTGGGCTGCGGCAAATGCGCCAGGGAGTGCCCCGCCAGCGTCATTGAGATCCGGGAGGTGGAGACATGAAAAAGCGCTGGTACGACTATCTCTGGATCGCGTCCCTTCTCTACCTGCTGCTGGGCTTCTTCAACATTTTGTTCGCCTGGCTGGGCCTGCTGTGCTTCTTCATCCCCCTGATCATCTCGGTGGTCAGCGGCGCCAAGGGCTACTGCAACCGCTACTGCGGCCGGGGCCAGCTCTTTGGGCTTCTGGGAGGGCGCTTCGGCCTGTCCCGGAAAAAGGACATCCCGGGCTGGATGAAGAGCAGAGCCTTCCGGTACGGCTTTCTGGCCTTTTTCATGGCCATGTTCCTTCTGATGCTGTGGAACACCTACCTGGTGTTCGCCGGGGCTCAGGGCCTCCGGCAGGCGGTCACTCTGCTGTGGACCTTCCGGCTGCCCTGGCACTGGGCCTACCACGGCGCCCTGTTCCACCCCGGCGTGGCCCAGTTTGCCTTCGGCTTTTACGGCGTCATGCTCACCTCCACCGTGCTGGGGCTGATCACTATGGTGCTGTTCAAGCCCCGCAGCTGGTGCGTCTACTGCCCCATGGGCACCATGACCCAGCTCATCTGCAGGGCGAAGGCAGGAAAGCAGCCCTGAGTCCATAGCGCGGGCGGGTTCAGTCCCCCAGCGCCTCCAGCTTCTCCCGGTCCAGGATGGCCACCATGCCCCGGGACAGCTTCACCATGCCCTCGTTCTGGAAGTAGCGCAGCATCCGGGTGATCACCTCCCGGTGGGAGCCCAGGTGGTTGGCGATGGTCTCGTGGGTGATTTTCAGCTCATCCGTCCCCTCAATGGCCGCCTCCTCCAGTAAGAAGGCCGCCAGCCGTTTGTCCAGGCTCTTCCACATGATCTGCTCCATCAGCCACATGACCTCGGAGAATCGGCTGGCCATCAGCTCATTGGTGTAGTTGGCCACGGGGGCGGACTCCTCCATGAGACGCTGATAGACCTCCGGGGGGATGATCCAGAGCCGGGAGTCCTTCTCCGCCTCAATGGTCACCTCGAACTGGATGGAGCGCATCATGCAGGAGGCGGAAAAGAGGCACATATCCCGGTCAAACAGGCGGTAGAGGGTGATCTCCCGCCCCTCGTCCGAGAGGATATAGGCCCGGAGCTGGCCCGATTTCACCAGGAGCAGCCCGGTGCAGTCCATGTCCCCGTTGTGCAGAACCGTCCCCCTGGGCGCGCTGCGGAGCGCCGCGCTGTTCTGAAGCCGGTCCTGCTGGTCTTGATTCAGTTGATCCCAGATGGGAAAATAATCCGGAAAGTTCATCCCGTATCCCTCCTCGCTGTATATCTAGTATAGGGAAGCGGAGGGACACTGTCAACCGCCGGACCGGTCTCCTCCTCTGTGTGATTTCATCACAGAAAAAGGGCGGTCTTTGGGGTATACTACGGCCAGACAAACAGAAAGGAGCTGACCAACATGGCGGCTATTGATATCAATCAGGAACAGTTCCAGCAGATGATTCAGGGAGACAAACCCGTCCTGGTGGACTTCTGGGCCCCCTGGTGCGGCTACTGCCGCCGGATCGGACCGGCCTACGAGAAGGTCGCGGAGGAGTACGGCGACCGCCTGGCGGTGGTCAAGATCAACATTGACGAGGAAGGGACGCTGGCCGAGGAGGCCCGGGTGGAGGTGATTCCCACCCTGATCCTGTACCGGGACGGGAAGGCGGTGGACTCCATCGTGAATCCCGGGTCCAAGGCGGCCATTGACCAGTTCATCCAGGCGGCTCTGTCCCAGTAAGGAGGCGTTTCTCATGGGCGAACCCCATATTTTTGATATGATCGTGGTGGGCGGTGGGCCCGGCGGCTACACGGCGGCCCTCTACGCCGCCCGGGCCGGGCTGGACACCCTGGTGCTGGAGAAGCTCTCCGCCGGTGGCCAGATGGCCCTGACCGGGGAGGTCGACAACTACCCCGGCTTTGAGGAGGGAATCGACGGCTTCACCCTGGGTGAAAAGATGCAGCGGCAGGCGGAGCGCTTCGGCGCAAAGACAGAGTACGCCCAGGTGGAGCACATGGACCTCGCCCCGTCCCCCAAAGTTCTGGAGACCAGCGAGGGGACATTTCTCGCCAAAACCGTGGTGCTGGCCACGGGGGCCAATCCCAGAGCGCTGGGCCTTCCCAATGAGGCCGCCCTCACCGGCCGGGGCGTGGCCTACTGCGCCGCCTGCGACGGCATGCGGTACAAAGGCAAAACGGTGGTCGTGGTGGGGGGCGGCAACTCCGCCGCCGCCGACGCCCTGATCCTGAGCCGCATCGCCCAGAAGGTGATCCTGGTCCACCGCCGGGATACCCTGCGGGCCACCAAGGTCTACCACCGTCCGCTGATGGAGGCGAAAAACCTGGAGTTCCGCTGGAACAGCGTGGTCACCGAACTGCTCCACGGCGACAAGCTCACCGGCGTGAAGCTGAAGGATGTGAACACCGGCGAGGAGACCGTGCTCCCCTGCGACGGCGTGTTCATCAGCGTGGGCCGGAAGCCCGCCGCCGAGCTGGTGCAGGGCCAGCTGGAGCTGGACCGGAGCGGCTATGTTGTGGCGGATGAGACGACCAAGACCAGTCTCCCCGGGGTCTACGCGGTGGGCGACGTGCGGACGAAGCCCCTGCGCCAGGTGGTGACGGCGGTGGCCGACGGCGCCACGGCGGTCCATATGGCGGAAGAGTACCTGGCGGGCGGCCGCTGATTCAACTTCATACCATGGAATGCAGCCGCAGGCGTGACGCCTGCGGCCGCTTCGCCCGTTGCCAGCCGAGCCCTCCTGTGGTATGATGGGGGCATCACAGCACCCGTATTTTCAGAACAATGATCACGGGAGAGGAGACAGATACCATGCCCCGCACCGATGTGACACAGATGGCCTTTGCCAAGCTCTACCCCCTGCTGGTGAACAAGGCGGAGAAGAAGGGCCGCACCCGGGCGGAGGTGGACCAGGTGACCGCCTGGCTCACCGGATACACGCCGGAGGACATCGCCCGGCTGGAGCAGTCCGACACCACCTATGGAGCCTTCTTCCAACAGGCCCCAGCCATGAACCCTGACCGCGCCCTCATCACCGGCAAGGTGTGCGGCGTCCGGGTGGAGGAGATCCAGGACCCGCTGATGCGGGATATCCGGTACCTGGACAAGCTGGTGGACGAGCTGGCCAAAGGAAAATCCATGGACCAGATCCTGCGCAAATAAACATCGCCCGGAGTTTCTGATCACTCAGAAGCTCCGGGCGTGTTCCATTCAAAGCGGTTTCCGTTCGTCCCATCCGCCGTCCCGGATGTGCCGGAAAATCTCGGCCACCACCTGGGACTTCGCGTCGGCGTAGTGCTGCACATAGGTCCAAGTCTGCCGGGCCAGCCGCCTTTTGGCACATGCGTACCGCTCCCGGTCCTCCCGGCAGCTCCTCAGCCAGTCCCGGAAGTCCAGCATCCGCTGCGCCTCCTCACACCCGGCGGAAAATACATGGAGGTTCACCGCCGGATAGGTCCCTTTCAACAGCCGGTGCTGGTACCAGTCCGGCTCCCGGACCCGCAGCACATAACCCGCCCGCTCCAGCGCCGGGACATACCGCTCCTCCGCGGCGGAGTCCTCCACCAGCAGCAGAATGTCCAGAATCGGCTTGGCGCACAGGCCGGGAACCGAGGTGGAGCCCACATGCTCCACGGAGATGTTCTCCCCTCGCAGCGCCTCAGCAATCTTCTTCCGCTCCGCCCGATACTGCTCCGGCCAGGTGGGATCATACTCCCGCAGTTCGATGGTCCCCTCCAGCTTTTCCACCGTTCCAATGGTGACCGCCTGCAAATATTCGTCCGATGGCATACAGTTTTCCTCCTCAATAGTCCGGCCCATTCAGCAGCAGGAGGACTTCTCCCACTCCCGCAGCGCCGCCAGCTGTTCCGGCGTATGGAACCAGTGTTCCCCGCCCTCCAGCACCGTGAGCCGGGCGCCGTGCCGCCGGACATACTCCTCCACCGTCCGGCGGGGCGTCATACTATCTTCGCTTCCATAGAGGATACGGACGGGACAATTCCAGCTGTGGACCGGGTGCTCCCGCACCCAGCACAGGTACGCCCAGGACAAGGTCTGACCGAAGGAGGTTTCGATCTCGCCCCGGTCCCGCAGCTCCTCCTCCGTCACCCCGGCCCAGCCCATCATGGTCAAGATCAGCCCCTCCATGTCCAGAATGGGAGAGACCAGCAGGGCGCGGGCCGGCCGGTCAACGGCCAGCATGGCAAAATAGGCCCCGATGCTGTTGGCCCGGAGGGAGACTGTGTTCCAGCGGTGCTCCGCCCACTCCCAAGCCGCCCTGACGTCTGGTGCCGCCGCCCAGGGGAACAGCTCCTCTCCCCTCCCCTGGCGCTCCCCGTGGGCGGGCAAGTCGATGGACAGCACCTGGTACCCCTTGGGGCAGACCACCTGGGCAAATGCCTCCGCCTCCTCCTTCCGGCCCATCTGACCGTGGAGAAACAGATAGCCCCGTTCCGCGGGCGCTCCATATAACAGGGCGGGAATCCCGCTAATTTGTACGCGTTCGGGTTTCATATCTCTGCCTCGCGTTCGCATAATACGGCGGCCATCCGCTCCAATCCCGTCCCCAGCCCCTCAAAGCCCGCGCACCGGCTGGGGCGGGTGTTGACGGCGTGGTCCAGCAGCGGCTGAGCCTGCCGGCTGGTGTCCAGGCACAGGTCCAGCTCCAGCACATCCTCCCAGGCCCGGTTGAGAAAGGCCACCTCCCGGCGGCCGTGGGTGCGGGTGAGCTCGATGCCGCCCGCCCGGCACAGATACACCTCCCCCAGGCTCCGAGAAAAACCGGCGGCGGCGAGGCTCTCCAAAAGTCCCTCCCGGAACAGACCGGGGAGGTCCCCCCATTGAACCGGCGGGACGTCATAGCGGACGAAGGCGTACCGGCTGCGGCAGTGGACGGCCAGCAGGCACCGGCACCCCCGCAGCCGGATGACATGGAGGTCCCAGCAGAAGCACCGGTCCGGCTGTGCGCCATAGGGCGGCGGTCTCCTCTTCAAAAACCGCTGGAGGGGAAAGGTCAGCCCCAGCTCCATCACGCCGTACCTTGGGGGATGACGATCTTCTCCACCTGCAAGGTCCCGTTCTCCACCTCCGCCATCATCATGGTGATCTCCTGGTGGAACCGCCGGGGGCCGCAGGAGCCGGGGTTCAGCCAGAGAACGCCGTCCCTCTCCTCCAGCAGATACTTGTGGGAGTGGCCGAACACCACCGCGTCGATCCCGGTCAGGTCCGCCGGGACCTCCTTTTTGTTGTGGACCAGATAGAAGGTCACGCCGCCCAGTGTGACGGTGAGGTCGTGGGGGAGCTGCTCCGCCCACTCCTTGTCGTTGTTGCCGCGGACAATGTAGAGGGGCGCATACTGCTTCAGCTGGTCCACGATGCTCGGTTTGTTGACGTCCCCGCCGTGAAGAATGGCGTCGGCGGTCTTGAGGCGCTCCGCCGCCTCCGGCCGCAGCAGGCCGTGGGTGTCGGACAAAATGGCCAGTTTCATAGGGTACCGCCTCCCGCTCAAATGATGACGCCCTCGCAGTGGTCGATCTCGTGCTGGATGATCTGGGCCGTCCAGCCGGTGAAGGTTTTGATCCGCTCCTGGAACTTCTCGTTCTGCCAGCGCACCTTGATGGACTTCCACCGCCTGGCCGGGCGGGTGCCGGTGAGAGACAGACACCCCTCCTCCGCCTGATAAGGGCCGGACTTCCGGATGATTTCCGGGTTGAACATGACCATATAGGTCCCCTCATTGTCAAAGGCAATGATGCGCTTGCTGACGCCGATCATGTTGGCAGCCATGCCCACACAGCGGGCCTTGTGGTGCTCCAGCGTCTCCAGCAGGTCGGCCGCAATGGGCAGGTCCTCCGGCGCGGCAGGTTCCGACTTCCGGGCCAGGAACGCCTCCTCCGTACAGATTTCACGAATCATAGGTTTTCTCCTTGCCTGTCTTGGGGGCAGCCGCGCCGTCCTCCCGGATCTTCGGGGGGAGCTTCGCCGGCGGCCAAGCCGCGGCCCGGCGTCAGAAGCCGAACGGCTGCCCCGTGCTCTAAACATCTGTCCAACCGCATTATACAAGGATGTTCGCGCGGAAGCAAGCCGCGTGTCTCCTAACCTGGAAACCGCGCCGGAAAATGGAAAAGAAACGTCAACCCCACGCCTCTGCCGGTATGACAGAACGGTAAAATACTGTTAAAATGAATGCGCGCCTCTTTCGCTGATCGGAACGGAGCCATATTCCGTTTAGCTTGTCAAATATCACGCCGCATCATCAGCGATGGCTAAATTGCCGCGGTGTGCTAAAGTAAACGAGCATCCCGAGAGACGTCCTTTTGCCCTGGGGGCGGCCGTCTCCGGCGGCCGGAACCCTGTTCTGCTCAGCCCGCGTTTTTCTCTGCTTCCAGCTTCAGCTGGAGGCGCTGATGGATATAGTCCGGCACAGATTCCACCGGAATTTCTAACGCGGCGGCCAGTTCCCCGTGCAGCAGGGACTCCGAGCGCCTCTGATAGTCCTGGTCCACCTTGCTTGGCTTTTTCCCCGACCGGCTCTTATGCTGGTTTTTGGCATAAACCAGCTTGATCAGTTGGACCAGATCCTCACAGCGGTGTGTTTCTAAAATTTCCCGGTACTGCTGGGCCAATGCCCGGTAGTCTCTGCCCTCTACATGGGCCCGCTGGATCTCGGGGAGCCGGCTGATCAGTTCCTCCGCCGCCGCCCGGCTCAAAATCGGTCTCATAAACACCTGCGTATCCACCGGGACATAGATAGTCTCCCGGCTGTTCAGGGGAGACAGAGTATAATATTCCCGCTTCGCCTTTGGATCAAAGGGGGGTGCCCCTACTTGCTCTACACGGCACACTCCGGTCTCGCTGTATACAATCAGATCTCCCACTGCAAACATGGCGTTCTCCCTCCCTGTTAAAACAAAAAAGCGGTTCTGACAACGTGACGAACGTGATCAGGACCGCGCGCTGTAACCTTATTTTAGCACATTTTTGGACGTAATGTAAGAAGAATTTTCCTATTCAGGCCACTTGCTCCAACTCCTCCAGGGCCTCGCGCTCGCTGTCCGCCGAGAAGCAGAACCGGCCTGCCCAGTCAAAAACCTCCACATGTCCTCTGACCCAAACGATGCTGTAATCCATAGATTCTGCTCCTTTCCTTCTTGGGATGGTACCAGAATACCACGAATCAAGTCCCATAAATCGGACTATTTATGCTGTGGAGATCTTTTGCGCCTCTTCCGGATGCAAGGGGGAGCGGAGTGCGGCCGGACGGCGCCCAGAACCTTTTTATAAGTGTCCGGGTATATTAGGGGCCGATTATGGACCTGTAAAAGCGGTGGAAGTCCCAATGCTTGTTCCGGGTTCTGTACGGCCAAACAGTCTTTGCCGAACATGCAGGGGGCAAGGCGGCAGGTAAAATTTCTTAATAATTACTGAAAAATAGAGCGGCCCACATTGACAAAGCGGCTGAAATGCGATATGGTGAAGTTGACAAAAAGAGAGGAGGCGCAAAAGGCATGTTTGAACAAATGGAACAGAGAAAACTGGCCGCCCAGAAGCTGCGGCAGATGTGGCAGGGCAATCTGGTGATCATGATATCTGTCATTTTTATGGTCGTTGTGGTGGTGATCATGCTGATGAGCGCCATGACCAACCCCTTTACCATGTATGTGGGAGGCGGGCTGGAATTTACACTGGTCATGACGCTGCTCAGTACTCTGGCGATGACTGTGGGCATGATCATCTATCTGGTGGGCCTGTACGGGCTGCGGAACGTCCAGCCGGAGTACCGGACGGCCTTTCAGTGCTGGCTGGTGAGCTTCGTGCTGAATCTGATCTCCAGCCTGGCAGGAGAGGGGTCCCTGATTGCCTCTATTTTGGATCTGGCCACTACGGTGCTGAATCTGGTGGTCCTCTGGCTGGTTCTGACGGCCACCAACCGCCTGATGGAGGAGATCAGCCGGGATGACGTGATCCAGCGGGGCAGGACAGTGTGGCTCCTGAATGTGATCTCTACGGTATGCGCAGTGGTGGTTGCTCTGATCCCCATTGAGGCTGCGGCGGGAGCTGCACTGGCTCTGACGATTTCCCTGGCTGCTCTGGCGGTGTCTGTTGTGGCGGACTTCTGGTATCTCGGCTATCTGGGCCGGGCGGCCACCGCACTGACAGAGAATATGTGGTAAAAGCAAATGCGAGACCGGGCGCGGCGGAACAGGCTGCGCCCGGTTTTCTGCGGTTGGCGGTCCGCGTTCCGGCCTCTGCCCGCGGGAATACGGTCCCCGGGGAGCGCATATCCTCCTTGCAGGGGGGGTGGAGATTGCTGGGAGCCATTACATACGATTCCGGCGGAGCGGGCCGCCCCCGGCGGACGGAGCGGTACGGCCTTCCTCTGCTGGAGGTGACCCTCCGGCCCGGCAGCTGGCGGGAGAGGGGGCGGGTCCGCGCCGCCGCCCGGCGGCTGGGGCGGCAGGGGATTGTGCGGGTGCTGGCCCCGCCGGAGTTCCCCCACTGGGAGCTGCTGGAGGCCCGGGGCCTGCGGCAGGTGGACCCGCTGCCCTTTCTCCGGTTCTACGCCGGGGAGCTGGCCCTGGCTGCCCTGCTCCGGGAGGGAGTCGCGCCCCAAAGGGGGACGGTGGCCCTGCGGGGGCGGCGGGTGGACCGGGACATGGTGCGGGCGGCGGAGTTTCTCTGCCCCCGAGTGCGGGAGCTGGCCGTCTCGGCCCGGAAAGGAGGGGAGGAGCTCTCCGCCTGGCTGCGCCGGGAGTACGGCATGCCGGTGCGCCCGGACGGGGAGGGGATCACGGCGGCCGTCCGGTTTGATGAGACCGCCCCCGGCGGCGGAGGGCGGGAGCTGTCCCTGTATGGGGGCGCGCCCCGGCTGGCGGGGGTGCGTCCCCGGGCGGCGGACCTGGAGGAGGGGGACCGGGAGGATCTGCCTCTGCTGGCCGCCCTGTGGGAGACGGGGCGGCTGGAGGCCTTGGGCCTAGAATTTACTTGACAGAGAGACGGAAAGTCACTATAATAACACACACTGCGTCAGTATATTTATTTTTATATTATAAGGTATATTGAAAAGGGGCCGGGAGCAGGGGCTTCCGGTTTCCCTATGGAAAGGTGTGCGAGGCGTTATGGCGAAAGAATTCAAACTGACCCCGGAGCGGCTGAAGGAGCTTCAGGACGAGCTGACCTATCTGAAGACGGTCCGGGAGAAGGAAGTGGCGGAGCTGATTAAGGAGGCCCGCTCCTTCGGCGACCTGAGCGAGAACAGCGAGTACGACGAGGCCAAGACCGAGCAGGGCAAGCTCTACTCCCGCATCGCGGAGGTGGAGAACATTCTGTCCAACTATGTGGTCATCGAGGAGAACGAGGACGACGGCGGCTCCTCCATCCGCCTGGGCTCCACCGTCACCGTGCTGGACAAGGAGTTCAATGAGGAGGAGACCTATAAGATCGTGGGCTCCCAGGAGGCCGACCCCATGAACGGCGTCATCTCCGAGGACTCCCCCTTCGGCCGGGCCCTGCTGGGCAAAAACGCCGGCGACGACGTGGTGGTGGACGCCCCCGCCGGCCCCGTTGAGTACAAGATTTTAAAGGTGGAGCGCTGAGCCGTTCCCCAATTTGAGCCAGACCGGCCCAGAGCCGGAAACAGAAGATAGGAGTGGTCTCTTTGGCCGAAAACGAGAAGAAGAACAGCGCCGCCCCCCAGGAGGAGAACCTGTCCCAGCTGACCAAGGTCCGCCGGGACAAGCTGCGTGAGCTCCAGGAGAGCGGGAACGATCCCTTTCAGATCACCAAGTATGAGGTAAACAACGACAGCGCCAACATCAAGGCGAATTTTGACGCCCTGGAGGGCTCTCAGGTGTCCATCGCCGGCCGCCTCATGTCCAAGCGCGGCATGGGCAAGGTGTCCTTCTGCGACCTGCAGGACAAGTCCGGCCGCATCCAGCTCTACGCCCGGAAGGATGAGATGGACGAGGCGGAGTACAACCGCTTTAAAAAGTTCGATATCGGCGACATCGTGGGCGTGAAGGGCGTGGTCTTCCGCACCCAGCGGGGCGAGATGTCCGTGCGGGTGGAGACCGTCACCCTGCTGAGCAAGTCCCTGCTGCCCCTGCCCGAGAAGTTCCACGGCCTGACCAACACCGAGCTGCGCTACCGCCAGCGTTACGTGGACCTGATCGTCAACCCGGAGGTGAAGCGCACCTTCGTGCTCCGCTCCCAGTTCGTCAAGCACGTGCGGGACTTCCTGGACGGCCGGGGCTACATGGAGGTGGAGACCCCCGTTCTGAACACCATCTCCGGCGGCGCCACCGCCCGGCCCTTCATCACCCACCACAACACCCTGGACATCGACATGTACCTGCGCATCGCCACCGAGCTGCCCCTGAAGCGGCTCATCGTGGGCGGCATGGACCGGGTGTATGAGATCGGCCGCATCTTCCGCAACGAGGGCATGGACCCCAAGCACAACCCGGAGTTCACCACCGTGGAGCTGTACGAGGCCTACGCCGACTTCAACGACATGATGGACCTGTTTGAGGACCTGTTGACCTCCGCGGCCCAGAAGCTGCTGGGCACCTATCAGCTGGAGTGGCAGGGGGAGCAGATCGACCTGACCCCCGGCTGGCCCCGCCTGCCCATGCACGAGGCGGTGAAGCAGTACACCGGTCTGGACTTCATGGCCATCACCAGCGACGAGGAGGCGGTGGCCGCCGCCAAGTCCATCGGCGTAGAGCTGCCTGAGACGGCCGATCCCACCTGGGGCAACGCCCTGTACGAGGTCTTTGACCAGCGGGTGGAGGAGAAGCTGGTGCAGCCCACCTTCATCACCATGCACCCGGTGGACGTGTCCCCCCTGGCCAAGCGGTCCCCCAAGGACCCCCGCCTCACCGAGCGCTTCGAGCTGTTCATCTGCCGCAGCGAGATGGGCAACGCCTTCTCCGAGCTCAACGACCCCATCGACCAAAGAGAACGCTTCCAAAAGCAGGTGGAGCTGCGGGACAAGGGCGACGACGAGGCCGGCATGATGGACGAGGACTTCATCACCGCCCTGGAGTACGGCCTGCCCCCCACGGGCGGCCTGGGCATCGGCATCGACCGGTGCGTGATGATGCTGACCAACTCGGACAGCATCCGGGAGGTCATTTTGTTCCCCACCATGAAGCCACTGGATTAAAGACCCGTTGCGGCGCAAGGGTTTGCGGGTTTTTCACGAGCCTGAAAGAGCGGTTTTACACCAGTTTTACACCAGTTGGATTCAGCAGTAACACGTTTTTACACCTGATTTTACACCAGTTTTTAGAGAGCCTCCTAAAAGAAAAAGTGCCCGTGGCAGTTGAGCTACGGGCACTTTTTTTATACTTTTTCAGTTATTTTTATACATGGCGGTGCAACAAATGAAATGGGTTTAATTAGAAGCCATTGCACGGGGGTGAAATGACCGGCTACACACGGCAGCTATTTGAATCCTCTGTCCACAGATTTTCGTTCTCACGATTTTTATATTCTTCCTGCTCTTCAGAAGTTGCCGGCCGGATCATGGCCTTTCCACAGTCCGGGCAGGTATCCTCAGACGTTCTAAGGAACAGGTAATGACAATTATCACAGGCATATAGCATTTCAATCAGGCCTCGCTTTCGTGTTTACCAGTGTAGCACGGAGCGGGGCTTTTTTCAATCTATCAGGAGGGAGGCCGGCGAGATGAAGTGCCTGCTCAAATATCAATGGGTCAAACTACCCCGCAATCAGCTTCCGCCCGGCAAGGGCATTATGGGCTCTTGGGCTCGATTGGCCTCCCGTGCAGCCTTTAGGACTGGGCAGGCCCGGTACTGCGGTTACACCAACAAAGTGAGTGCCGGGGGCTGGGCAGGCGGCATCGTTGGTCTGAAGAGTATCCTGGCAATCAAACGTCGGCGGCAGGCCCTTGAACATATGGACACTCTGGCTGACCTCGGTTATATTACCTACTCACTGGACACAAAAACAAAGAAACTGACCTATCAAGTCACAGATTGGGTCGTAAGATGCTCTGGCGAGCCCTGTATGGGCCGTGAGGCGGTTTATGCGACAGAGGGGTATGGATTCCTCTGCCTGCCCAGAAACGTCACGCAGAGGCTTGCAGAGCGGCATTATCAATTTGCTGAGGCAGACGCATGGCTCGACCTCTGGTGCCACACAGTGTGGCAGGAGTCCAGCAATGCGTTTTCCTTCTCGGCGCCGGCTGTTCAGTTTGGGCAGTACGGCGCAGTTTTGACATTGGAATCCCTTGGCAGGCGTTGGGGATGGGAAAAGACGAAGGTCTGGCGCTTTTTCAGAAAACATGCGGATGCCTTCCCGCTGTATAAGCTGCCAGGTGCTTTCGGTTGCCTCATCTTCAATGCAGTCTATCCGACTGGAGAACAATTCACCTTGCCGTCCCAGGACAAAGTCGAGCGCATTTTGAGAGAAATACGCACAAAAGACGGGAATACGCACGAAAACCAGCAGAGCGACCATGCCCGCATCTGCAAACTGGTCGCTTGGTACAGTCGTGCAGTGCTGCCCCGGGAACAAGAGGAGTGCCGTGTTGCATCTGAGGACTGCTATATTACGCGCGCGTATTTTTCTCTGGGTAAGATTTTAGAGTATGTTAGGGAGGACTGCCAAGGGATATCTCCAGCGACGCCAAATTTTGAATTATTCCGCGGAACCTTGCCACGGGCCGGGCCTGCGGATCAGGATGATGGAGGTATTGAAAATGGCAGATTTGAAGGCATCCCTCTGTGGTGAACTGCCGAATCAGGATAGTGCGATTCCCCAGGAGCAGCTGCGCGCCTTGCTGGAGCGCAGGGGGATCGTGGGAGATCCGGACATCCCCAATGCGAAAGCCCGGCTTGCGGAGCAGGAGCTTCGCCGGAATATGTACCATAACACCCAGGTCATGCTCAAGCACTACCGGGACATCGTCTGGGCCTTGGAATGCTTCCCCAGTGAAGTCGCACAGGAGCTGGATCAGCCGCTGAAGGATCTGGACGCGCTGCTCAGCGTAGTGGACACGCAGGTGGCGCTGGGGAACGCGAAGTTGGAGCACCGCCTGCTCAGCATTCGGAAGTCCCGCATGCTGCTGGACCGGATCAATGAGGCCCTGACGGTCCTGCGCCATAAGCCGGGCAACGGGGAGCTGATGTATAACATCATCTTCCAGACGTTCATCACGCCGGACAAGCCCAGCCATACGGATATCCTGTACCGGCTGGATATCTCGGAGCGGCACTATTACCGGCTCCGCCAGCAGGCGGTCAACATCTTATCCATCCGGCTGTGGACGGCCCCGGCCGGCTGTCTGGATGCCTGGCTGGAGCTTTTGACGCTGCTGGAGGGGTGATGTCCTACTCTGCGGCAGAAAAATGGCAGAAAATTGGCAAGGTCGGTGCGGATGACAAGGGGAGTGCAGATGTGCTATCCTGTTATCGTCCAAAACTGGACCTAACGGCAGGGAGCCGCCTTGAAGTGATTGAGAACAGTCGCTTCGAGGCGGCTCTTTGCTGCAAATATGACGAAAAGGAGGGAAGCAAATGGCAAAGGACGAGAGCAGGAGGGATCGCTGGGTGAAGGCGTCCCAGCGGCTGCGCAACGCTTTCCAGATGGCGGCGGTATCCTGTTACATGATGGTGCTGTTCGCCCAGCCGGCGGCTGCTGCGGACACCATGTGGACACGGTTCAGCACGATTATCGCAGATGTCTATGGCGAGCTGGTGGGCATCTCCACCATCGTGGCAGTGACTGCGGCTGCGGTGGCGCTGTTGGTGCGGATGATCTCCCGCAATGAGCGGGCCGTCGCAGAGGCGACCAGTTGGCTGAAGAGAATCGTCGTGACCTGGATTGTGCTCAATACCCTGGGCTTTGTGGTCGCCTACCTGCAGCCGCTGATCCAGGGCGGACAGTACACGCCGTCGACTACTCCCTGATTCCAGAAAGAGCAAAATCAAACCTGAGGAGGATATGTCAGTGAAGAACAAAATCTTATCTCTCACCGCATCGCTCCTGCTTTTGACCATGCTGACGCTGCCTGCGGGCGCGGTCAGCTTGGACGTGACGGATCCTGACGCCATGCTCCCGGTCGATATCATTCTCGACCAGGACAACAAGGAGATCCGCAAGGTGTATGATCTCTCGCCCAACACCGACCCCTCCACGCTCCCCATGGGGCAGTTTGAGCGGGACGGCCTCCTGTATACCTGCACCGATGTGCTCCGGGAGGTCATCATCGGCAGTGAGACGCAGGTCATCACCCAGGAGGAAAAGGTGGACAGCGACAAAAAGGACATGGACACGATTTTGTCCCTGCTGCCCCAGGAGAAAGAGGTCACCACGGAAGAGGGGTTTACCGGCACCCTCACGCTGGATCTGGACAGCATCAAGACCGAAGCGGCCGGGTATGGCAGCAGCACCCAGCCAGTCACAGCCACCAGGACCTACCCCAATCTTGCAAACCAGGACCTCAACCATCTGCCGAAAAGCATCACTGAGGGCGGCCGGACCCTGACGCTCCAGGATGTCCAGTGGCAGACGGACAACACCTACAACGCCGATGACTATGAGATCGGGGATCGTTTTACTGCTGTCTGCACCTACGGCGGGAGCAAAACAGTCAGTTATGTGACGGGCTATACCACCACAGCCAACTACTCAGGTGAGGTCTACCGCACCGGGGTCACAGTGATCCGCTACACCGTCATTTTCACTGGCACGCCGATGGAGCCTGTTGCGGAGGAGCAGTCCCAAAGCGGCGGCCTCAACTGGCTCATGGTGGCCCTGCCCGCGCTGGCGGCTCTCGGCGCCGGTACCGGAGGAACATACTTTTTCATGAAACGGAAGGAGCGAAAGATGTATGAGGAACTGGCTGAAAGCAACGATGCTGCTGCTGGCCGTCACAGCGATGATGGCGACCCCGGCGCTGGCGGCGGAGTATGAATTTGACGACTCGGACGGCCCCGTGTATGCTCCGCCCACCTCCGTTGACCAGGTGATCGTGGTTGGCGGAGGGGTGACGGAGAGCAGTAACATCGACCGCAGCAAGAATACCGCCGTCATTGCGCCGCCCTTCGGCAGTCCGGAGTCCTATCTGCCCGGTGCCGGCACGACACTGATCCCCCAGTCCGGAACATCAACTGGCAGCAGCACCATCAGCGGTGAAACAATCTACCTGCCGCCGGAGTCCTACGATGAAAGCACTCCGGCCGCAGATACCAGCCTGAGCAGCAACAAGTTCACCCTCCCGGACGGCCTCTTTTATGAGGACGGTAGCCTGGGCCGGCTGAAGATCCCCTCTCTGGGGCTTTCCGTCAAGGTGTATGAGGACGAAAGCCTGGAGAGCCTTGCCAAAGGCGCCGGGCATTTCAAATCCACCTCCTGCTGGGACGGCAATGTAGGGCTTGCGGGCCATAACAGAGGTGTGGCCAACCATTTTGGACAGATCCACACCCTGGAGGACGGCGACAAGATCACTTACACCACGAAGCTCGGCACGCGCACCTATGAGGTGTTCTATGTGGGGCAGATCGAGGAGACGGATTTCTCCCGCCTGGGCCGGAGCAGCGAGAATATGATCACGCTGATCACCTGTGTCCGAAATGTGCCGGAGATGCGCTGGTGCGTGCAGGCCCGGGAGATCACCTGACAGTATTTTTGCAAAACTGACCTCTTTTCGATGTAATTAAGTCAAATATCAAGAAAAGGGGGAATCAGTATGCGTAAACTGCCCATCCTGCTGTTTACTGCCGTCTTTGCGCTTTCTTTGGCCCTGCCGGCGTATGCGGCGGAAAGCAGCAACGAAGAACTAAAAGCCGCTTCGCAGTACCTGAACAGTCATGGGATCATGGTCGGGGACGGGGAGGGGAATATGAACTTCAGCGCCCCGCTGACTCGCGCCCATCTGGCCACGATTCTTGCCCGGCTGCACGGCGGCTCCGGACAGGTGGAGGAAAGCCGAGACTTCTATGCCGCCCAGTGCCAATTTCAGGACGTTCCAGACTGGGCCCGGCAATATGCCGGTTACTGCGCCTACCACGGCCTCATGGTCGGCTATGGCGATGGCCTATTTGGCGCGGAGGATCCTGTGACGCCCGCGGCAGCCTGCACCGTGATTCTGCGGTATCTGGCTCTGCCAGACCTGGTGTGGGATTACAGCAGCGCCTGCAGCACCGCCTGTGATCTTGGCCTAAGTGAGCCTGCTATGACGGCTCAGGGAACCATATCCCGCGGTGATCTTGCGGTCATGCTATACCGCGCACTGACCGGAAACTTCCAGGGGACCTCCGCTGGAGCGGCCGGAGCATCTGTTTCCATCAGCAGCTACAAGGGGAACATCCTGAAGGCGGGTACACGAAGCGGCCTGCTGGTCTATCCGTCGGACGCGCAACTTGAGCTGGTATCCAGCAATCCGGAAATCCTTACGGTAGAGCAGATCGCCGGGAATTGGGTCGCGGTCGCAAAGTCGACCGGTACTGCAAGTATTTTCGTAGTTACGGCAGACGGCGAACAGGGCCGTCTTACGATCACGGTATCCGATGTTGACGAAGGTCGGCCGGCAGCAGGAACTGATTACGCAGATAACCTGGAGATCCGAACAGAGATCCTTGCCCTTGTCAATCAGGTCCGTCAGGAATACGGCCAGTCCGCAGCCCCGGCCGATCAGTCGCTCATGGACGCGGCACAGGACTATGCCACGCGCCGGAACACCTGGCACGACAGCCAGGAGGAGTGTGAGCTTGTCCTCGCTCATGGATATCCCTATGGGTTCAGCTGCAATTTATCAGTATTTACCAGCGTGTCCGCGGAGGATGTTGCCAAAACCGCAGTGAAAAACTGGGTAAACTCCCCTGGGCATCTGCGAGCAATGCTCGACCCAAAGGCGGACAGTCTGGGCGTCGGTGTGGTGCGGTATGAGGGGGTAACCTACTGCTATTTATTTGTCGGAATGTCCGGCACCATCAATCCATACGCATAATACCTCAAACGCGGAAAGCCTTCCAGCAGCAGCTGGGAGGCTTTTTTCTTACACAATTTTCGAGAAAAGGAGTTTATCTGCATGGAAAAACTGAAACAATTTCCTGCTGCGCAAAAGCGCCTCGTTTGTATCCTGCTGGCGCTGATCTGCATGCTCGGACTCCTGCCCAGCACCGCTTTCGCGGCCGGCCCGAATACCATCGTTATGGAGGATTGCACGCATAACGGTGTCTATTATGAGTCTGCTGCCCTTAGCACCTGTTGGCTGCACCAGATGAAATTCGACTACAACGGTGACACCGTCATGGGATTTTGTGCCGATCACGGAGGCGGCATGGGCTGGTCACTTGAGGGGCATGAATGGAACAATCCCAGGGAAATTACCGACCCCACCGTGAAGACCATGCTGGCGTATTTCTATGCCCACAGCCGCGGGATCTTCACGGACCAGGCCCGCGCCCTGGGGGTGGACGAGGTCTGGAGCAGCGACTATACCTGGACCATGAACGCCTGGGTGCAGGCGGTGGTGTGGCGCTATCAGGAGAATCTCTTCTCCGATCCGGTAGCTGCCTGCGCCGAGGAGCTGCTATACGTTTATAACAATCTGGAGCACACCAACTACACCAGTATTGACGACGTTGTAGACGGGACCACTCTGCGCGACCGGGCGCAGTATATTTTGGATCTGGGAGCCCAGGGCGTCTGGGGCGACTGTAAAGTCTACGAGTACGACTACGCCGGCCCCGGCTCCGCCCAGCATCCGGCCTATGATGTTCAGAGCATCATCATTGGTGACTTGACCGTCACACGGGAGCGGTACCAGATGACCGTCAAAAAGGTGGATGCGACCAATCCCAATCTTGCGCTCCCCGGCGCCCGGTTCCTGGTGCAGAATGCCAACGGCACTTTTAGCCAGGAAGTCGTCACCGGAAGTGATGGAACTGTGACGCTCACCAATCTGGAGGCCTCGACTTACTCTGTGACGGAACTGGATCCGCCGGATAATTACCAAATCGACAATGCCGGCCCTCAGTATGTCGTTCTGCCCAGCGCTACTGGTGAAACGACAGCAACTGTGACCTTCACTGACACCCCTATCCGCACGGGCGAAGGCAGCATCCGCAAAGTCGATGCCGACGATCCCACCAAAGGTCTGGCGGGCGCGGTCATCAAGATCGAGGGCGTGGACAATGAGTTCGTGGGCACGTACATCACCGGCGCAGGGGGCTACCTGGAGGACGTGCCTTGGGATGCCATGCCTATTGGTTCTTTTGTCGCGTCTGAGGTGACCCCGCCGAATGGGTACACCACGAGCAGTGATCCTGACAAGGTCCGCCAGGAGTTCTACTGGGACGGCAAGCATGATGTCGATTTGATTTTTGAAAACGACGCCAAGGTCAAAGTTCAGCTGATCAAGCTGGACGACTCAGACAACCCCATCGAGGGCGCCGTGTTCAATGTGGTCAAAGACGCCCAGGTGATTGCCACGGAGGCCACCGACGCGGACGGCAGCATCATCGTTCCCAATGTCACCGAGGGGATGTACGCCTTTTTCGAGGTATCTGTCCCGGCCCCGTATGCCAAACTGCAGCAGCCGGTCATCGCCCATGTGGATCAGGCCACTGTGGACGGAGGCGGCACCGTAACCGTCACGGCGGTGGATCAGATGCTTCCGACCCTCACCATCCTCAAGCGGGACGGGCAGACCGGGGAAGTGGTTCCCGGCGCGGTGTTCGAGGTCAAGGGCATCCACCATGGCTACCACATAGACGTGACCACCGGGCCGGATGGGACAGCCGCCCTGACTGGTCTCCCTGTTGATAGTTATGAGGTGACTGAGATCTCCGTACCGGACCCCTATGTAGTGGCAGCAGAGCCGACCCAAACCATCTGGCTGGGCCCTGGCGACAACCGTCAGCTGATTTTTGATAACCTCAAGCAGCCCCAACTCACCATCGCTAAAGTAGACGCTGCGGACTCCACCACCCCGATACCCGGCACCGTGTTCCGGATTGAGGCAATTGACGGTGATTATCAGCATGACGTGACCACCGGCCAGGACGGCACCGTCACCCTGCGGGTTCAGCCGGGCACATACAAAATCACAGAGCTGTCCGTCCCGGCCCCCTACTACCTCCCCGATAAGGACGCAGACCGGGAGCAGACGATCACGCTCAATGCCGGCGATGATAAAGAGGTGACGTTCAAGGACCACAAGGCCCCGGAACTCACCATTTATAAGGTGGACAGTATTACAGGCGCTCCTGTTGAGGGGGCGCGTTTTCACGTGACCTATGCCAGCAATGGCGAAGCCGCGGATGCACCTGCCACCATCGACTATGGCGAGATCGTCACCGATGCCAACGGCGAGATCAAGCTCCACGAGCAGGGCCAGCGACTGTACCCCGGCGAGTTTACCATCGAGGAAGTTGAGCCTGCCCCTGGGTTCCAGTTGAAGGAGCCCACCCGCCAGACAGTCATCCTCCACGGCGGCGAGAGCAGGACCGTGACCTTTGAGAATGTGCCTCTCAACGCCATCATTGTGGAGAAATATGACAGCGTCACCGGCGAGGCTCTGGCCGGGGCCACCTTCCAACTGAGATTTTTGGGTGGTACCTCGGGCACCGGAGGAACCATCATCGGGCAGAAAGTGACCGGGCAAAACGGCACCGCCATCTGGACCGGCCTCACCGCGGGCACCTATATTTTGGAAGAAGTGGATCCGGCGGATGGATACAGCATTATCCAGTCCTCTGAGACGGTCTACCTGGCCGACAGCGGCGAGCAGTCCGTAATCACCGTGAGGTTCCAGAATATACCGGACGGGATTTTGCTCGTCCGCAAGGTCTGCGCCACCAACCCCAGCGTTACCCTGCCCAATGCCGAGTTCAAAGTCACCTATGCGGACGGCACCCTCATCGGCGACAGCAACGGCATTTTTAGGACAGATGAAAACGGTGAGATCCGAATTGAGGGTCTGGCCCCCGGCAAGAGCGTCATCGTCACGGAGGTCTCCGCGCCGCCGGGCTATATCATCGACACACAGAGTCAGACGGTGCAGATTAAAGAGGGCAGAACTGTCACATTAACCTTTAAGAACCAGCCCAAGGGCGAGCTGATCATCCAGAAACGGGACAGCGCCACAAAGCAGCCCCTCCCCGGTGCGGAGTTCAGAGTTACAACCGCCGCCGGCTGCGAGGTGGGCTTGGATGGGGTAATCGGTGATTCCACCCTCACCCAGAACGGTATTTTTACGACCGACAGCAATGGAGAAATCCGCATCACCAACCTGGCCCCGGGCGCATACGTCATTTCTGAGATCCGCAGCCCGTCCGGCTATGTGATGGACGCCCCCTCCACCAATGTGGTCATTGGGGAGGGCGGTGACACCCAGACGGTGGTCATTACCAATTCCAAGGCCGGGTCCCTGGTCATCGACAAGCGGGATTCTTTGACAGGGGAGCCGTTGGAGGGAGTAACGTTCAAGGTCACTACTTCTACCGGCGAATTTGTCCCCGACGAGAACGGCTACATTTCAAGTAATGGCCTCTACAAGACGGACAAGGACGGCAAGATCCAGATCGACGGGGTGGTGGGTACCCTGGTGGTGACGGAGGTGGAGACCATCCCCGGCTACACCATCGACCCGGCCCATCAGACGCAGACCGTCCAGGTCAATCCCAACGACACACAGACGCTCTACTTTACCAATACCCCCTCGACGACCCTCGTCATTGAGAAGTACATCGAAGGCACTACTACGCCTCTGGAGGGCGTTACCTTCCTGGTGACCGACAGCTCCGGCGCGGTGGTCGGTCCATCCAACGGCGAATATATCACTGACGAGGCGGGCCGAATCGTGATCGACGATCTGGAGCCCGGTACCACTGTCACCGCCCGGGAGATCAAAACGCTGGAGGGCTACGTCCTGGACGGCGCCCCGAAGTCGATTAAAATCAAGGCCGGCGAGGTGCAGATCCTCCGGTTTTACAACAGCAAGCAGGGCACTCTCGTCATCCGGAAACTGGACTCCGAAACCCATGAGCCGCTGGCCGGGGTGGAGTTTGAACTGACCTATGCGGACGGGGGCTATGTGGACGACGCCAACGGGCACCTTTCCAGCAAGGGCCTCTACACGACCAATGAGAACGGTGAAATCAGGATCTCCGGCGTCACAGGCACCATCGTGGTCAAGGAGACAAAAACCATTGAGGGGTATACTATCGACCCGGCCAGCCAGAGCCAGACGGTAGTGGTCAACCCGGAAGATACCCAGACTTTGACCTTCTACAACCAGCCCATCGGCGGCGTGGAGATCCTGAAGGTTGATGCCAACCGAACCAGCAAGCGGATCCCGAACACGACCTTTGAAATCAGAAAGATCGACAATGAACTGATCGACACCGTCACGACGGATAAAAATGGCCGTGTGTTCTGCGCTCTTGAGAACGGCGCCTACTACGCCGTTGAGATCGAGGCAGGGGAGGGGTATCGCTTAGACGATACGCCGCATTATTTCGAGGTTGAAAACGGCAAGACCACCTCTATCCGCATTGAGAATGAGGCGTTCAGCGGTCTTCTCATCCATAAGGTTGATTCTACCACCGGAGAAGGGATCTATGGCGCGCATTTCTTGGTGTATGACAGCAGTAAAAACCCCATCGGCGAATACGTCAGCGATGACCGGGGCTATGTCTATGTTGAGGGACTCTCCAGCGGGCGCTACTATGTCCGAGAGTTGGACAACGAAGGCTACCTGGTGGATGATGAGCTGAAGACCGTCTATATCCGGGACGGGGCTACCACCGAGATCGAGTGGGAGAACACGCCTATCACAGCCCAGATCCAGATCTGGAAGAAGTCCGCGGACGACAATGCCATCAACGGCTTCCCGGCCGGGACTCCGCTGGAAGGCGCGGTGTTTGAGATCTACAACAAAGCCAATGCCCTTGTGGATACCATCGAGAGCAACAGCAGGGGACTTGCGGTGTCTAAGCCGCTGCCTCTGGGCCGCTATATCGTGAAGGAAGTGTCCAGTCCCCAGTATTACTCCGTCAGCGAGGAAGAAGTGACAGTATATCTGGAGCATGAAGGCCAGATCGTTCAGATTGAGTTCCTCAACGAGAGCGTCTACACCAATGTGTCCATCGGCAAGAGCGGTTACACGGAAGTCGTGCCCGGCCAGGAGATTCGCTATACCTTTAAGGATATTGGGAACAACTCCACCGTGCCGCTGGACAGCTTCTACTGGCGCGACACGCTGCCGACCGATGCCGTGCGGCTGGATAAGATCATCACCGGCACCTATTCGGCCCGGCTGAACTACAAAGTCGTGTTCCAGACCAACCTCTCCAACACCCAGCGGGTGCTGGCCGACAATCTGAACACCTTGCAGAACTATACCCTGGACGCCTCCCCGGCGGCGCTTGGGCTGGCCTCCAACGAGTATGTGACCCAGGTCACCTTCCTGTTCGGCCGTGTCCCCGGCGGCTTCCGGCAGGTGGAGACTCCGTATATTTATTGTGATGTCCTGTCCGACCTGCCCCACGAATACCGCTTTGCTAACAAATGCGATGTGGGCGGTATGTGGCGGAATCAGTGGATCCAGGCGACTGACCGGTGGGTGACCATCATCTACCGCGGCGGCCCGGTCCCGACCCTGCCCCGGACAGGCTACTAAGCACAACCGACCGATGATGGGGGCGGCCTCTGTGCCGCCCCCATCCATGTTGAGGAAACGAAACCATGTTAGATTGGATCTTTGAGGGCATAGCGACCTGGGTGGCCAGCGTGATGACCCAGATCATGGATGCCATCTCCGGGGTGTTCATTGGGGCGCTGGGCACGGACATGACCGCGATGGAGGAGTACTTCCCATTCGCTGTCAGTGCCTACACCATCATCCAGTACGCGGCCTGGGCGCTGCTCTTTCTGGTGGCGGTCTGGCAGATCTTCCGCGCCTTCAGCGGCCCGCTGGCGGAGACGGAGAACCCTTTTGCCATTCTGGCGCGGGGCGCGATTTTCGGCTTTTTAATCGCCTATGCAAAACCCATCTTCAGCCTCGCCCTGGACATCGCGCGGGCGCCGTACACGGCGCTTATGGACTCCACGCTGGATCCCGGCGATTTTACCTTCGCGGGGATCGAGCAGGCGCTCACCAATGGGCTGACCACCCTCGTCTCAGTATCCACGGTGGTCGGCCTGATCCTTTTGATTATCCTGATGATCGCCCTGGCCTGGAACTACTTCAAATTGCTCCTGGAAACTGTGGAGCGATATGTACTCGTGGGCGTTCTCTGCTATACCTCGCCGCTTGCCTACGCCATGGGCGCGTCTAAAGCCACCTCGCGGGTCTTCCAGAGCTGGTGCCGGATGGTCGGCTCCCAGCTGCTGCTCCTGGTGCTCAATGTGTGGTTCCTGCGCGCCTTCAACTCGTCGGTCGGCCAGTTCATTGCCAACGGCGGCGCGCTGACCAATGGCCAGGGCAATATCTTTCTATGGCTCTTCTGTGCCCTGGCGCTGCTGAAGATCGCCCAGAAATGCGACAGCTATCTGGCGGCACTTGGCCTGTCTGTGGCCCAGACGGGCAGCAGTATGGGTATGGAGATGCTGATGGCTGCCCGGGTGCTGACCGGCTTCTCCAGAGGCGGAGGCGGGAATGCCGCTTCCGTATTCGGAGGGGGAGCGCGGGGCGGCGCCGGTGCTGCTGCTGCCGGAACGGCCGGCGGTGTCGCCGCCGGCGGGATCCTGTCCGGCTTCATGAACCGATACCGGCCCAACAGCTTTGTCCGCGATGCCGTGGTGGACGGCGGGAGCCGGATGGGCGCGGGCGGCGGCGTAGGCTTCGTGGGCAGGGCTTTCGGCGGCATGGCGGCCCGCAACGGTGCCACGCTGACGCCAAACTCCATATCCTCTGTGGCCACGCGGCCGCCCAACGTCTCCGGCACCATCGGCGGAGAGATCGCCGACCGCAGCATTCCGGGCTATATGCCCCAGCTGGCGGGGGGAGCCGCGGCCAATATGACCTATTCCGGCACCCAGATCACCGGCGGGCACATCAGTACCACCGCCACCGCGCCGGATGGGCGGCAGGCCAAGGTAGACCTATACAGTACTGCCCAGCATGAGGCGCCAAGCACGCCGCACACGGTGGTCACGGCCGCCGACGGGAGTCAGTGGTATCAGGTTGCCTCCGGAGAGGGCATGGGCGCCTTCTATGCCACGCCCGCCTTTACTGGCGATGTGTCCGAGGCGGCCCAGGTCGCCGAGGCATTCCCCAGCGCACCGGACGGCACCCTGCTGCGGCAGGTGGACGAAGGGACTCTGGAGGCCAGTTACCCGGATGGCGGGAACAGCCTTTGGTACAACAGCGCCTACTTCCAGGAGCCGGATGCGCCCCATGAGGTTATCCAGGGTGCGGACGGCCTGAGCTGGTACGCGATGACGCCGGCTGCCGCAGTCCCGGAGTTCGAGCCGGAGACACCGGCGCCTTCGGGTGGTGGTCTGAGCCCATCTGCCCAGTACAACGCGGCGCTCTTTGGCCAGTTCATGCCTGGCTTCGACCAGCCGGTGGTGTCTGTGGACAGCTCCCGGTCCGCCGACGGTATTCTGGAGGTGCGCCACGAGGACGGCACCGGAACGGCTTTCTACGACCGGACCATGTATCAGGCGCCACGCGGCGACTACCATGTGTTTGAAGACAGCGGCGGCAGCCAGTGGTACGCCATCCCCGGCACGCCCGCTGTGGAGCGCCGGCCCGTCTATGAGGACGGCAGGCCGGTCTATGATGGCGACAAGCTGCAGACGACGACGGTGGAAACTATGCGCTACAAATCAACGCCGTCCCGACACACGCAGCCCCAAAAGCGGCCTGTGACGGAGCGCAAGCCACCCAATCGGAAGAAACCCTGATCTGCGGGCAGACGCATCCATCCTCGGGCGTGTCCGCCCGCCTCTTTTACCAGAAGCGAGGTGATCCCCTTGTCTGAAGAACAGCGCTTCGGCGATGGACAGGACAACTACCTGCAAGGCATGCGGCAGGCCGCCGAGGCGGCGCGGCAGTTTGGCTCCGCCGCCGGCGGCGCCGGCGCCGCTGGAGCTGCAGGCTCCGCTGCGGGTGAGGCCGCGGCCAATGCGGCCGCAGCGACGGTGAAGGCAGGAGTAGAGGCTGGCAAAGCGGTGTCAGGAATTGCGGCGGGCACCGCAGTCGGCGGCCCTTGGGGCGCCGTTCTGTCCGCCGCCTGGTCGCTCCGGCACACTCTGTTCAAGATCCTCATTTTTATCTGCCTGTTCCTTCTCTTCATTATCATCGCGGTGGTGTCCCTGCCCTCCATCGTGTTCAACAACATTTTCCACACAGATCCATCCACCGTCGATCCCAACGGGCCGACGGAGGTGTCCGCAAACTTCGATGACCTGTCCGCCGTGGTGTCAGACTGTATCCAGGCCGGCTATGACGCCGCCCTGGCCAGGGTAGATCAAATCATCGCGGACGGCGGCTATGACTATGAGCTTTCCATGGAGGCGCTGGTCAACAACGCCCTCGTATCCGCGGACTACGACACCTGCTACGCCCTGGCGGCCTACTCCGCGTCCATGGGCCAGCGCGGCACCACAAAGGCGGATCTGCAGAGCAAACTCAATGCGGTGGCCGATCAGATGTATCGCGTGACCTATGAGGTAAAGGAGGCGCAGGTCCCGGCAGAGAGCGGGGAAGATACAGATGAGGCGGGGGAGGGCAGTGATTCGGAATCGGAAGAGGAGCCGGAAATGGAGACGGTGGAATATGTCGTCTGCACCATCCATCCCTTCGACCAGTCCGTGATCCTGGATGCCTTCGGAGTGGATGTGGACGCCACCTATGACCAATTCAGCATCAC
Source organism: Pseudoflavonifractor sp. An184 (assembly GCF_002160305.1). Lineage (GTDB taxonomy): Bacteria > Bacillota > Clostridia > Oscillospirales > Oscillospiraceae > Lawsonibacter > Lawsonibacter pullicola. The sequence continues at coordinate 31,255 of NZ_NFKI01000007.1, forward strand.
CTATGGCGAGGCCATCCTCAATATGTCCAATGCCCTGAAGATGACCATGTACGGAACCGCCAGCGACGGGAGCGTGCCGCCGATCAGTGATGCGGAACTGAACCTGTTCCTGGCCAGCCTGGACTGCAGCGGCAAACGGAAGGAGCTGATGCGCTGCGCCCTGTCCCTGGTGGGCCGTGTTCCTTATTTCTGGGGTGGGAAAAGCGCCCCCGGCTGGAACAGCGAGTGGAACACGCCAAAGCTGGTGACTTCCGCCGGCTCCAGCAGCACAGGAACGATCCGCCCCTACGGGCTGGACTGCTCGGGGTTCACGGAATGGGTCTATCAGACGGCGCTTGGCGTCACCCTCTACGACGGGACATGGAACCAGTGGGATGCCACCCACGCCATCACCGAGGAGGAACTGCTGCCCGGCGACCTGGGCTTTATGGCGGTGCCCGGCACCGTCCCGGTCAATCATGTCCTGCTCTATGCGGGCGAGGACGTCGACGGAAATAAGCTCTGGGTCCACTGCGCCAGCGGAACAGGGGTGGTCCTCAACTCACCCGATTATGTGACCCAGTACCGCCGCAGGAACGACGTTGACCTTGAGGGCGACCTTGTCCCGGCGGCGCTTGATGTGGAGGAGGCCGGCGCAAGTGGATGACCGAGAGTTCAGCAATGTCTATACGATCCCGCCCAACTACACCGATTCCGGGAAGCTGTTGGGCGGTATGCTGGAGACCCGCAACACGATAGAGGCTGTGTTTTTGCTTCTGCTTGTGGGCTACCCAGAACTGATGTGGATGCACCTGCCGGTCACAGCAAAGGTCGTGGTGATGACCATGACGCTGCTGCCGATGGGAGTATTCGCGCTCATGGGGATCGGCGGCGATTCCCTGCTCCAATTTGCCACACACATCGTTCTGTTCTGGATGCGGCGTCGCCAGCTCCATTACAGGAGGATAGGTTATCACTATGGCACATCAGACACGCACAGGAAACACCCGGGGGCGAAAGGCTCCGCCTGGCCGGGGAAGGCAGGCCGAGCGCCTGGAGTTCGTCCAGGACTACATCCCGATCAAAGACCTGCGAAACGGCATCGTTGAAACCACGGACGGCCGCTACCTGAAGATCCTGGAGATCGAGCCCATCAATTTCCTGCTCCGCTCCAATGAGGAGCAGTGGGGCATCATCTCCACCTTTGCCAGCTGGCTCAAGATTTCGCCCATGCGCCTGCAGTTCAAATCCGTCACCCGCAAGGCCGACTCAGACCGCTATGTGGCCGGCCTGGAGGCGGACATTGAAAAGGAAGATGTTCCCGCCTGCCGGGAACTGGGCGAGGGCACCATCCGTTTCATCCAGGAGGAGGGGAGCCGGGAGGCCCTGACCCGCCGGTTTTTCCTGATCTTTCAGTATGAGGCGGTGCGCCGGCAGTCAGACACCGACTACGGGGAGGTCTACGCCGCCCTTCAGACGGTGACCCAGAACGCCAGGACCTACTTCGCCCAGTGCGGCAACAGTATCGTGCAGCCCAAGGATGAAGACGCCTTTGTGGCGGAGATCCTCTATATGTACTTCAACCGCCGCTCCTGCGTGGAAGACCCCTTTCAGAGCCGGCTCAACCGCGTGGTGGTGGATGCCATGACGACAAAGAAGCGGGTGGTAGGCGTGGATCCCGTGCCAAAGATCCGGGCCGTCAATTTCGTGGCGCCCCGAGGCCTCGATCTGAGCCATCCGGGCTATATCGTCATGGACGGTATGTACTACACCTACCTCTACATCCGCAAGAGCGGATTCCCGCAGCAGGTGCGGGGCGGCTGGATGTCCTCCCTGATCAATGCAGGCGAAGGCGTCGATGTGGATCTGCACCTGCGCCGGGAGATCCGCGGCAAGACCATTGACCGGGTGGCCCAGCGCATCCGGCTCAACCGCACCAAGCTGCGGGAGCTGCAGGACACATCCACGGACTATGAGGAGCTTGCCGGCTCCATCCAGGCAGGCTACTACATCAAGCAGGGCCTGTCCAGCCGGAATGAGGACCTGTTCTATATGACGGTGCTCATTACAGTGTCCGCCCCCACCCTCGACGAGCTCCAGTGGCGCAAGCAGCAGATGACCGACCTGATGAAGTCCATGGACATCCAGGTGGGGGACTGCCTGTTTCAGCAGGAGGCGGCGCTTCGCTCCACCATGCCGTTTCTCTACCTCGACCCCAGCCTGGAGCGCAAGTCCAAGCGCAACGTGCTCACGTCCGGGGCTGCATCCACCTATATGTTCACGAGCTTTGAGCTCTCGGACGACAACGGTATCCTGCTGGGCCTCAACCGGCACAACAACTCCCTGTGCATCGTTGACCCTTTCAACACCAAGGTCAATAAGAACGCCAATTTTACCATCTGCGGCACCTCTGGCGCCGGCAAGACCTTTACTATGCAAGTGATGGCATTACGATTAAGAATGCGCGGCGTCCAGTGTTACATCCTGGCGCCCCTCAAGGGCCATGAGTTCAAGCGAGCCTGCCATAAAATCGGCGGCACTTATATCAAACTGGCACCCGGCTCAAGCGCCTGCATCAACGTCATGGAGATCCGGCCCACCCTCACACCGGAGATGGAGCTGATCGACGAGCTGGATTACAGCGATATCGACTCCATGCTGGCGAAAAAGATCCAGCAGCTAATGATCTTCTTCTCCCTCCTGATTCCGGATATGTCCAATGAAGAGGAGCAGTTGCTGGACGAGGCGTTGGTAAAAACCTACGCCAACTTCGGCATCACCCACGACAACAGTTCCATCTATGAGGATCCCGGCAGCGGAAAGGTCAAGACCATGCCCATTCTGGGCGACCTCTATGAAGTTCTCAAGGAGAGCCCGCTGACTGCCCGCCTTGCCACCATCGTCAGCCGGTTCGTCACCGGCAGCGCCCAGAGCTTTAACCGCCAATCGAACATCAATCTGAGTAACCGCTATGTTGTCCTGGACATCTCCGAGCTGAAGGGCAAGATGCTCCCCGTTGGCATGATGATCGCGCTGGACTATGTGTGGGACCAGGTGAAGGCCGACCGAACAAAGAAGAAGATGGTATTCATCGACGAGATCTGGAAACTGATTGGTGGCTCGGCAAACAGGCAGGCGGCGGAGTTTTGCCTGGAGGTTTTCAAAATTATCCGAGGGTACGGCGGAGGTGCTGTTGCAGCGACACAGGACCTGTCCGATTTCTTTGGGCTGGAGGATGGCCGCTACGGGAGGTCCATCCTCAATAACTCAAAGACGAAGATCATTCTGAACCTGGAGCCAGACGAGGCGGAATACGTCAAGGATGTCCTGAAGCTCACCCGCACCGAAATCCGCAGCATCACCCAGTTCGAGCGCGGCGAGGCCCTGATCTCCAGCAACAGCAACAAAGTGCCGGTCATCATCAAGGCGTCCAGGGAGGAGCAGCAGATGATCACCACTGACCGCGCCGAGCTGGAGGCCATGCTCAACGAGCTGAAGGCGGTGGCCAGTGTCGCGGAACAAGAGAATATCCAGTGTGAAGATTCAGGAGAGGGGGAAAGCCATGCCGGCAATTCAACTTTATCCACATAACCAGGTGGCATTTGAGAATCTGAAGATGGCCTTACAATACTCCCCCAGGACTGCTGTGATTCAGCCAACTGGGACAGGAAAGAGTTTTGTCGCTCTTGCTTTGATTGAGGAAAATCCTCATGCACGATTTCTTTATCTCGCACCGTCAAACTATATTTTCCGACAACTACGACGGCATGTTGGTAATACAACGATTCTGAAAGACACGATTTTGATGACCTATCAGCGGCTCTGTTTTCTATCCAGTGAAGAGAAACGCGCATTAGCGCCTGACTACATCATTCTGGACGAATTCCACCGCTGCGGAGCGGATGAATGGGGGACAGTTGTGCAGACGCTGGTACGACAGTATGATTCCGCAAAACTAATTGGATTTACTGCTACCCCCATCCGCTATTTGGACAAACGAGGTGTCCGGGATATGGCGGAGGAACTATTTGGTCACTGTGTCGCCAATTATTATTCCATCCAGCAGGCCATGGAAGACGGGATTCTTCCTGTGCCGCATTATATACTCGGCGATATTCTGATAGGGGAAAAAATCCGCGCCAAGGAAAGGGAACTTGACACATACTCTATCTCCACACAGGACCGCGAAAAAGGTAAAAGCATCCTGCGGGAACTGCGCCGTAATATGACCTCGGCAGCGGGTGTAGAGGAGATCCTGCGCACTTATCTCCCAAGCAACCATGCCAAAATGATTGTGTTCTGCAGGAACCTGGATAGTTTGACAGATGCGCAATCTGCCATGATCCAATGGCTCGCTCCTGTTGGCAATACCCGCTGCTATTCCTGCCGCTCAGATAACAAAAGTGCGGATCAGGAACTGGCAGCCTTTCTCAATGATACCGAGACGGACGCATTCCGACTGCTGTTCTGCGTTGATATGCTCAACGAAGGGCTACACATCAAGGACGTTGATGGGATCGTCATGCTCCGTCCAACAGAAAGTCCAACGGTGTACCTACAGCAGATCGGACGATGTTTGGCATCCACGCCTGGAGCCGATACCACACCCATTATTTTTGACCTTGTCAACAATTATGCCGCCGTAGCACTGGATGGCCCCGACTTCAGGTTTCTAAACCCGCATTTTGATAAGACAAGTAAGGGCGGAAAAACACTGGAGATTCCTTTCTCTGTGTGCGGTAATGCTGCCGAGTTTCAACTGGTGTTGGATAAGTTTGACCATCTGTTCACTTTGAAAAACAGATGGAATTCTGCATTGAAGTTGCTGGAGAGTTATATTCAGGAATATGGAAGGTATCCAAGTGGGAGAACCATATATCATGGGCTCCAACTTGGAAGATGGCTTCTGTACCAGGTGCAAGCACTTAGGCAGGGCAGACTATCGGCAGATAGGGAAGAGGTATTGAACGCTTTACCGGGTTGGGAGAACTATCAGAAAACCAGGTTTATCCACCGAAATACCTTTGACGATATTTACCCGGATCTGAAGGATTACTACGAGCATGAAGGTCACCTCCTTATTCCCAAAAGTTATGTAAGTCCGACAGGACACAAAATTGGCGCCTATATCTACCGGCTCCGTCGGATACGAAAAGGCGCAGAACGCGGCAGCCTTACCACGGCGCAAATTAAAATGTTGGATGAAATTGGAATGGAATGGGAGCAACCGAAACGAATATTCAAAAACTTTGACTGGTACTATGAACCACTACTCCGTTTTTACAGAAAAGAAGGACACATCACGGTGCCACAGCACTATGTCGATCCAGAGAGCGGTTGTAAATTAGGGGCTTTCATTTCACGTGCCCGCGCTTACAAAAAGGGAAAAGACCAATCCCTTCATCTTACCGAGGAGCAAATCGCACAGTTGGATGCACTTGGTATGGAATGGCAAATCAGTCCATCACCCAAATCCTTTGATGAATACTACGGTGAATTAGTTAGATTTCGCCAGAAATATGGACACATTTTAGTCCCAACTAATTATATTGATCCGGATACCGGCTGTAAGCTGGGATATTTTATACAGCGAATGAGGTGTGCTCGCAAAGGGACAATAAAAGGCTCACACATTACTCAGGAACAAATTGACCGGCTGGATGCGCTGGGAATGATATGGGACGGATCAGCATTTACATCGCAACAGATGAGGGCCAAAAATCATTATATCCTGGAGGAACAGAGAGATGACGTACATCAAACCCCTTAGCCGAGAAGAACAGGCCCACTGCCGCCGCACGGCGGCACTATCCGAACTGCTGGCCAAGCTGGCCGGCTTACCGGACTCCGAGGTGAGGACAGTTATCCAGTCCGCCCTTGTCCACGACATCGGCAAGACGGCCATCCCGCCCGCCATCCTCGGCAAGACCGGGCCGCTGACTGAAGAGGAGCATGCGATCATGCGCATGCACACTGCCATCGGCGCCCATATCCTGATCCATACCCACGGCGCCATGCGCACCGCATCCGCCGTGGCGCTCCAGCACCATGAGCGTCTGGACGGCAGCGGCTATCTGGGCCTGCGCGGGAATGAGATCCATCCCCATGCGAAGCTGGTCGCGGTCGCCGATGTCTTTGACGCCCTGCTTTCGCCCCGCCCCTATAAGCGGCCGTGGAGCATTCGGCGTACCTGCGATTACCTCTCCAGCCTCGCCGGCGTGAAACTGGACGCCAAACTCGTCGGACTTCTGCTGGACCACCTCCCACAGGCTCTGGCGCTGCGCCATGAGGAAATACGCATAAGGAGCAGATTACGCATTCCTGGAGATTATGCACACAAGGGGAAGGGGGTGATTGGCCCATGCTGCTGCAGGAGGAACAGTACATTATCCATTGGCTGACGGAGTATGGCGCGCTGACCAAGACGCAGGTAGTCCGCATGCTGAAGGACAAGCCGCCCCAGACGGCGGAGAAGATCATCCGGGGGCTGAAGCGTGACGTGTTGCTCTATGACATTTCCGGCGGGTACTATCTGGGAGTTGACCCCATGTGTCAGCCGGACCCGCGCATGATCCTCGCGGTGTGGGTGCTTTTGCAGTTCATCGACAAGGTGGAGCCCATGGCCCACTATCCGGCCACTTATCCGTCCCAGATCTTCTTCCTCAAAGAGGACATCGGCTATGAGATCGTTGTCCTCTACGACGGGGAGCAGCATCTGGCCCGCCTGCTCCAGCCGCAGGAGGATTTGCGGTACATTTTTGTCCTGCCTCATATCCGGATGGCGCAGGAGCTGGTGCTGCCGAGTGTCCCGTGCCTGTTTGCCACGGTGGACTACAACGGTCAGGAGGTGCCCGATGTGTGCTTTTACACAGAGAGCGAGGGAGGCCGGGATGGCGCAGTCTGACTTTGGGCGGGCTTTGGCCGGGGCCGAGCGCCGGATGGAGCGTGCCGCTGTAGAGCTTGCCCGCACTCGGCGCCTGCTGGAACGGGAGGATATGGCGGGCGCGTTCGGTTCTGCCTTTGCCTTCTCCGCGGAGGTGGAGAAGCTGGCACTGCTCGCACGGGTGCTTCCGGCCTATACCGGGCACCCGAAGGCAGCGGAATTGACGGAGCAGATGCTGCTGGACACCGTGCCTATTGAGATGGGCTACGCCAGGCGGGGATGGTTTCTGCTGAAGATCCCCGCGCTCCTTCCAAAGAAGGGAACGGGATCGCCTATCTATATCCAGCAGTATCTCTATCCCGCCCTGCGACGCTACTTCGACGGCAAGCCGCCGGCGCGCTACCGCAGCTGCGTGCTGGCTTACCGGCATGTGTATCAGCGCGGCAGGCCGGAGCGGGCCTACCGCGACCATGACAACATTGAGGTCAACATGGTGACCGACATCATCACACTCTACCTGCTGCCGGATGACGCCCCCCGGCGATGCGCCCATTACTACTGCAGCGCGGCCGGGGAGGTGGACTGCACAGAGGCGTATGTGGTGCCCGCCAGCCGGTTTCCCGAGTGGCTGGCGGCGGAGCAGGCGGACGATCTGAAGGAGGATACCCTGTATGTTACGAGCGAAATATGGGCCTGAAAAGATACGGGATTTGAGGCCCGTTTCCAGGCCGCAGGCACACGTAAATCCGAAACGGCGCAAGATCCCCGAAAAGACAGGGGTTCCCAAGCGCGACCGGGAGCCGATTTGCGGCAAAGAGAGCAACAGCCATGCCTTAAATCCCGATGACCCCGGGCAGTCCGAATGATCACGCTCCGGCCCGGCAGCCACGTCTGGCGCCTGCTGCTCCTGCTGGCCATCTGCGGGGAATACCCACATCGCTCCCTGCATCTGCTGGGGAGTATTCGGACGCTGGAGGAGTTGGTCAGAAGGCTGGAGGTGGTGCAGCACTTCCGCACCCCCGCCGGGGCAGACCTCGGCGCTTGCAAAATGCTCACCACCAGCGGGAGGGGGAACAGGCGGACGATCCGGCTGTATAGGAGCGCCCTGCCGCTCCTGCAGGCCCTGCACCCGGCAGCCCTCAGCTGGTATCTTGCCGCCACCGGCGGTCACCGCTTCTCCGGGAGTGCAAGCCATGTGGAGCGAAATCATCGGGTCGCGGAATCGGTGGCAATCTGTATGGGGGCCGGAGTAGAAACACGCCCCTTCCTGCTGCCGCCCCTGCAGAAACAGGCAATCCGGCAGGTCGTGCCGGCATATGCCTGCTTTTACCCGGCAAAATCGGTCAAGCAGCTGGACAATACCGAGATGAACAAGACCATCTTCACCCGCCTCACCGGCGCCATCTTCAGCCCGGGGTACTGTTACGCCGTCTACAACACAAGGGACGCCGTGATGAAGTGGAGCGGGATGGGCGAGTTCAAGACCGCCCGGCATCTGGAGGAGCTGGCCCGCATGAATGCGGGCCCCGCCCGGGCAGACCATGCCATCCTGCTGGGGGAACATATGGACCTGGCGCTGCAGACCCTGCTGGAGTCCGACAAGAGCCGGCGCATGGAGCTGCGCTTTGACCGGATCTATCCCCATGTGCATTTCATCCCCATGACCGAGCAGGGCACCCGCCTCCTGCGCCTCCTGACGCTCCCAGACTGGCATGAGCAGGTGCTTGCCGCGGTATTCCCGGAGCGGATGCGTGTGAAGATGCCCGGCGTGATGGAGTATGACGCACAGGATGGGAACACCCTGATCCTCTCCCACCTGGACGGCGACATTGCCCGACTGGTGCGGGTGCGGCAGGCGCTGGAGCACAGCGACGCGCCGTATGAGATCCTGTGCTACCCCTGGCAGAGTCAGTTTGTGGACAGGTACATAGGCGGCCGGGCGCAGCTGCGGGAGATCGGCTTGCCGGATTTGGAAGATGCCCTCGGACTCGGAGCAGGGGAGGGGGCAGACGAAGGGAGTTGATGCGATGAAAAGTAAGTCTGTGCGCGCAGCGGGGATCGTCCTCGCCGTGATCCTGGGTGTGGCGGCGCTGCTCTATTTGGGCGGCCTCATCAGCCAGCTCACCATTGGCTACCAGAAGTGGCTGGCCGATGGCGGCATGACCGGCAAGGCCACCATGGGCGCCATCTATTTCTCGCCCCTTGCGTGCTGGCGCAGCGCCATGACGGGGAGCGGCCTGAAATGCACCCTCTTCACGGCGGTGCTGGCAGGCGGCCTGTTCGCATTCGTCCGGCTCCAAAACCGATTTGGGAGCAACGACTACGACCCCCGCAATTTTACCCGCAGCAAGCGGGGCACCTACGGCACATCCGGCTGGATGAGCGAGAAGGAGATGCGCTCCGTGCTGGAGGTGGCCGGTCCGGAGCGTGCAAAGGGGATCATCCTGGGCAAGACGGAGCGCGGCTCCGTCATCTGTCTGCCGGAGGACACCCGGCTCAATAAGCACATCGCTGTCTTCGGCGCCAGCGGCACCATGAAGTCCAGGGGCGTCATCCGTCCTGCCCTGTTCCAGAGCATCCGGCGCGGCGAGTCGGTGGTGGTCGCAGATCCAAAGTCGGAGATGTTCGCCGACACGGCGGAGCTGTTCAAGAAGCACGGCTATAAGGTGCGGGTCTATAACCTCCTGCAGCCGGAGTTCAGCGACTCCTGGAACTGCATGTTCGACCTGGGCGGCGACACACTCATGGCCCAGATCCTCACCGACGTGATCATCTCCAACACGAAGGGCGATGAGAAAGGCGACCACTTCTGGGACAACGGCGAGAGCAATCTGCTCAAGAGCCTGATCCTATATGTGGACCTGGACAGCACCCGCACGCCGGAGGAGCGGAACCTGGCCGCCGTCTATCAGATGCTCACCCAGCACACGGAGAAGGAACTCACCATGCTCTTTGACCGGCTGCCCATCGGCCATCCGGCCAAGGGGCCGTACAGCCTGTTCAGCCAGGCCAGCGATACCGTACGCGCAGGCATCGTCCTGGGCCTTGGCACCAGACTCCAGGTGCTCCAGAGCGAGGCCGTGCGGCGGATCACCCGCAGCTCCGACATCGACCTGTCTGAGCCGGGCTGGAGCAAGTGCGCTTATTACATTATCCTGGATGATCAGAACGCCTCCCTGGAGTTCCTGTCGGCCCTGTTCTTCGCCTTCCTGTTCATCAAGCTCGTGCGCTACGCCGACAGCACTCCGGAACAGCGCTGCAAGGTGCCGGTCAACATCATCCTGGACGAGATGAACAACATCGGCACCATCAAGGATTTCGGCAGACGGCTGTCCACCATCAGGTCGAGAGCGCTCCAGGTCATCATGTGTTCGCAAAGCCTTCCCCAGCTGCAAAACCGCTACCCCAATAACCTGTGGGCGGAGCTGCTGGGCAACGCCGACACCCAGATCATGCTGGGCGCCACGGATGACGTGACCGCGGAGTACTTCAGCGCCCGCAGCGGGGACATGACGGTGGAGGTCAACTCCACCATGACCACACGGCAGAGCCTCGCCCTGGCGCAGGTCATCCCCCAGTACCGCTACACGGAGGGGATCGGCCGGCGGCGGGTGCTGACCCCGGACGAGGTGCTCCGGCTCCCCAACGATGAGCTGCTGATCATCCTGCGCGGCCAGAAGGTGCTCCGGGCCAAGAAGTTCGACTTCACCGAGCATCCCTATGCCAAAGAGTGCGAGCGCACCAGTATCCAGCGCTACCAAACCGACCCGGCGCCGGCTCAGCCGCCGGAGCCACCGGCTCAGTCCATGCCTGCTGAACCCGATATGGACAAACCGCCCGGACCGGCGCCTGCCGCCGCCGCAAAGCCGCCCGTTAAAGCGAAACCGCCACAGGCAAAGCCGAAGGCGCCCGTCCCCAAGACGCCGTCATCCGGCGGTCAGCCCTCGGAACTCCCCGCAAAGCCCGCCAAACGGCCCAAGACGCTCTACGAGAGCTCCCGGCCGCCGGCGGATTTTTAATTGTCCGCCCCCATAACCCACATCATCAACCAAAGGAGGAACCCATACCATGGCAAGAACCAAGAAAGAGATTGAGGAACAGGCTCCCGATGCGGAGCAGGAAACCACCGGGACTGAGTCTGATCCCGTCCCCCAGACTGAGCAGGATACGCCCCCCGGCGAGGTGGCCAATGCCGGTGTGACGGACCTGGAGCTGGCGGCTGCCAAGAGCTTGGATCCCGACGCGCCCCAGACCGACCTGGAATCGGGCGACGATCCCGATGGCCAGGCAGCTGCGCCCCAGACTGACCCGGAATGGGACCCGGATAGCCAGTCTGAGTCTGGCCAAGAAACCTTTTCATCCCAGACTGACATGGAATCCGCCGACTCGAATGCCGGTTCCCAGACTGACCTGGAACCGGCTGAAGAACCCGGCGATGGCCAGGCATTTGATCCCACGGCCGATCTCGGTTCCCAGACTGAGCCGGAAACAGAACCGGACGACAAAGCCTCGCCTCAGTCTGAAGGGGACGCTGCGGCTGAAGGGGACGCCGAGCCGCCTGCCCCGCCCCGGCGCCGGCGCACCTCCCGGAAGAAGGCGGCAGAGGTGCAGGAGGCGCAGGACGGGGGAGAGGATGTGCCCGCGGAGGAGGAGCAATCCGAATCCGGTCAGCCCCAGAAACTCCGCATGCCGGGCAGGCGCCGTCAGCGGGTGGTATCCATCGACGCTGAGCGGACGGTGGAGACGGATACGGACCGGCTGCGCAACGACCTGCTGGACCTGGTGGAGTCCCTCAAGAGCAAGAAGATCCTCACCGGTGCGATCCAGGGCGTGGAGCGGCTGGCGGATAACCCGGAGATGTCCTATGCAGTCATCTACCACGGCGACTTCAAGGTCATCATCCCGGTGCTGGAGGCCATCGAGGAGCCGGAGGACTACCGCGGCCAGCCCAAGGGCGACGTGCTCCACTACCTGCTCAACAAGCGGCTGGGCGCGGAGGTGGATTACATCGTCAAGGGCATCGACCAGGAACACAACGTGGTGGCGGCCAGCCGGCTGGAGGCCATGGCGCTCAAGCGCAGGGAGTACTACTTCCGTACCGACCGGGACGGCAACTACCAGATCTATGAGGGCATCCGCGCCGAGGCACGGGTCATCTCCGTCATCCGGGCGGGCATCTTTGTGGACCTGTTCGGCGCGGAGTGCTATATCCCCCTCCGGGAACTGTCCTACCAGCGCTGGGTGGACGCCGCGCAGCACTATCAGCCCGGCCAGCGCGTGCTGGTGCGGGTGCTGGAGGTGGACCGCAGCGACCGCGGCCGTCCAAGGGTGACCGCCTCGGTGAAGCAGGCAATGGAGAACCCCTATGAGAAGGCGCTGAAGAAGTATGTGGTGGGCAACCGCTATGTGGGCACCGTCAGCATGGTCGATCTCAACGGTGTGTTCGTGTCCCTGGACGGCGGCATCGACTGCCTGTGTACCTATCCCAAGCGCGGCCGGCCGCCCCGAGGCGCCAGAGCGACGGTGCGGATCCTGGGCATCAACCACGAGAACAACCGGATCTGGGGCGTCATCACCCACATGTCCACCACGCGCTGAGGGGAGGGGAGCGGACCATGACGATCCAGAGACGGCTCCGGGTGACCCTCCTGACCGCCCTGTGCCTGGCCATGTGCCTTTGCACCACGGCCTTCGCGGATACGGACGGCACCGAGCCGAAGATCACCCAGCAGCCCGACCAGCTGGTCCTTCAGCTGGGCACGCGCTGGGCTGGCGTGGAGTTTGAGCTGCACACCGACGCCGGCGTCTTCCCGGCCCCCATCGTAGTGGACGAGACGGGTGTGCTGACCATGGATCTGGGCGGCAGCACCACCTACACCCTCAGCTGCATCAACTCCACCGTCCCCATCCCTGACCCGCCCGCAGAGCAGGTCCCCGATACCCAGCAGCAGCCGGACAGCTCAGCCCAGCAGCCTTCCGGACAGGTACAGCAGCCGCAGGAGCAGGTCCCCGCCGGAGAGCCTGCCGGCGTCCCCATCGCTCCTATGGTGGTGTTTTTCATCGGCCTCGCCTGCGGGATCGGCGGCCTCGTGGCCCTCTACTTGGCCAAGCGGCGCCGCCAGCAGGCCGACTACGACGAGTGGGCGGAGGAGGATGAGGAACAGTATTGACCGGCAAAAACCGCCTCAGACTGAGATAAAATCTCCCAAACTGAGATGGGCAAAAAAGTGGCGGAAATCGCGCCAAAACTGCGTTTTTTCATTGACTATTTGCCGGCATCCTGTTATAATTTCATTGTAGCAAGATACTGCGCGCAGGCTCTCGATACGCCGGGGCGCCTTGGCGTCAGACCTGCCGGTGCAGGCGGGGAATCGTGACGGAGCCGCTGTCCCGCGGCCCCACAAAGCGCAGGTCTTGTTGATAAAATATGTGGCCGGAAGGCCGCTGAAATACAGTGCAGAGTCAATGGCTGGATGCGACACCAATACTCCAGCGCCTGGCTCTGCATTGTCTTTTTTCAGCGGGCTTCCGGCCTTTTTTGTTTTTCAGCCGGCTGTGACAAAGCCGGTGCGAGTAGGAACTATGGAAGATCTCTTTCGGAAAGGTGGGATACAAGGTGAGCAAGAGATCAAGACGCAGCCGGACAGGGGTGCTGCCCGGCGCCGGACGCCTGCGCTGCCACTGCGGCAGCCCCGCGGTGCTTCGAAGCGCGGAGGGCCTTTGCAGGACGCACCGGCCGGGTGCGATGGCCTATGTCTGCTCCCGGTACCCGGTATGCGATTCCTATGTGATGGCGCACCCGGGTACCTTGGAGCCCATGGGGAGCCTGGCCGGGCCGAAGCTGCGGCAGCTGCGCTATGCCGCGCATCAGGAGTTCAACAAACTGTATCAGTCCGGACTCATGAGCAAGCGGGACGCCTACCAGTGGCTGGCCATGACCGTACAGGCGCCCATGGCCCACGCCCATATCGGGCATTTGGGCGAGTACTACTGCCAGGTGGTCATTGACGAGAGCCGGAAACTGCTCCAGGAGCGGCTGGAGCAGCAAAACAAATTGAAAGAGGTAGCAGGAGGTGCATGATATGCTGTCGCCGCTTACGAAGGAGCAGCGGATGAAGGTAGAAGAGAACATGGGACTGGTGGGCAAGGTGATCCAGGACTGCGTCCATACCCTGGGCGCCGGGAGCATGTTCGACTACGACGACCTGTTCCAGATCGGCTGCCTGGGGCTTTGCAAGGCGGCCCAGACGGATAAACCGGGGCACACAGTGGCCTTTTCCACCTACGCCTACCGGCTCATCCGCAATGAAATCTATACCGAACTGGAGCGCGCCACCCGCCGGGGGCGGGAGGTCGCCACCGATCCTGCCGAGCTGCCCTGCACGGTGCTGGACGATGATACCCCGGAGCAGCGGGAAGCCTGCTCGGCGCTCCTGGTGCGCCTGGAGCGGGCGGAGGCCGGGGCCGCCGGCGTGACAGCCAAGGGGTTCCAGGCCATCCGGATGCTGATGGACGGGTACACCAACCGGGAGATCGGGGAGATGTTCGGCGTGCCGGCAAATCATGTAACGGCGTGGGTGTCCAGGGCCCGCAAGGCCCTCGGCGCTTCAGAGTGATGGGCAGGTGAGAACTCCCTTTTTAAGGAAAGTAGTGATTTCAAAGAAAATTGAAAATTCCCGTCAAATTGACGGAAATCCCGACAGCTTATTAAAATTTCTCTCTGTCTGTCGGCATAGAAAAAGGACAGTCGATTTTCTCGGCTGCCCTTGTGGGGAAACAAAGTTATTCTTCTGCGTTTGAATCAAGTGTTCCTGCACCGTCATCGGTATATAGGTCGGCAGGGATTGAACTAACAGCAAGTTGTTCTTCTGGCGACAAGGAATTATACCATTCAAGCCATTCAAGAGTTTCTTCGGTCAAGTCAGATTTGCTAAATGACTGTCCATTAAATTCAATGGTTCCATTAGAACCTATATCCCCAGAAATAGGGGTCAATGCCTTTAATAAATCTTCGCCTGTAACACCTAACTGAGCACCATCACTTGCAAATGGAATGTGCAACAAATATTCTCCGTCTACTTCATAAACATAAATATAGATGCCAGAACCAATATCTTGTGTATTGCCCAAAAGGGAAAGGACTTCTTCTCTTGTCATAGCTGGCTCTAATTCTCTTATCTGTTCAGATGTTACTTGTGTCGGCACGTCAATCTGCTCTTCGTTACCTGGCAATAGGTTAAGGATTTCTTCGGTTAATGGACTACTTTCTCCAGCATCGATGGTTTTTACTGCTTCTTTTATTTCTTTGTGGGAGTAGTCGCCCAAATCTTCAACAGGAATACCGAGGGAATTCAGATAATCGACTGCCGCATTATATTGAATTGTATCAATAGCAAATGCGGTTAATGGTACCATCAAGCACAAACAAGCCGCAATAGCTCCCCACTTTACCCAGCCGGGCTTCTTTGCTTTGTAATATGCCCTTGCCTCGTTGATATGATTCTCATTGATGTCACCGAGGACTTCATACAGTTTTTCATTCGTCATAGTTCAAAGCCCCTTTCTAAAAGGTAGTTGTGTAGTTTTAGGCGGATGCGGTTAAGAGTCATTGATACAGCTCCATCATTCATATTGTGCCGGACGGCAATTTCTGAAATGCTGTCGGTGTACCAATATCGGCTGATAAAAATGCTTCTTTTCTTTGGTGATAGACGATCCAAAAATGTATCAATGGCTTTCGTGAGTTCCTTTTGGTCAAATGCCTGTTCCACATCATCCCTGCCAGATACCAAGTCAGAAAGTTCCTTCAGAACCGCAGGCATTTCTCCACCGCCCCGTTTGTCGGAGGTATTGTGTTTATACCTGTTAAACGACAGGTTTCTTGTAATTTTTCCAAGGAATGTGGACAGAATGCTTGGCCTGTGAGGCGGCATGGCGTTCCATGCGTTTAAGTAGGTGTCGTTGACACATTCTTCAGCATCCTCCTGATTGCCCAGTATGTTCATAGCGATCGAAGTGCAGTAGTTCCCGTACTTGTCAGCTGTGGCACGAATGGCCTGCTCGTCTCTATCCCAGTATAATTGGACGATCTGTGCATCATCCATCGGTTTTCACCTCGCTTCCTTATTTGCCTTTTCACCTATATACACAACTTTTGAACTCGAATCTCACACATTTTTTTGAAAAAAATTTTCTCTTTAATCATACCATATTGTTATCACTGTAGTATATAGCAATAGGACCACCATCCAGTTCTGAATGATAGTCCTGCCTGCCCAAAGGGGATGCTTGCTGTTTGGTGAAACCGACGGAGTTTGGGCCATCACTACTTATCTTGAAAAGGGACGGTGAGAAATGGGAATTGCTTTTCCGGCCGGAACCACCTATAATGGCACTTAGATTTTGTGTTTGTGAGGTTTCGGCCATGGGGAGAGCATCCACGAGAGAGAATAAGAACATCTATCAGACCACCCGGGAGGCCATGCACCTGACCCGGGAGGCCGCCGGCGAGCTGCTGGAGTCCATTCCGCCCGAGCGCATCGAGAAGATCGAGAACGAGCGGTCCCTGCCCCACCCGGACGAGGTGCTGACCATGGCGGAGAAGTACAAGCAGCCGGGCCTTTGCAACTACTACTGCGCCAATCAGTGCCCCATCGGGCAGGAGTATGTGCCGGAGGTGAAGATCAAGGACCTCTCCCAGATCGTCCTGGAAATGCTGGCCTCCCTCAACTCCATGAACCGGCGCAAGGACCGGCTGATTGAGATCACCGCCGACGGCGTCATCAGCGACGACGAGCTGGAGGACTTCATCCGCATCCGGGAGGAGCTGGAGCGCATCTCCATCGCGGTCGAGACGCTGCAGCTGTGGTCGGAGCGGATGCTGGCCACCGGCGCCATTGATGCTGAACGGTATGAGGAATATGAGCGCCGGCGTGCGGAGCGGGATTGAACCGGGTATTTTGCCGCGGCAGTGGAAATAGAGGGGCCTAATTTGCCAAACCGATGCTGGAAGCCGCTGGTGCGGGATGGTAGAATACGGGTAAGCAGAGAGAGCAGATGCTCCTGTGAAGTTTGCGCAGCGAGGTGACGGCGATGGATCCAAAAACGAGACTCCTGGCGATCCGCCTGATGGAGAACCTCCGAAAAAATCCCGCTTACGCCCAGACACTGGGCGTCCAGGTGACCTTAAAGAGATCCGCCTGAAGGGTTGGGCTCCCATCCCGATCCGGCGGCGGCTGAGGGCTTCACAGCTGGGTGAAGCCCTCTTTTGCAGAGAGAATTGATGCCTTGGGAAGGGAAAGGAGCGAAACGAGATGAACGGCTATGACCAGCAGCTGAAGGAGCTGCTCGCCCAGTGCGCCCGCAAGAAGAAACTGGAGGCCTCGGCCGCGGAGCTGCGGCGCCAGCGGGATACCTACGCCGCCAGGGCGGAGGAGCTGAAAGAGGCCATGCGGGAGGAGCAGGCGGATGTGGACCGGCTGGAGGGCCGGAGCCTGGCCGCCTTCTTCTACAACGTGGTAGGGAAGATGGACGAAAAGCTGACGCGGGAGCGGCAGGAGGCCTACGCCGCCCGGGTGCGGTATGACGCGGCGGCCCGGGAGCTGGCCGGTGCGGAGGAGGATCTGGCCCGGTGCCAGGCGGAACTGGGCACCCTGGACGGCTGCGAGGAGCGGTACGCCGCGCTGCTCCGGGAAAAGACCCAGGCGGTCAAGGCCGCCGGCGGCGCGGCCGCGGAACAGATCCTCCGCATGGAGGAGCGCGAGGCCTACTTAGAGAGCCAGGAGCGTGAGCTGGGGGAGGCGTCCGCCGCCGGGCAGAGCGCCCTGGCGACGGCCGATGAGATCCTGGAGAGCCTGAGCAGCGCGGAGGGCTGGGGCACCTGGGACCTGATCGGCGGTGGGCTCATCGCCGACCTGGCCAAGCACAGCAAGCTGGATGAGGCACAGGCGGCGGTGGAGTACCTGCAGTCGCAGCTGCGCGCCTTCCGGACAGAGCTGGCCGACGTGACCATCAGCGCCGATTTCCAGGTCAATATCGACGGCTTCCTCCGCTTTGCCGACTATGTGTTCGACGGTATCTTCGCCGACTGGGCGGTGCTGGACCGGATCAATCAGGCCCAGGCCCAGGTGGAGGACACCCGGGCGCAGATCTGCGCCGTTCTGGACCGCCTGGGGCAGATGACGGACCAGGCAGAGCGGGAGCGGGCCGGACTGCGGCAGGAGATCGAGGGCCTGGTCAGCAGTGTGCCCATGTAGAGTAAAATCGGAAAGCGGAATTGGGACCGAGAGAGGATAAGGAGAGGGACGAGTATGGATGATGACGCGGGCGCCCAGGCGCCCCAGCTGCTCTGGATCAACTGGACGGACCAAGTGGTGTCCTTCCATCCGGAGGAGGGGTTTGAGCCGGTGGCGTTCCCCGACCACGACGCCATGCTGGCGTATGTGTTCCAGAAGACCTCCAACGGCTTTCGCATCCAGTGAGAGGCCGCTGGGAGAAAATCGACTGCAAGGAGTAACCCATGAAATTTATCATTGAGCACCTGTCCAAGCGCTTTGAGCAGAAAGAGGTGCTGAAAGACATCGACTTTACCTTTGAGGAGGGGAGGATCTACGGCCTGTTAGGCCGAAACGGCGCCGGTAAGACGACGCTCTTCAACTGCCTGAACCGGGACATCAAGGCCGACAGCGGCAGCTTTTACATAGAAGAAAACGGCGTGCGCCGGGAGGTGGCGGCGGAGGACATTGGGTATGTCCTCTCCACGCCCACGGTGCCGGAGTTCCTCACCGGCCGGGAGTTCCTCAAGTTCTTTGTGGACATCAATTCTGACTCCATCCGGGACCCCAGGCCCCTGGACGAGTATTTTGAGGAAATGAGCATCGCCCCGGAGGACCGGGACAAGCTCCTGAAGGACTACTCCCATGGCATGAAGAACAAGATGCAGATGCTGGTCAACATCATCGCCCAGCCCAACATCCTGCTCCTGGACGAACCGCTGACCAGCCTGGACGTGGTGGTGGCCGAGGAGATGAAGAACCTGCTCCGGTCCCTGAAGGACGGGCGGATCACCATTTTCTCCACCCACATCCTGGACCTGGCCCTGGATCTGTGCGACGAGATCGTGCTGCTCAGCCACGGGGAGCTGGAGGTGGTGGAGAAGTCCAACCTGGACGACCACGCCTTCAAGGAGAAGATCATCGCGGCGCTGAAAGAGGAGAGCTATGCTTAAAACACTGCGCATCTCATTCGCCCTGAAAAATACATACCGGGTCAACGGCATCCTGCACTCCCTCAAGCAGATCCCCCTTTTGAAACGGGTGCTGCCCGACCGGCTTTATCAAGTGCGGGGGCTGAAGATCTTCGCCAACGTCCTCTCGGTGCTGTGGGAGATCGTGTCCATCTTCCTGGGGAAGTTCCTCTACTTCCTCACCATGGTCTGCGGCGTGGGGCTCCTCTACGAGCGGACGCCGGCGGGCCTCGGGTTCCTGCACATCCTGCTGTTCCTGACGCTGATCGGCTCGTATATGAACACCAACCTCTTCAACCCCACCCGGGACAAGTACTACGCCATGATCCTTCTGCGGATGAACGCCCGGTCCTACACCCTGTCTAACTACGGCTACGCGCTGGGGAAGGTCGTGGTTGGGTTCCTGCCTTTCACCATCCTCTTTGGCCTGGACCGGGGCGTGCCGCTGTGGCTGTGCCTGCTGATCCCTGTCTGCATCGCCGGCGCGAAGGTGGCGGTGGCCGCCGACTCCCTGCGGGACTATGAGATGCACGGCTATGTCCGCAATGAGAATAACCTCCAGAAGATAGCCTGGCTGCTGACGGCGCTCCTGTTGGCCCTGGCCTATGTGCCGCCCGCCGTGGGCTTCGTCCTGCCCCTCTGGGCCTCCGCGGCGCTGTTCCTGGTCTGGATCCCCCTGGGGCTCCTGAGCCTTCGGCGGGTGGTGAGCTTCCGCTACTACCGGGAGATGAACCAGGAGCTGCTGGCCCAGATCCCGGGCCAGATGGACAAGGCCAGAGCGGCGGTCAAGACGGCCAATGAGAAGAACATCTCCGCCGACACGTCCATCACCAGCCGAAAGAAGGGCTTTGAGTTCCTCAACGACCTGTTCGTCAAACGGCACCGGAAGATTTTGTGGAAATCCGCCCTGCGCATCGCCTATGTCTGCCTGTTTCTCTGCTGCGGCGCGGTGCTGCTCATGGTGATCCAGCCCGGAACCAAGGCGGACATCAATAAGATGGTCATGACGTGGCTGCCGTACTTTGCCTTCATCATGTATCTCATCAACCGGGGCACCGGCTTTACCCAGGCCCTGTTCATGAACTGCGACCACAGCCTTCTGACCTACTCCTTCTACAAGCGCCCGGGGTTCGTGCTCAGGCTGTTTCGCATCCGGCTGCGGGAGATCATTAAGGTCAACGCCGTGCCGGCGCTGGTGATCGGGTGCGGCCTGGCGCTGATCCTCTATGTCTCCGGCGGGACGGACAACCCCCTCAATTATGTGGTGCTGGTGGTCACCATCCTCGCCATGAGCGCCTTCTTCTCCATCCACTACCTGACCGTCTACTACCTGCTGCAGCCCTACACGGCCGGCACGGAGATGAAGAGCGGGACCTACCGCATCGTGATGGTCCTCACCTATGTGGTGTGCTACGCCATGATCAACGTCCGTATGCCCATCCTGATGTTCGGCGCGATGTGCATCGCCTTCTGTGTGGCGTACTCCATCGTGGCCAGCATCCTGGTCTATAAGTTCGCGCCCCGGACCTTCCGGCTACGGACGTAATATAGGAGATCTCCACCGAAGAAAAGAGCGGGGGAGCTGTGCCGGATGGCGCAGCTCCCCCGCCTTTTTCGTTTTTATGGGCCACCGTAGGAAGAAACTCACGGCAGAGTCAAGAAAAATGCCTCAGCCGGAGGCCGCGGAGAAGAACATGACATAGTAGATCGGGAGATAGGTGATCTTCCCCTTGCTGGATACCTTGCGCTCATTGGACAGTACGAATGCCTTCTTGATATGGTAGTCCTCATTTTGGACAAAGGTGTTGAGCGCGCTGTGTACGGTATAGTCCTTGCCGGACTTGACCTCAAGGGGGACGGCGGAAAGGCTGCTGTAATCGTCGATCAGGTAATCGACCTCGCCCTTGCTGCGGTTGTCATAGTAGTACAGCTTATAGCCATGGGCGGCCAGTTCGCTGGCGACGACAGTCTCATAGACGGATCCCAGATTGATGCTCTTTTCATCATCCAGGACGGCACGGATATTGTTCCCGTAAAGAAGGCACGTCAGGAGCCCCACATCGTTGAGATAGAGCTTGAGCAGGTTTTTCCCGGCGGACTCGATCAGCGGGAAAACCGGATTGGAGATGGCCTGAACGGGCAGGGCGATCCCGGCGCTGATCAGATACTCAAACTCGTCGCTGTAATCGCGGAAGGTCTTTCCCTTCTTATCCTCAATGCTCTTGGCTACCACGCGCTTTTTCTTGTTCTCCATATTGGAGGGGATGAGGTCGTAGATGCGCCGGATCATCAGCTTCCGCTCTTCGCCGTATCTGGAGGCGTCGGCGGCATAGTAGTCATGGATCTCCCGCTGGATCTCCCGCACAGTCTGTATGTTCTTCTCCGCCAGATAGGTATTGACCGCATCGGGCAGCCCGCCGACCAGCAGATACTTGCGGAACAGATCCATTACCTTGTTGTGCGTCGCCTCGTCCAGCGCCTCCAATGCCTCAAACCTCCGGCGCATAGCGGTGATGGCAAATTCATTCAGCCCATTCGCATACAGGAACTCCTCAAAATCCAGGGGGAACATCTGGACCTTTCGGATGCTGCCCATGGGAATGGAGGGGGTCTGCGCCAGCGTGACGCCCAGCAGCGAGCCGCTTGCGATATAGGTGAACCGGCCGTCCTGAGCCAGAAACTTGAGCATGGTGAGCAGGTGAGGATAGGCCTGGATCTCATCCAGGAAAATCAGCGTATTTTCCTTTTCCTTCATCCTGTCGCCGGCGAGCATACTCACCTGAAGGTAGAAGTCCTCCACCGTCCGGACGTTGGCAAACAGCCCGGCGCCCAGCGCGTCCTCCACCAGGTTGATCTCGATGTAGTTCTCAAACAGCTTCTGTCCCACATAGCGGACAATGTAGGTCTTGCCCACCTGACGGGCGCCGTCAATGAGCAGGATCTTGTTCGAGTCCGATTGCAGATGTGCCTCGATCAGAGAGGCTATTTTTCGGTAAAGCATACGGCACCTCCTGATGAACAGATTTTTCAATAGGATTATACTGCATATAGTATGACTTTTCAATAGATTTTATATTCAAAAATCTGAACTTATCAAAAAGAGGGACCGCCGGAGAGAACTCGCTTAGCCGCCGGGGTGATGACTATGCAGGGGGGAGGCGGCAGCAGGGAGTAACTTCAGAGTCCGACTGGATATTTTCCAATCCATCTTGATACTTTCCTTAGAATTGCCTGTTACCATAGCGGCAGAATCTGATAAGGAGACTTCTGCTATGGAAACGACACGCGCATTGACTAAGACCGGCGGCATCACCGAGACGGGGCTCAAGTGGATCGCCCTGGTCACCATGGTGATGGACCACATCCACTACTTCTTCGGCTTCACCGGCATGATCCAGGAGTGGTTCAGCATGGTGGGGCGGCTGGGGGCGCCCCTGTTCCTCTTCTGCCTGGTGGAGGGCTTCACCCACACCCACAGCCGGAAGAAGTACTTCGCCAAGGTCTACATCCTCTCCGCCGCCATGTCCGCCCTGCTGTTCTTCATGGCCTTCGGCGGCATCCTGGTGCGGCCCGACGGGTTCTACCCGGGGAACGGCATGATGACCACCTTCGCGGTGCTCATGGTGATCTGGCAGGGCATCGACTGGCTGGGACAGAAAAAGGTCCTGCCCGGGCTGGCGGCGGTGATCCTCCCCCTGGCCTGGCCCATCCTGGCAAGCCAGCTGTCTGTGGCCTTTCCCGCTCTGGCCACGCCGCTGGGCTTTGCCGCCTACTCGGTCCTGCCCACATGGGGCACCACCGGGGACAGCGGCTGGCCGGTGCTGGTGATGGGGCTGGTGCTCTACCTGTTTAGAAAGCGCCGGGGTGTGCAGGTGGCGGCCTTCTCCGTCTACTACATCCTCTATGGCGTAGTCTATATGGCCGCCATAGCCTCCGCTATGGCCCCGGACTTCGTCTGGTGGCAGCTCTTCACCCAGTACTATGAGATCTACGGCATCTTGGCGGCGCCCTTGATGCTGTGGTATAATGGCCGGCGGGGCGGCGGGCATAAGCTGCTGTTCTATGCCTTCTATCCCGCCCACATCTACATTCTCTACGCCCTCTCCTGGGGGCTGTACCTTCTGCTGAACTGAGGTGACATGATGGCCCATATCCTGGTGGTGGATGATGACAAGGATCTCTGCGCCCTGCTGAGGACCGCCCTGGAGCGGGACGGGCACCAGGTGTCCACCCGCCTGAGCGGCCGGGAGGTGGACGAATCCGCTTGCCGCTGGGCGGACTGCATATTGCTGGATGTGATGATGCCGGGGGAGGACGGGTTCGCCCTCTGCCGCCGCATCCGGGGGCTGGCGGACTGCCCCATCCTCTTCCTCACCGCCAAGACCGAGGAGGCCGACGTGCTCACCGGCCTGGGGCTGGGCGGGGACGACTACCTCACCAAGCCCTTCCGCGTCGCGGAGCTGCGGGCCCGGGTGGCGGCCCACCTTCGCCGGGAGCAGCGCACGCCCCATGCCCGCCTGCGCCGGGGGGCGATGGACTTCGACCTGGGGGAGCGGGCGGTGTACTGGAAGGACACGCCCTTGAAACTGACCAAGGGGGAGTACGCCATCTGTGAGTACCTGGCCATGCACCCGGGCCAGACCTTCTCCAAGGAGCAGCTCTATGAGGCGGCCTTCGGCTACGACGGCGAGGCGGACGCCTCGGCCGTGACGGAGCACATCAAGAACATCCGGGCCAAGCTGCGCTCGGCAGGGGAGAGCCCTATTGAAACCGTCTGGGGGGTGGGCTACAAGTGGAAAAATGGATAAGACGGCCCGCCGGCCTCACCGCGCTGTTCTGGCGGTATCTGATCACCACCGGCATCGTGGTCATCCTGCTGGCGGTCCTCTGGTGGTTTGGCATGACCACCATGATGCGGTATGGCATCGTGTATCCGGCCAACACCGCCGCCAGCGGGGTGGAGGCGGTGGCCCAGGCCCTCTCCTCCGGGGAACTGGACACGGAGGAGATCCCCTACTTTTACCGCTGGGCCATCTTTGACGGGGGCGGGCAGGTGCGGGACCCGGGGAACATGGATGAGAAGCACCTGGACTACGCCGAGGCCGCCCTGGCCGGGGAGCGGGACCCCCAGGGAATGTTCTACTCCCAGTACCACCGGCTGACCCAGCTGCCGGACGGGACCACCTGCGTAATCCAATATGACTACTCCATGCCCTACGGCGCCGAGGTGCTTCAGCGCCGCCTGCCGGAGTTCCAGACCTGCGCCACCATCGTTCTGCTGCTTGCCTGGCTGACGGCGGGGGCCATCTCCACCCATCACTTCGCCGGCCTTCTGCGGCGGGACGCCGCCCTGCTCACCGGCGCCACGGAGGCCATCGCCCAGAGGCGGCTGGACGTGCCCATCACCGGGCGGGCGAGGGTGCGGGAGTTCGGGGCGACGCTAAAGGCCATGGACGACCTGCGGCGGAACCTGGCGGAGTCCCTGGAGAGCCAGTGGGGCATGGAGCAGCAGCGCCGGCTGGAGCTGGCGGCCCTGACCCACGACCTCAAGACCCCCCTCAGCGTCATCAGCGGCAACGCGGAGCTGCTGGGGGAGGACGCCTTGACCGAGGGCCAGCGGGAGAGTGTGGACGCCATTTTCCGCAGCGCCCTCCGCCTCCAGGACTATGTGGCCCAGCTGCGGGCCATGACCGGCTCCGAGGCCGCCCTCAGCCGGGAGAAGGAGAGGGTTTCCCTCCCGGCGCTGGCCGAGGGCTGGCGGGAGGTGGGCCAGAGCCTCTGCGGGGCAAAGCCGGCGGCGTTCCGCTGCCCGGAGGTGCCCCGGCTGGAGCTGGCGGTCTACCGGGGGGACCTGGACCGGGCGGTGAGCAATCTGCTGGACAACGCGGCACGCTACACGCCCGCCGGCGGCGCCGTCACCCTGTCCGTGGCCGCGGACGGCGAGGCGCTGACCATCGCCGTGGAGGACACCGGCCCCGGCTTTTCCGCGGAGGCCCTGGCCCGGGGGAGCCAGGCCTTCTACACCAGCGACGCCAGCCGGCCCCAGGAGGGCCACATGGGGATGGGCCTCTATTTCGCCGCCCAGACCGCGAAGCGCCACGGCGGGGCCCTGCGCCTTGCCAATACCGGCCTCGGCGCCAGGGCGGAGCTGATTTTGCCGATCAACTGAAGCCTGCCGGCTGTTCCATGAGGGGCAGCCGGCAGGCTTTATTGCCGCTTTCTGGGGATGTTAAGACCCGTTGCTTGCGGCAACGGGCAATTTCGGCTACAATAACGGCAGCGACGGAAAGAAAAGAGGCTGTCCTTTATGCTCAACGAAAATATAAAAGCGATCAGAAAAGCAAAGGGCCTTTCCCAGCAGGAGCTTGCCGTCAAGCTGAACATTGTGCGGCAAACAGTTTCAAAATGGGAGCAAGGGGTATCACTTAGATAAAGATACCACACCAATCCCACGCTGACTTTTGCTCAACCGATACAGCCAGAGGGCTGGATAACAAGAAAAGGCGGTATGCGCCCCGTGGAGGGGTAGCGTACCGCCTTTTTTTGTGGGGGTTTCCAAAGGGGGCAACGCCCCCATTTGGCACACGACTTTGCGAAGCAAAGTGTAGTGTGTTATACGCTCTGTCGGCGTTGCCGTGAAAATGCCGTTGCCGCTGGGGAGGGCAAGGGCATTTGAAGCGGCAGGAAAACAGGGCTGTGCTTGTGTGGCGTGGAGCCGCAAGCGCAGGTCTGTTTTCGACAGCAGACAGGGCGTATATGAACACCCCCGTTCTTCGTCCTACGCTCTGACTTGTGGACAAAGTGAGTCTGTTGACAAAGTGACTTATGATCATGGGTTGACAGGATGAGGGGGAAGAAAAAAGACGCCCCATGGCGTCAATCTGCGTTTCGTATCAATCTTTTGAGGTTCAAGGCCGCGGCGGAAAGGAGGCAGTGGTCCTCCGCTGCCTCTCGTCCCCGCCGCAAAAGCCGTGTTAAGTTGTGGCAGCGTTTCTGGATGGCAAAAGAGCCCTCGCACCAGATCTGCCGCAGCCTCAGCGCCTCCCGGTACTCCGGCTGGGTACGCCGCTCCAGGTTTTTTCGGCGCTGGGGCATGAAATAGCTGTGCTCCAGCTTCCGGGCGCCCCGCCTGTCCTCTGGCCTCAGGCACTGTGAGCGGAATGGACAGCTTTGGCAGTCCCGCTTGTCTGCCAGATACAGCCGGTACAGCCCGCTGGCGCTGCGGTGGAGGGTATTCAGCTTCAGCAGTTTGTCGTTGGGACAGACGTATGCGTCCAGGCTTTCCTCATATCGGAACGCCTCCCGCTTCAGTTCTACGCTGGTACGGTCATGGGCCGTCTGAGGCCGGACGAAAAACCGGATGCCCAGATCATCCAATACCCGGTGGGCCAGAGGGAAGTCATAGGCGGCATCCGCCGCCGCGGCCTGGATAGGGAGGACAGCCCGGTGAACATGCTCCAACTGCTCCAGGTAGGGCACGGAGTCATAGACGTCGCCGGGCGTCACCCTCACATCCAGGATGACACCGTGGTCGGTGTCCACCGTCTGGTGAGAGAGGTAATACTGTCCCCTGGGCTTCCCGGGGCGCTTCATGTGACCCGCCTCTGGGTCTGTCCGGCTTACCCGCTTCTTCGTCTGCCGCCGGTCTTTCTTGACCTGCTTTGTCCGGGACTTGCGCCGCCTCCCCGTCTTGCGCTCCAGCTCCGCCAGCCCCTCCTCCTCATAGGCATCCAGCCGCTCCCAGTACACCCCGGGCTCCTCTGTCAGCTCCACCTGCTCCTCCGAGGCCCGGGAGGCGTTGGCCTTCACATGGGTGGAGTCTGTCCCCACCAGCCGCCCGCTGGCCAGCCCATTGGCGATGCACTGCCCCACGACCTCCTCAAACAACCGGCGAAATACTTTGCGGAAGGCCGGCTTCCTCCGCCGCAGCTGGCTGATCGTGCTGTGGTCCGGCACCCGGTCAAACAGGTCCAGTCCCAGATACCACCGCAGGGCCACATCCGTCTGGACGCGCTGCTCGATCTGCCGCTCTGACGGTATCCCGTACAGAAAGCCCACCAGCAGATATTTCACCAGCACCACCGGGTCAATGGGAGGACGGCCGTACCGCCGGCTATACAGATGGGACGTTTCCTCATATACAAAGGACAGGTCCAGCACACCCTCCAGCCGACGCAAATAGTGCTCCCTCGGCACCAATTCCTCTATCGTTACCATGTGTACGGCCAGCTGCATTCCCATCACCGTTCCTATCTCATTTCCTCTTATTTTACCATATTTCTCCCCCAATTTTGACTTTGTCAACAGACCCAAAGTGTCCCGAAGTTGTGGCCACACTCCCGGAAAAATAGCAGGACAGCGGGCAACCGTCAAGACTGAAATGAACGGGTTTGCACCCGGTCTTGACCGCCGTCCGCCGCCCCGCTGAATGGGTGGACAAGGCGGCCAATCTCTCAAAGTGCTTGGCCGCTCTCTTTCTGATTTTGGAGCGTTTCTTTTCTAAAAATTGAAATGGGCGGGAAGCCATTTTAGGGCTTTCCCGCATTGATTACCCTTTAGCAAAGACGGGCGTGACTGTCAACGGCGGCGCATGAAATGCGCCGTTTATCTTGACCGTTGACTGGCTCGGCTGGCTTTGCTATCTTTATCCTTAAAATAGCGTCAATATATATCCGTCTATTATGGCGATTATCAGATACAAGATAAATCCTCGAATAAACGACTGTATATGTTTCTGCGGATTTTGATACAATTCTTTTTCAGGTATTTTTGTAAAGCGAATACGTTTCGTATTCCTCCACCATAAAAGGTCAATGATTAGCAAATCAAATATATTCAGGCTTTGTCCAATTATATTTAGGCAAATGAAATTATGATAAAAGTTATTTTCTCTAATAAACAATCCTAATATGAAAAATAAAGGCAGGAATAGTAGAAAATTCGATATAAATACTATTATTTTATTGCTTTCTTTAAAGCGTCCCTGATACTCTATAATTTCCTTTATTTGATTTTGCACCTTATCTGGATAAGATGAATAGTTTTTCAAATTTTTATCATCAGTGCCTGTTCCACCAAAACAAAGCAGAAAAAAGATAATACATAAAATTATAGTTTCGATTGCTAAAATCATTTGCTAATGCTCCTATAATACTTACAATTTAATATTTTTATTTTCACAAATTTTCTGGCATATTTCTTTATGCGCTGATTTCCCTTCTGGAAAAAAAGATACCATCGGGTAGCAGTGACACATTCCCTTTCCCACATTTAATGTATAGGTTACATTTTCCGCTTTACAAGCTTTTACGAAATTTTCAGCACAAGCATATAGCACTTCGTCGCTACCATACCAAAAATGAATATCTGGTAAGCCTTTAAAATTACCGAGTGTACCTGATAGCATATAATCTGGAACACTTTCGCCATGTTGCATAAGTGTTCTTACATTTTCCATAAAAGCAACATCTACCATAATATCCTTTGCATTTAATTCTTTCATTTTATTCAGTTGCACATTGCTATCAGGACAGCACCCCGGTGAACACGCCACAATTCTATGCGGCATAGGCAAGGGGTGATCTAAAGTGTTGTTGTATAGGCAAACACCAATAGCT
The DNA here is from genome assembly GCF_002160305.1 of Pseudoflavonifractor sp. An184. GTDB lineage: Bacteria > Bacillota > Clostridia > Oscillospirales > Oscillospiraceae > Lawsonibacter > Lawsonibacter pullicola. Next base: position 59,978 of record NZ_NFKI01000007.1, read on the forward strand.
AAAGCTGCTCCAGACGAAAAACCGAGTAGCGTAATATTCTCTGCGCCATAAACCGCAACCATTTTTCGGTAAGTATCAAACACCATCTTATAAGTTTCTAAAATACTATTTCGAGTACAAAGAGGATAATAAGGAAACCATACATCCATATTACAGTCCGCCCCATATTCCCCGGCGCATTTTACGTCACCCCCATCTGGACCAATAATCATTCCGCCACCAAAGAAAAATAATATTGCTTTTTCTGTCCGTTGTTGGTGTTTCTGAATAGACAGACAATGATACTTCCCATTCATTATAGGAATATCGTTATAAATATACTTGCGATTTTTCGGTATTTGAAAATTTCGATTTTTATTAAGATGTTCTGCTTTTATTATGAGTCTGTTCAATGGCAACTGAAACATTTTTTTGAATCCTAATACCCGTAATGCACTTTTAGCTATACTATATCGAATACTCATAATACGACTTCCTTTCTATTTATCAAATGATTAGTGAAAACTAATTCACTTGTAACACCTTTTCTGATTGTTGAATAGTCTATTACTTCTTCTCCATTTGCTCTATCAGCTTCTTCGCCAACTTCTGAAACAAGTCGGAGGTTTCCTCGTCCATCGGTGCAAGCTGTCCGATCTGTCCGGCAACCATCGCCGTTACATCGTCAATGGAAAGTGGTGTTTGCTTCTGCTTCGCCAATGCGTCCCGCATGGTCTGGAACATGGCGGCGGTCACAGCTTCCCCCGGCTGTTCTCCGTTGTCTATGTCTTTCTTAATATCCCGCAGGATAGCAAGGAACACGCTCTTGATTTTCTCAATCTCCGCTTCATGCTCCCCCATCTTCTGGGCGTTCAAAACTTGTAAATCCTGTCTTGCTTCTGCCCGGTGTTCCGGGTGTTCTTTCATCAGGTCGGACAGGGAAGCCGTTGCCATCTCGATAAGCTGGTTTCGTGCTGTTATCCCCTTTGCCGCCGTGTCTTGAAAATAAATCCGTATCAAATCTATCAGCTTTGGAAAGTTCCTGTGTTCCAGTAAGCGATTGAGGATTTGCACATCGACTGTGCCCGTCACAAGCCCCCTCACGGCTCCCTCGGATAAGCCCAATTCAGAAATATCATAGCTTTTGCGGACGCTCACGGTGGACAAGCCCAGTATGTAGTCCGTCGATACCTTAAATTCCTTTGCCACTCCCATGAGAATATCACTGCTGACCGTTCTCGTTTCACCGCTGACAATGCGGCTCAACTGGGAAGCGGAAACGCCTATCTTCTCCGCAAGTTCCTTTTGTGTGATGTGATTCCCGTTGCATAAATCGGAAATTCGCTGTCCGGGTGTTCCGGGTAAAGCCATAAACACGCACCTCCTCCGCATACTTCCATTATACAGAATGATTGCAAAAATGCAATTTCCAAAGTGTAAACTTCATCAAAATGCAGTACTATCAGCTCCTGAAGCTGGCCGGGAAGTCCATGCTGGAGCGGATCGGCGAGGTGGAGCGGGAGCGGGGCGAATATCGGACCTACATCGAGCAGTGGGTCCACGAGGTCAAGACGCCCATCACCGCGCTGAAGCTGCTGTGTGAGAACAACCACTCCCCCTTTTCCCGGGAGGTGCTGGCGGAGCTGGAGAACATCAACCGCTGTGCGGAGCAGGCCCTCTACTACGCCCGCAGCGAGCACACAGAGAAGGACTACTCCATCCGGGAGATGAGCCTGGCGGATGTGGTGCATGGGGCCATCGCCGACAATAAGTATCTGCTGCGGCAGTGCGATATGGCCATCACGGTGGATGACCTGGAGATAGTCGTCTATGCCGACGATAAATGGGTGCGCTTTATCCTCAATCAGATCATCAGCAACGCAGTCAAGTACCGCTCCCCGGAGCAGCCCGTCCTGCACATCTTCACGGAGCGGTCGGGGGACCAGGTGCTCCTGTCTGTTGCGGACAACGGGCTCGGCATCCCGGAGAGCGATCTGCCGCGGATCTTCGAGAAGGGCTTTACCGGCCAGAACGGGCGGACCATCCACAGCTCCACCGGCATCGGCCTGTATCTCTGCAAGCGTCTGTGCGACAAGCTGGGGATCGGGCTGTCCGCATCCTCAGCTGGCGGCAGCGGGACCACCATCACCCTCGCCTTCCATATCAACGACTTTATCACAGGGGTGCAGAGCTGACCGGTTCTGCACTTCTTACATTTTTGTAAGAACTGTGAAAGAAAAGTTGATACAAAAGCGGCCGCGCGGCAGGTACAATAGGGGCAAGAAACGAACATTGGGAGGCAGGACACATGGAGCCTATCTTGAAGCTGGAGCACATTCAGAAATACTACGGCAATGAAGGGAATCTCACAAAAGCCATCCAGGACATCAGTTTTTCCGTTGCGGAGGGTGAGTTTTTAGGGATTATGGGGGCCTCTGGATCTGGCAAGACCACCCTGCTCAACTGTATCTCCACCATTGATACTGTCAGCGCCGGCCACATCTATCTGGAGGGGACGGACGTGACGGAGCTGCGGCCCAAATCCCTGGCCCGGTTCCGCCGGGAAAACCTGGGCTTCGTCTTCCAGGACTTCAATCTGCTGGATACCCTGACCATCTCCGAGAATATCGCGCTGGCCCTCGCCATCAACGGGGCGCCCGCCGGTGAGGTGGAGCCCCGCATCCGGGAGATGGCCGGGAAGCTGAATATCCGGGACATCCTGGATAAGTACCCCTACCAGGTGTCCGGCGGCCAGAAGCAGCGGTGTGCCTGCGCCCGGGCCATCATCAATCACCCCAAGCTGCTGTTGGCTGACGAGCCCACCGGCGCGCTGGACAGCCACTCGGCGCAGATGCTCCTATCCACCATCCAGAGCATCAACGAGCAGCTGGGTGCCACCATCCTCATGGTGACCCACGATGCCTTCACCGCCAGTTACGCCAGTCGGATCCTGTTCCTGCAGGACGGGAAGATTTTTACGGAATTGAATAGGGGCAGCGACAGTCGGAGCGCCTTCTTTGAGAAGATCCTGCATGTCCTGACCCTGCTGGGAGGAGGGGAGAGCCATGTATGCTAAGCTCGTCCTCCGAAACGCCCGGCGGTCGATCCAGGACTACCTGGTCTACCTCCTGACCATGACCATCTGCGTCACCCTGTTCTACTCCTTCCTCTCTATCTCCAGCAGCTACTACGAGCCGGATATTGGAACGGAGTATGACTTCACCATGCTCAGTGACGGCATGAAGCTGGCCATCTGCGCCGTCACTCTGATCCTGCTGTTTCTGATCCGCTTCGTCAACCACTATATGCTCCGCCGGAAACAGCGGGAGTTTGCCCTCCAGTCCGTCATGGGGATGGAGCAGCGGACCATCGGCCGACTCTTCTTCGCGGAAACCTTCCTCATGGGGCTGGTGTCCATCGCCGCCGGGATCTTTCTGGGGGTGTTCTGCTCCCAGTTTATCACGGCGCTGCTGCTCACCTCCTATGGGAAGCAGTATGAGATCACCTGGACGCTGTTTCCGGACACCGTGCTGCTGACGGCGGGATTCTTCATTCTCAGTTTCCTGGTGGTGGGCCTCTCCAACACCCGGGCCATCCGGAAAATGAAAATCATCGACATGCTCACGGCGGACCGGGAGAATGGGCCGGAGTTTCGCAGGAGCCGCTGGATCTGGGTGCTTGCGATTTTCTTTGAAGTGTTCTCGGTCTGGATGTGCGTGACCGGGGTGCAGAAGGTCCTGTTCTACTGGGACAGCCGCTTTGCGCTGCCCGTGCAGCTCATGTTTTGGGGGAACATCCTGTTCCCGACCATGAGCCTGCTGTGGCCCGTCCTCTGGGCGCTCCGGCGGAGGAAGGGCGGGTTCCCGGCGCTCCTCTCCGGACTTCTGCTCTGCGCCCTTCTGAATACCATTGCGGCGGCCAGCGTGCCGGCGCTGAACAGCCGTTATCTTCTGGCCCTGGGAGGTGGGGGCGTCAATCAGTACCTGCTCTTTGTCCTGGTGGATCTGATCTTCTTAATCTGCGCTCTGCTCTATCTCGCCAGCAGCTTTCTCGTGGCGTGGAAGGGGGGGGCGCCGGAGCACCGCTACAAGGGAGAAAACCTGTTCTTCTTTGGGCAGATCATCTCCAAGCTGAGCACCACCAGAAAGACGATGTCGCTGACCTGTGTGACCCTGGTATTGGCCATCTTTCTGTTCATCGCCGCGCCGGTCCTGGTGGGGTGGGCCTCCGGATACCTGGACGAGCGCTCCATGTACGATGTGCAGATCTTCTCCCGGTATAACGACGTGTATGAGGAGGCGGACCTGCCCGACGACAACTATGACGAGGTCACGGCGTACCTTGCCGGGCACCATATCCCCGTGGCCGGCGACTGCGCCTTCAGCCTGTACCTGCCGGAGCGGGCGGACTTCCACAACCGGGTGAAATACGAGTTTCCTGTGGTGGCCATTGCCTTGAGCGACTATAACGCCATCCGGGAGATGCTGGGCTATGCGCCCATCGCCCTGGCGGACGGCGAATTTGCGACCCAGTGGAAGGCCATCGCCACGGAGGAGGAGCGGGACAGCTTCCTGCGGGAGCATCCGCAGGTGCGGACCGATGCCGGCACGCTGACCCTCTCGGCGCAGCCCTTCTATGAGGACTCCATCGGGGAGACGGCCTACAACTCCTACACGGATGTCCTCTACATCTTCCCGGACAGTGTCTGTGAGCAACTGCTCCCGGTGATGCGCAACCGCTACATCACAACAGAGGAGGCCATCTCCTATGACAACGCCCGGGAACTGGAGCAGGCTTTTACCGGCCAGTACCCGGAGCTGGCTGACACCGGCGTATCCTACTCCATCCGGCTGAGCACCCTGCAGGTGAACAGCACGAAGGCCGGGAACTTCGTCCTGCAGGCCGCCATGCTCTACGGGGCCGTAGTGCTGATGGTCATTTGCCTCACGGTACTGTCCCTGCAGCAGCTCCTGGACGCGGGCCAGTACCGCTATCGCTTCTCCGTCCTGCGGAAACTGGGCGTGGAAGAGGGACGCATCGGAAGGCTGGTGCTCCGGCAGCTTGGAGTGTGGTTTGGGCTTCCCATCGCCGTAGCGATCCTCGTCTCAATGGTGGTGATCGCCTATTTCCTGCAGACCGTGTCCGCGGAGATCGCCGCCTACATCGGGTTCGGCACCCTGATGGCACAGATCGCTGTGACGGCGGGGATCCTGATACTGCTGCTGATCTGCTATTTTCTCAGCACCTGGCTGCTGTTCAAAAAGGCCATTGGGACGGCGCCAGATGGGAGGGCGCTTCCCATATGAAAGCAGGCGGCCGGCTTCGTCAAGCCGGCCGCCTTTTGAGGATGCTCTTGTCTTCCCAACCAATAAAACATATAATAAGGGATAGGATCGGTGCCTCCAGGAACCGCTGAGCACTGACATAATTCCAGAATAGGGAGGGGGATGGATTTTGGTCAAGATTGCGATATGTGACGACGAAGAAAAGTCTGTTGCCCTACATGAGCGGATGGTCAGGGAGTGCCTGCAAGCGGCGGGGATCGGCTGTGAGATCACGACCTATACCCAGAGCCGCAATCTGCTTTATGACATAACCGACGACGCCTTTTTCTACGATCTGATCCTGCTGGATATCGAAATGCCTGGGATCAGCGGTATGGAACTCCCGCAGCAGATCAAGGGATTTTTACCCAATGTCAGGATCATTTTTGTGACCTCGCACACGGAATATGCCATTGACGCTTTTGAATTATCCATCTTCCGCTATGTTCCAAAGAACAACCTGGAAGCAAAGCTGCCTGCCGCGGTGCTGGACGCCGCAAGACTGATCGAGCTGGAAGCCGGACAGGAGTACACCATCCAGACCGCCAGCCGCATGGAGAAGATCCCGTTCAAGGATATATTCTATGTCCAGCGGGATGGGAAAAACGCCATGATTGTATCAAGCGCCGGGACTGCGAAAGTCAGAAAGAGCCTGCAGCAGGTATTCGACGAACTGAACACGCCGGAGTTCATCTTTATTGACCGTGGCTGTATTGTCAATATCATCCACATTATGAAAATCAGCGACGGGATGGCGGTGCTCAAAAATGGAGAGCAGCTGCCCATCAGCCGTTCCCATCTGCAGGAGGTAAAGCAGAAGATCAATGAGTTCTGGGGGGCGCATATATGATGGCATGGCTGCTGACGCTCTCCTATTTTCTCACCAATGAACTCCGGCTGTATGCCGGGCTTTTCCTGGTCGCCAGGGCAACAGGCTTTCGGCCGAGAAGGGTTGCCGTGCTGCTTGCCGGCATCGGAGGTGTCCTGGTCACAGCCCTGCAAATGGTGTCCCATTCCGCCATTGGGCCGCTGGCCGTTGAGCTACTGGTGATAACAGCCGTCTCATGGTATTACCTGCGGGATAAGCTCAATCTATGCCTGTTCCTGGCCTTCTTTTACGAAGTAGGCGTTGGGCTGTGGGATTTCCTGTTGCAAGCTGGCCTGGGCATCCTGTTTCATTCACAGAGCTTTCTTGACCCGGCGGCCTTGGAATCCCTGGCCGGCGTTTGGCTGACGCGCGCACTGATGCTGGGCGGCGCAGTCATGCTGATCCGGCAGAGTGGGCAAAGCGGCGGGGCCATGCGGAGCTTGTCGGTCCTTGTCATCCTCGGCATGGTCGGAGCGGTGACCTTGTCTGAGCAAAAGGCGCTCACGCTGGACGAAGACCTGGTGGGGACCTGGATCATCCTCTCTATGGTGCTACTGTTCGCAATCCTGTTTTATCGAGTCAACCGCCAGCGTGAGATGGAGTCGGAAATCGCGCGGCTGAAGCAGGAGCAGGCAGAGATCGTGGAGCGGGATTATCAGGCGCTGCGCCGCACCTACGAGGGCAACGCCAAGCTCTATCACGATCTGCACAATCATATCGAGGCTATTTATCAATGCCTTCTGCAAGGGGATACGGAGGAGGCGGCCCGGTACTGTGAGGATCTGAGAACCCCTGTCCGGGAGATTTCCCAAACAGTTTGGACGGGCGACAAGGCCCTTGACTACTTGATCAGCAGTAAATTGGCGCTGGCGGAGCAGGAGCATATCAAAACGAAGGTAAACATCGAGTATCCCCACAATACCAATATTCGCAGCGTTGACCTGACGACCATTTTAGGGAACCTGCTGGACAACGCTTTGGAGGCGGCGCAAGCCGCGCCCGATGGCCTGCGCTTTCTCAACCTGACCATCCGGCGGATCAACGCCATGCTGATCATCAAAGTGGAAAACGGATATGGGCATGACCTGAAACGGGAGGACGGGAAGCTGTTGACCACAAAATCAGACAGAGCATTTCATGGATGGGGACTGAAGAGCGTACAGACGGCGGCGGATCGCTATGATGGGACCATCAGCACGGATGATAAGGACGGCATATTTCAATCGGTCGTTACGCTGTCCTTCCAGGCGATCAAAACGAAATAACCTCTATTTGAGATGCGGCGGGTAGCCTTTCGGGCGCCCGCCGCTTTTTCGCGGTCAAAAACCTACCGTTCGCGGACATTCCCGCCGGCGGGCTTCTTTTGGTGTATGCTTGCATTGTAAACAAGAAGCCCGCAAACAAGCAAAAGGGTAGGAGGTTATTCATATGCGTCACTTTTATTTCCGTCTGATCCTCGGCATCGTTTTTATCGGCTGCATGATTTTCAGCTTCGTCACCATGAACATCCCGTTTGCGCTGCTGTATATCTTCCTTGGCGGTTCCTTCCTGTATTCCGCCTATTCCATCTGGAAGAAGGACAAAGAGAATCGGGGGTGAGCGGCATGAGCGGCACGGCACTTCTTTCCCTCAACAATTTAAGCGTCTGGTACACCGCTGGCCATCCCGTACTCTCCGGCCTCTCGCTGGATTTGGGGGAGCATGAAGTTGTCGGGCTGATCGGTCTGAACGGCGCCGGGAAAACGACCTTCATCAAGACCGTGGCAGGTCTGTTGTCAGGCTACCATCTGGATGAGGCGACATGGGACGGCTACCCGTTCTCGTTCCGGGACAAGGCGTTCAAGCGGAGCCGGTATATTGTCTTTGCGGAGGATCGGTCGTTTCCGTATTTCACATTCCGGGAGTACCTGGCGTATGTGGCGGCGTCCTATGGCGTGGCTTTGCCGGATGTGACCGGCCTGGTGAAAGGCTTCCACTTCGAGGACTATACCGACGTGCTCCTAAAGGAGCTGTCCACCGGCAATCTGAAAAAGGCCTATCTCATTACGGCATTTGCCCTGCGGCCCAAGCTGCTGCTCTTGGATGAACCTGTGAACGGGCTCGATTTCCAAAGCACGGAATTTTTGTACCAGCTCATGGGCGGCTATCAGCAGTATGGGACCCTCCTGTTTTCGTCCCATATTTTGGAGAGCATCTGTTTGACCTCTGACCGCGTGCTGGTTTTGGAGCAGGGCAGGATCGGCCGGACGTTCACCGGCACGGAGATCGCTGCCGGGAAGATCCGGGAGGTGCTGGCTGATGAAGAACACCATTAAGGCACTCTCCAAGCAGTTCTTTGGCGCCAAGTATGAGAGCGCCAGAAAGAGTCTTCTGGCGGCGGCGATCCTGTTTATCGCCATCTACGCAGCGGAAATTCGGGTTGCGGTTGCCCCCGCGATCCTCTATCTGACGTCCACCTTGTTTACCGCCGGCGTCATGTGGCAGGTGCTTACCGGACGGCGGCAGATGGAGGCCATGCAGGGAATGTTGATGCTCCCGTTCGATCACCGCGGTTTTGTCTTTGGCTATGTCTTGGTGCTGGGGGCGCATACCCTGGTGACCAAAACGCTGCTGGTCTGGGCGCTGTTCTTTGCGGCCGCCTCATGGAACATAGGGGAGATCACCCTTGCGGTTCTGTGCGGCTGTATGGCGTGTGCAGTGACAGCGGCGGGGTATCGGATGTGCCGGAGAGGTCATGCTGTGCTGCCGCTCCTTTGGGTCGCCGGTATCCTGGCCGCTATTTTGCTCTTGCGCCAGTGGGCGGCGGTCCTTTCTGCGGCGGCGGTAAGCGCGATTGCCGCGGTGCTGTATCTGGCTTTTGCGGATGCCTATGATTTTTATAGTGCCGGCGTTGCAAAGAAAGCTGTCCGGCATACAGGCCGCACCGGGAACGTCTTCACCTACCTGTTGCGCTATTTGATGGCGAACAAGACATACCTTATCAACACTGCGGGCCTGGCCGCGGTCGCCGGTTTTCTACCGCTGCTGTTTGGTGAAGTTCAAGGCATGAATATGTTTCCCATCGGCCTTGCAATCCTTTGCCTCAACACGCCCATCTGCACACTGCTGTCCTGCGACCCGGATCTGGAGCAGGCGATCCGCGTGCTGCCCGGACAGGCGGGGCGGTTTTGCCGAAGGTATTGCCTGTTTATCTTTGCAATCAACAGCATTGTCGCCTGCATCTACCTTTGCAGCTGGCAGCTCATCAACGGCGGCGCTGGCTTTTTCCATGGGATAACGCTTCTTCTGTTTGCTTTGCAAAGCGCCATCCTTTCGGTCGTTCTGGAGTGGAGGTATCCGATCCGTGGCTGGAAAACCGAAAGCGATCTGTGGCATCATCCCCGCAAATATCTCGTTCCGCTGATTATGCTGCTGGCTGCAGCACTGGTTGGGATATGGCCGCCGGCTCTTTGGATTTGGGCTGCGGCTTTGCTGACGGAGTGCTGCGTTTTGCTTGTTGTGACAAGGAGAGATTGACGATGAAAAACTCAAGGTGCTGCCCCAAATGTCATTCGGAAAATATCGTGCGTGTGCCGGATCATCCGGCACGACACGCCAGTGGGAACAACATCTATACCACAAGGATGACCTTGTTCGGTAAAATTCCAGTGATCCGCTATGTTTGCTGTAATTGCGGTTATGTGGAGAATTGGGTGGAAGACGCGCAAGAGTTGGACGAGATCAAAAAGACATTCGGATAAGGAGACACTGCATGAGCTGGGACATTGAAGTACGCGAGAAAGTATATCAGCGCCTTGCCAATGAGATTTTCTTTCGTATCCTTCATGGGGAATATGGGTTGGGGACAAAAATGCCCTCTTACACAGAGCTTTCAAAAACGGCCGGGAGTAGTCCGGAAACCGTTAGAAAGGCATTCAGTGAACTGTGCCGCCTCGGCCTTATTGATAAGACTCGGTATGGTTATTTTGTGACATCAAATCATGGCCATATCTCTTCGTATCGTCAGAATTATCTTGCAGATTTGGAAAAGGAATATCTGGTCGCAAAAACAAAAGTTTGTATAGTGTCAGATAGGGAAATAAATCCCTTTAAGAAAGATCAGTAACTGGCTTGATATTTTCCTTGCCCCAATACCACGCATCTTACAATCCTGTAAGATACCATACAGACTACTCCTCCTTGTGGTATAATGCCAGAAGAATACCATTCCGGGGGGGATGATTATGAGTAAACTCCTGCTTTTAGAGGACGATCTGAGTTTGATTGACGGCCTTACCTACTCACTGAATAAAGCTGGTTATCAAGTTGATGTGGCGCGCACGGTAGGTGAGGCGTTAGAACGCCTGTCCAAACCAGACTGCCTTGACTTGCTCCTTTTGGATGTGACGTTGCCGGACGGCACCGGCTTTTCCGTCTGCGAGCAGGTCAGAGAGAGGGGAAGTACGGTACCCATCATCTTCCTGACCGCTTCCGATGAAGAGGTCAATGTGATTCGGGGCCTGGACTCCGGCGGGGACGACTATGTCACAAAGCCATTCAAGTTGGGGGAACTGCTCTCCCGCATCCGGGCGCTGCTGCGCCGGGCGGGAATCTCTTCGGCACAGCCGGCCAATCAAATGCAGTGTGGAGATCTGACCATCGACCTGGTCTCCGGCCGGGCGGCTATGCGCGGCCGCCCCCTGGAACTGACCCAAGCAGAATTCCGCCTGCTCTGCCTCTTGGTGCGCAATGCCGGACGGGTGGTGACGCGGGAGGTCATTCTCAACGACCTGTGGGACAATGCCGGGGACTTTGTGGACGACAACACCCTGTCGGTCTATGTGCGGCGGCTGCGGGAGAAGGTGGAGAAGGACCCCTCCCAGCCCAAGTACCTGCTGACGGTCAGGGGCTACGGCTATCAGTGGAAGGGGGAGGGGACATGACTTTTCTGCGGGACAGGCAGCTGCGGCGGTACCTGATCCTCCAGTTGCTGCTATGTGTGTTTCTGCTTGCCGCCGGTATCCTAACCTTGAACGGGGGAACGGTATCCGGCGGGGTCGCGGCAGGCATTCTCTTTGTGTCGGTCCCTTTGCTGCTGGGCGGGACCTTGTTCTTCCTGCACCGCCGTAGCCGCCTGTACCAGCATGCAGCGGAGATTGTCCGCCAGTACATGGATGGGGACTTTTCCAGCCATCTGCCTCAAAACCAGGAGGGGGATCTATTCCAGCTGTTCTCCGAAATCGAGCAGTTGTCTACGATGCTCCAGTCCAAAAACGAGGCGGAGCATAAAAACAAGGAGTTCCTCAAGTCCACTATCTCGGATATCTCCCACCAGCTGAAGACGCCGTTGGCGGCCCTGATGATGTACCAGGAGATCCTGGAGAGTGAGCCGGAGAACTCGGACACGGTACGGGAGTTTGCCAGCAAGATGGGGGCGTCCCTCCAGCGCATGGAGCAGTTGATCCAGTCCATGCTGAAGATCACCCGGCTGGACAGCGGCAGCATCGTTTTTGAGCGCCGGGATATCCTCGTCACCGAGCTGATTGACCGTGCCATCCGGGATCTGCAGACCAGGGCGGATCAGGAGGGTAAGACCATTCAGATAGAGGGAAAGCCTGAAGAAAGGCTGCTCTGCGATCCAGAGTGGACCAGCGAGGCTCTGGGAAATCTGGTGAAGAACGCCCTGGATCACACGGCGGCTGGCGGCCATATCCGTATTGCCTGGTCACGCACCCCTGCTATGCTCCAAATCCGGGTGTCTGACAACGGCAACGGCATCTCCTCGGAGGATATCCACCACATTTTCAAGCGGTTTTACCGGAGCCGCCATACCTTGGATGCGCCGGGGATCGGCTTGGGCCTCCCTCTGGCCAAGTCCATTGTGGAGGGGCAGGGCGGCGTGATTACAGTTCAGAGTACGCCGGGAGAGGGGGCCACCTTCACGGTTTCCTTCCTTACGAAACTGTAAGCAGAAATTCACCGGATTGTAAGGTTCCTCTGCTATCCTTTGGGATAAGGAGGTTTTGAGCCTATGGAAATCTTGAAAGTAGAAAACCTGTGCAAGACCTACGGCACCGGCGAGGCAAAGGTGGAGGCGCTGAAACAGGTGTCCTTCTCCCTGTGTCGGGGGGAGTTTGCGGCGGTGGTGGGGGAGTCCGGCTCCGGTAAGAGTACCCTGCTCAACTGCATCGGGGCGCTGGACACGCCTACTTCCGGCCATATCCTCATGGATGGGCAGGATCTCTTTGCCATGAAGGACGAGCAGAGGACCATCTTCCGGCGGCGGAATATCGGCTTTATCTTCCAGTCATTTCAACTGATTCCGGAGCTGAATGTGGAGCAGAATATCGCCTTTCCTCTGTTGCTGGATTACCGAAAACCAAAGAAGTCCGAGGTGAATGAATTGCTGGAACTGCTGGGTCTGACAGAACGGAGGCGTCACCTGCCCAGCCAGCTCTCCGGCGGTCAGCAGCAGCGGGTGGCCATCGGTCGCGCCCTAATCACCAAGCCGAAACTGATTTTGGCCGATGAACCTACGGGCAACTTGGACACCAAAAACAGCCAGGATGTGATCGCATTGCTGACCCAGGCATCCCGGCACTACCAGCAGACCATCCTGATGATTACTCATAACAGCAACCTGACCGCCTCAGTGGACCGGGTGTTCCGGGTGTCGGACGGCGTCCTGACGGACTTGGGAGGCATGACCAATGAGAAGCTATCTTAGTCTGATTCCCATTTCCGCCAAGGTCCACCGGCGGCAGAACCGCATGACGTTGCTGTGTATTATCTTCGCTGTATTTCTGGTTACCGCCATCTTCAGTATGGTGGATCTGATGGTTCGGTGTGAAACAGAGCACTCCAAGGAAAACCACGGGTTCTGGCACATTGCCATTCAGAATCTGTCTGAAGAGGGGGCCGAGGAGATCCGGTCCCGAGGTGATGTGGCAGCTGCATCCTGGTACGATGTGGTGAATATGGACCAGAGCCGGGCGTATGAGGTCGACGGCATCCAAACCGCCCTGTGTGGTATCGAGGAATCCTTCCGCACGGACATCATGAGCTATTTCCCTGCAGATTCCAGTATCCAGGCGAATGATGCGGCCATCTTGACGCCAAATGCCAGGGAACTGCTTGGCGTGGATGTAGGCGAATCCATCACCTTGCGTACACCTGCCGGTGAATACTCCTTCCTAATTACCGGCTTTCGCATCGACGACAGCCGATACGCTACCAAAAATGGTACCGGAGAGGCGACTGCCCTGCTGGTAAAAGGGGAACAAATCGGGATCTTCATGAACGTCTCCACGTTTCGTCAGATTATGGAGGATAATCAGGATTCCGGCAGTGAAACCTTCTATGTCCAGTTTGCCTCACGGGCCAATATCGGCCGCGCTATCTCAGAGATCCAGGCCCAGTGTTATGTGGCAGAGGGAGATATGGAGCAGAACTTCATCCTGATGGGCCTTGCCGGTCTCAGCAACAACACCATGGTGAAGTCCCTCTATCCTTTGGCAGGGGTTCTGTTCCTGCTGATTCTGGCGGCCGGTATTCTGATGATCTCCGGGAGCCTCAACAGCACGGTTGCCCAGCGGACGCAGTTCTTTGGTATGATGCGTTGTATCGGCATGAGCAAGCGGCAAGTCATCCGATTTGTGAAATTGGAGGCCCTGAATTGGTGTAAAACCGCCATCCCCATCGGTGCGGCTCTGGGCGTTGTTATCTCCTGGGTGCTTGGCGCGATTTTGCGGTACTGGGTGCAGGGGGAATTCTCTGATTGGCCAGTGTTCGGCGTCAGCCTCGTGGGAATTGTCAGCGGCGTCGTGTTGGGCCTGCTGACCGTCCTGCTGGCCTCCAGGTCCCCGGCAAAGCGTGCTTCACGAGTTTCTCCGGTGGCGGCGGTATCTGGAAATCTGGAGGATAAAACCCATAAGCAACACCGAACGGAAACCAGATTTGGAAAAATCGAATCCGCCTTGGGCATCTCCCATGCGGTATCTGCCAAGAAGAATCTGGTTCTAATGTCCGGCTCCTTCGCCCTGAGTATCATTCTGTTTCTCGCATTCTCTGTGCTGGTAGAACTGCTGGGCTGCCTTCTCCCCACCGCACACTCGGCGCCAAACCTCACCATCGCCAGTCAAGACTACTCGAATACGATCCCTTACGCTCTGGCTGAAGAGATCCGCGAGATACCCGGCGTCCGGCATGCGTTTGGCAGGATGTATCGGGAGGATATCCCTGCCTCCTTCCCTGTAGAAACTGCGGAGACGACGGTAGATCTGATTTCCTATGATGCCTTGCAGTTGGGGTGGCTCCTGGAAGATGATCTCCTGCGGAAGGGAAGCGACTTGGAGAGAGTCTATGGGAACAGCGACACGGTGCTGTGCATCTGGGATCAGGATGTGCCGTTGACCATCGGTGATACCGTCACCGTCGGCGATTCCCAAGTAGAGATCGCTGGAATGCTGACCCACAGCCCCTTCTCCAACAGCGGACAGACCAACGGCGAGATAATCCTGATTTGCTCCGAGGAGACATTCACCCGGCTGACGGGCGTGGAGGGCTATGCCATCCTTGATGTCCAAGTGACGAAGAGCGCTACGGATGAAGAGGTGGCGTCGATTGAGGAACTGGCTGGAGATCAGTACAGTTTCACCGACCGGCGGGACGAGTCGGACCGCAGCACCTTCTGGGCATTTAGCCTTTTCATCTACGGTTTCCTCGCCATCATCGCTCTGATCACGGTGCTGAATATCGTCAACAGCATTTCTATGAGCGTTTCCGCAAGAATCAAGCAGTATGGCGCCATGCGGGCTGTAGGAATGGGCGGACGGCAGCTCACCCGGATGATTGCAGCAGAAGCGGCCACCTACGCCTTTACCGGCTGCATCGTCGGCTGTGCGGCGGGGCTGCCCCTGAGCCGTCTGTTGTATAACAGGCTGATTACCACGAATTTTCCCTACTATACCTGGAGCATTCCGGTCCCTGCGCTGTTAGTGATTCTTCTGTTTGTGATCGGGGCGACGATTATCTCCGTCCATGCACCGGCGAAGCGAATTCGTGGCATGTCGATTACCGATACCATCAATGAACTGTGAGTATTTCCAATGAAAACTGAGAAAAGGCGGGCGGCACTTCGCAAGCCGTCCGCCCTTTTCAGACATTCCTTGTGGGGATAGAAATGCAAACCTCCAGCCCCTGCGGTACAGCCTGCCAGAACTGTACCGTCCCGCCGTGGGCCTTCACGATCTGCCGCACCAGTTTGAGGCCCAGGCCGTGCTCACCGTCCTGGGTGCTGGCGACATCCGCCTCCCGGTTCAGCGCCTCCAGCCGGGGGGCGTCCAACCCCACGCCATCGTCCGTCACCGTGCAGGTGCATCGCCCATCCTCCGCGCCTACCGTAACAGAGATGTGGCAGCCCCGGGGATTGTGGACGATGCTGTTGCGGATCAGGTTGTCCAGCATCCGCCGGAGGAGGGCGGTGTCACCCTCCATCCGGGCGGCACGGCCCGGATGCTCTTCAGAGAACTCAATCTCATATCGTTCCGGCAGGCCGCCGTTGAGCACCTCGCTCACCGCCTGCCGCCCGATCTCCGCCAGATTCACCGTCTCCCGGCGGATGGGCTGGAGGGCGTACTCCAGCTTGGTGGTCAGGTTCAGATCCTCCACCAGGGATCTCAGCCGCTCCCCCTGCCGTCGGATCATCCCGGCCTGCTGCCGGGCATCCGTGGGGAGAGTGTCGTCATCCTCCAGTTCGCTGGCGTAGCCCAGTACCATGGAAAGGGGAGTGCGGATGTCGTGGGATACCCCGCGAATCCACTCTGCCCGGGTGTTGTCTTTCTGCATCAGGTAATCCCCGGCTCGGTTCAGCCCCGCGTTGATCTCCGCCAGTTCCCCGCGCTCGTCCAGGGGCTGGTAGCTGCCCCGGCTCAGGTCTTGGATGCCCCGCAGGATGGGGGACATGGCTTTCTCCACCCGGCGGGTGTTCCGCAGCATCAGGAAGACCATCAGCAGCAGGTTAAACACAAAGACCGCAATGGCCCCCACCAGGAACATCATCAGGGAGGGCGTCTCCATGGAAAAGTAGTACTTCACCAGAGTGTTCGGCTCAAATCCCACCACCATCAGGGCGCCGTCCTCCCGGCTCCACACTTTCACCGGGTAGTCCTGGAGATACCAGCGGCTGAAGGATGCCACCTGGGCGCTGGTGTAGGACCGGGGCAGTTCCTCCGGCAGACCCTGCTCCCAGATCACCGTGCCGCTCTCATCCAAGAGCATGGCCCAGGCATCATGTTCTTGCAGCAGGGCCAGCGCCGTATCGTCCGCCGTCCAGGTGCCGGCCTGCTCCGTCACATGGCCGGATACCTCCCGGACAGACAGCCCGTTGTCTGTCCCGCTCATGTATCCGGCGGTCAGAACAGTCAGGACCAGCAGGAGATTCACCACGAGGAACAGCGCCAGAATGCCAACGGTGGAGAAGATGTAGCGCCGGAAAAACCGCTGCACCGGATTCACGACTTCGCCCCCTTCAGATTGATCCGGTATCCCAGCCCCTTGGCCGTCACCAGAGAGACCGGCTTGGAGGGATTAGCCTCGATCTTCTCCCGCAGGTGGCGGATATGGGTGGAGAGGGTGCTCTCGTAGCCCTGCCAGAACTCCCCACAGATCGTCTCGCACAGGATGCCGGTGGTGACGATCCGGCCGGCATTTTCATAGAGTTTCTCGAACAGCTGCAATTCCTTTGCCGTTAATGGCGTCCGTTCGCCGTCCTTCCATACTTCGGCTTTCTCCAAGTCCACCGTGGAGGCTGCCAGTTCCACCTTCCGGTTGGGCTCCGGGTAAGTCCGATGGAGAATGGCCCCCACCCGGAGCAGCAGCTCCTTTGGCAAAAAGGGCTTGGGAAGATAGTCATCCGCTCCGATTTCCAGCCCCTCGATACGATCCTCTGCCTCGCCCCGGGCGGTGAGCATCAGGACGGGCACGCGGCTGGTGCGGCGGATCTCCCGCAGGACCTCGAAACCGTCCATCCCCGGCATCATCACATCCAAAATGATCAGCGCCGGCTGCTGCTCCCGCCAGATCTGGAGGGCCTCTTGTCCGGAGGAGGCGGTTACAAGATCGGTATAGCCTGCCCGCCGGAAGATGGAGCACAGCATCTCCAAAAGGTCCCGGCCATCGTCTACCAATAAGATTTTATGCTCCATCATGGGACACCCCCCTCCTTTGCCCATATTATACCGCTAAAGTGTCGGCCTGCCCATGCCCTCCGCAAAATCTCAGAGAAAAATTAAGGTTGGCTCAGCGTTATCTCAAGGTGCGGGTGCTATCCTGTTGCTACCAAGCAAAGGAGGTACCGCTTATGAGCGACTGTATCATTGAAACCAAGGGCCTGACCAAACGGTATGGGGAGCAGGTCAGCGTCTCCAGTCTGGATCTCCATGTGCAGAAGGGGCGTATCTACGGCCTCCTGGGGCGCAACGGGGCGGGCAAGACCACCACCATGAAGATGCTCCTGGGGCTGACCGTCCCCACATCCGGCACAGTGACCATCTTCGGCCGGCCGCTGAAGGGGAACGAAAAGCGCGTCCTGCCCCGCATCGGCAGTCTCATCGAGTCCCCCGGGTTTTACCCCAACCTGACCGGGACGGAGAATTTGCAGATCTTCGCCCGGCTCCGGGGCCTCAAAAGTCCCAACTATATCAAAGGGGCGCTGGAGCTGGTGAACCTGCCCTACCGGGACAAGAAACGCTACGCCCAGTACTCCCTGGGCATGAAACAGCGGCTGGCCATCGCCCTGGCGGTGATGCACGACCCGGAGCTACTGATCCTGGACGAGCCCATCAACGGCCTGGACCCCATCGGCATTGCCGAGGTGCGGGACTTCATCCGGGCGCTGTGCGACGAACGGGGAAAGACCATCCTGCTCTCCAGCCATATCCTCTCCGAGATCGCCCTGCTGGCAGATGACATTGGGATCATCGACCACGGCGTCCTCTTGGAGGAGGAGAGCCTGGCGGAGCTGGAGCAGAAGAACGGGAAGGTCCTCCGGTTCACCGTGTCCAATGCACCAGTGGCCGCGCAACTGCTCCAGCAGGAGATGGGTGTCCGGGATGTTGTGGTGGAAAGCGAACAGGCGCTGACCGTCCGGAATCTCCGCCTGGACACGGGCGCGGCGGTGCGGCGGTTTGTGGAGGCTGGGCTGGTGGTGTCCGACGCCCACCTCTATGAGGACACCCTGGAGGACTACTTCAAGCGCATCACAGGGGGTGAGGGCATTGCTTAAACTCCTATGGTGTGAGTTTGCCAAGCTGCGGCGCAAGCCGTTGTTCTTCGCCGCCGCTGCCGTGTCCGCCCTGATCCCCCTGGGGTGCGCCCTGTTCCTGCCGGACTTCCGGCAGTTTACCAGCGGGGCCGAGGCGGTGGATGGCATGATGTCCACCCTGTTCCAGATGAGCGCCTACCTGCTGCTCATGCCGGCCCTGGTGGTGCTGGCCTCCAACCTGCTCTTTGAGGAGCAGGACAACGACACGCTGAAAAACCTGATGACGGTGCCGGTGAGAAAGCCGACCTTGGCCATGGCAAAGATGGCCCTGCTGTTTCTCTTTGCCACCGCTTTCATGGCGGTGGGCGGCCTGGTGATCCTGCTGATCGTGCTGGCTGCCGGGTGGGAGCCGGTGGGGTTCTGGCGGCTCTTTTTTGTGGGCGTCGGCCAGGGGATCATGATGTGGGCCGGGGCATTGCCCTGCATCCTGCTGGTGGTGCTGCTGAACCGGAGCTATATCGTCTCCGTCATCATCACCTTCTTCTACACATCTGTCAACTACATCTTCGGCCTGAACGACCTCTTTATCACCCAGCCCTTTGGCCTGAACCTGGGGACGCTGCTGCCCGGGCCGCTGACCTTCCGGTGGTACTTCCAGTACCTCGACTTCTCCAATGCCGGTGCCGAGATGCTGGGACTTCTGGAGCGGGTCAGCCCCTATTTCGTCACCACCGCCCAGGCGTTTCTGGTGACTGGAGCGGAGGCCGCGGTGTTTCTGGCCCTAATTGCGCTGGTCTATAAGCGCCAAGGCGTTTGAGGAGGTGCAGAGCATGAAGAAGATGATTCAGACGGAGTGGTGGAAGCTGCGGCGGTGCCAGATCCTGCTGGTGGGCATTGTGGCTCTGGCCCTCTGTCCGGTGGTGCAGTATGGCAGCCAGCTGATTGTGAACCCGGAGATCCGGGACCCCAACTTTGACTTTGTCCACCTGTTCGCCAATGTGGTGTGGGGCAACACCCAAGTGTTTCTCCCCATCTCTCTGGTGATGATCGGCGGGTGGCTGATCGACCGGGAGAACACCCACGACACCATGAAGAACCTGCTCACCGTCCCGGTGTCCTATCTCAAGCTCCTTGGGGGCAAGCTGGCGGTCACCGGCCTGCTGTCCCTGCTGTTCGGCCTTTACAGCGTGGCCGTGACGGTGCTCACAGGGACGCTGGCAGGCCTCCCAGGGCTGACGCCAGGGGTGATCCTCCAGCAGGGGGGACAGGTGGTGGCCGCGGCGCTGACCACCTTCCTGGTGTGTATGCCCATGATCCTGATTTTCGGGCAGATGCGGGGCGCCTACCTGGGCGGCTCCATCCTGACCTTTTTCCTGGGATACTGCATTCTGTTCTTTAAGAGCGGGTTCCTGCTCTCCGCCTACCCCTTCTCTGCGGCGCTGGTGCTGGCCGGCTTTGATATGCAGGAATACAACGGGGCCACTGAGGCTCCCAGCATTCCGCTGGCCCTCCTGGGCATGACGGCGGTCATCGTTTTGACGGCTGTGATCTTGGCCTTCTCCAGACCCAGCAGCAAGGCCGGGAGTACGAAAAAGAAAAAGGCCGGTGGACGCCGGCAGGCAAGGAGGAAAACACGATGAAAGAAAACCGAAAGCGATGGACACCGCTCCTGACCTGCGGCCTGTTCTGCGTCCTGCTGCTGTCCGGCTGTTCCGGCATGATGCAATCACTGGCGGATGGGACGGATGCGGTACTCAATGGCTTGGCGGAGGGAACGGATCAGGTCGCCGGCGCTCTGGCGGATATGACAGACGCAGCCCTCGGTGCCGCGGCCGACGCGACGGATGACTCAGTGAAGGACGCCATTCTGGACGCCTACAGCTCGCTGATGGATACCGCCGGCTCCTGGGCGCTGACGCCGGACCGCTCCCTCCAGGGGGAGCGTGTCCGGGGCGAGGACGACTACACCGGCACCTATGCGGCTGACTATGAGGACTTCTCCGGTACGGAACTGCTCTTTGGCGGTACCACGCTGGACCGGGAGGCCGGGGATACGGTAGAGGTCACTTGCTCCCTTGCCGTCGAAGAGGGGGAGGCTGCCATCTTCCTGTGCTCCGGCTCGGAGGAGCCGGTGCTCCTGCTGTCCGAGAGCGGGGATTACTCCGGCACCATCGAGGTGGGCGGTGGAAGCGTCTATCTCGGTGTCTGGGGCGAGGGCGTGACCGGGAGCGTGTCCATTCAAATCGAGTAAACTGTGAGGTGCGTCATGCGGATACTGAAAAAACTACTGGTGCGGATCATTCTGCTGATCGTAGCCGCCGGGATTTTGTGCGGCAGTGTGGTGGCTGTTCTGGGCTATCTGATGTATCGTGACGCACTCAAGGAGCAGAGCTTGGAGAACAAGGTTGCAGAGGTGCAGGCAGATCCCAGCTACACGCCGCTTGCAGACCTGCCGGAGATCTATCTTGATGCGGTCGTGGCAGTGGAGGACCACCGCTTTGAACAGCATTGCGGCATCGACATCATCGCCATCGCCAGAGCTGCCTGGAACAACATCAAGTTCTGGAGCCTGCGGGAAGGCGGCAGCACCATCACCCAGCAGCTTGCCAAGAACCTGTATTTTACCCAGGAGCGGAGTTTTATCCGTAAGGCTGCGGAGGTTTTCATGGCCTTTCGGCTGGAGCAGACCTACTCAAAAGACGAGATCCTGGAGCTGTATGTCAACTCCATTTACTTTGGCGACGGCTATTACTGTGTCCGGGACGCCAGCGCGGGCTACTTTGGGAAGGAGCCTGCGGACATGACGGATGACGAGGCCACGCTGCTGGCCGGAATCCCCAATGCGCCATCCGTCTACTCGCTGACGGCGAACCCAGATCTGGCTGCGCAGCGGCAGCAGTATGTTCTCCAACAGATGGTGAAATACGGGTATCTCGGCGAGGAAGAGGCGGCGGCAATTCTGCAAAACTGATCATGCCGCAGAAGATCCCGGGGAGGTGAGCAGCTTGGAGGAGATTATTGTCATTCGGGCGAGGGATCCGGACGGCAGCGTGTTCAAGGCCGTCATGGACGCGCTGAAGGGTAAAAGGGCAGAGGTAGTCGATGTTGCTGCCCCTGCGACCTCCGTGCTGCGCATCGGGGAACTGGAGCTCCATCATAAGCACCGCCGGGTGCTCATGGC
>NZ_NFKI01000070.1 GCF_002160305.1 Pseudoflavonifractor sp. An184
AGGAGAATGGCAACCTGAAGACCACGGAGCAGGGCATCCGCTTTACCGTGAATTCCTTCTCCCCCTTCACCCTCTTCTGGGAGGACGACAGCAACAACGGCGGCGGCGGCGGAAGCTCCGGCGGCGGCGGAGGCTCCAAGCCCGAGCTGAACAAGGAGGACCACATCGCCTACGTGTCCGGCTATCCCGACGGCACCGTGCAGCCGGAGGGCTATATCACCCGTGAGGAGGTCGCCACCATCTTCTTCCGTCTGCTGACGGACGAGTCCCGTGCCGACTTCATCACCGACTATAACCCCTACCCCGACGTGGCGTCCGACCGCTGGTCCTACTACGCCATTACCACCATGACCAACGGCAACCTGATGCTGGGCCGTACCGGCGGCGTGTTCGACCCCGGAGCCAACATCACCCGCGCCGAGTTCGCCGTGGTGGCGGCTCAGTTCTCCAACGCCCAGTACTCCGGTCCGGATAAGTTCACCGACATCTCCGACCACTGGGCCCGGGATTACATCAACCGCGCGGCCAACGAGGGCTGGATTGCCGGCTATCCTGACGGCACCTTCGGACCCGATCGCTTCATCACTCGCGCCGAGGTCATGGCCCTGGTGAACGAGGTGCTGGAGCGCGCTCCCGACGCCGACTACATGCTGGACAACATGACCGTGTGGCCGGACAACCCCAAGAGCGCCTGGTACTATGAGGACGTTCAGGAGGCCACCAACAGCCACTCCTACGTGTGGCGCAACACCCAGCACACCAGCGAGGATTGGGAGGACTTTATCTCCATGCGTACCTTCAACGAGCTGGTCCGCGACGCGTTCAACGCGGCGAACTGACGGAGAAAGCTCCCTTTAAGCAGACATCTTAGCTGAAATTCACCGGTCTCTGTTTTGAGACCGGTGAATTTTTTTGCGAGAAAACACATCTGCTCAGTATGTAATTCTGCGTTAAAACTGTGATTGAAATTTAGTAGGAATCCATCCTAAGGGTAGTGTCAAAGATTTTTCACAAAATGGTTTGTAGACTCTGGCATGAGAGAAGTCAGCCAGCAATGGAGGCGTCCTCAAGGGCAGCCTCCAGGTGCTTCATGTTCATGTACTTCTTGTTGCCCCACTGGGTGCCGGCCAGATGGCGCAGCCGGGGGCAGACCAGCATGAGAGCGGAGTTGCCGTCCGGGAAACTCCCCACCACGCGAGTGCGGCGGCGGATCTCCCGGTTAAATCTCTCAATGACATTGTTGGTGCGGATGCGAGTCCAATGTTCACCGGGAAAATCGCAGTAAGTCAGCGTCTCCTCAATACCATCCTCCACCTTCTTGGCCGCCTCTTTCAGCTTCATAGAGCGCAGTTGCTCCACCACGGCTTTGGCTTTTTTCAGGCGGCTTTCTTGCTTTCCTGGGCGTGGATCGCCTTGAGCATCTTTGCCACCAGCTTTACCTTGAAGCGAGGTGTTACAGAGAACACATTGCGGTACGCTGCCTCGAACCAGCTCTTTGAGATACCCCTTGATAACTTCCTCATTTAGCTGTACAATCCTCTTAGACATGGTTTGCTGTCTCCTTTCAGAATGGTGTGTCGCGACTTCATTCGACCAGAGATCTGTAAACCATGTCTCTTTTTATCTACTTTTCAATTTGCGAAACTTATTGTACCTATTACAATAAGTTTGGACAGGAACACCGGGCAGCCAGTCCGGTGTTCTTTCCGTCTCGTGCCTAAGCTACAATAAGAGGAACAACTGGCTGACCAATTGTACCTTGGGTTTACATACCCGCAGATAAGACAGCCGCCGCAAGTGAAAACCGCCGTAACTGCTTCATACTTATGGGGCGCGGCAACGGCGCAAAGCAGTTTTGTGCACACAAGGGTCATTAGCTTTTTCTCACTCTCGGCAAGGGACGAGAAGCCCGTTTTCGCAAACTCCGCTGTCGGCAAAATGGCGTGATGATCGGTTACTTTGCTGTTTTGTCGCAAATCTTCACAAGGTCGGCTTGCAGCTTCACGCCCTGCATAAAGGGGAGAACAGCACAAAGGCCGGTAATGAGTTCCTTTGTGCTGTCCTCCATATTGGAAGTAATGTATTTGCTGTCGGTGCGGGGATAGGTCAAAAGCCGTTTTCAATAAAGGGCTTGCGCATAGTCAAGGGTCTGTTTCGCCGTAAACTCATACGAACGATTTCCTGCGGCGCGATTTTGTGTTTCTGCGAACAACGCTTAACTCACAAAGCCGCTGCAATCAAAAGAGGTTTCCGGGGTGCTGCCGCCCCACACATAGGGAAAACCGACGTATTTATCCGTTTCTTCCATGAGCCGCGCAAACTGTTCATCGGAATTGAGCAGCGCGGCGGGTACTTCATAATCGGCGGGTGGGTTTTCATAGTATTTAGACACATAGCCGGATTGCGGGAACAAATCGGGTCTGTTTCCGAGGGACGACATATGTGCCGGGTAGGAAGCCATTTTCCTGTCCGGCGCTCTTTAATCCTCTCCGGACCTTTCTCTTGCGGGTCACAGCATGAGACATTTGCTTTGCCTCCTTTCGCTAATCGCAACGCAAGTATAGCTGGAAAATCTGGGGAAAGCTATTACCAACACCAAGAAAGAAAGGCGAACAAAGCAAGCGTAAGCACCAAATATCCGATCCCTATGAAAATGCAAAAAAGCCCCCCATGGCTACCACGGGAGGTGGTAGCCATGGGGGGCTTCATAGGGGAGAGCCAAGGAGTTCGAAACACTTTTGTGCATGAACTGACCTCTGTGCATCTCCCTGGAACGTCATTTTGGGGAAATAGGGGCGGATTTTTAGCTTTTCTACTTTTTTCTTTTGTTTGACCTGAATTTTCGGTTGAAATGCAGAAATACCGCACTTTTGTGCGGTATTTCTGCTGCGTATCTCTTTTGTCAACACATTTTGGCATACTACGACAATCTAGATATTTTCAAACGCTGAGATATAAATTCCAGGCCCGAGATGTCAGAAGTTATTAGGTTCTATTTATCGAAAAATGCTGTCTAAATTCCAATATAAGATAAAAATATTGGTTTTGAACGTTTTGAAAAACCAGGCTCGAATAAAGAAAACGCCAAAAGCGTTGCGACACAAGCGCTTTCGGGTAAAGCGCTCCCCGTTTTTCGATAAAATTGTTCGAAAAACGGGGAGCGTTCAATCCAAGAATTGTGGAAAACTGAGCCAGATTTTATAAAAAGGGTATAGCAACGCCGAAACTGAAGCCAATTTCAGAGACAAATGTGGAAACTATTTTGTTATCTGGACCTACGCCGTCATTTTCTCGGAAACACGGGTCTGGAGCCTGCTGTGTTTCCGCTTCATTCACAGCTTTTTCAGGTCAAAGGCCATGTCCAGGAGGAACAGCTCCGCGCGGATATTGGCCCGCCCGCGGGTGAGAAACCTGCGGAAACCAAAATCATTTTTCAGCAGGGCAAAGGCGCCCCACCTGGATGGAGCGGAAAAGGCACAGATGGATCCCCCTGGGAGATGCAATGCGCTGGGTGGTTTCCGCGCGTTTGTCTCAAAAAGTCCTTTGGAGACACAACTCTTTGGGCTGTTCCGGGTCCTTGGCCCGGCAACACTGGCTGCAGCAGGGACAACCGGTACAACTCTCACACCGGTACCAGGTGGTGCAGACAAACTGGCCGTCCCGTATTTCCGTACATTCCCGGCGGAGCGGGAGCTTTCTGCCCTAGGTACAGGTGAAGCAGTCTTCCTCCGGGTCGTAGGCTATATTCTCTATCCTGCCAATCTGTTTTTGGAACTTTTTATGTTTCTTCTGGTCGTAGTTTGTGGGCTTGATAAAGCAGGTCTGGCCGGTGGAATCCAGGTATCCTTCCTTCAACAGGTGGTTTTGATTCTCAATAGTTCCGACCGGCCTTTTGTGCGCTTCACTTTTCTACAGGTGGTAAGATCGGTATTTTTTCTTGTATAGGACTTTTATAGTAACCACCTCACAAATCGTACGCCTAATTTGTTTATAAAAATCTAAGATATCCGTAGTCTCAAAAGGAATTTTCTCTACCTTTTTCATTACAAGTGAAATTGCAATACTAAGCAGAGATATGAATACTGAGGAAACAAATGCTGATATCACTGATATCAACACCCTTACGAAAAAGGGAACTTTATTTATGTCCAGCTCAAATATACCGTACGCAAGCATATCTAATGGAGTTTCCGAAATGGTAAGAATGGTAATAAGCATAAACGTGAATAGCAGGCTGAATATTTTCGAACGGTAACGCAATCGACGTCGCCTATCCCAACTTTTTTGGAAGTGTTTCGTTTGTTCCTCATAAGTAAACTCTGGAATTTTATTGGGCTGTTGAGGGTTTTGCCCATTTACCAGGCTCAATGCCAGGTTCCAATCGGGCGTGTGAAGGATCCCTTCGTTGCTTTCAGGCAAGTCAATTGCTCTATAATCCCAAATATTTCGATAACGTACAGAGCAATACTTCATAAGTGAGTTTGTGTCTGGAGCCAGAAAGCATTCCTTGTGTATATCCCAATATTCATTGAGGCGCTTTGCAAAATCCTTTATGAAGTTCTCATTCTGAAACAACTTAGAGGCGTTTACATATTTTATAATTTTTTTAGCAGCTGAAGATGAGATTCTTGCATAATTTTGATCCTCTTTTGTCTTTTTTATTGTGTCAATCTCATCAGGTGTAAATAATGCACGGCTGATATTATCGTTCAAATAAGCCAGTTCTTGCCCAGAGATTTGTTCATCAATTCCTTTTAATTTGCTTTCTTTAAAGTGCTTCAGCACATTTAAAACGCTTTCCTCTACCGCATAGTAATAGCACAAGTCCACCAAGGCGTTGGCCATTTTTAGGCAATTGACATCCGGTCGAGTATGACTTTCTATATATACGTCCCGAATTTCAATGAGGGCGTCAATCCAATCGCTACGGTTGTCCTGATGCTTGAGTTTAGTTTTTTTCTCGTCTTCCTCAGACGTATCACGAAGATGTTGAAGCTGCTTGCGCGCGTCTAAAATCAAATTGCGACGTGCAGGATCAATCTCCATTGCACCCCAATTAATGTTTGTATTATAAAGGATCACATTTATTAAAGACAGATAATCATAACGTATTTCATTTATTTCTTTCTTCTGGTGAATCACGGGGCCGGCAGAACTTAACTGCACCATAATAGACAAGAATTCCCCAATATCTCTCATCCGTCTGGAATAATCTGTGTTCACTTCTTTTTCTAAGGCTTTAAGCTCTTCAAGTGACAAACCTGAAGAAGAAACCTCACGTTTCATTTTCTCTATTTCCGAGTTGAGAATCCAAAGTTCCTCTTTAGATGGATTTTCTTTTGGGCTGAACATCGCCGTGTTTGACGAGGAAATCGCCTGTTTGATTAGTTGTAATAGGGCTGTTTCATCCTTTTGCACCGGCAGCCAGGAGAACAGGAACTTTCCATTGCCCTCTGATGCTTTTGAGGCTGCGTTTATAATATAGTCGGCCATCGTATACTTTGAGCCAAATGCATTGACCTGTAACCATCCTAGGCGAAATAGTTCCAACACCGCATCCTTCGAATGCTCATTGAGCAGCATACTCATAATGGTATATGAATCGGTAACCTGATTAAACGGCAAAACGACAATGTGGCCATACTGAACAATTTCTGTGAAAATTGCCCATTGCCCCAGCTCTACTTCTTTGATCGAACGCCTAGTAGAATCTGTTTCCTGGAGGAGGACAAAATGATTATATTGATGTTCCATAAGCAAGTCACTCCCTCTGTGTCTCACCTAATCGTGAAAACTACATAACAATGATGTGCGCTATCGTAAATAGCGCTTCCAGCAAATGCTGCATAAGTGCACATGGTTTCTTTGTCCAGCACGGGGGATATGTTTAAAGGGACCTGATATCTCGGGGGTTTACCCTTTATCTCTCTTGTTGTCTCATTGAACGCACCGCTGCTTCAATCGCATCTGGAACCGTCACTTGACTCCACTCATTCCAGAACTTGACTGTAGCGCTATTGGGCTTTTGTCTTGGCGCTTCAATGAGGATACGGCTTGGAAGCAACGAAGCATCTCCTACAGCTATGGCCTCACCAATATCCAGTACAGGGAGCAGATCCGCGAAATTTCCAATGCTATCGGGCAGCAATTTTTTAATGACTAACTGGTCATCAGCATTTGTCAAACGCATTGCGATAAAGTTACTGCTCTGGCTTAACACTGTTCGATTCACTTCGGAGGGCCTTTGGCTGACAATGACAAGGCCGATTCCATATTTGCGTCCCTCTTTCGCAATGCGCTCAAAACTCTGTAGGCTGGAAAGTTCTACGCCCTTCTGTGCATTGGCCGGAATATACAGATGTGCCTCATCGCAAAAAATTGCCAGTGGACTGATTTTGCTCCGCTCCATCCACTGTTGGACGGAGAAAATGATGCGTGCCAAAAGGGAAACAATAAGTGGTAGAATATCAGAGGGAACTTCAGAAAAATCGATAATCTTTACCCCGCCTCCTTGGCTGGCCGGAGCCATTAGATGTTTGCATAGAACATCCATATAATCAAACTCCAGTAACATGTCGTCCTTTGCAAACATGAAGTTCAATCGTTTATCGTTTACTTTTGCCTCCAACCGTTGAATAAAACGGGATAACTTTCCGTAAAAATCCCCTTGTTTTTCTCTGCTGTTTGCGCCCGTTACCATTTCTCTATTTTTATAGTCCAGCAATTCCAAAATCTGATCCATTTTGTAGGGCACTGGGCTATCTAAAGTGATTGCCTCGCTTAGATCTGGATGGCCTGACGCATCGAGCAGAGAGCGTTTCCCCTCCATAACAGCTTGACTGAATACCATCGCCTGATTCGGTGCGTTGGAATCTGACCGATCCAGCATTAAGGACAGCATCTCCTCATAGGTCAGCAGCCAATAGGGAAGAAACATAACGCCATCCATCGGCCGATCAGTTGGACCAGCGATCTTATAATGCTGGATATGTTCTCCGGAAATTGGGGCATATTCACCATGAATGTCGAACAGAATAGCGTTACATGAAGGTAATTCCGCTATCTTTTCAATTAAGGCTGCCACTGTGTAAGATTTCCCTGAGCCTGTACTCCCTACAATAACGGCATGCCGCTGAAATAACTTATTGCCATCCAGAAAAGCCAAAGCACCGTCGTTCATCGTGTATCGGCCGATGCAAAGCGGGTGCTCCATACCAGAATCTGTACCAGAAATTACCCCCATAAAAGAAGCGAGGACTTCGTCTGTCATAAGAAAGCACTGGGAGTCAATCTCTGGAACCGATTCCAGGGTACGCTTAAATACGTTCTTCCGCGTTCCCTCCCGATCCAATAGTGTCCCGATCAATGTAATCTTCACGATATCCGCAGAGAAATCGGTATCGCTCTCATTGTCAACATCCTCTATAAACTTTCGCACGATTTTGCTGACCATTCCTATCAAAGCTTGTCCTGTTTTAGAGGAGCGGATCACGACCAAATGGTTCACCTGCAGCTGAGAGAGCTGTGTGGAATCTTCTACACACACAACGACATTGGAGGTATCCACACTCTGGACCATCCCCAGTGGATGCATATCATCAAAATGAAAAATTCCCATCTCCCCACACCCCTTCAGTCAATTAAGGACATGAACCCATCAATTGTCCAAAATGTACCGTCCAAAATTTCTATGTGATTGTCAATGCAAACAGCAGTTTTATCTGGAATTTCATCTTGCTGGATCGTTATGTAATGTTGTGCATTATTGACCAATAGATGGGCAGCAGAATCTGATACTTTTTGCGTGATCGAGACAATCGGAATTCCTGCCCGAATACGCGTGATGATCCCCTCTTGTATCTGTGAGTCATTGAATCCATAGCCAATACAGAGAAACGACCGTGCCCGTTTGATTCGCTCATCTGCAGCCAATAACAATTCGCGGTGAGTACCGTGTAAAATAGCGGCATATTTAGAAGATCCAGGCGTAATAATTTCCGGAATTAATCCCGTCGGCAAATTTGACAACATGGGCGCAGAGACTATACCTCCATGCACATCACGAAAGACATCTAGCGAACCGTGCACTTTCAGAAGATTCACAGAATTCTTATCAGCAAAACTTCCGGAAAAGTGCTTTAGGTAGTATCCGTCAAATCCAACAGTGCAAGGGATTTCCGCCAAATCACAGGCATACTCAATCAGACGATCATAATTTGTTGTAATAATATCAATGCGCCTAGGATGTGCCTGATAGAACTTTTTCAGAAGCCGGGTCAAGGGCAGCATTTTGGGGCTAAACAGAAGCTGTTCATATACTGCTAAGTCCCTGGAAGATATCAAATTCCAGGTTTCACACCTAATATCCGCCAACACCTCGCGCGTAAGCTCTATACCTGTAAGAGCCGTTTCCAGATCATCATCATTTGCTATATTTGCTTCAAAGTTGTCCCAGCAGGGAGTGCCGCGATAACAAGCGCTGAGTTGGTGAACCAAATGTTTCCCCAAATCGTGCATACTCGGCAGCCCGTGCGGAGCAGATGCGCCGCTTCCAACCATGATTAAGGGCGTTTCTGTAACTGCGCTTTGAATGGTTTTCAAAATAGTGTCTAAATCCATATTCCAGACCTCTTCTTTCTGTTAAAACAAGTATGCTGCGTTTGATGGTAAAATAAAAAAGGTGAAATAACAATTGACACTGAACCCTCTCGGTGCTATGCACTTCCCAATATGTGCTAGCTAGAAGGAAATATGAAGCCTGTTAAAAAGCGTAGACTTACACCAGGTTTCGTGACAGTTTCCTTTTCAATTCTGAATAGAGCGCAGTAATATCCCGCTCATAGTATGCCCGTACATCATAGGACGTGACGGAAACAGAGGAATTCGCATGAGCCAATCCATCCTCATGAGCCCGCTCTAGTTCGGCCAGGTCATGCTCTAAGAATGCTTTCCAAAGCCGGCTGCGGGTGTCGGCTAATTGAGGGGTTTTAGCTTTGTCAATCATTTTTTGGAATGCAATTTTGGCTGTTGCTTGGCTCCCCTTGACTCCATATTCAATCATACCGTCCATGTAGTCATACCAGGAAACCTGCAAGAACTCAATTTCCTTTAAAAAGAGTCGGATTAACTGTAAATTTTCCTTA
Source organism: Pseudoflavonifractor sp. An184 (assembly GCF_002160305.1). GTDB lineage: Bacteria > Bacillota > Clostridia > Oscillospirales > Oscillospiraceae > Lawsonibacter > Lawsonibacter pullicola. The sequence continues at coordinate 9,144 of NZ_NFKI01000070.1, forward strand.
GTAGGAATGGATGAACGGGGACCTACTTCAACAATTGCACCACCGGAAAAGTCGCTGTATAAGTTCTGAATATCAACATACTCCAGTGGAACTCCCCCTAACGCCGCCAGATTGATTTCTATCTTATGATCAGCTAAGAGATAGAGCAATTGACGCAACGGGTAAATCCGCGTTATCCAGGTTTCGCCTTTCTTGCGCTCCTCAAACAAAGCGCTGTAATAGAACCAAAAAGCATGTACGAACCAATCGTCTCCTATATTACTACTCAGAAAATCTTGAAATTCATTCCTGGCGCCTAATTTTGGATGCGGAGAAGCCAGGAGCAGCCCCATCAGCGAACAGGAAAAGCGATAGGGCGGGACTGCCTCGTTCCCTACGGCACACCGATAGAGTAGGGTCAGCGCTTCCGTGAGGTACTTCGGATCATCTCTTGTTTGGAAAATATGAAAATCCACCATTGCCTGATTGTGATAGATGGCGCTGAACATGGGATTTTTGCTTTCTTGTTTGCACTGATTGAGATATTTCGCGGCAGCGATCATGCGGTTTGCCCCATTATAGTTTTCCTGTTCCCGATATAATTCACAAACTTTCATTAAAATTTCTGTCAAATCCTGCTTTAGCAGGTCTCCCAAAGTCAGAATCGGACGAGCAGCCTGACAAAAACCGGATTGTTGGGCCATCCTGCTTTCTTTAAAGGCATATTCAGATAAGGGGCGCAAAATCTCGAGCGCATCCTCTTTGATACGCTTCTCCTGTTCTTTTGTACATGAGATGCCCACCAAATGTAGCATATCCGCTAATTGATAGGGAACTGTATACCATAAAATCCATCCAGGGAAAATCTCCCTGCTGGTCAAGGTTTTTAATTCCGAATGGACCAGAAACGTTTGGAGAAACTTTTCAGGGAACTCCACAGCTTCATATACCAGCTTCAAAATATATTTTCCATATGTGTTGATTTGCAAAGAACGGATATTTAACTCTGAATCCCAGCATCTGGAATTCGGGACTTCACGCATGTAATACATTCTCTGCACAAAGTACTCTGCCACTAGGAAATCCCGGTAATCTTGGTGTTGGAACACATAGCTATCCTTTTCAAAATGAAAAAGCACATGCTGTTGTTTGAGATAGTTGATAATTTTATCGGAATGTTGTGGATAAAAACGAATCTCATCCAATATTTTTTTATATCCATCCGTGGGAATCAACGGAATATTCCGTAAAATGCGTTGATAGCCGCGGCCCTGTGCTGGATTTGAACTGGCTAGAAACGAAATCAATGGCGTCCATTCTGTAATAATATCGATGCAGGAGCTCCTCACGATTTCAGTGGTCAACCGGTTATTGGTCCATTCCTGATACGCTAAAATAGGAAGGAGAAATTCTAAAATGTAGGCAAAGTAATATGTACGTTCATCTGCCTGAATGTTGCACAGCATCTGTTCCGCTAAAGCAGAATACATTTCTTTCAATACCTGATACTGCGTCGTAGGAGCATGTCCTTTCTCTATGCAAGACTGAATATGCTGACGATACATAGGCCGTTCTATGAGTTTTTTTACCTGATCTGTAATTGGAACCGTTATGTTGATGGGTTCTTGGAGTCCGCATAATTGGGCCTGTTGAAAATAGTCGGGCAAACTATTCAATTGTGCTGTTCTCTCCGCATCGGATTCCGTTCGTGAAGTCACAATAACATGCACTTTAGGATATTGCGTTTTGTCTGAAATAGCTGCAATTTCAGCTAAAACTTGCTGAAACAATGTCCGAGGTTCGATTTGACGGGATTGCATTTCGCTCAAACCGTCTAACAACAGAAGAACTGGTTTTTCATTTCCGTTGATAGGGCGACGGAAAAATTCTCGCCAGTATCCACACGTGCTTTCCGAGCAATTTTCCGCACGATTCGCAATATGCTGCAGAAGTGGGCTATTGTCGGAACTCAACGGTCTGCTGTCCACGTCTGGAATGCAGGAATACCGTGAGATCAGAGTATCTAGTGATAATAAAAACGAACCAGCATATGGGCAAGATGACTCATCTGATCTTATTTTTTCATATAAATACGCCAAAAATGCTGTTTTTCCCATCCCACCCGGTCCGGTTAAGAACATCGGATGCTGTGCCAAGAGGCTCTTCAGATTTTCCCACCAAACTGATTCATCAGAGCCAGAGGACGGTTGTGCATCCATACTCGTTCCATCGGGAAATAATATTTTTTGTGCCCAATAATTCTTTTTTACATGCTGCCTGACAAGGTGTTCATCCGCACCAATACATGATTCAGCTATCAATGCGTTAAACATAGAAATTCTCCCTCTCTCTCTTTGACAAAGATTTTTCTCATTTTACCATATAAAGGATAAGTAGTCGAGAGATGTCGACGGATAAAATTTCCAAAATCTGCTTAAGGCGTTTTAATAAAACGTCTGCGCTAACTTTCTGACGTTGACGTAAAACCGACTCTGCGGTATGATGACTGAGGGTGATTATAGTATGAGTTTAAACAGTGATATGATTGATTTCGAATATTTAGAGCATTTTTTAGAGAGTCTTTCCCAGAAGGATGCTCCAAACGCGAGTTTCGCCTCTCTATAGAGGAAAGAGAGTATCTTCAAAAGAAATATCCAACGGCCATTTTTGAACCGCTTGGATCAAGCGATTCGCTTAAAGCGTGGCATTTGGTGACGTTTGTCTATTGATCGTGAATTCAATCTGTTCGACTGCGAGAGGCGTTTGTTCACTTTCAAATGCTCGGAAACAGTTATGGACGCTCTTTTCTCCAATCTAGCGACGGTAATGCTTTTGTTTTCACGGTATATTCCATATTCGACGGGTTCGCAGCTATAAATGATTCTATCATTTCCAGATGGAGAGATAAAAAACCGGCCCGCACTCCTGGCATTCAAGGCGGTGCAGGCCGGTTTTTCTTTCCTTAACAGACTTTTCTTTCCCATCTGTGGCGGCTATCTTTAGAACAAGAAGGGGCACCTGCCAACGGCTGGTGTCTGTCTTTGGTCCCCCCTTCTTCACGATTCAGAATCGCTTCTTACCTCTCCAGAATCGCCCCATGTGAATGGGTAGTGTCAACATTTGGGCCTGCTGACAAAGTCCCCCAAAACTCCAACTTTATAGTATAATTAAAATGAGGAGGGATGGAGGATGATGGGACGGCAGAGCAGACAGATAAGTATGTTGGTTCTGGAGATAGAGGAACTGATTCCCGCAAATCATTTGCTCCGGCCAATCAATCAGCTGGTTTCATTTGATTCTATCTATGATCTTGTAGCCCCGTATTATCCTGCGAATGGCCGTCCATCTGTCGATCCTGTCAGTATGTTTAAAGTGCTGCTAGGAGTATTGGACAGTCCAAGAAAAATGTTCAATACTCCTACCCTTGTCCAATTTTATTGTTGGCCGGAAGGTAAAAATTTTTCTGCCTCTCCTGGATGAAAAGTTTGTCTTTCCTCTTTCTTCAAATTCTTACGAGCTTTTTTAAAAGATTTATCATCTGTTCCGGGATACTTTTCATTAATATCAGTAACCATCTCTATGAGTGCATCACGTTTACTGCAAATTTCCTCATCAGACAGTGCTACAAAATCGGCTATAAGAGACTTGTAGCATTCTCGGACACGCCAAAGAGCATCTGCCGCATCCTTGTGCTTTTTTGCCTCGCTGTCAAGGTTAAAATCCTTTGTGTAAAGGGTTATTCCAAGAGTAAGTGCGGATCCCAAACCACCAATCCAAGCTAATGTTACCTGTTCTTGGATTACGGTTGCTAAGAATCCGACCGTTGATATTGCGGTTAATACTATCTCAGTTATTTTGAGCAAGCGATGTTTTTTCAAAAGGCGGTTTGCAATAATATGGTGTTGGGTATATGTATATTCGATCCGGCCATGAGCATCGATAAGTTGATTCTTTAAGTTTACTTTGTAACTGTCGATTCCCATATTGACTCCTTATGCAATTACTCTCAGAACTTTACCAAGAATTTCCCAATCGTCTGTGTTAACGCTCTGCTTGCTCCCAGGGGCCTAGTAGATTTACGGTGCATCGACCATAGCTATCAGTTCGTGCATTGTAAAAATTTAAAAGTGTCTGTTCATACGAAATGGGAGAATCGATGTGGGGTTCGCCATCCCGAGTAAAATGCCAACCGCCTATTGCATTATAACAAAAGGTATCGATAAGGATTCCTAACAGATGGTAGCTGGAAAAAACGTATCTCTTACAAAACGAATATGCTTACAGGTATCAAACAACAGTCCATTGGTTGAAGAATACCCATTTTTTCTTTCATTGAATCTTGCTCAGCTTTTGGATTTGTGGTCATCCAATTTCCACCCATATGAGAATCAGGATACCTATACATAGTTGTTCCCCATAAGTTTCGGAGTATAAAAGCAGGTAAAACTTCAAATTTCATGTTGTCCGAGAATCTTACTACAACAACCTGCCCATCTCCTCTAATGTCTGTTGCTGGATATGTATTCAAAATTGCGTTTTTTACAGCTTGCAGCAATCGAGATGGACCATTTCCATAAGAATTAGCAAAGTAACTATACTCACTATCAGGTAGCTCTATCAAGACATCAAGGTCACTGGTGTCAATGGCTGTCCCACGGCCATATGAACCAACATAAAAACTGTGAGTGGTGTCACTATCCTATTCCAAAAAACACGATTCACTGCCCTGGTAATACGTGTATATCGATCAGAAATTAGTGAACGGGTGTTGCCATCAATAATGTGCTGACCTTTAAAAATATTTGATCCCATATAATTGTCCTTTTCTTATTATCCTATTTTTCTCAAGATAGAGATGTTAGATATTGTTACTTGAGATATTTCTGACTTGTTTTTGTAGATTTTACAGACTTACACTAAGTTGACCAAGGTGCGAGCAATCCTTGGCACCCTGCCAGTACATTCTGCCAGGTAGTTTCAAAATTGCCGGTGTACTAAGGATCCGCTACTTCCTGGTCTAGTTGCCCCGCATATTCCATCAGAAGGTGCATCTTCCCATCGAAATCTCCGCCGCAGATACGGCACATATCGTGGAGATTCTCTTGATCCATCCCAATCAGCAAATCGTATTTGTCGTAGTCGCCGTTCTGCAGTCTCCGAGCTGTTTTGCATGAGCAATCGATTCCGTGCTCGCTCAGGAGCTGACGAATTGGTAAATCGACTGGGCGTCCAATTTCCTCTGGGCTGGTAGCTGCCGAATCGATTTGAATCTGTTTCTCCAGTCCAGCTTTTTGCACCAAGTTCCTCATTACATACTCGGCTAGAGGACTTCGACAAGTATTTCGGTGACTGATAAAAAGAATTTTTGTCATTCTTTGGATGCTCCAATAACATGATCTTTTCTTTAGTATAGCAGGAATTTGATACCTCGTCGAGCCCGGAATTTAACCAGACCTCGTCCTGGATTTTCTTAAGTAGCTCTGTTTTTGTCCAATTATACTCCACAACAGCAGCGATGTACCAAATCCGTTCTTCTGTAGTCTTACAGGTCTCTAAGATGACCATATTCTGCGTCCAATTAATTTTCATAGCTTGCTGTAACAGTTCTGGATCACTTTTGTAAGTGCGATAGATCTCCCGCATCCTGCGCAGGTTCCTTGGGGAGAAACCCGTAGTATGGGGATATTTTACTTGTAAATACTCCGATGCGGCCACAGCCGCCCCCTTCTCCGCTCTGGCACAGACAACTTGTCCGATCTCAAAGTACAGCTCCACCTGCGGCAGATCTGTTGCCATGAGTTGATCCAGTGTCTCATACATGGCGCCGTAGTCTACGGGTTTTCGGATGTTCGTAACCGTAAAATCTCCCGGCGTATAAAAAGGCCGCCATCTCAGTACCCAGGCATTGAGATGGCGGTCGGCATTTTCATTATTATTTTGGAATTTTACATTCCTGCGGA
>NZ_NFKI01000071.1 GCF_002160305.1 Pseudoflavonifractor sp. An184
CTTCATTTACTGATAAGCTAAATCGTCGCCCCCGCAAATGCCTAGGCTGGAAATCTCCTCTTGAACTCTTTTTTCACAAACCGTTGCACTTCACTTGACAATCCGCCCGCGGGCAAAGTAACCCGCCGTCCGCAGACGGCGGAATTTCCCTTCGTTGGATGGAAGCACCCCAAACCAAAAGGGAGGAATCACAATGGCCATAAAACCCTGTCTCTCCGCTCTCCTGCTGACCGCCGCGCTGGCGGCTTCTCTCTGTGCCTGCGCCCCCAAGGAGGAGGCGCCCCAGGTCCCGGAGGAGCCCGCCGTCTCCGTCCTGGCCCCGGAGCCCGAGCCGGAACCGGAGCCTGAGCCTGAGCCCCCCTACATCAATCCCCTCACCGGGGAGGGCTGCTGGGAGGACATTGCTCAGGACCGGCCGGTGGCCGTGATGCTCAACAACCTGAAAAAGGCCCTGCCCCAGCTGGGGGTGTCCCAGGCGGACGTCATCTACGAGGCCCCCGCCGAGGGGGGCATCACCCGCATGCTGGCGGTGTTTCAGTCGGTGGACGGGGTGGGAGACATCGGCTCGGTGCGCTCCGCCCGGGACTACTATGTGTCTCTGGCCCTGGGCCACGACGCCCTGTTCCTCCACGCGGGCGGGAGTCCCAGCGCCTACCTGGCCATCAAAAACTGGGGGGCGGCCGCCTTTGACTGCGTCAACGGCCCCTACGAGGGCACCCTCTTCTGGCGGGACAAGGAGCGGCGGCGGAACATGGGGCTGGAACACAGCGTGCTCACCTCCGGGGAGACCATCTCGGAGCTGCTGCCCACCTACGGATACCGCATGGAGCATAAGGAGGGCTTCTCCTACCCCGTCCAGTTCCTGGACGAGGGGCAGACCGCCCAGGGGGACCCGGGGACCAAGGTGTCCGTCACCTTTTCTACTTACAAAACCGGGGTGTTCACCTACGACCCGGAGACCGGAATGTACGCCGTGGAGGAGTACGGAAACCCCTATGTGGACGGCAACACGGACGGGCAGGTCCAGGTGAAAAACGTCCTGGTCCTGCGCACCGACGTGTCCAACGTGCCCGGGGACGAGGCCGGGCGGCTGAAGGTGCGCACCACCGGCACGGGCAGCGGCCTGCTTTTCTGCGACGGCACGGTGCAGGAGATCACCTGGTCCAAGGCCCGGGACAGCGCCCCCATGACCTACCTCACCCCCGACGGCCAGCCCGCCCGGCTGGGGGTGGGCCCCTCCTATGTGAATATCGTCAGCAACTCCGCCCAGGTGACGGTAAATTAAGGGGAGATGGTTTTCACCATCTCCCCTCAGGCTGTCGAAAAAGTCCTCGCTGCGCTCGCTGAACGCCTTGCCATGCAAGGCATTCAGGGCATTTGATCCCACTCGAGGCGGGCTGCCGCCCCCTCGAGCTCCCCCGCCCCAACTTGGGCGGATTCACCTCTACAAAGGTTTTTTGACAAGCTGAGGGGAGATGGTTTTCACCATCTCCCCTTAATTTGTTTAATACTTATCCTCACAGATCACGCGAACAGAGCCGGTGTAAAAGCACCGCGCATCCTCCGCTTGAATGAGTCCGTTGCCGGTATAGTAGCCGCCGATGCCTTCCATATCCTGATAGATCAGAGACGGCGTTCCCACATGGTCGATATACTTTGCATGATCGGATGGCAGGATCGAATTCCACACCAGGCCCGCAAACGTAGCGCAGTTATTTCCCACTTCTATATAGCCGGACTGCATCTGCTTAATGCAGTCCGATATGGTATTTAATTCCGATGCAGTTAAATCCATAAAAAGGCTTCGGCCCGTCGCATACCATCCGAGTGCCTGACTCCGATGGGATTCGATATTATAAAATACGCCTTTGAAGCCGCCTGCATAATCTGTAAGATTTCCAAATTTCCCTACGCTGATCATTTGATTGGGTGCAACCGTGTGCCGGCCGACGGTGATGTCGGAGGAAGAGACATTGAGGAAGGTTAAAAAAGAATGCCCAAAGTCCATACTGAGCTGGGGCGAAAACGACACGATGCCAGGGTCAGAGTAAATGCGCATGACACAAACAATATCTGAATTGGTTGTCTTTTCCCCGTCAGTTGCCTGATTCGCAGAGGTTTCAGGCACAAGGCCGGCTTCTATTTCATAGGCAGAAAACACTTCGGGAGATACGCTCTGGGAAGGGACGGCAAAAATGGACGGCAGCGCTATGGTAAAACAAAATACGGCGGTAAAAAGGAGAAAAAGGATTTTCTTGGCCCGCTTGTTCATGTCTTGGTTCTCCTTTTCAACCGTTCCTTCCAAAGTGTTTCACCGAGGTGAAACGAGAAAAAGCAAATGAGAATGGGCAAAAATGAGGCGATTGGGTAGTACGGCCCTGCGAAATAATACAAATAAGTCAGCAGATAATGGAATGGGACTTCAATGCCGGATAATACGACCGCAGCGGGGATATTGGAAGAGAGCCAAAGTTTGTGAACAAAGCTAATAAAGGTAATACCAAACGGAATCAGGAAGAACCATGGCTTGATTGCACAGAGCGGACGGGTTTTCGAACACAAATATCCCATGCCAAAGAAATATGCTAAAAATACGAAAGAGATTAGGCATTGGACCAGTAGATAGACATAAATCCCGCGGGGATTGACCTGAAGCTGAAGCAAATATATCCCGACGCCCAAAAGCGGCGTCACTCCACCACTCAACAATAATGCTGAAATTTTACGGATCATGGTGTTTTGAACGCCTCCTTTAAGCTGTGCTGTTGTATTCTTAACAAAAATTTAGCGTGATGTCAACAGTGTTTTCTGGATAAGAGATTATTTGTAAGTTCACCCGCCCTTGATTTATCATCGCCGGTCGGAACTTGCCATTCTGCTTCCACGAGGGAAGGGCTTGCCTGCACAAGCCCTATTTTTAGCAGGGGAAGATGCCGGCCATTGACAAAAATTTCACCGCAACAAACGCCCGCTGCCGTCACATACTGACGAATGGAAACGAACGATGGGCGGGGGTGGAATGCGTGCGGGACAGCGGAGCGCCCTGGGTGAGCTGGGTCTTGTTGGTGGTGTGCTTTATGCTGGCGGTGCCGGCCTCTGTGCCGGAGACGGTCTCCCCCGCCTCCGCCCCCGCCCAGGTGGAGGTGGAGACGGATATGCCGGTGGTGGCCCTCACCTTTGACGACGGGCCGCGCGCCTCCACCACCGGGCGGCTGCTGGACGAGCTGGCCCTGCGGGAGGTGCCCGCCACCTTCTTCCTCCTGGGCCACCGCATCCCGGGCAACGAGGACCTGGTGCGGCGGATGGCGGCGGAGGGCCACCAGATCGGGGTGCACACCTACGACCACGTGGAGGTCACCGGCCTGTCAAGGGAGGACTTCGACCTGCAGGTGGGCAAGACCCGCAGCCTCCTTCTGGACATCCTGGGCGAGGGGGAGTTCTGGCTCCGTCCCCCCTACGGGATCACCGACGCGGCCGCCCGGCAGTGGGCGGACAGCCCCATCGTCCTGTGGTCGGTGGACCCGGAGGACTGGAAGGACCAGGACGTGGGGCGGATCGTGGCCGGGGTGGTGGAGCACGTCCAGGACGGGGACATTATCCTCATGCACGACCTGTACGGCAGCTCGGTGGACGCGGCGGTGCAGATCGTGGACGCCCTGCTGGGGAAGGGCTACTGCTTTGTCACCGTGGAGGACCTGCTGGCCCGGAACGGGATCGAGGCCCAGGACGGGGTGATCTACCGCTCAGGGCGGAAATAGAGGGGCCGTATCCCTTTGAATCGGAGTGAGACAGCGCCCGGAAGCGTGGCTTCCGGGCGCCCAGCTTGTCAAAAAACTTCTGTTGAGATGATTCCCCTCAAGTTGGGGCGGGGGAGCTCGAGGGGGCAGCCGCCCGCCTCGAATGGAATCAAATGCCTCGGAAGCCTTGCGGTGCAAGGCTTCCGGCAAGCGAAGCGCGGACTTTTGCGCCGAACAGCGGCGCAAAAGTAACGGTATTTTTGCAGGCTGTCGGAAAAGTTTCTGGACTTTTCCGACAGCCTGAGCGCCCGGAAGCCTGGCTTCCGGGCGCCGGTATTTCCCGGGCGCTGGAGGGGCATGCCCCGCCCGGCGGAGGCATATATTGGTGCTGGCCAATGTGTATTGTTTGGGAGGCGAACTACCATGAAAACATTTCTGATCCGCCGCAGGGCCCTGTCCCTGGCGGCCTGCGCCGCCGCTGTCTGCCTGATGTTTTATGTGATCAACTACCCCGCCGCCGTGGACGCCTCGGCTTCCCAGCGGCAGCTGCCCATCTACTGCGTCCAGCGGGACCAGAAGCTGGCCTCCGTCAGCTTCGACGCGGCCTGGGGCAACGAGGACACCCAGCAGCTCATCGACATCCTGGGCCGCTATCAGGTGAAGGCCACTTTCTTTGTGGTGGGGGACTGGGCGGACAAATACCCAGAGTCGGTGAAGGCCCTCCACGACGCGGGCCATGAGGTGATGAACCACTCCAACACCCACGCCCACTACCCCCAGCTGTCGGTGGAGGAGATCGTGGCCGACCTGAACGCCTGCAACGACAAGATCGAGGCCATCACCGGCGTGCGGCCCACTCTGGTCCGCCTCCCATACGGGGACTACGACGACAACGCCGTCCGGGCGGTGCGTTCCATCGGCATGGAGCCCATCCAGTGGGATGTGGACAGCCTGGACTGGAAGGAGATCCCGGCGGAGGAGATCGTGCAGCGGGTGACGGGCAAGGTGCAGCCCGGGTCTATTGTGCTCTTCCACAACGCGGCCCTTCACACGCCGGAGGCCCTGCCCTCCATTCTGGAGACGCTGATCCAGGAGGGCTATACCTTTGTGCCCATCTCCCAGCTGATTCTGGACGGGGAGTACAACACCGACTACACCATCGATCACACGGGCCGGCAGTGTCCGGCGTAGCGGAAAAAAGGCCCGCCTCCCACAGGGGAGACGGGCTTCTTTTCGCTTGTTGTCTATTGGTGTAAGTCACTTCTAAAAGCGCTGTCAATTGGTCCAGTAAGGTGTTGTCAACTTCGGTTGTCTTTTCCTCGCCATTGACCTCCAGACTCTTCAGGTCATTTCCTCTTATAGTGAAGTTATAAGGGAGGTCAACGCTGCCAGCGATGGACAGTTGGGGGAACCCACCGCTATCATAGTTTTCATCCCCTGTCCGCCGCCGGTGCAGACGGTGATGCCTCAGGGGTCCGGCACAGCTTCCCGGGCAGCAGGATGGTGCGCAGCTTCCCTTTCGGGGAGATCTCCGCCCGCCCCGCGTGGGCGGCCTGATGGCGGGAAATTTAAGCCTCCTGGTAGAGCTCCAGAATGGCCCCGTCCTTCCAGACGAAGGCCAGCCGGTCGCCCTTGTCGTTGGCGGCCATGGGGCCGCAGATGACCGAGTCGGCGTCGGCGATGTAGTGCTCCAGATCGTCCACCTTGTAGGCCACGTGGGGGTTGCGGTGGATCTCCTCCGGGAAGGGGGTGCCCTCCTCGAATTTCAGGTACTCGATCTTGTAGTCGTAGTCGTCCACATTGCTGACCCAGAACTTGGCCCCCTCGTTGTAGACCATGCCGGGCTTCTTGTTGGTGATGGGGATGCCGATGTGCATATAAGTGGCGGACATAGCGATTCCTCCTTATTTGGCGTTCTTGACTTCCTGGTAGACCTCGTAGGCCTGCTGGGCGGTGTAGCCCTCGTGGACCACCTTGCCGATGGCCTGGGCCATGCCGGCGGGGCAGTCGGACTGGAAGATGTTCCGGCCCATGTCCACGCCGTGGGCCCCCTGGTCGATGGCCTTGTAGGCCATCTCCAGCGCCTCCAGCTCGGGCAGCTTCTTGCCCCCGGCGATGACGATGGGCACCGGGCAGGCGGCGGCCACCCGCTCAAAGCCGTCGCAGAAGTAGCTCTTGACGATGTTGGCCCCGTTCTCCGCCAGCACCCGGGTGGCCAGCAGGAAGAACTTCTCCGTGCGCTCCATCTCCTTGCCCACGGCCACCACGCCCAGGGTGGGGATGCCGTACCGGGCGCCGGCGTCGGCGGTGCGGCACAGCAGCTCCAGAGAGCGGCTCTCGCCGGAGGCGCCGATAAAGGTCTGCACCGCCATGCAGTCGGCGTCCATGCGGATGGCGTTCTCAATATCGCAGGCGATGCCGCCGCCGTTGGACATGTCGTCATAGAGGACGGTGGAGTCGTAGGTGACCCGCACGCAGCGGGCCACCCGCTGGGCGGGAGAGATACAGGAGCGGATGACCCCCTTGGTCCCCATCAGCACGTCCACATAGGGGATGAGGGGCGGGATCACCAGGTCGATGCGCTCCAAACCGGCGGTGGGGCCCATGATGTAGCCGTGGTCAAAGGCCAGCATCACCGCGTTGCCCGACTTGGGGTTGAACATGCGGGCCAGGCGGCTCTTCATGCCGAAGTCGCAGTTGGCCGCACCCCGGACATAAAAGCCCTCCTGGGCCACGGGCACGTCCAGATGGTAGTCGTGGGCGGCCTTGTTTCCAATGTTGTCTGCCATGGCTTACTCCTTGCTGTACGCGGGGGTGTGGCAGGGGGTGTTCCAGAGACGGATGAACTCCTCGTCCCACTTGGCGATGTTCATCTGGAAGCCGCCGGCCTCCTGCACGGTGAGGATCTCGCCCACCATGCTGGCCACCACCTCAATGTCCCGGGCCTTCAGGAACTCCACCGTGTCCTTGAACAGCACCAGCATCTCCATGGTGGTGGTGGCGCCGCAGCCGTTGATCATCACAAAGGTCTTGTCCCCGGCCTTCAGGTCCAGTGCCTTGCACAGGGCCCCGGCCACGTGCTCCACGGTGTCCTTGGAGGACATCATGGGCACCCGGACGCCGCCGCCCTCGCCGTGCTGGCCGGCGCCGATCTCCATCAGGTCGGTCTCCCCCAGGTCGCCGAAGGACATGCCGTTCTGGGGGTGGGTGGCGTCGGTGGACTTGACGGTGAGGGAGGCCATGCTGTCCGCGTAGCGCTGGGCGATCTCCGCCACCTCATCCAGGGTCTTGCCCTCCCGGGCGGCCGCCGCGGCGATGTGGTACAGGGCCACCGCGCCGGCCAGGCCCCGCTTGTTGTCCTCGCCGTTGGGGTCGTACTGGATCTCCTCGCCGGTGACCACCTGGCGCACGTTGAGGCCCGCTTTCTTGGCCAGCTTCATGGCCTGCTTGCCCGCCAGCTGGTCGCCGGCGTAGTTCAGGGTGAGCAGCAGCACGCCGTGGCCCTTGTCCGCCAGCTTCATGGCGTCAAAGACCAGCTGTCCGTTGGGGGCGGCGAAGATGTCGCCCACCGCCTGGACGTCCAGCATGCCCTTGCCCACAAAGCCCGCCTGGGCGGGCTCGTGGCCGGAGCCGCCGTAGGTGACGATGGTCACCCGGTCCGCGCCGGCCAGGTCGCGGCTGACAACCAGATGGCCGTCCACGTCCAGGATGTCGGGGTAGGCCAGGCCCAGACCCACCAGCTCCTCGTCGGTGATGGTCTCAGGGGCGTTGATAAACTTCTTCATTTTCATATGCAGTACCTCTCATTCAAACAAAGTCAGTTGGATTCGGAGGAGTCCTGGGCCAGGCCCCGGAAGAAATAGGCCATGGACATGGCGCCGGCGTCCGGAGTCCCGATGGTCTGGGCGCCGTAGCTCTTGGCCCGGCCGAACTTGGACACAAAGTTTTTGGAGTTCTCCGCACCGGCCGCGGCGGCCTGGGCCGCGGCGGCAAACAGCCCGGCCTCGTCCGCTCCGGCATAGGCGGCGACGGCCTCGCTGGCGGGAATCAGGGCGTCCATCATGGTCTTGTCCCCCACCTTGGCGCCGGACATGTCGTTGAGCTCCTCCAGGGCCTGGGCAAATACGGCCTGGAGGCCCGGCACGTCGATCTCCTCCCCCTCGGGGGCGGCCTCCTGCATGCCGTCCAGCCAGGTGTTCCACAGCGGGACGGCGCTGCCCCCGTTCAGGGACATGACGGCGGTGGCCGCGTCGTCCAGCATGGCCTGAATCCCGCCGTCGGACTGGTCCACCGCGTCGGAGATGGCCTTGGCGATCTTGGTCATGGTCAGCCCGTGGTCGGCGTCGCCGAATTTGGAGTCGATCTCCGTCAGCTCCTGCTCGGCGGAGATCACCGACGCGCAGGCATGTTTCAGCCTGACGGCAAACTGTTCTTTTGTCATCTGCTGTCACCTCCTTTTCAGAGAGCAGTGGGCGCAGCGCCTCCGCCGGAGGCGGACGCCGCAGAGATGTTACATCTGTGCAAAATATACGCCGGCAAGTTACAAAAGTCAATTATATAAGGTGGAATTCCATGAAATAGACAGAAAAATCAAAGCTAATTTAGACAAAATATATAAAGCGCGGAGCGCCTTTTGAGAGGCGCTCCGCGCTTTGCGGTTACATATGTTACTTATGAGGGCAGCAGAGCACGGACCAGCTCCGCCCGGGCGGCGATGTGGGTAAAGATGCCGGAGTGGAGCGCCCCGCGCAGGGCTTTGGCGCTGGTGTTGGCTGAACAGACCCCGATGATCCTGGGACACCGCTTCAGAAGCTCAATGGGGATCTGGATGGCGAAATCCTGGTCGGACTGAATGACGGTGCCCGCCTCGTTGAAGTAGTAGATCAGCATCCGGCCGCAGGCCCGCTGGTCCTGGAGCAGGCTCCCATACCGGACCAGGGAGGCAAAATCCGGGCTGGAGGGGTAGTCTCCGATGTTCACCAGGGCCGTGTCGATCTGTTCCCACTGCTGGCAGATCTGGCGGTAGATCTCGGTGGAGCACAGCAGCTGCCGCTCCTCCAGACTCTCCGGCAGGGCGGGCAGGTAGAGGAAGTGGGGGACGGCGCCCAGCTGCTGGGCCATCAGGCGGACGTTTTCGTTGGACTGATAGTTGCGGGCGGGGATGCTGGCGTTGCCCACCAGGGGGCAGATGTCGGTGATGGCGCTGTGGGGCTGGGGGTGCTGCTCCAGCCAGGTCACCAGCTGGCCGATGAGGTAGCCCCAGCCCACCCCCAGGCGGCGGGCGCCGATCTCCCCCAGCAGGGACACCGCCCCCTGAGAGAGCCGCTGGTTGGTCTCGTCGCTGTCCGCCCCATCCTCCACCAGGACGCCCCCCTGGATCAGGCCGGCGCTCCGGAGCTGCTCCAGCAGGGCGTCCGACTGGCGCTCCGGGTCGTGGATCTTGATCTCCACCACGCCGAACTCCCGGGCCTCCGCCAGGAGACGGCTGACCATGGGGCGGGAGATCCCCAGTTCCCGGGCAATATCGCTCTGCTTCTGGTCCTCCAGGTAGTACCGGCGGGCCGCGTAGACAAGCCGCTTTTGCTTTTCCAAACTCAGTTTCACAGTGGGGCCCCTTTTCTCCGCGATGTTACATATGTTACTTATAGCATAAAGCGCCCGGGGATGCAAGGTTCCGGTTGGGAAAAAGAGGCGGCAGCCCCTGGAAGGCGGGGCGGCGGCAAGTGTAAACAAATTATGAACCCCCTTGCATTTTCGGAGGAGCGCGCTATAATAATGTTAGCACTCATAGAAAACGAGTGCTAACATTATTCTTCTTTTTGTTATCAAAAAACTTTCTTATACATGGAGGAATCGGAAATTATGGCAAAGAAACAGTTTAAGGCGGAATCCAAGCGCCTGTTGGACCTGATGATCAACTCAATCTACACCCACAAGGAGATCTTCCTGCGGGAGCTCATCTCCAACGCCAGCGACGCGGAGGACAAGCTGGCCTACAAGGCCCTCACCGACGACCAGGTGCCGGTGGACCGCAGCCAGCTGAAAATCACCATCGTCCCCGACAAGGAGAAGCGCACCCTCACCATCTCCGACAACGGCGTGGGCATGACCAAGGAGGAGCTGGAGAACAACCTGGGCACCATCGCCCACAGCGGCTCCCTCCAGTTCAAGCAGGAGATGGACCAGGAGCACAAGGGGGGGGACATCGACGTCATCGGCCAGTTCGGCGTGGGCTTCTACTCCGCCTTCATGGTGGCCGACGCGGTTACCGTCATCTCCAAGGCCTACGGCAGCGGCGAGGCCTATATGTGGCAGTCCGACGGGGCCGACGGGTACACCATCACCCCCTGTGAGAAGGACGCCCCCGGCAGCGACATCATCATGCACATCAAGCCCAACGCCGACGAGGAGAACTACGACCAGTATCTGGAGACCTACAAGCTCCAGGAGCTCATCAAGAAGTACTCCGACTACATCCGCTACCCCATCGTCATGGAGGTGGAGGACTACCGCCAGAAGCCCAAGCCCGAGGACGCCGGGGACGACTACAAGCCCGAGTGGGAGACGGTGAAGGTGTGGAAGACCATCAACTCCATGGTCCCCCTGTGGCAGCGCCCCAAGGCCAAGGTCACCGACGAGGAGTACAACAGCTTCTATAAGGAGAAGTTCATGGACTGGCAGGACCCCCTGGCCGTCATTCACACCAGCGCCGAGGGCGCGGTGACCTACAAGGCCCTGCTGTATATCCCCCAAAAAGCCCCCTACGACTTCTACACCCGGGAGTACCAGAAGGGCCTGCAGCTCTACTCCTCCGGCGTGATGATCATGGACAAGTGCGCCGACCTGCTGCCCGACTACTTCCGCTTCGTCAAGGGCGTGGTGGACTCCCCCGACTTCTCTCTGAACATCAGCCGTGAAATCCTCCAGCACGACCGGCAGCTGAAGGTGATCGCCAACGCCCTGGAGAAGAAGATCAAGGGCGAGATGGAGAAGATGCAGAAGGACGACCCGGAGAAGTACGAGAAATTCTGGGCCGCCTTCGGCAGCCAGATCAAGTACGGCGTGGTGGCCGACTATGGAGCCCACAAGGATAAGCTGAAAGATCTGCTGCTGTTCTGGTCCTCCAAGGAGGGCAAGAACACCACACTGGCCGCCTACAAGGACCGTATGAGCGAGGACCAGCCCTATTACTACTACGCCTGCGGCGAGAGCGTGGACAAGATCGCCAAGCTGCCCCAGGTGGAGCGCATTCTGGACAAGGGCTATGAGATCCTGTACTGCACCGAGGATGTGGACGATTTCGTCATGCAGGCTCTGGGGGAGATCGACGGCAAGAAGTTCATGTCCGCCACCGCCGAGGACGCTCTGCCCCAGACCGACGAGGAGAAGAAAGAGGCCGAGGAGAAGGCCGAGGCCGGCAAACCCGTGCTGGAGGCGGTGAAGAACGTGCTGGGCGGCCAGGTGAAGGAGGTCCGCATCTCCAAGATCCTGAAGTCGGGCGCCTGCTGCCTGTCCGCCGACGGCCCTGTCTCCCTGGAGATGGAGCGCTACATGCGCAAGCTGGAGGGCGGCGAGCACATGAAGGCTGAGCGGGTGCTGGAGCTCAACGCCGACTCCGCCCCCTACGCCGCCCTGAAAAAGGCGGTGGACGCCGGCGATCAGGCCACCGTGGAGAAGTATTCCAAGCTGCTCTACGGCCAGGCCCTCCTGCTGGCCGACCTGCCCCTGGAGGACCCCGCCGGATATGCGGAATTGGTGTGCTCTCTGATGGTGTAAAAATACAGGGCATCTTCGCATTGCCCATATTCTCGGCGGGGGCCTCCTCCGCCGCAGGTGCGGCGGCGCGCGGGCGGAATTTACTTCCGCCCCGCAAGAAATACCATGGGTCCCCACAAAAGCCTGCTTTTGTGGGCCCGACCCGTCCGAGTATGCCGAGCTGGTGTGCTCCCTGATGGTGTAAGGACCGCAGAGGCTCCCCCTCCCCCCTGCCCGATGATAAGCAAAAAAGGACGCTGGAGCGTACTCCAGCGTCCTTTTTATCGTTTTGTCTGTAAAATCAGAGCCGCTCCACCTGCTCCTGGTCCAGGACCTGGATGCCCCGGCTGGCCAGGGCGGTCTCGGCGGCCTTGTCGTCGGCCACCCGGAAGATCATATAGGCGTGGTCCACGTCCTTGCCCCCCAGGAAGGCGTACATGTACTCCACGTTCACCTTGGCGTCGGTGAGCACCTGAAGCACCCGGTTCAGGCCGCCGGGCACGTCGGGGATGGCCACCCCCACCACAGGGGTGAGGCTGTGGACGTAGCCCGCGTCCTTGAGCAGGGTGGTGGCCTTGTACAGGTCGTTGACGATGAGGCGGACGATGCCGAAGTCCTTGGTCTCGGCCAGGGAGAGGGCCCGCATGTCGATCTGCCCCTGGGCCAGCACGGCGGTGAGGGCGTACAGGGCCCCGGGCTTATTTTCCACAAAGACGGAGATCTGCTTGATGCTCATAGCGTTGTACCCTCCTTAAATTTTCCGCTTGTCGATGACGCGGACGGCCTTGCCCTCGCTGCGGACGATGGACTTGGGGGCCACCAGGGTGACCTTGGCGGCCAGGCCCAGCATGGACCGCAGGCCGTCCACCAGCTCCTTCTGCCGGCGCTCGATCTCGCCCATGTTGTCGGTGAACATCTCGGGGGTCATCTCCACCTGCACGTCCAGGGTGTCGGTGGAGCGCACCCGGTCCACGATGATCTGGTAGTTGGCCGGGTAGCCGTGGTTCAGGAGCACCGTCTCGATCTGGGACGGGAACACGTTCACGCCGCGGATGATAAGCATGTCGTCGGTGCGGCCGCGGGGCTTGGTCATCTTCACATGGGTGCGGCCGCAGGAGCACTTCTCATGGCTGAGCACGCAGATGTCCCGGGTGCGGTAGCGCAGCAGGGGGAAGGCCTCCTTGGTGATGGAGGTGAACACCAGCTCGCCCTGCTGGCCGTCGGGGAGGACCTCGCCGGTCTCCGGGTCGATGATCTCGGCGATGAAGTGGTCCTCGTTGATGTGCATGCCGGCCTGGGCGGAGCACTCAAAGGCCACGCCGGGGCCGGACAGCTCGGTGAGGCCGTAGATGTCATAGGCCTTGATGCCCAGGGTGTTCTGGATGTCCTGGCGCATCTCCTCGCTCCAGGCCTCCGCGCCGAAGATGCCCGCCTTCAGGGGGATCTGGTCGGGGGTGAGGCCCATCTCCTTCATGGTCTCGCCGATGTAGGCGGCGTAGGAGGGGGTGCAGCACAGGATGGTGGCGTTCAGGTCCCGGATGAACATGATCTGCCGCTCGGTGTTGCCCGAGGAGGTGGGGATGGTGAGGCAGCCCACCTTGTGGCTGCCGCCGTTGAGGCCGGGGCCGCCGGTGAACAGGCCGTAGCCGTAGGACACCTGGCACACGTCCTCGTCGGTGCCGCCGGCGGCCACGATGGCCCGGGCGCAGCAGTCCTCCCACAGGTCGATGTCGTGCTGGGTGTAGAAGGCCACCACCCGCTTGCCGGTGGTGCCGGAGGTGGACTGGATGCGCACGCAGTCCTTCAGGGGCTTGGCCACCAGGCCGTAGGGATAGGCCTCCCGCAGGTCGGCCTTTGTCACAAAGGGCAGCTTGTGCAGGTCTTCCGTCCCCTTGATGTCCTCGGGGGTCACGCCCTGGGCCTCCATTTTTTTGCGGTAGTAGGGCACATTGTCCCACACATGCTTGACCTGCTTGACCAGGCGCTCGTCCTGCCAAGCCTTGATCTGTTCCCGAGACGCGGTTTCGATCTCGGGCTGATAGTACCGTTCCATTGGGATCATCCCTTTCTTGATTTGATTTTTTGCAGGGGATTCCGCCCTGCGGGGCGGGTTCCTTTTCCGCGTGGAAAAGGAACCAAAAGACGCTAGGGGGCTGGCTCAGGATGAGCGCTGGCGCGCTCATATTCGCCGCCCCCTAGGACCCCATTTTACGAGAGCGCCAATTAGGCGGGCGGGTTCGTTATCGCAAAGGCGCGGGTGGACAGCTGATTGGTTTTTGTTCTATTATCGCTGCCGCTGAGTTTCCGGTGACCTTTGGGCGGTGCTCCTACTGGTTGGAAGCGCGCCTTTGTGTGGGTAGGGCTCAAGTACGGCTCATGTAACGGGAAGGTGAGGGCCTCCGCCTTATGAGCGCATTTTACGCAGCAATTCCAGTCCTGCGGCCAGAGCAAATGAGAACAGCGCCATACTCCCACCCACCAGCAGGAGAATGACATCATTCAGGGACAGTACGCTTGCAAATGCTACATACAAACCGAAAATACCCCATAAGCTGAGAAAAATTTCTATGATAAAAGCAAATTTCATGCTTCTCACTCCTGTATGATAGCATTTCCTGCCTGGACACGGGCGGGGGTAAGGCCTTCTCCTGCGGCGTACCCGCCGGCATCCGTGTAGGGGCCGACGACCCCGGCGGCCCGCGTTCCGGGCGACCGCAAGGGTCGCCCCTACGGCGGATTTCGGGGAATGGCGGGAGGGGCACACCCCAGGGTGGCTTCTCTTGCCCCTGCGGGGCAATTCACCTTCAGCCCCGCCCCTACGGCAGATATCGAAACGGTTTCGTTCTTTTCGTAGGGGCCGGTCCCAGACCGGCCCGTCCCCTCCAGTCTGCCGAATGGTTTGTAACACCCGTAGGGACGGCCCCATGTGGCCGCCCGCTGAGGCTGCGTATTGTTTAAATCCGACTCAGCCGCTCTCCCAGGGCCACGCCAAGAAGGCAGAGGACCACGCTGAGGACCATGTAGCTCCCGCCCAGCAGCCACTTCCCCTTCTCCAGCAGGGTCAGGCTCTCCAGGGAGAAGGTGGAGAAGGTGGTGAAGCCGCCGCACACGCCGGTTTTCCAAAAGAGGGTCCAGAGCGAGGACAGCCGCCCCCGGCC
>NZ_NFKI01000072.1 GCF_002160305.1 Pseudoflavonifractor sp. An184
GGGGCAGGGCTTTGGTTGGTGTTGCCTTTTGGCTGCTCACATAGCTCTCCTATGGCGTTTTCTTCTGTTGTTTCCGTGAATCACCCTCTTGACTTAATACCATTGGACTGATTGTAGTAAGACTGGAATGATTACTTCAACCAGTAAATAGGAAAAACTTCTGAAAATTCTGCAGCAAGGAAAGAAAAATCTGATTGAATAAAAAATTCATTCTCTAACAAGTCAAACATATCACAGATGGAGAAGAGAGTACAGCGACCATGGCTGAGAATACTCATCCATGGCATGGGTTTAGGTGGAAATCTAAAAGGCCCCATGAGATTTTCTGATCTCATGGGGCCTCTGTATCGCAGGTTTTCGATTTCTGCGTTGCTGTCCGCGTGTCATTTTATAGCCCTCCCTTGATAAAGGGAATCGCACCAAAACGACCGATCAAATATCCCTTCTCCACTTTCATATCTTTGCGAACGGAAAAATCGTAAAGGGAGAATAAATCGGTGGCCGCTGTCTGTTCGCCTTTTTCTGTGAACCAAATTTGATCTCTTCTCAACAAATCCAGATCAAGAAGATTGGTGCTGTGGGATGTGAAAATCAACTGAGCACCTTTGGGATTGAATTCTGCGCTGTCAAATAGGGAAACCAGATGCATGGCCAAGAGAGGATGCAGGTGTGCATCCATATCATCAGTCACAAGAAGCGTTCCTTGGTCTAAAGTCTTTTTCACAACGCCGATCAGTTTGAAATAACTGTTGGTGCCGTCGGATTCCTCTGCCATATTTAACGCATAGGCAAATGTATTCCCGTTGGTGTCTCGTACCGTGTGAATGGCCTCGATATTTGTAAAGATGTCACTGTGTTGAGAGAGAGCAGGACCTGAATCGCGCATTTGCAGAGCCTGTATCCCAAAATCTGCAGCACGCAGCATAGAGGCGATCGCACGCCGGTAATCAGCATCTTTCAGCTGTTCTGCCTCAAGCCTGTAAGCATCCGCCGCAGAATTCTTCGTGATGATTTGGCAGGAAGCAAACCACTCCAAAACCGGGGTCACTTTGGGGTAACTCCAGTTTGATGCAACCGACAGGTAGAGCTTGTTCGCAGAGGTGCGCTCCTTGAGCGTATTTTGCTCATCTATATCCACCGTAAAACGAAAATCTTTGACGTTTTTTCGCTCAAAAATAAGCGCCTTTCTGCCGTTAGGATAGTAATATAGGTATTCTTCTGTAACAGCCCTATCTGTTACAGAAAAGCCGTACGCATATCGAATATCCTTGGTGGTAAAGATGACCTCAAAACTGCTGGGGCGCGTGGGTGTTTCCGGATCAAACTTGAAGGGTGAACGATCAATGGCCTTATGAATCTGCTGGTTATGTGAAGTCAGCACATAGTTTACCATAAAACAAAATGCGTTCAGAACATTGGACTTCCCTGAAGCATTGGCCCCATAAATGACAGCAGACTTCAAATAGCGGTTGGTTTCATCTGCGATAAGATGATTTGGATGCTCATTATCCTTGCTGGCCAGCAGGGATAGTACAACTTTTTCTTTAATAGATAGAAAATTCTCTACACTAAATTGAATCAGCATAAGTAACATCCCAATACCAAGGTTTTACCAATTATAACCCACTTTTTGTGAAAAAACAACGCAAACAAAAGATAAAATCTTAGACGGGAGAACTAAAAAACAACTTGTTATGGAAAAATATATAATGTATACCCCCAAAAGGTCAATGAGAAAAAACAAGCCTGTGGAGCAGCGAATTGTCACTCCACAGGCGCTGCTAAATATATTTTGGGGACGCGAATCAAATTAGCTCTAAGTTAACGGTTGTCTGCGCGATTCCCGGCAGGCTTTGTGCCCGGGAAAAACTGTTCCAGCACATCCAGACTGTCCTTGGAGGTGTAGCCCCACAGCACTGAACTAAGGGCGTCAATGGCCTCCCGCCGCTTGCGGTAGTAGGTGCGGAAGGAGATGTCCCGGATGTGCGGACGCAGGTTCTCGATGATTTCCTCCACATTCTTCAGCTGCTGAGGGGAGAGGAAGGAGTAGTACAGCAGCCAGTAATATGCCTCGCCGTTCTTATGCCGGGTACGGAGCAATTCGACTGTCGAATCCAGGAGCTTCAGCATCTTGTGGCTGCGCTCAATGCACTTGGCATGGTGCTCAATGTCACTCCCGTTCAGGTCTGCGCCAGCCAGGTAAACGGAATCCAGAAATTCTTCGATGGAGGTACCGTATTCGATCTCGAACTTGGCCCGCACATGCTGGACGGAAATCTCCAAGTTCCAAACCACGTCGCGATATTTTTTCAGCAGTTTCCAGGTATCATGGTACAGAGGGTTCTCTGCGACATCTTTTTCAACAAATTTCTTCATGGTAAGACCTCCTGTTCAATTCTCCACCGAGGGAGAGAGTGTAAGTTCAAAAGTGGCGACCTGCTAGTTTCCGTACAGAAGAACAAGCCCAAAGCGCAGCAAGTACTGTTCATGCGCGCGGTGTAGTAAACCTTCCCGGCAGCAGCCCGAATAGGGATCTAACTTGTAATGCGTGACAATCAAAAGTGCCGCAAAAAAGGCCGGAGCCCCCGCTTACGCGAATGCTCCGGTCCTCCATCAGAAAGCGGATAAACTGCTGGTAGATCCGGCAGCGTGGGTAGTCCACAATCTGTTTAATTTGTAATTGATAGGTTGGCATGGCTTTCTCCTTTTTATATATAAGGTATGAAATTGAGTGCGCCAACGAAAAAACCGTTGACTTGAACATCTTTGAGGCTTATGCTATACTTGTTTCTGTATGAATCTGCAAGGCAATCCTGTGCGGGACTCATACAGGCTTTACTGCAAATGGGGCAATTTTACAATGACGTCTTTTCAAACAATGCAACCATTCGCTGTGCCAATTTGAAGTCGATATTGAGCCGATTTTGTGCCAATACAACTTTCTACAATTTTTTCACAACTTTTGCCCCGAACCAGACGGCACAGGAGGACATCCTATGGAACCCAAAAAGTTAGAAAAACCTCGTAAAAATGGTGCGTTTTCAACACGTCAGGCCGTGACGAAACCGGATGAAGAGACCGGAGGGGTGTTCCCCACCATGAAACCGTTGGATTGACGCAAATATGGCATACCAATGGGAAAGTTTCCCATTGGTATGCCTTTCTGCGCATCCCTGGAAAATAGATAGAAGGAGCGACCCAATGGAGTGGATCACCAGCCGGAAAAATCCTCTGCTCACCCGGATTCGAAAGCTGGCCGCCGGAAGCGGCCGGGACCGCCGGGCGGCGGGGGAGTACCTGGGGGACGGAAGGAAACTGTTGGAGGAGGCCCTGAAGTGGCACGCCCCCCTCACCACCGTGGTGGTGTCGGAAGGGGTGGAACTCCCCAACCTGCCCCGGGAGGTGCGGGCAGTTCAGGTGCCCAGGGACGTGATGGAGACCATCTCCCCCATGAAGACCCCCCAGGGGGCCCTGTTTTTGGTCCGGCTTCCGGAGACGGAGCCCCCGGAGATACTGACCGGGGACCGGTATCTGGTGCTGGACGGCGTCCAGGACCCGGGCAACGTGGGGACCATCTGGCGCACCGCCGACGCCCTGGGGGCGGACGGCCTGATCCTGGTGGGAAACTGCGCCGACCCATACAGCCCCAAGGTGGTGCGCTCCTCCATGGGGGCCTGCTTCCGCCTGCCGGTGTATGAGACGGACGCCGGCGGCCTGTGCGCCCTGCTGGAGCGCTCCGGCATTCCCCTGTCCGCCACCGCTCTGCGGGAGGACACGGTTTCATTGGAACAGGCGCGCCTGGACCGGGCGGCGGTGGTCATTGGCAGCGAGGGGAGCGGGGTCTCTCCGGAACTGCTCTCCCGCAGCGTCCAGACCATCAAGATCCCCATGCGGGAGAGGTGCGAGTCCCTGAACGCGGCGGCGGCCGCCGCCATTGTCCTGTGGGAGATGGCCCGGAACCCATAAAAAAGCGGGCCTCCCGGCCCGCTTGAACGGTCAGGATTTTGAGGGGCGTTTCCCAACTCCCAGCTTGTAGTATACCCCCTGGATCAGGGCCATGGAGCACACCAGGGACGCCAGAAACAGCAGATAGGCGGGAACATAGCTGCCGAACCGGTCGGCGAGGATGCCCGGCACCGGTCCGGTGACCAGGGCCCCTAGCATGTAGGAGGTGGACAGCCACTTCACCAGCCGGTCGTAGTCCGCCCCCCGGCTGAAGTCCCCCGCCCACACGGACAGGGAGACGGAGGAGAGGGGCATCCCCAGGGCGGTGAAGGTGCAGGCGGCGGCCGCCAGCGGAACGCTGGGAATGGAGGCCAGGCAGCACAGACAGAGGCCCAGAATGCCCGCCCCATAGGTCACATAATTGGCCGCCCGGCTGCCCAGCGCGTCGCTGAGGGTGCCGTAGAGCACCTTGGAGATCATCAGGATGATGCCGAAGTAGGAGATCAGCAGGGCCACCGTGCCGCTGGGGTAGCCCTCGGCGGTGTAGAGCACAGACAGATGGGAGAAGCCCGGGCCGCAGGGGCCGCCGGTAAAGAAGGCGGCCGCCACCGCCGCCCACCAGAGGGCCGGCGGGAGCCGTGTTTGACTGCTCTCCCGGGGAGCGGCCTTGACGGAGGTTGCGCCTGTGGTGTAGGGGGCCAGCCCCACATCCTCCGGCCGGTCCCGGATAAGCAGCAGGACCAGGAGGGTGAGGGCCAGGCCGAACAAACCCTCCGCCCAGAAGGCGAAACGCAGGCCGGCGTTTTGGATGGCTGCGGTGAGCAGGGGAGGGGCCAGGATGGTGGAGATGCCCGTTCCGGCGGCCATCAGACCCAGGGCGAAGCCCCGCCGGTCCTGAAACCACCGGGAGATCACCAGGGTGAGGGGGACCATCCCCCCGTAGCCGTAGGCCAGCCCGGAGAACACTGCGGCGGCGCAGTAGGAGAGAAAGCTGTGGGCTGCGCCGAACAGAAAGTAGGAGAATACGAAACAGCCCAGCCCGGACACGATCACCCGCCGCAGGCCATAGCGGCGGCACAGGGCGTCCGCCGTGGCCATGGACAGCATGCCGAACAGGCTGCGTGCGGTGGTGATCCAGGAGCCCTGGGCGTTGGTGAAGTGCTCCAGCTCCAGCAGATAGGGCTGGTACACGGTGAAGGCGTTGACCCCCAGACCCATAACGGTGAACAGGGCCAGGCCGCATCCCAGGCATACCAGCCAGGCCCGCCGGGCGGACGCCCGCCCGGCCTGGGAAGAGACAGAAGTTGACATCGGTGATCCCTCATTTCTTGTGCCCAATGTACCACACGGGGGATGAGATTGTAAAGCATTTTGTGAAGTCTGTGAAAAGAAAACCGCTCCAAGCGGGAGAGGAGGCGCGCATCATGTTGAAGGATTGGATCTGGCTGACCACCCGAAAGGGGCTGGGAGCCCGGGGCGTGCTCCAGGTGCTGGACTACTTCGGGAGCCCGGAGCGGGCATTTTATGCCGATCCGGAGCAGTACGACCAGATTCCCGGCCTGTCCGCCCTGGCCCGCAGCTCCCTGCGGGAGAAGGGGATGGAGGGGCCTGACCGCATCCTGGGGGAGTGCGACCGCCTGGGACTGCGGGTGCTCACCCTCCAGGACGGGGACTACCCGGAGCGGCTCCGGGAGATCCCCGACCCGCCGGCGGTGCTGTACATCCGTGGCACCCTGTTCCACTTTGACCAGGAGGCGGCCATCGGCATCGTGGGCGCCCGGGAGCCCTCCCCCTACGGGGAGAAGGTGGCCGCCCGGCTGGGGCTGGAGCTGGCCCGAAACGGGGTGCTGTTGGTCTCCGGCATCGCCCAGGGCATCGACTCCATCGCCCTGAAGGGTGCCCTCCAGGGCGGAGGCCGGGTGGTGTCCGTGCTGGGCGGCGGGGTGGACGTGCCCTACCCCTGGCAGAACCGGTATCTCTATGAGGACGTGGCCGCGGCGGGAGCGCTCATCAGCGAGTATCCCCCGGGGACGCGGCCCAACGGGGAGCACTTCCCTGTCCGCAACCGGATCATCAGCGGCCTGGCCCTGGGCGTGGTGGCGGTGGAGTGCGCCCGGCACAGCGGCACCATGCTGACGGTCAACCACGCCATGGAGCAGAACCGAGACGTGTTCGCCATTCCGGGCAACATCGACGCCCCCATGAGCGAGGGGCCCAACTGGCTGCTGCGCCAGGGGGCCCGCCCGGTGACCTGTGCCCAGGACATTTTGGAGGAATACGTGGACCGCTTCCCGGAAAAGCTCTCCAAGGCGGTCCCTCTGTCCCCGGAGGCCGCCCAGCAGCGGCTGGAGCAGGTGAAGCCCCGGGAGGAGCGGCAGGAGCCCTCCGCCAAGGCGGAGGTGGTGCGGGAGGTGGTCCCCAAGGAGCGGCAGAAGGCCCGCTTCACCGACGACCAGCTCTCTATCCTCCACACACTGGGGGAGAAGCAGAAGACCTATACCGCCGACGAGCTGGTGGAGCTGACCCAGATCCCGGCCCGGCGGGTGCTGTCCGCCCTCACCATGCTCCAGGTGGACGGCGCGGTCCAGGAGCACCCGGGGCGGCGGTTTTCCTCCCTGGTTGTGCTGGAAGAATAATATGCTTGGAACAGATAGGAGTCAGGAGATAGAAGATAGGAGATATTCTTGCGAAAGAAGTTCCGGCTTCCTCTTCCACAGACTCCGGACTGGACGGGCTTCCTATGGGAGGAGAAACGCCCCGGGTTTGGAAAACTCCTATCTCCTATCTGAACAAATATCGTGGAGGTTTATCAACGTGGCAGCAAAAACCGATCTTGTGATCGTAGAGTCCCCGTCCAAGGCCAAGACCATCGGGAAATACCTTGGACCGGGGTATGAGGTGAAGGCGTCCATGGGCCATGTCCGGGACCTGCCCAAGAGCAAGCTGGGCGTGGACGTGGAACACGGCTTTGAGCCCAACTACCAGCCCATCAAGGGCAAGGAGGACACCATCAGCGACCTGAAGAAGGCGGCCAAGAAGAGCGGCAAAGTCTATCTGGCCACCGACCCGGACCGGGAGGGGGAGGCCATCTCCTGGCATCTGAAGGAGCTGCTGGACATCCCCGACGACAAGACCTACCGGGTGACCTTTAACGAGATCACCAAGAAGGTGGTCAACGAGTCCATCGCCAAGCCCCGGGCCATCGACCAGAATCTGGTGGACGCCCAGCAGGCCCGGCGCATCCTGGACCGGATCGTGGGCTATGAGCTCTCCCCCCTGCTGTGGAAGAAGATCCGCCGGGGCCTGTCCGCCGGCCGGGTGCAGTCAGTGGCCACCCGCCTGGTGGTGGAGCGGGAGGAGGAGATCCGCGCCTTCCAGCCCCAGGAGTACTGGTCCATTCAGGCCGACCTGAGCCGGGTGTCCCCCAACCTGGGGGGCTTCCAGGCCATGTTCCACGGCCGGGAGAAGAAGATGGACCTGAACAGCCGGGAGGAGGCCGAGGCGGTGGTCCAGGCGGTGAAGAACGCCCCCTGGTCGGTGGCCAAGGTGAAGCGCCAGGACAAGCAGCGCAACCCGGCGCCCCCCTTCACCACCTCCACCCTCCAGCAGGAGGCCTCCCGGAAGCTGAACATGACCCCCGCCCGCACCATGTCCATTGCCCAGCAGCTCTACGAGGGGGTGGACATCACCGGCGAGGGCACCGTGGGTCTCATCACCTACATGCGTACCGACTCCCTGCGGCTGTCCGAGGAGGCCATCGCCGCCGCCAAGGGGTTCATTGAGAGCCGCTACGGCCAGGAGTACTATCCCCCCAAGGCCCGGCACTACAAGACCAAGGGCACCGCCCAGGACGCCCACGAGGCCATCCGGCCCTCCGACGTGACCCTGGTGCCCGAGGACATCAAGAAGGATCTGACCACCGAGCAGTTCCGGCTCTACAAGCTGATCTGGAGCCGGTTCCTTGCCTGCCAGATGGCCTCCGCCGTGTACGACAGCGTCTCCATCGAGGCCCAGTCCGCCGGCTACTCCTTCCGGGCCAGCCGGTCTGAGCTGAAGTTCTCCGGCTTCACCGCCGTGTACGAGGAGGGCCGGGACGACGAGGAGGAGGCCCCCCAGTCGCCTCTCCCCGATCTGAAGGAGGGGGAGCCCCTGGAGCTGAAGGGCACCAAGGAGGAGCAGCACTTCACCCAGCCCCCTGCCCGCTACTCCGAGGCCACCCTCATCCGGGCCCTGGAGGAGAAGGGCATCGGCCGCCCCTCCACCTACGCCCCCACCATCTCCACCATCCTCAACCGGGAGTATGTGGTCAAAGAGGGCCGCGCCCTCCGGCCCACCCCCCTGGGCGAGGTGGTCACCGGTCTGATGAAGGACAAGTTCCAGGACATCGTGGACCCCACCTTCACCGCCCAGATGGAGGAGGAGCTGGACAAGGTGGAGGAGGGCACCACCAACTGGAAAAAAGTCCTCTCCGACTTCTACGGCGAGTTCGAGGCGGAGCTCCACAAGGCGGAGCAGGAGCTGGACGGGGAGCGCATCAAGGTCCCCGATGAGGTCTCCGAGGAGATCTGCCCCCAGTGCGGCCGGAATCTGGTGATCAAGTCCGGGCGGTTCGGCCGCTTCCTGGCCTGTCCCGGCTGGCCGGAGTGCGACTTCACCATGCCCCTTGTGGTGGAGATGCCGGGCAAGTGCCCCAAGTGCGGAGGGCGGCTCCTTAAACGCACCGGCAAGAGCAAAAAGACCGGCAAGCAGTACACCTACTACTGCTGTGAGAATTTGAGCAGCAAGGACGAGTCCAAGCGGTGCGACTTTATGACCTGGGACGTGCCGGTGAAGGACAACTGCCCCGTGTGCGGCTGGACTATGTTCAAGAAGTCCGGCCGGGGGTTCAAGAAGCCCTTCTGCATCAATGAGGCCTGTTCCAACTTCACCCCCGAGGAGAAGCGGGGCGGCTGGAGGAAAAAGACCGAGGCTTCCGTGGAGGGAGGAGAGGCCGCCGGGGAGACCGCCGCGGCCGGGGAGAAGAAGCCCACCGCCAAGAAGACGGCGGCGAAAAAGACGGCCTCCAAGACTTCCACGGCCAAGAAGACCACCAAGACCGCCGCCAAGAAGACGGCTTCTGCCAAAACGGCCAAAAAGACCACCGCGGCCAAGAGCACCGCAAAGAAGTCCACAGCGGTGAAAAAGACGGCGGCCAAGAAGGCGGAGAAAGAATAAAATGGGGCTCCCCCGCGAGGGGGGAGCCCCCTCAGTCATACCGGAAGCCCCGCGGGGAAGCCGGATGGTATTATTGAGACCCAAAAGACAGGAGGAACCCATGGAACCTGTGATCGTGATCGGCGCCGGTCTGGCCGGCAGCGAGGCGGCCTGGCAGCTAGCCCAGCGGGGCATTCCGGTGGAGCTGCGGGAGATGAAGCCCCAAAAGATGACCCCCGCCCACCACAGCGGGGATTTCGGGGAGCTGGTGTGCTCCAACTCCCTGCGCTCCGACCAGCTGGAGAACGCGGTGGGGCTTTTGAAGGAGGAGCTGCGCAGATGCGGCTCCCTCATTATGGCCTGCGCCGACCAGCACCGGGTGGAGGCGGGGGGCGCCCTGGCGGTGGACCGCCACGCCTTCTCCGCCGCCATCACGGAGAAGATCCGCAGCCACCCCAACATCACCGTGGTGGAGGGGGAGGTGCTGGACGTCCCGGAGGAGGGAAATGTGATCGTGGCCTCCGGCCCGCTGACCTCCGACCCGCTGGCCCAGGCCATCGCCAGCCGGTATCCCCAGAACAGCTACCTCCACTTCTTCGACGCGGCGGCCCCCCTGGTCACCTTTGAGAGCGTGGACATGGACAGCGCCTGGTTTGCCTCCCGGTACGACCGGGGCACCCCGGATTACATCAACTGCCCCCTCACCCAGGAGGAGTACCAGGCATTCTGGGAGGCCCTCACCACCGCCCAGGAGGCGGAGGTCCACGGCTTTGAGGACGCCGGGGTATTTGAGGGCTGCATGCCCGTGGAGGTCATGGCCCGGCGGGGACGGGACACCCTGTGCTACGGCCCCCTGAAGCCGGTGGGCCTGAAGGACCCCAAGACGGGGAAGGAGCCCTTCGCCGTGGTGCAGCTGCGCAAGGACAACGCCCAGGGGTCCATTTACAACATCGTGGGCTTCCAGACCCACCTGAAGTGGCCGGAGCAGAAGCGGGTGTTCTCCATGATCCCCGCCCTGAAAAACGCCGAGTATGTGCGCTACGGGGTGATGCACCGGAACACCTTCCTGGATTCCCCCCGGCTGCTGGACCGGTACTACCGGGTGCGCACCGAGCCCCGGGTCCGCTTCGCCGGGCAGATCACCGGGGTGGAGGGCTACGTGGAGTCCACCGCCTCCGGGTGCCTGACGGCCATGGAGCTGGCCCGGGAGCTGCTGGGAAAGCCCCCCATTGATTTCCCCCAGGAGACCGCCATGGGCGCGTTGGCTCTTTACATCAGTGAGGAATCTGTGGTACACTTTCAACCGATGAATGTAAACTTCGGGCTCATCCCGCCTCTGGGGTATCGGGTCAAGGGGAAGCGGAACAAAAATGCCGAGCTGTCCAAGCGGGCCTTGGAGGCGTTGGAGAAGCTGGATCTTTCCTGATCGCAGGGGGAGTCGCCTCCCCCTTTTAAAGCCTTCCCCCTGGGGGGAAGGTGCCCCAGTGCGCACACTGGGGCGGATGAGGGGGCGATGATAGCGTGATTTCGTTTGTCGCAGGGGAGTTTCGCCGCTCCGGCGGCGAGTGCCGCTTTCTTCACCTTGAGGATCGCCGGGGGACGCGTACTTGTTAGATTTTGCAATATTTCCGGCGCGCAAAATTTGAGTGGCTTTCCGCAATTCAATCCGGGCCCATTGGGGCCCCGAGTTTGCAAAAATTACAGGTGTTGCGATTTAAGTTCTGCGCCTGAGTTTGCCGAGCCAACGGTACCCGGTTCGAGATACCTCATCCGCCCCCTTCGGGGCACCTTCCCCTAAAGGGGAAGGCAGGAAGATACGATTTTATGCCTTTCCCTTTAGGGGAAGGTCCGAGCGAAGCGAGGCGGATGAGGTCTGTATGGGCGACCCTCGCGGTCACCCGGTGTTCCCGGTGCGAATTCTGGCGGGCGTATGCTATGCGCCCCTACGGGAATCCGGAAACGTCTCCGCTCCCGCCGTCCTATTGAGCCGCACTTGAGCCCTGACACGCCAAAAGGCGCGCTTTCCACCAGGAGAAGCGCCATTCAAAGGTTACTGAAAACTCAGCGGCAGCGGTGATAGAGCGGAAACCAATCAGCTGAGCCGCCCGCGCCTTTGCGTTGACCTACCAGTCGGCCTAATTGGCGGCCCCCGTAAAATGGGGGCCGGGGAAAGCGGTCCTATGGGCCTAGGCGGAGCCGTAGCCCATCGGACGCGTCCCCGGTGGCGTTTTGCCTACTTTGCCGCCATGGGCAAAGTAGGTCGCCGCCCGCAGGCGGCGAAACTCCTGCGAGAAAAGTGCTTTATCCCCGCAGCGCCCACCGAACCAGGGAAACCCCAAGACGAAAGCCATGGGTAAAGGAAATCTGATTTGCAGCATCCAGCAGGGAAAAGAGGGCGGGGGAGAGCTCCTGAGCTTCCAATTCGGCCAAAGCCCGGGCCATCTTCTCCTGATAGACCGGGTCGGAGTCAAAGTCCAGGTGGGCGTGGTCAATTTCGTAGTAATAGAGTTTTTGAAGTTCTGGAATCATATTGACACCACCTATATATTTGAATTGGCGATATTATATCGCGAAAACAAATATTAGTCAAGAGGAGGCCCCATGTATCACAAGGATATTTTCTGTATGCGGGTCAAAAAGCTGCGAAAAAATGCAAAAGAACAGCAGAAAGATTTAGCCGAAGCCATCGGAGTATCACAGGCGGCGATTAGTGATATTGAAAATGGCCGTCGGACGACTTCGTTTGAAAACTTGGCTTCGATATGTACTCATTACAACGTCTCAGCGGACTACCTCCTAGGTTTGATCGACGAGCCCAGGACTTTGATACCACCGAAGAAAGAAGGAACTTGACATGAAGATCATCGTGGACGCCATGGGCGGCGACAACGCGCCCCAGGCTCCGGTCATGGGGGCCATCCAGGCCAACAAGGCGTACGGGGTGGACATCACCCTGGTGGGCCGTGGGGAGGACATCCTGAAGGTGCTCAAGGACAACGGCATCCAGGACCTGCCCGCGGGGGTGGAGATCGCCCACGCCTCCGAGGTGGTGGAGATCTGCGACAACCCGGCCACCGCCTTCCGGGAGAAGAAGGACTCCTCCCTCACCGTGGGTCTGAACCTGCTGAAAAACGGGGAGGGTGACGCCTTCGTGTCCGCCGGGTCCACCGGCGCCCTGCTGGGGGCGGCCACCCTGCTTATCAAGCGCATCAAGGGCATCCGCCGGGCGGCCCTGGCCCCCGTGGTGCCCACCGGGAACGGCGGGGCCATCCTCATCGACGCGGGGGCCAACGTGAAGTGCCCGCCGGAGTACCTGATCCAGTTCGCCTATATGGGCTCCTACTACGCCGAGCATGTGCTGGGCCGCCCCGAGCCCAAGGTGGGCCTGCTGAACATCGGCGTGGAGCCCTCCAAGGGCACCGATCTTCAGACCGAGGTATATCCCCTGCTGAAAAAGGCCGGGGAGGAGGGCCGCATCAACTTCGTGGGCAATATTGAGGCCCGGGAGGCCGTGGAGGGCGCGGTGGACGTGATCGTGGCCGACGGCTACTCCGGGAACATCTTCCTGAAAACCATGGAGGGCACCGGCCTCTATCTGGCCAAGGAACTGAAAAAGATGTTCCTGAAGGGGGCGCTGACCAAGCTGGCCGCCGTGCTGGTGGCCGACGGGCTGAAAAATCTGAAAAAGATGATGAGCTCCAGCGAAGTGGGGGGCACCGCCCTGCTGGGCATCTCCAAGCCGGTGATCAAGGCCCACGGCTCCTCCGACGCCCTGGCCATCCAGAACGCCGTTCGCCAGGCCAGCCAGGTGGCCTCCTCCGGGATCATCGAAAATATCGCGGCCAACATCGACGTCATGCGGCTGGACCCCGTGGAACTGGAGGGCGGCAGACACGAGTGATGCGGAGAAATTCCCATTTGACTATTGACAGGGCGGGGGATTCTGCATATAGTAAGGAAAGAAAAACGTGCCGGTACGCACAAGCAAAAGGAGCAGTCAGCTATGATTTTTGAAAAAGTATGCGCACTGATCGCAGAGCAGTTCAATGTGGATGCCGATTCCATCACCATGGATACCTCCTTCGAGGACGATTTGAACGCGGATTCTGTGGATCTGGTGGATTTGACCATGGCGCTTGAGGAGGAGTTCGACATCGGCGAGCTCACCGAAGAGGACACCGCCTCGGTAAAGACGGTGGGAGACCTGGTCCATTTTCTGCAGAGTAAAGTCGACTGATCAGCTCCCAATGCTGGACATACCATCAAAACTCCGCCGCCGGCGGAGTTTTGCTTGTCCGGACGGCCCTGATCGGAGAGGAGAGAGAGCCGAATGACCACGTTAGAAGAAAAGCTGGGATACACGTTCCAAAATCCGGCCCTGCTGGAAAACGCCCTGACCCACAGCTCCTGTGCCAACGAGAGCCGGGGCAAGCTCCAGAGCAACGAGCGGCTGGAGTTTCTGGGAGATTCCATTTTGGGCATGGTGGTGGCCGACCACCTGTACCGCAACCACCCCGACCTGCCCGAGGGGGAGCTGACCCGCACCCGGGCGGCTCTGGTGTGCGAGGAGAGCCTGGTGGAGGTGGCCGCAGAGCTGAACCTGGGGGAGTACCTGCGCCTGGGCAAAGGGGAGGAGTCCGGCGGCGGACGGCACCGGCCCTCCATCCAGGCCGACGCGGTGGAGGCGGTGCTGGCGGCGGTCTATCTGGACGGCGGCATCGGATCGGCACGGAAGATCATCCAGCGGTATATCCTCTGCCGGGAGATCGAGGGGCTGAACAGCTCCCGGGACTATAAGACCGCCCTCCAGGAGCTGGTCCAGCGGGAGAGCGGCCAGGTGCTCAAGTACCGCCTCACCGGCGAGGAGGGCCCCGACCACGACAAGCGCTTTTTCGTGGAGGTGGACCTGAACGGCACCCCCGTGGGCTCCGGTAAAGGCCACAGCAAAAAAGAGGCCGAACAGATGGCGGCCAAGGCCGCCATCGCGAAGCTGGGCGGCTGAAAGCCGTCCAGTTCGGCCTCTTGCGAGGGGAAGCGAGCCGCGCCGAACGGCGCGTCCAAGCAAAATTTCCGGCTGAAAGCCGGAAATTTTCTTGCCGGAAGGCGGGCTCTGCCCGCCTGAGGATTGAAAAGGCAGGGGAACCCGGAAAAGCGGAGCTTTTCTGGGGCGGCCGAACAGATGGCGGCCAAGGCCGCCATCGCGAAGCTGGGCGGCTGAAAGCCGTCCAGTTCGGCCTCTTGCGAGGGGAAGCGAGCCGCGCCGAACGGCGCGTCCAAG
>NZ_NFKI01000073.1 GCF_002160305.1 Pseudoflavonifractor sp. An184
CACACCGCTCTCAGCGGCGGGAGTTTATTTTACCATCTCGTTTCGCCCTTGTCAAGCACTTTTTTCAAGTTTTTCAAAACTTTTTTCAGCGCTTTTCCAAGAGGAAACCGTCCGGCTCGCTCCCCGGCCGCCCTCGCGGACGACCTGTTTATATTACCACCGCTTCCTCAGCTTTGTCAAGCACTTTTTTCAAATCTTTTTCGATTTGTTTTCGCGCTCAACTCGCTCTGGAAGGGGCGACGCTCTTGCTTCCCGCAAGCGCTTCGCTATCATAGCAAACTTTCCCTCCCTTGTCAATCATTTTTTTCGGTTTTTTCCGTCTTTTTTTCACTTTGTTCTTCGGCAACCATATCTTCTGTCTTTCGCACGCTTTTATACACAAAATGTGGGGAGTGACGGAACATCTCCCGCCCCCAGCATACAGCCAGCACCAAAAGCGGCAGCGCCAGCCCCATCATCAGGTTGCCCAGCAGGGCGGTCTCCCGGCCGAAGGCGTCCGCCATCACCCCCTCCGGGAAGGCGGCGATCCCCAGCACGGCCCCTGGGATGAGAATGGCTGTGACCGCCGGTTTCTGTTTGGCCCTGGGAAAAATCTGCTTTGTCGCCTTCCACAGGGCAAAGGCCAGCACCCCCAGCAGCGACAGGTCCGCAAAGGTCCACAGGGCGGCGATGATGCTCTCCACCCGCTGGAAGGCCCCCTCCACTCCCACGCTTTTGGCCAAAGCAAAAAAGGGGCTGTTCAGCCGCCGGGCCAGCTCCGGGCCCAGATTGCCGATGACCACCGCCTGCTCCGCCCCCAGCAGGAGGCAGCCGCCGCCGGCCCACAGTACCCAGTCCCGCCCCCGGCGGGGGGAGGGCTCCGTGTCCCCCAGCAGGAAGGCGGCAAAGGCCCCATAGCCCAGCACCCCCAGCAGCGGTTCCGTCGACCGGAGCACCGGCAGGGCGTCCCCCCACCACAGGGGGAGCAGGTGCTCCCCTCTGACCTGGGGCAGGGAGAGAAGCAGCACCGCCCCGGCGGCGGTGAGGAGAACCGCCAGGAACACCTGCCCCGCCCGGGCGAAGGCGGACAGCTTGCCCCGGGCCATCCACAGCACCAGCAGGGCGGCCGCGGGCAGGAAAAACCACAGGGAGCCGTCCCGCTCCCCGGAGGCGATGAGCCGCTGTGCGCACAGCCGCAGCCGGAGGGCCAGCAGCAGCTCCCCCCAAATAAAATAGAGGAGGAGCACCAGCCGCCCCAATACCGGCCCCAGCCCCCAGCGGATGGCGCCCGCCAGTCCGCCGTGGCGCAGCCCCAGTCTGCCCAGCCCCCACCCCAGGAGCAGCAGCGCCGGCAGGGCCGCCAGAGCGGACAGCCACGCCCCCCGTCCGGCGATGGGCAGGGTCACCGCCGGCAGCAGCTCCGCCGCCGGGGCCATCAGCCCCGCCCACAGCAGGGCGCACAGCTGGGTCTGGGAGATTTGCTTTTCCTCCACCTTGAAACCACACCTCCTTCTTTTCTTGGAAGAAAAGAAGCAAAAGAACTTATGCAAAACTTCGTTTTGCCTCTTCCCCCCTTGTTTTGTTTTCCCGCAGGGATAAAGACAGCGGCCCACGAGCGGCAAGCACGGGCTCATCCGATCATAGAACTGCGGGCCTGGGGGGAATCCAGAAAGGTTCACGCCAAATCCCCGTAGGTGCGGCTCACCGACACCTGAACGCTGACCTCATAGGGGATCATGGAGAACCGCTCCTCCCATTCTCCCCGGAGCTTCTCCCATCGGGCCGGATCGGCCTGCGCCACCTGGCTGCCCAGGGCGGTGCAGTCGGTCCCCCAGCCGCGCAGCTGCTCCATCACCTGCCGGAGCCGCAGGCCCTCCCGCTCCTCCAGAGCCTCCCGCAGCTGGGCAAGCTCCCCCTGATCCATGGGCTCATGGAACTCGGCCAGCTCGGCGGCCGCCCGGCAGTAGAGGCGCAGGCCGGTCAGCTCCTCCCCCTGAAAGACCGGCTCGCACCGCGTCGAGACCTCCGTGATCCGGGCCACCGCCCGCCCCGAGGGCAGGTCCACCTCTATAATATCCTCCGCCGTCTGGCCGGTGAGCAGCTCCAGCCCCTTGGCGCTCTCCCCGTCCAGATAGCCCGCCAGCTTCCCGTCCCGGAGCACCCCGTATCCGGCCTCCAGAAGAACCGTCTGCCCCTCCGTCTCCTCCGGGCCGGCCGCCCGCAGGGCGGGCAGATAGGCGCACCCCTGCTCCAGCAGGCTGGAGAACACCTCCCCCGCCGTCCGGGTGATCCCCGCCGCCCCCATCTCGCTGTCCGTCTGGAGGGTGGACAGGCGGCTGTCCACTCCGGTCTCGCCGCCGGCCTGGATGGCCGCCTGGGCGGTCCCGCCCCGGACCAGCCACACCTGAGCCCCCAGCCCCAGCTCCACGTCCCGGGAGAAGTAGTCCAGCACCGGCTCCACCCCCTCCAGGGCGGCCTCCTCCCCCAGAAGAAGCTGGTCCACATAGCCGTAAAACACATAGCTGTCGCTCAACCCCTGCATGGACAGGCAGGCGGCGCTGAGGGACTCCCCCCCGGCGGAGAGGATCAGGGGCGGCTGGCTCTCCCCCTGGAGGCCGGCGGCCCGCTTCCCGGTGGACACGGTGACCCGCACCTGTCCCGCCTCCTCCTCCGCGTCCACCCCCATGGTGCGCAGAAGGGCCATGTCCCCCATCTCCCGGGCGTAGGGCAGGGCGGCCTTTCCGCACCCGGACAAAAGCAGCGCCGCCGCCAGAACCGCCGCCGCTCCCATTCGCTTCATCGCTGGTTCCTCCGATTCAAGGTGTGTCTGGCTCCGTCCCGCCACTTCATCCGGGGCAGAGGGGGCCGGAGCAGGCTGGAGTGGCCCCGGGGCTCCCCCGCGCCGCTGGTGAAGGGGGCCAGGTAGGGAACCCCGAAGGTCTCCAGCCCGGCCAGGTGGTAGATGAGGGCGGCGCACCCCGCCGCCAGGCCGAACAGCCCCGCCGCGCTGGCCAGAATGGCCAATAAAAACCGCCACAGCCGCAGGGCGGCGGCGAAGTCCTGGGAGGGCATGGCGTACCCGGCCACCCCGGCGATGGCCACGGCGATGAGCACCGCCGGGGAGACGATGTGGGCCTCCACCGCCGCGTTGCCCACCACCAGCCCCCCCAAAATGGAGACGGTGGCCCCAATGGGGCTGGGCAGGCGCAGCCCCGCCTCCTGGAGCACCTCAAATGCCAGGAGCATGATGAGCACCTCGAACACCGTGGAGAAGGGCACCTCCTGCTTGGCGGCCACAATGGACAGGGCCAGCTTCACGGGGATGGCCTCCGGGTGGAAGGTGACCAGGGCGATATACAGCCCCGGCACCAGGATGGTCACAAAGGCGCACAACCACCGGATCACATTCAGGGCGGAGGCCGCCATCCAGTGGAAGGCCCGGTCCTGGCCGGTTTTGAAAAACTGGTCGATGGTGCCGGGCAGCATCCAGGCGAAGGGCAGGCCGTCGGCCATCAGCCCAACCCGCCCCTCCAGCAGAGCCTGGCAGAAGCGGTCGGGCCGCTGGGTGTAGGGCATGGTGGGAAAGGGGGTGTTCAGGTGGTCCGTCAGGTACTCCTCGATATTCCCGGCCGCCTCCACCCCGTCGATGTCCATGCCGTCCAGCCTCCGGCGCACCCGCTCCACCGTGTCCGGGTCGGCGATGCCGTCCAGATAGAGCACGTCCACCTGGGTCCGGGACCGCCGGCCCACAATGTGCTCCCGGATTTTCAGCTCGGGGGCCTTTAAATGGCGGCGGACCATGGCGGTGTTGGTGCGGACGGACTCCACAAAGGACTCCCGCACCCCCTTCAGGGCGGGCTCGTTCTCCGGCTCCCCCACCGACCGCTTCTCCTCGGTGACCACCGGCAGGGTGAGGGCGTCCCCCCGCCCCGGAAAGAACAGGGCGCAGCTGCCCAGGATCAGGTCGTTCACCACATCGTCCAGGGTGGTCCGCCGGTTGGCCGCCAGGTTGTAGAGGGCCCCGTACTGGAGGCGGGCGAACAGCTCCTCCTCCGGGACCTGGCTCAGGGCCGGGTCCTGGGCCAGGGGCCGGAGCACATAGTCGCTGAGCCGCTCGTTCCGGGCCATGCCCAGGAGGTAGCACACCGTCACCGTCCGCTTCCGGTCCCCGTGGAGGTACACCGTCCGCTCCATATAGTCCACACAGCCCTCAAATACCTTTTTCAGGTTTTCCCGGGAAAGGGGCTCCGGGAATCGGGGCTCCTTCCGGGGGTGGGGGGCGGAGTTTGTCCGCTCCGGCTCAAACAGGCCCATGGCGCTCCCTCCTCTCGCTGGGATAGTATGGGAAAAACCGGCCCGGCCTATTCTCCTCCCGGCCGGCTTTCTCCGCGCGCCGCCCCCCTCACCGGGGACTGAGTCCCCCTTTTTCCCCCGAATCCGGTCGTTTTGTGGAAGGTTCCTCCAAAAACATGTACAAATTGGCAGGAGTTTTTTCCGGAGGGAAAACAAGAATCGTCATTTTGACGCTTCCACTCCGGCTAATTCCTGGTACAATATAGGAGTACCAATGAATCTGACGGCCCCGGCTGTCTAAGGAAAGGAACGTGTGTATCATGGCGTTGCGCAAGAAGGCTGCGGCCACCGCAGCCGCGGAGACTACGGCGGCTCCCGCCGCCCAGGAGGCGGAGAAGAAGCCCGCCGCCAAGACCCGCAAGGCTCCTGCGAAGCGGACCCCCGCGGCCAAGAAGACCGCGGCTCCCCAGGTATCCCTGACCCTGCAGTACATGGGCAAGGAGCTCTCCCAGGAGGACATGGTGGCCGCCGTCAAGGCCCAGTGGACCGGCGAGGAGATCAAGACTCTGGCCCTGTATGTAAAGCCCGAGGACCAGGCCGTTTACTATGTGGTCAACGGCGAGGGCAGCGGCAAGGTGGATCTGTAAGCATCCCTCCCCCGCTTCAAACGAAAAACCGGACGCCCAAAGGGGCGTCCGGTTTTTTTCAGCTTGTCAAAAAACCTCTGCTGAGATGAATCCGCTCACGTTGGGGCGGGTAGCTCGAGGGGGCGATAGCCCGCCTCGAGTGGGATCGAATGCTCTGAATGCCTTGCACAGCAAGGCGTTCAGAGAGCGCAGCGAGAACTTTCCCGCCGCTGTGCGGCGGGAAAGTATCGGCATTCCGTCTCCCACGGCCGGAGCCGTCGGGCACGCCTACCAGAACTTTTTCTTTTTGCAGATCCAGAGGCTGAGAATCACGATTCCCACGCTGACGGCGATTGCCGCAGGATAGCCGTACTTCCAGGTGAGCTCGGGCATGCCGGTGAAGTTCATGCCGTACCACCCGGCCAGCAGGGACAGGGGCAGAAAGATGGTGGTAACCACGGTGAGGATCTTCATGGTCCGGTTCTGCCGCAGGTCGATCTCCGCCTGGAACATGGTCTGGACCTGGAGGCAGTACTCCCGCAGCAGCTGGGACTCCTCCCGCAGGCGGATGACCCGCTCCTCATAGAGGCGGAAGAGGCGCTCCTCCTCCGGGGAAAACAGGCCGGCCTCGTTCTCCCGCAGGCGGCCGGCCACGTCGTCCAGCTGGGAGTAGCACCGGAACCAGGCCATGGCCCGCTTCCGCAGCTGGGTCATCGCCTGGCTGAAGCCCTCCAGCTCTCCGCCCAGGACCCGGTCCTCCAACCCCTCGGCCTGGTCCTCGATCTCCTCCAGCCGCCGCAGGTCTTTGGCGGTGAGCATGGACAGCAGGCCGTAGAAAAACCGCCCCACGCCCCCGCCCACCGGGTAGCGCTCCTTGTCCATCCGCCGGAGATAGGGGAGCAGGAAGTCCCCGTCATCCACCAGCACCGCCCGGTTTCGGGCCAGCAGCCAGCCGAAGGCCAGCCGGCCGCCGCCCCTGTCGGATTTAGGGAACAGAATGGTGCCCGACAGACAGTCCGGGCGTACCTCCGCCTTGCACACCCGGACGTCCCGGGCGGCGGGGGTGTGGCTCAGGGTCTCCTCCAGCCCCGGCAGGGCGGAGAGCTGAGAGAGTTCCTGAGAGGTGAGCAGGACCACCCCCGGCGTCTCCGCCGCCGGGGCGCGCTCCAGCGGGGTCAGGGTTGGGCCGATGGCGTACCAGTGCATGGGGACTCCTCCTTTCCGGCGCAGGCTCCGGACCTGCGCCGCGGCTGGCAGTGTGGGAAGCGGATCAGACCACCTGGAACAGGAAAAATTTCAGATAGTTGGTCTCCTCCACGTTCCAGAGGATGGGGTGGTCGGGGGCCTGCTGCCGGGCCTCGATCTGCCGCAGCTGCCGCCCCGCGTCGGCGGCCGCCTGGCGGAGCATCTGGACAAACCGCTCCTCTGTGGCGAAGTGGCTGCAGCTGGCGGTGGCCAGATAGCCGCCCCGGGGGAGGAGCTTCATGGCCCGGTAGTTGATCTCCTTGTACCCCCGCATGGCGTTGTCCGCGGTCTTTCGGGACTTGGTGAAGGCGGGCGGGTCCAGGATGATGAAGTCGTAGTCGTGCTTCCCCTCCAGGGTGGGCAGCAGGTCGAACACGTCGGCACACACAAAGTCCATCCGGTTCTCCAGGCCGTTGCGCACGGCGTTGGCCCGGGCCAGGTCCACCGCCGCCTGGCTCACGTCCACGGCGGTGACGTGCTCCGCCCCGCCCAGGGCGGCGTTGAGGGCGAAGCTCCCCGTGTGGGTGAAGCAGTCCAGCACCCGCTTCCCCCTGGCCAGCTTGGCCGCCGCCCGGCGATTGTACTTCTGGTCCAGGAAAAAGCCGGTCTTCTGGCCGTTCTCAAAGTCCACCTCGTACGCCACCCCGTTCTCCCGGATGAGGGTGCGGGTCTGGGCCGGCGGCTCCTCCCCGGGGAGGCGGTACCAGCCCTTCCCCTCCTCCAGCCCCTCCCGCTCCCGCAGGGGGACGTCGTTGCGCTCATAGATCCCCCGGATCTCCTGGCCGTCGGCGCGGAGCACCTCCGCCAGGGCGGGGAAGATCACATCCTTGCGCAGCTCC
Source organism: Pseudoflavonifractor sp. An184 (assembly GCF_002160305.1). Taxonomy (GTDB): domain Bacteria; phylum Bacillota; class Clostridia; order Oscillospirales; family Oscillospiraceae; genus Lawsonibacter; species Lawsonibacter pullicola. The sequence continues at coordinate 6,983 of NZ_NFKI01000073.1, forward strand.
ATCCCGTAGGACATGGTCTGGGTCACCAGGATGTCGTGGAACCGGTCCACCGTCAGGCCGGGGAGCTGGTCGGCCTCCCCAAAGACGATCCGGCAGCAGTCCAGGTCCTCGGGCCCCATCACTGTCCTGCGGTAGGCCCAGGCGTACTCCAGGCGGCGGCGCCAGAAGGCCTCGTCAAAGCGGTCGTTGGCGCTGCGGCTGAGGAGCCGGATGCGGATCTTGCTGTGGAGGCTGAGCAGGCCGGTGCCCAGATAGCTCCCCCGGCGGCTGACCACGTCCACCAGGGCGCCGTTCTCCGGCGCCGTCTCCGGCTCGCGGATGATCTCCTCCCCGTAGACCCAGGGGTGGCCGGCGGTCAGGCTGCGCTCGGCCTTGGGGGTGACGGCATAGACGGGATAGGGGCGGGGCTGTTTCATAAAAGACTTCCTCTCTATTTTTGGATGGATTCTATGTCCAATATTATAGCACGGCAGGCCGGGACATGCTATAATTTGAATACAGACGGCCGGAGGGAAAATCCGGCCCCGGATTCGTCATTTTGTATAGGAGGCGGCACAGATGGAAATTGAGCGGAAATGGCTGGTTGCGGGCTGGCCGGAGGGGGCCGTCCCCTCCCACATCTACCGCATGGACCAGGGGTACATCGCCCTGTCCCCCACCGTGCGCATCCGCCGGGAGGCGGAGGGAGAGACGGTCCGCCACGTTCTGTGCTTCAAGGGAAAGGCGGACGCCGCCGGCCTGGCCCGGGAGGAGATCGAGACGGAGATCGCACCGGACCTCTTCTCCCGCCTGGAGGGGCTGATCGGCCTGCCCCTGATCCGAAAGGAGCAGCGGCGCTATCCCCTGGAGGGCGGTCTGGTGCTGGAGGTCAACCAGGTGGACCAGGGGGAGCCGGGCTCCTTCTTCTACGCCGAGGTGGAGTTCCCCACCCGGGAGGCCGCCCTGGCCTGGGAGCCGGGCAAGTGGGCCGGATACCTGTCCCGGGAGGTCACCGGACAGCCCGGGCAGAGCATGGCGGCCTACTGGCTGGCCACCCGGGGACACGCCGGAGGGGTCGACGCGCCGTCCGGGCTGGAAAAATAAGGGCTGAAAGTCGATATTCCGGGTGCTAAATGGGTATTTTGCATAAATTTTGTTCAGGTACTATAAAAAATAATCTCATTTCATAGATTATATAGTCGAAATGTGATATAATTCCTAAACTAAGAGAATGGAGGCCAGAGCGGCATGCGGCCGGAGGAACAGCGCCCGGCCAGTTTAGGAGGCGCAGGATGAAGGAATCCTGGTTAGCGCAGAACCCCAATGGGGTAGGAGAGCTGTCGTTCCTGTTTTGCGGAAGGCAGAACTGTGCGCCGGGCGACTCGGTGGGGCCGGCCGTCCGGGAGCACTACCTGCTGCATTTCTGTTTGTCGGGCCGGGGCGTGTACCAGGCCCAGGGACGCAGCTATGCCATCGGCCCCGGGGAGGGCTTTCTCATCTTACCGGATGAGGTGACCTCCTACCAGGCGGACCAGAGCGAGCCCTGGACCCACATCTGGGTGGGCTTTCATGGTTCCCGGGCGGGAGAGTATTTGCACCAGTGCGGCCTGGGGCGGGACCACCGGGTCTACCGCTGCGCCGCGCCGGACCGGCTGGACCACTGCGTCCGGGAGATGATGCGGTATGAGACCGCCGGCCGGGGCCACGAGCTGATGCTCCAGGGGGAGCTGTACCACTTCCTGGGCTGGATCGCCCGCTCGGCGGAGGAGCCCTCCCACCGGGGGCGGGAGACCGGCAAGGAGTATGTGGAGCTGGCCATGGAGTACATCCGCAACCACTTTCAGGAGGATCTGACGGTGGCCAAGCTGGCCCGCTATGTGGGCCTGAACCGCAGCTATCTCACCACCGTGTTCCAGAGCGTCCTCCAGATGTCCCCCCAGCAGTTTTTGATGCGCTTCCGGATGACCCGGGCGGCCCAGCTGCTGCGGGAAAACAACCTGTCGGTGGGGGAGGTGGCCCGCTCCTGCGGCTATCCCGACCCGCTGACCTTCTCCAAGGCGTTCAAGCGGACCCTGGGCGTCACTCCCTCCCGGTACCGGAGGGGGGCCCGGGCGGAGCACATGGCGGCCGAGGCGGAGACAAAGGTCCTCCCCGTCTGAGGAACCGCCCTACACATTCCGACCGCAAAATTGTGAAAGCGGCCTGCGTTTCGGCGCAGGCCGCTTCAGCTTGTCGAAAAACCTCTGTTCAGACGAATCCGCCCGAGTGTTGGCGGGGGAGCTCGAGGGGGCGGCAGCCCGCCTCGAGTGGGATCGAATGCCCTGAATGCCTTGCGCAGCAAGGCGTTCAGCGAGCGCAGCGAGGACTTTTCCGCCGCGCAGCGGCGGGAAAGTAACGGCATTTTTGCAGTCTGTTGGGGCAAAAAGCCGCGCGGAGCACCGGGAACGGCTCCGCGCCGCCCCAGCGGTCTCTATGTAATGTTTCTTCTCTGCCCTACCGGATCATCCGGCAGGGGCTCAGGGCCCGGAACTGCCGGGTCATGGTCAGGCACAGGTCGTTGTAATAGTCCAGATAGGCCTTCTTCTGCTGCCGCTGAACGCGCTGGCGCTCCTGAAGCTGTCTCCAGGCCTCACAGGACTTGTGGCAGCCGGACTGGTAATGGGGGCAGGTGCCCTGACAGGGAAGCATAGAAACACTCCTCTCACAAGATATCGGCTTCCGCCGGGAAAAACAACAGGCGCCTTGCAGCCAAACGCGGATCACGCGTTGGGCCGCAAAGCGCCTGAAGTTTTTTCGGCACGGGAGGAGGGGGCGGACAGGTTCCGGCCTGGAACTCCTTGGGGGATGCCCCGGCGTCTCTGCTCTGCCATAAAAACTCCTCCTCCCTCACATCGGAAGCTGTCTCCATTGTAACAGAGCCTGAGCCGCTTTTCCAGCGGATTTGTGTAAAATTTATTCGAAATTTTTGGCGAAACCGGCAGGTTTTCCCCGCCCGGTTTTACTCCGCCTTCTCCGGGCCGGCCGCCTCCCGGCCGGAGCCGTCGTAAGAGAAGGTGCGCCCCTCCCGGCCCTCAAACAGCCGGGAGCCGTCCTCCTCCCCTTTCAGGGCCAGAAGGCGGGGCAGCAGGTAGGGGGCAAACACCATCGCCCCCGCTCCGCCTCCGGCGGAGCTCATCCGGCCCAGGGGGCGGCCGCTGAGAATGTAGCCCTGGAGGAACGCGGTGAGCTGCTCCCCAGTCACCTCCCGCCGTCCGCAGGAGAGGAAACAGCGGCTGGCTCCGGAGCGGGCCGCCTTGGTCCCGGCGACGATGGCCTCACTCAGAGACCGGCAGCCGGAGACTACCACTTTATTAAAGCCAAAGGCCCGGATGGCCTCGTCCAGCACGCCGGGGCGGGTGACCACGATCACCCGCAGTCCCAGCATGGCGTCCGCCGTCTGTCGGGCGGCCTGAAAGGCGTGGAGATACAGGGGCTTCCCTTCCTCCTCCGCCAGCAGCTTCCCGCCTTCCAGCTCCTTGGGACCCTCCGCCAATAAAATCAAATCGATCATGCTTCTCTTCGCCTCATTTCTGCCGGGGCTCGCCCCCGGGGAACCGTTTTGCCTCCGCCGGAGGATTTCCGCCCCGGCGGCGTTTTGTCTCTTTATTATACCGCAGATCCCTTCAAAGCGCCATCCGGAATCTCTGCCGACTTTTTACCGGGAAATTTCTGGGGTTTCCTCTATTTTCCCCGTCTCTTCTCTCTTTTTCTCCGGTGGTTTACACATTTTCCACACTTTTTTCCACAGCCGGCTGCTGAACAATCCAGCGTACCGGGGTCTTTTCAATGGAGGCCGCCACCTGGAAGGTCAGATCCATAAAATACTTGGCAAAGTGGGTCAGATAGCGCTGCTTGTGCCGCAGCAGGGAGAGCTTCTGAACCAGGGGGACCCCTTGGTCATAGAGAGGAAAAATGTTCACATTGGCGTCCACCGTTCCCCGTTTCTCCACCAGATTCATATGGGTGCAGTAGCAGGCGGCCAGCCCCTTGGTACACATGGGGAGGGTCTGAGCGGTGGAGGGGGCGGTAAAAAATACGTTGGGCTGGATGTGCTCCCGGGTAAAGATCTCCTGGATCCTCGCCCCCAGGCGGTTGGTCATCAGGGCAAAGGGAAGCCGGTCAAAGTCCCGCAGCTCAACCCCCTGGACCGCCTGGATTTTCCGTTCCCGCACCTCCTCGGGCGTATAGTACGCCCGAAGCAGATTCTCTGGCACGCACAGATAGATATGGTCCTGCAAGAACTCATGCTCCACCAGATCAGGGGAATAGCGGTCGGAGAGCACCAGGGCGAAATCCAGCTCCCCGTTGGAGGTCTGCCTTTCCAGTCCCTGGGACAGTCCCTCCACAAAGCGCACCTCCACCCTCGGGTACATCTGGTGAAAATCAGGCAAAATACGAGGTAGAAACTGAGTCCCCCGGGCCATGCTGGCCCCCACACGGAGAGTACCCCGCTCCTGGTGCTCCACGTCGGAGAGGATATCCTTTAAGTTCCGCTCCTCCTTCCCCACCACCTGGGCAAAGGACAGCACGAACTCCCCCGCGCAGGTGAGGGACAGGGAGGGCTTCCGGTAAAACAGCTTGGTGCCGTAATACTGCTCCAGACGCTGGATATGGTTGCTCAGGGTCTGCTGAGAGATGTACAGCCGCTCCGCGGTCTTGGTCATATTCAGATCCTTGGACAGCTCCTGAAAGTAGTACAGACTGGTCAGATCCATAGACGCCCTCCTCCACAAAGTTTTTTTGTAGAAAATTAAAAAATTCCCTGTTTGCTTTTCTAACTCGACTATATTACCATGATCCCAACGAAAGCGCAATGCATTTTGTGAATATTGTACAGAAAACGAGGAGGAGTTTTGTATGGCAATTCGAGTACTGCTCCCCCAGCCGATTCTTCCGGCTGGCTATGAGTATCTGCGGGAGCACGGGTATGAGGTCGTGGACGGCCGCGGCTTTACCGAGGACGATATCGTGGCGGACATCGCCGACTGCGACGCCATCATCGTCCGCACCGCCAAGATCACCAAGCGCATCTTTGACGCCGCCCCCAAGCTGAAGATCCTGGCCCGCCACGGCGCCGGCTACGACGGGGTGGACCTGGCCGCCGCCCGGGAGCACGGGGTGCTGGTGTGCACCGCCGGCGGGGCCAACGCCATCTCTGTGGCCGAGCTGACCATCTTCTACATGCTCTACTGCTCCCGGAACTTCAAGAAGGTCCAGAAGCTGTACCTGGAGGACTACCGCCAGGCCAAGATGGGCGTCCCCAAGACCGAGCTGGAGGGCAAGACTCTGGGCCTGGTGGGCCTGGGCAATATCGGCAAGCTGGTGGCCAAGAAGGCCGCCCTGGGCTTTGACATGACCGTGCTGGCCTACGACCCCTTCGCCAAGAAGGAGGGCCTGCCCGAGTACATCCAGCTCTTAGAGGACCGGGACGAGATCTTCAAGCGGAGCGACTACGTCTCCCTCCACGTGCCCGCCACCCCCGAGACCATCCACTCCGTCAGCGACCGGGAGTTCGGCCTGATGAAGGAGACCGCCTATCTCATCAACGCCGCCCGGGGCTCCATCGTGGATGAGCCCGCCCTGGTCCGCGCCCTCCAGGAGGGCAAGATCGCCGGCGCCGGCCTGGACACCCTGGAGAAGGAGCCCATCGACCCCACCAATCCCCTGGTGGCCATGGACAACGTCCTCACCGCCCCCCACATCGGCGGCGCCACCAAGGAGGCCTCCAGCCGGTCCTCCGTGGCCTGCGCCCAGGCCATCGACGACTACTTCTCCGGCCGCACCCCCAACTTCGTGGTGCCCGAGCTGCGGGATCTGCTCAACAAGTAATTTCCCGAACCGGCGCCTCAAATACCGCGCGGGCGGCCAAAGGCCGCCCCTACGGCAACAGCGGACCCGTAGCGTTGATTCGGATACCTAGGCGCAGAATTTAGATCGCAACAACTGCAATTTTTACAGATTGAGGGCCCAGTGGCCCGGCGGGAATTTAGAGCAATCACTCAGATTTTGCGCGCCGGAAATATTCTGCCAGCCCCAAGGGATAACCCACGTTAATGGGGGACCGGGGGCCGACTCCCCCTGTCAGGGGGAGATGTCGCGAAGCGACAGAGGGGGTAGGGTAGGCGAATATGGACACGCAGTGTCCATCCTGAGCCGTCCCCCGG
>NZ_NFKI01000074.1 GCF_002160305.1 Pseudoflavonifractor sp. An184
GTCCACCCGTTCCCATTCCGAACACGGAAGTTAAGCTCGCTTCTGCCGAAAATACTTGCCTGGAGACGGGCCGGAAAGATAGGTAGTGCCAACACAAAAGGACGGACAGTTTGCTGTCCGTCCTTTTTCTTTTTCTACGAGCTGCGCAGAGTTAGGATCTCCGTCTTTTGAGAGAGACAAGAAATGCCTCTTGTGTCGAATTCAGGAGTTTGTTATAATAGCCTCGTTACGGTAAACCCGTGAGATTTCAACGATTTGAGATGAATGGAGGTATTTGGAGCAATATGCAGTGGAAACGGGTTGGCAGCTGTGCTGCGGCGCTTGCTTTGATGATGACGATTGGTGTGCAGCCGGCTCTGGCGGCGGCCACGCCTTACCGCTTGAACGTACCAAGCGGATATGTGAGTTCTTTTTCCGACGTCCAGGAGGACGACTGGTACTATGACTATGTGGCGGTGCTGAACAGCCGGGGGATGATCGACGGCTATGGAAACGGACTGTTTGGGGCCAATGATCCCCTGACCTCCGGCGCAGCTCTGGTTATGGTGCTGAAAGCGGCGGGCAGCGGGGATCTTGCCGCGACCGGAGATCACTGGGCCAGCGGTTATGCGGACTACGCGGTGTCCCAGGGTTATTTGACTCAGGAGCAGATCGGCGACCTGGACCAGCCCATGGCCCGTGTCCTGGTGGCGGAGCTGGCGGCCAGGGCCCTGGGGGTGGAGCCATCCTCAGAGCGCTCGCCCTTCTCGGATGTGGACAACGGATATCTGACCGCCCTGTATGAGCTGGGAATCATTACGGGAAGCGAGGAGGATGGGGAGACCGTCTTTTTGCCGGATCAGCCCATCACCCGGGCGGAGATCAGCGTGATTGTCTGGCAGGTGGACCGGGTCCACACCTATGGGGAGCAGATTTTGTTCCAGGGAGCTTACTATGATATTCTGGAGGACGTTCCGGTCAACACCTATGACCCGGAGGGCTTTTCCAAGGATGAGAACGGGTACATTACCTATACGGAGGATGGAGTCTATGTGACCAAGGGGGTGGATGTATCCGTCCATCAGGGGACCATTGACTGGCAGCAGGTGGCGGACGCCGGCTTCGACTTTGCCATGATCCGGGTGGGATACCGTGGCTATGGCACGGAGGGCAACATGCGGGGCGACACCCAGTTCCTCAACAATGTGCAGGGCGCTCTGGACGCCGGCCTGGATGTGGGAATTTACTACTTCTCCCAGGCCATTACCGTAGAGGAGGCCCGGCAGGAGGCCGCCTATGTGATCGAGCAGATCGCGCCCTACCGCATTACATATCCGGTGGTCTTTGACTGGGAGCGGCAGAACTACGCCGGTTCCCGGACTCAGACCATTCCGGACACCGGCCTCCTGTGCAGCATGGCCAACGCCTTCTGTGCGGACATTGAGGCGGCGGGTTACGAGGCGATGATCTACTTCTATCAGAATCTGGCCTACAACAATCTGGACTTGAGCCAGCTGCTGGACTATCCCTTCTGGCTGGCCCAATATACCGATTATCCCTCGTTTTACTATGATTTCGACATGTGGCAGTATACCTCCAGCGGGAAGGTGCCCGGAATCTCCGGCAATGTGGATCTGAATCTGCGGTTCTTCCGGGATGGGGAACTCCCGCCGGAGGACAGCGGAGATGTTGAGGATACTCCGCCCTCGCAAGATATACCGTCCAGCCAGGATGGAGCGCCGAAAGAAGAAAACACAGAGTCTGAAATCAGTCAGGACATCTAATGAGAGACCAGCGTCAGCAGGTAAATGCCGACGCTGGTTTTTTATTTTGGAGAAACAGACACAAAAATCTTGACAAAGCGGGAAATATATAGTATAGTCACACTAGAATAATGATAATTATTCTCATTAAGAAAACGGGGAAGATTTACGATCGTGTAAGGAGGTCTTTTCATGAACCGCAAGGCATTCAACCGAATCAACTATGGCCTGTTTTTAGTGGGCTCCGTGCTGGAGGGGAAGTACCAGGGGTGTGTGGTCAACTCCCTGCACCAGATCACCTCCAGCAATCCGGCCAAGTTCTCCCTGAGCCTGAACAAGAGCAACGAGACCTATAAGGCGGTGGAGGCCGCCGGCAGCTTCGCGGCCACCGTGCTGGAGCGCGGCACCCCCAAGGAGCTGGTGGACCTGTTCGGCTATAAGTCCGGCCGTGTAGTGGACAAGTACGAGGGCTTCCAGGTGGAGACCGACGGGGCGGGCAACCCCTATGTGAAGGACCACGCCCTGGCCCGGATCAGCTGTAAGATTGTGGACAAGCTGGACCTGGGCAGCTATGTGCTGTTTGTGTGCGAGGCCACCGAGGCCGAGGTGCTGGGCGAGGGTCCGGCCATGACTCTGGACGACTACCGGGGCGAGGGCGGCGCAACTCCGGCGGCGGCCACGGTGGTCCGGATCGTGGAGGAGGTGGCCTGGCGGTGCACCATCTGCGGCTACATCGCCGAGCGGGAGACCCTGCCCGACGACTACCGGTGCCCCATCTGCCGGGCCCCCAAGGATAAATTTGAAAAAATGTGACCGAGAACATACCTCGAGCAAGAATGAAGTTTCTCCAAAATTAGACAATATTTTCAAGAAACGAAGTTTAAGCAGCCGAAGGGGCTTGCTGTCTGTGAATGGCAGATGGCAAGCCCTTCCGTTTTGTCTGAGCGCTCCTATTACGGAAGTCATCCAGGTTCTCCATCCGCTCTTGCTCGGCTTTCCTCTTGGCATAATATTGCACCCCACTTCTTATCCAGTATGCCATACTGTCTAACAAATGGGGTGCAGTTCATTTTGTTCCGGCGGGGAGCGTTTCGTTTCCCATGCCCTGGTTTCAGTTCTGAGTGGTGCTGGGGGCCAGGTAGTCGCCCAGGACATACCCCTCTTCAAAGTTGCCGCCGCCGGTGGCATAGCGGATGTGGTACCAGCCGTTGCCCGCCTCCTCCAGCACGGTGACGGTGGCGCCGTCCGAGGTGCTGGCCTGGACGGAGTAGTCCGTCCCAGGGCCGGAGCGGATATTCAGTCCGCCGCCGCCCACGCCGGTGATCACCGCGTCGGTGTTGGGGGCCAGGGTGGTGCCCGAAGTGGTGGTTCCGCTGCCGGTATCGCCGCTGGTGTCGATGTCCTCTCCGGTGCCGTCGCCGGTGCACAGGATGGCGCAGGAGGCGGTCTGGCCGCCGGCGGAGGCGGTGATGGTCACCGACACCTGGTCACTGCCCTTGTATACGTTGGTGATGTTGCCGTACTCGTCCACGGTGGCGATGTTCTCATTGCTGCTGGTCCACTCCACTGTCACCTGGGCGTCCTCAGGCACCGTAGTCACCGTCAGCTGGAAGGACTCGCCCGCCTGGAGGGCCACCTGGTCCTCGTCCGTGCGGCTGAGGGTCAGGCTCTCCAGCGTCACGTTGCCGGCGGAGGTGGAGACAGATGTGCCGCCGTTGGAGCCGCTGGGCGTGCTGCCGAACAGCAGGGGGGACAGAGTGGTAAAGACGATCACCACCGCGGCAATGATCAGGACCAGGGAGATGACGAGCCCGGCCACCTGCAGGGGGTTGGGCTGGCCGCCCCGGCCGGACCGGGAGCCGCCGGCCACCCGGCGGCCGCCTACGGGCGGATAGCTGCGGCCGCCCGGCCGCTCGTCGCAGAAGGGACAGCGCTTATATGTGGTGGAATATTCTTCCCCGCAGTTCTCACACCGGATCACATCGGTATTGCGGCGGGGGGGAGCTTTCTTTGTGGCCATAGGGACCTTCCTCCATCATCAGTTGGGATGGCAGACCGGGAACAATCCTGCGGTCTCAGCTTTCATTTTACAGGGAATTAACGGCCCCGTCAACGGGAAAAGGGGAAATAACAAATTTTTAACAAAATTATGTCAACTTTTGCCGAAGGAGGCCCCTGGACTTCTTGACCGGGGGCCCACTTTCTTTTATAATGACTCTCAGCAGCGGGGCCTGTGGAAACAGGCTTCCGCCAGCCGTCGGAGAGGAGACGATCCCGGATGAAGCCAGGAACCATGACCGCCGCCCAAGTCCATAAGCAGTACAGCGAGGCCGTCACCGCCTTCCGGCGGTGGATTCCCGACCCCACATTGCGCCAGGCCTTCAATCGGGAGGCGGACTCCTTCTTCCAGCACTGCGCCCTGGGGGTGTGGCAGGCGGACAACGCCCAGGCCATCACGCCCAAGCATGTGAAGTTCTACAACGCCATCTACTCGGGAAAAAACCTCTCCCCCTCCGCCCTGTACTGGGAGGTGGCCTCCGGCGTGGCCAACTACGACCTGTTTCAGCCCCCCGCCTTCTTCCAGGCCCTGCGGGACTACGACCGGCGGAAGGGCACCACTCTGGCCCGGCGCTTTGCCGACCAGACGACCCTCATCCTCCTGCTGTTCGCGGCGGTGGACGATGTGGTCAGCGAGGCCGAGGCCGGCTTTGTCAACTCCTGCTCCGACATTCTTCTGGAGCTGTGCGGAAAGGACGGCCTGTCCGGAGACCGCCCCGCCCTGAAGGCGGACGAGTTCATCACCCGTACTCCCGCTCCCCCTCAGGAGGCCCCCAAGGAGGCGGCCAAGGGGAATCAGGGGGAACCGGAACCCCTTCCGGCGGAGCCCGAGCCCACTCTGGAGGAGCTCCTGGCTGAGCTGGACAGCCTGTGCGGCCTGGCCAAGGTGAAGGAGGACGTGAAGAGCCTCATCAACCTGGTGAAGGTGCGCAGGCTGCGGGAGGAGGCCGGCCTGCCCGTCCCCCCCATGTCCCTGCATCTGGTGTTTTTAGGCAACCCGGGCACCGGCAAAACCACGGTGGCCCGCCTGCTGGCAAAAATTTACCACGCCATCGGAGTGCTCCCCAAGGGACAGCTGGTGGAGGTGGACCGCTCCGGTCTGGTGGCCGGCTTTGTGGGACAGACCGCCCTGAAGACCGGCGAGGTGGTCCAGAAGGCCATCGGGGGAGTGCTGTTCATCGACGAGGCCTACGCCCTGGTGAACGCCGAGAGCGCCAACGACTTCGGCCACGAGGCCATCGAGGTTTTATTGAAAAACATGGAGGACCACCGGAAGGACCTCATCGTGATTGTGGCCGGGTACGCCCAGCCCATGGAGCGCTTTCTCCACTCCAACCCCGGCTTGGAGTCCCGGTTCAACAAATACTTCTACTTTGAGGACTACAATGGAGAGGAGCTCTTCTCCATCTTCCAGTCCATGTGCAAAAAGAACGGCTACACCCTCTCCCAGGAGGGGGAGGCGCAGATGAAGCAGGACTTGCTGGAGCTGTACGAGAACCGGGACGAGAACTTTGGCAACGCCCGGGACGTGCGCAACCGGTTTGAACAGGCGGTGGCCCGCCAGTCCAACCGGGTGGCACAGCTGGAGTCCCCCACCCGGGAGCAGCTGATGGAGCTCCTCCCGGAGGATCTTACGGAGCCAGAGGCCCCGAGAGAAAATTAGGATTTGTTATGAAGATTGCATTTTATACCCTTGGTTGTAAGGTCAACCAGTACGAGACCCAGGCCCTGGAGCAGCTGGTCACCCAGCGGGGCCACAGCCTGGTCCCCTTTGAGGAGACGGCGGACGCCTATGTGATCAACACCTGCACCGTCACCGCCGTCAGCGACAAGAAGTCCCGGCAGGTGATCCGCCGGGCCCGGAAGGCCGCCCCCGACGCGGTGATCGCCGTGTGCGGCTGCTACCCCCAGACCCACCCGGACGACGTGGAGAAGCTGGGGGTGGACCTGATCTCCGGCACCGGGGACCGCACCGGCTTTGTGGACCTGCTGGAGCGGGAGTGGCGGGACCGCCAGCCCATCACCGCCCTGGACGACGCCTTCCAGCGCCGCTCCTTCGAGTCCCTCCCCGCCGGCGGACTGGAGGGCCGCACCCGGGCCATGCTGAAGATGGAGGACGGGTGCGTCAACTTCTGCTCCTACTGCATCATCCCTTACGCCCGGGGGCGGGTGCGCTCCCTCCCCCTGGCCGACTGCGTCCGGCAGGCCCGGGAGCTGGAGGCGGCGGGCTACCGGGAGATCGTCCTCACCGGCATCGAGATCTCCTCCTGGGGACAGGACCTGGAGGGAAAACCGGAGCTCATGGAGGCCATTGAGGCCATCTGTCAAGGGCTCTCCCCTGATACCCGGGTGCGCCTGGGCTCTCTGGAGCCCCGGACCATCACCCCGGACTTCTGCCGCCGGGCGGCGGCCCTGCCCAACCTGTGCCCCCATTTCCACCTGTCCATGCAGTCGGGGTGCGACACGGTGCTGGCCCGGATGAACCGGAAATATGATTCCAACCGGTATTATAAGAGCGTAACATTCCTGCACGAGGCCTACGACCGGCCCGCTGTTACCACCGACCTCATCGTGGGCTTCCCCGGCGAGACGGAGGAGGAGTTCCAGCAGACCCTGGACTTTATTCAAAAATGCGCCTTCTCCGCCATGCACATCTTCCCCTACTCCAAGCGGCCGGGCACTCCGGCGGCCAAGCTGCCCGGGCAGGTGCGCAACGCCGTCAAGGAGGAGCGGGCTCACCGGGCCGCCCAAATTGCCCGGACTATGCAGGATACTTACTTAGACAGCTGGGTGGGCGAGACCGTCCCCGTCCTCTTTGAGGAGGAGCGGGAGGGGCTGTGGCGGGGCCACACCACCCGGTACTGTGAGGTGGAGGTCCAGTCCGTCCAGCCGCTCCACAATCAGCTGCGGCAGGTGCAGATCACCGGACACGCCGGAGGGGCCCTCCAGGGGGTCCTGGTATGAGCCGGATCAAGCGGGTCCACTGCGGCGATGTGAACTGCCACCTGGTCCAGGGGGAGCAGGGGGCCATTCTGGTGGACACAGGCCGTGCGGGCTACGGGGAGAAGCTGCTCCCCCTGTGCAGGCAGTGGGACGTGCGCCTCATCGTCCTCACCCACGGGCACCTGGACCACGTGCAGAACGCCGCCTTTCTCTCTCAGCAGCTGGAGGTGCCCATCGCCATGCACCGGGCCGATTTGGAGCTGCTGGAGGACAATGACCGCCAGCCCATGCAGGCCCACCGCCGCCTGGGCCGGCTGATCCAGTCCCTGTCCCGTCGGGGGTTTCAGGACACCCTGCTCCCCCCCTTCCAGCCAGACTTATACCTGGAGGACGGGGACGACCTGTCCCACTTCGGGGTCAACGCCCAGGTGGTGGCCCTCCCCGGCCACACGGCGGGCTCCATCGGCCTGAAAACCGAGGACGGCGCCCTGCTGGTGGGGGACGCCATGTTCCGCCTGTTCTCCCCCGCCCCCGCCCTGGTCTATGCGGACCGGCGGCAGATGGAGGACAGCGTGGCCAAAATCTGGGCCCTCCACCCCACCGCCCTCTACTTCGGCCACGGGCGGCCCGCCCAGGGGTTGTAAAAACAGGGAAAACCGATTATACTACTAGACGAACTCCATTTGATGTGGGAGGAGGTGACCCCATGACCCGCGCGGAATTTGACGCCATTTTTGAGAAGTGCAAGAAGAAGTATCTGCCCACCAACCAGGCGGAGATTCAGAAGAAGCTGAGCACCTTCGCCGACCAGGACGGAAAGGTTTCTCCCCAGGCCCTGGCCATCTTCTCCTTTATCGAGACGGTGCAGTACACCAACGACATGCTCTACGCCGTTTTGTCCGAAGCCCTGGATGTGGAGGACTGAACCTCCGCGCCGCCCTTTGAAAGGGCGGCGCGGCTTTATTTTTTTCTGAAAAATTCCCCGGAAAAATTTGACGGGATGGGAAAATTGGGGTACACTGATTCTAATTGTGTACCTCATAAAAAGGAGAAGGTTGGCTATGGTATTCAGCAGTCTTGTCTTTCTGCTGGGCTTTCTGCCCGCCCTGCTGCTGGTGTATTTTCTCATTCCCGCCCGGTTTCGGGGGCTAAGGAACCTGGTCCTGCTGGGGGCCAGCTTATTTTTCTACTGGTGGGGGGCCAGCAAGCTGGTCCTCCTCATGGTCCTTTCCATTCTGGTCAACTACCTGGGCGGCCTTCTGGCCGGTCAGGCGGACCGGCGGCTGGCCCGCTTCGGGGTGATCTTCGCCTCGGCGGTGGGGCTGGGGCTGCTGGGGTGGTTCAAGTACGCCGGATTTCTGGCCCAGACCATCCACAACCTGGGCTTTGCTGTCCCCATCCCCCAGGTGACTCTGCCCATCGGCATCTCCTTCTTCACCTTTCAGGGGCTCAGCTACGTCATCGACGTGTACCGGGGGGACGCCCCCATTCAGAAGAACCCCCTGAACGTGGCCCTGTATGTGGCCCTGTTCCCCCAGCTGGTGGCCGGCCCCATCGTCCGGTACACCACCGTCATGGCGGAGATCGCCCACCGGGAGGAGAACCTCCCGGAGTTTGCCGCCGGCGTCACCCGCTTCTGCTTCGGCCTGGCCAAAAAGATGGTGCTGGCCAACTCTATGGGGCAGATTGCCGACGGGATCTTCAATCAGACGGCGGCCAACCTGGACCCCGGCCTGGCCTGGGTGGGCGCCCTGGCCTACACCTTCCAGATCTACTTTGACTTCTCCGCCTACTCGGACATGGCCATCGGTCTGGGCCACATGTTCGGCTTCCGGTTCCTGGAGAACTTCAACTACCCCTATATCTCCCGCTCCGTCACCGAGTTCTGGCGGCGGTGGCACATCTCCCTGTCCACCTGGTTCCGGGACTACGTGTATATCCCCCTGGGAGGCAACCGGTGTTCCAGGCTCAAGCACATGCGCAACATCTTCGTGGTGTGGCTGCTCACCGGACTGTGGCACGGGGCGGCCTGGACTTTCGTGCTGTGGGGACTGTGGTTTTGCCTGCTGCTGCTGGGGGAGAAGTTTCTGTGGGGAAAGTACCTGGAGAAGCTGCCCAGTCTGATCCGCTGGGCCTACGCCATGTTCGCCGTCATCCTCAGCTGGGTACTGTTCCGCTCGGTGGACCTGGGGCAGGCCTGGGCCTATCTGGGGGCCATGTTCGGTCAGACCACCGGTCTGGCCCAGGACGGGCAGGCCCTCTACTACCTGCTCCAGTTCTGGCCGGAGTGGGCGCTGGCCCTTATCGCCTTCCTGCCGGTGAAGCGCTGGGCCCAGTCCTGGCTGGAGGCCCGGGGGAGCGCCGGTCAGGCGGTCGCCCTGTGGGTTCCACGGGTGCTGGCCCTGGGACTGCTGGCCCTCTCCTACCTGGAGCTGGTCACCGGCTCCTTCAACCCCTTCATCTACTTCCAATTTTAAGGAGGGTCACCCATGAAAAAGAGCAAATGGGCCGACTGGCTTGTTGTCATCGGTTTTCTGGGGTTCCTGGCCCTGGCCCTTGCAGTCACCCTGGTCCGGCCCAAGTCGGGCTGGTCCTACTATGAGAACCGGAATCTGGCCCGCCCGGCGGAGCTGTCGGTGGAGACGGTGCTGGACGGCACCTTCCCCGCCAGCGTGGAGCCGGTCCTTCAGGACCACGCCGCCGGGCGGAACATTCTGATGAAGCTGTCCGCCTGGGCCGACCTGCACCTGTTCCACCGCCCGGTGGTCAACGAGGTGGTCCCCTCGGACGGCATGCTCCTGGGCTTCAACGCCTATGAGACCCCCGACCCGGCGGTTATTCACAACCAGGCCCAGGCCATGGCCGGGCAGCTGGCCCAGCTGCGGGACGTGGTGGAGGGGTACGGCGGACACTTCTACTACGTGGCCGTGCCGGGGCAGTACACCTATTTCTCCGACTCCTACCCGGACTTTCTCAACAGCCGGGAGGCGTACACCGCCCTGGAAATCCCCGCCTTCACCCAGGCCATGGAGGAGCAGGGGGTAAATCTTCTGGACATGGGGCCGGTGCTGGACCAGCTGGGAAAGCCCAAGGAGTACTACTCTCTGGCCGACTACCACTACCAGTTTGAGGGGGCCTATGTGACCTACCGGGCCATCCTGGAGGAGCTCAACCGGGACCTGGGGCTGGACCTGACCGTTCTGGACGGGGACTCCCTCACGGTGGAGACCCTGCCCAACCCCTATTTGGGCTCCCGGGGGAGAAAAATTTTCGGGCTGGAGAACTGCGGGGAGCACCTGACCATCGGTCTGCCCAAGGACCCCATCCCCTTCACCCGGGCCGACAACGGCGCTGAGACGGCGGCTACCGTGTACGCCATGCCCGCCACCGGCACGGAGGACGTGCTCTACTCCCTCTACATGGGGGGCGACGTGGGGGAGACCGTCATTGAAACCAACCGTCCCGGCCTGCCCTCCATTCTCATTTACGGGGACAGCTTCACCAACCCGGTGGAGTGTCTGGCCTATTACAGCTTTGACGAGATGCGCAGCATCGACCTGCGCCACTACAAGGACAGGACTTTGGCCGACTATATTCAGACCTACCAGCCCGACATCGTGGTGGGCATCCGGGACTATGAGGCCCTGCTGTCCACCGACTTCAACGGCAGTCCCTTCCAGATTCAGCCCTGACAGGAGGCGAGCGCCATGAAATTCAGACCGGAGGCGGGGGACTTTCCCCTGGAGCAGGACAGCTGCAAAGCCGACTACGCCCAGGCCCGGGAACTGGGGCGGGTCCGCCTGGGGCAGCGCGCCCTCTACTTCTCCCACCTCACCTGGACCGGGGTTCTCCCCCTGGACCAGGTGGAGCGGGCCTATCTGCGCATTGAGGACGTCCCCGTGGGCATGGGCTGCCGCCGGGTCCCCATGGGGCAGCACTATCTGATGGCCCTTCTGCGCTCGGGAGACGCCTGCAAGGGAGCCCTCAACGGCCGCAAGGAGGGGGACTGGGTGCTGGAGCAGCTTCGCGCCCAGGCACCGGACATCAAAATCGGCTATGAGGCCCCCGCTCCCGGGGAGGCCGCCCCATGACCGTCACCGGGGAACAGGCCCGGGCCCTCCGCCTGCGCCGCCACCACCTGGACCGGCCCCTCCCCTCCGGCGCGCTGGTGGAGGCCGCCGCCGGCTGCGGCGTGCAGAACTCCCCCCCGGGGGCCTGGGAGACCGCCCTGTGGAACCGGGTGGAGGATGTCACCCTCCCTCAGCTGGAACAGGCGCTGTATGGGGAAAAAACCTTGCTCCAGGCCTGGAGCATCCGAGGTGTGCCCCTGGTCTTTCCCACCAAGGACGCCGGGGTCTTTCTCGCCCCCCTGTGCGCCCGGCCCGGGGAGGAGCCCTGGATCTACACCCGGGGGATCACCGGAGCCCTGGAGGCCCTGGGGCTGGGCTTCGACGACCTGCTGCCCCTGGTGGAGTCGGCCTGCGCCTGTCTGGACAAGGAAACAGTGCAAAGCAAGGAGGCCCTGGACCGGCGGCTGGCCGGTGTGATAGAGCCCATGCTCCCCCCTGAGGTCCGCCCGGCCTGGAACGCCCCCTCCATGTACGGCCAGCCCGACCGGCAGACGGTGGGCGGGGCGGCGGTGTCCTTCCTTCTGCGGCCCTGCTCCTTCCGGGGGAAGGTGGTCTTTGGGGCCCGGGAGGGGATCTACCCCACCTTCACCTCCCCCGCCCGGTGGCTGGGGCGGCCTCTGCCTGATGATCCAGACGGCGCGCGGGAGCTGGTGCGCCGGTTTCTCCGCTGTTACGGCCCCGCCCAGGTCTCCGACTTCCAGAGCTGGCTGGGCTGCGCTCCCAAGCAGGCCAAGCGGCTGTGGGGCGGCATTGCGGAGGAGCTGGCGCCGGTGGAGCTGGATGGGAAGCGCCGGTGGGTCCTGGCGGAGGATCTGGACCTCCTCTCCCAAGGGGAGGAGGGGGAGCGGCTGCTCCTCCTGGGACCCCACGACCCCTACCTGGACCTGCGGGACCGGGACCTGATTCTGCCCGACAAGGCCCGGCAGCGGCAGGTATGGAAGACGGTGGGCAACCCGGGGGCCGTCCTGCTGGGCGGCCGGGTCATCGGCTTCTGGACCGTCCGCACCAAGGGTGAAAAACTGGACGTATCGGCCACCCTGTTTGAGCCTCTCTCTCCCGCCCAGCGCGCCCGGCTGGAGGAGCTGGCCCAGGGCTATGCGTCCTTTCGGGGGAGCGCCCTGCGAACCTATACCGTCTCATAAGAATTGCCCCAGGCGCAAGTCTGGGGTAATTTATTGTACAAAGAAAACCACTCGCTAGGCGAGTGGTTTTCTTTCAGCTTGTCAAAAAACCGCTGTTGAGTAGAACTCGCCTCAGTTTTGGCGGGGGAGCTCGAGGGGGCGGCAGCCCGCCTCGAGTGGGATCGAATGCCCCGAATGCCTTGCACGGCAAGGCGTTCGGCGAGCGCAGCGAGAACTTTTCCGCCGCTGCGCGGCGGAAAAGTAACGGCATTTTTTCAGGCTGTCGGAAAAGTCCTTGGACTTTTTTGACAGCCTGAAAGAAAACCACTCGCTAGGTGAAGTGAACCCCAAAAGTTAGACAAATATTTGAATTAAGCGACCTGAAGGGTCTGGTATCTGTGTTGAGCAGGTGTCAGGCCCTTCAGTTTTAGCTTGATTCTGCGA
>NZ_NFKI01000075.1 GCF_002160305.1 Pseudoflavonifractor sp. An184
TAACTCTGCGCCACAGCCCTGGCTATTTCCCATTTCTGTGGTATTGTGTGTCGTTGCAAAGGAGGCGGCACAACATGGCAAAACGCAGAGCCAACGGGGAGGGCAATCTCCGGAAGCGGAAGGATGGCCGCTGGGAGGGCCGGTATACCGCCGGTCACGACCCGGAGACGGGGAAGGCCATTTACCGGAACGTTCTGGGAAGAACCCAGGCGGAGGCCAGGGCCAAGCTGAAGCAGGCTATTGAGGAGGCAAAGCATGTCGACCCGGTAAGATCGAAGCAGTACACAATAGGCGAGTGGATGGACATCTGGTTCGAGAACTACGCCAAGGTAAAGGTTCGGCCTTCCTCCCACCAGACCTACCGGGGGTACATCGACAACCACATCAAGCCGAATATCGGGAAAATCCCCCTCGGAAAGTTATCCTCTCTGGATTTACAGAAATTCTACAAGAAGCTGCTCAGCAGCGGCAGAGTGGAGCGGATCGAGAGCAAGAAACAGAGCAAGGGACTAAGCCCTAAGACTGTGCGGAATCTCCACCAGATCATCGCCTCAGCCATGAAGCTGGCCAGAGAGCAAAAGCTCATCGCCACAGACCCCACTGAGGGCTGTGCCCTGCCGAAGGTGGAGCACCGAGAGATGAAAACGCTTCCAGTGGAGCAGCTGGCTTCCTTCCTGCGGGAGGCAAAGGAGAGCGGTGTATTTGAACTCTACTACGTGGAGCTGGCCACTGGCCTGCGGCGGGGAGAGCTCCTGGGCCTCAAGTGGGAGGACCTTGATTTGGAGCGGGGCGACCTCCGGGTTAAACGGCAAATAGCAAGAATCAACGGCGAGGTGGTGGAAGCTCCCCTGAAAACGAAAAACGCCTACCGCACCCTGCCCCTGGCAAAGGATACGATAGACGTTCTGAATCAGCAGAAAAAGAAAGTGGGGAGCTGTCCCTGGGTATTCCCCTCTCCCACCGGCGGCCCCATGTCTCCGGACAGTGTGCTCCACATGCTCCACCGGGTGCTGAAACGGGCGGGACTGCCTCGAGTCAGGTTCCACGATCTGAGGCACACTTTCGCAACCCTGGCCCTGCAAAACGGAGTGGATGTGAAAACCGTCTCCGGCATGCTGGGCCACTACAGCGCCGGGTTTACCCTGGACACCTACGCCCATGTGACCACCTCGGCCCAGCGGCAGGCGGCGGAGGCCATGGAACACGTCCTCTCCGGCAGTTTATAGCCCTGTCTAGTCCAGAAAAATTCCCGTATGGGTCAAAATCTGGGTCAGATTTGAAAGAGAAAAATAAACTCCACCAAAAAGTTGCGGAAAACAAAAATAATCCGCCGGAATCACCTGATTCCAGCGGATTTCTGGTTGCGGGAGGAGGACTTGAACCTCCGACCTCCGGGTTATGAGCTGCGGTCAATTTGTCCGTTCGCTGCGGTTCAAGGGTTTTCAGGCGCTTTTGGCCCAAATCAGCCAAACCCCAAAGGCTGTGTGTTTTCCGCTCCGGCCCCATTTTCACGGTTCTGGGTCGGGTTTTGGGTCAGAAAAGTATATTTCCCTAGGTTGATGAAAGATGCGGACAGTCCATGACCGTCCTGTGGCAGGCAGGAAGAATTCTCTACAACTGTCAGATCCAGCCGCTTCACCGAAACAACAGATAGCGATTACTACCTGAGGCCCTTTAAATTGTTTCTAAGTGAAAAATTGCTCTACGCCACAGTTTCCGTTATGTGAAAACGTTTGTGGGTCACAGCTTCAGCTTCATGTATATAGACAGGTAGTAAAAATATCCGGATTGTAGCAAAAAGTCTGCTTATTCTTTCCTCGAAGTAAGGAAGGGGCAAGGAATAGATCGACCCGATTCAGAGATGAAAATACACTCGTGTGGCGGGACTCTGCCAACGCATTTTGCATGGAACCAAATGGAAGATTCCCTGGATGCCGCGTTTCCGCTGACTGCACCTTAAAGGACGCCGGCAGGCATGGTATAGGCCGCGCCGGGACCCAGAGGGATCTGCAGGGCGGTCCAGATGAGGAAGAAGACAAACCAGACCGCAGCCAGGATCAGACTGATAGGAAGCAGGCCTGCAAAGATCTTGCCGATCTTCAGATTCGGGTCATAATCCCGCTGAGCGATGCTCAGCAGCATCCACACATAGGGGTTCATGGGGGTGATGATGTTGAAGGGGGAGTCGGCCAGAC
The DNA here is from genome assembly GCF_002160305.1 of Pseudoflavonifractor sp. An184. Lineage (GTDB taxonomy): Bacteria > Bacillota > Clostridia > Oscillospirales > Oscillospiraceae > Lawsonibacter > Lawsonibacter pullicola. Next base: position 2,196 of record NZ_NFKI01000075.1, read on the forward strand.
GGTAGATCATCTGGATCATGGCGGGATGATAGTTCAGCATCATCAACATGGGCACGAACACCGGCCCCAGAATGGCCCACTTGGCGGAGGCGGAGGGCATGAAGAAGTTGGTCAGGGCCACGATCAGCATGAACAGGGCGATCAGCGGCAGGCCGGTCAGCCCCACACTCTGGATGAAGTCGGCGCCGGAGATGGCGATGATGGTGCCGATGTTGGTCCAGCTGAACAGGGCGTTGAACTGGCCGCAGAAGAAGCAGAACACCAGATAGCTGCCCATCAGGGACATCTGCTTGCTGATGGCGTTTTCAATGTCGGTCATCCGGCGGAACTTCCCCACCGTGACGCCGTAGGTGACGCCCATCACAAAAAAGGCGGCGAACATGATGGCGATGATGCCGTCCAGCAGGGGGGAGCCGATAAAGCTCAGGCTGCCGTCCTCGTTGACCTTGGCCAGGGGCACCAGGAAGTACCCGGCCACCACCAGGGCGATGTACACCACCAGAGAGATGCCGGTGTTGCGCATGCCCTTCCGTTCCAGGGCGGTGAGCTCCTGCTTCTCAATGACCGGCAGTCCGGAGGGGCGCACATAGGTGCCGAACTGCTTGGCCACGATCTTGTCGGATACCAGGGCGATGGTCAGAGCCACCAGGAAGGTGGAGGTGAAGGTGAAGTAGTAGTTGCAGCTCATGTCAATGGTGAAGTCGCTGCCGGGCAGGAAGATCTGGATGGCGGTGTTGGTGAGCCCCGTGGCGATGGAGTCCGAGGCGGAGAGCATCAGGTTGCAGGCAAAGCCCGCCTCACAGCCGGCGTAGGCCACCAGCATGCCCACCACCGGGTGCTTGCCTACGCTGTAGTACACGGCGGCGGCCAGGGGCATCAGCACGATGTTGCAGCAGTCAGAGGCGATGTTGCCGTTGCAGCCCACGAAGGCCACCACCAGGGGCACGATGACGGAGGGGGTGTTCCGAAGGGCGCTGCGGATGGCGGCGCTGAACAGCCCCGCCTCGTCGCACAGGCCCACCGCCATGGTCAAGACCAGCACCATGCCCAGGGGGTAGAAGGTGGAGAAGTTCTCCACCATGCTCAGCAGCAGCCAGTTGATGCCGTCGGCGGAGAAGAAGTTCTGTACCGTCACCAGCTCGTCGGTGGCGGGGTTCACCAGGGCCACGCCCAGGCCGGACAGAATGGCGCTGGCGACGGCGGTGACCACAAACAGGACGAAAAAGATGACGCCGGGGGGCGGAAGCCGGTCGCAGACCCGTTCGATCGTCCCCAGAATGCCTGGAGCTCTTGGAGTGGATGTGGTGTTGCTCATAAAATCTCTCCCTTTTAATGATGATGTTCTGACACACAGGACCGAAGGCCGCGGCTTGTACAGGCATCCGTAGCCCCCGGGGATGTGAAAGGACCGCATTCAGCCGGCCGGTCCAGGCGGAACGATCCGGCAGGAAAGCAGGAACACACTGTAGGACGATCAAGGGGAGGGCTCCCCGGAGCGGCGTTAGAAGATGCTCAGATACAGCCGGTTGGACAGCCGCTCCAGCAGCTGGATCCCGGCCAGGCTGTTTCCCTTCTGGTCCAGGCCGGGGGAGAAGATGCCGATGCCCATCTGGGTGGGCACCACGGCCATGATGCCGCCGCCCACGCCGCTTTTGGCGGGAATGCCCACCCGGATGGCAAAGTCCCCGGAGCCGTCGTACATGCCGCAGGTCATCAGAATGGCGTTGACATAGTTGGCGTACTGGGCGGGGAACAGGGACTGCTCACTGTGGGGCAATCTGCCGTGGTTGGCCAGCACCATGCCCATGGAGGCCAGATCCTGGCAGGAGACCGACAGGGAACAGGCCCGGAAGTAGAAGTCCAGTACCTCCTCCACCTCGCCGTCCAGCAGCCCATAGGCCTTCAGCAGAAAGGCCATGGCCCGGTTTTTGTTGCCGGTGCGCTTTTCAGAGCGGTAGACCGCCTCGTCCAGACACACCTCCGGGTCCTGAGTGAGGGTGCGGGTCAGCTCCAGCAGGCGCTGGAACTTCTCCTCATAGCTGTCCCCGTGGATCAGGGTGCACATGGTGATGGCCCCCATGTTGACCATGGGGTTCAGGTGCTCGCTGAGCAGGGCCTGGTCGGTGACGTTGATGGCGTCAAAGGGTTTGCCCGTGGCCTCCACGCCCACTCTGGCGCGGACGCAGGCCTCGCCGTTGTCCATCAGAGCTAGAAGCAGCAAAATGGGCTTGACCACGCTCTGGATGGTGAAGCGCGCGGACCAGTCGCCGGCCTGATAGTGGTGGCCGTCGCTGCGCAGAACGTAAATGCCCAGCTGGCTGGGGTCGCCCTTGGCAAGCTCGGGGATATAGGTGGCTACATGGCCCTCCCGGGTGCAGGGGCGGCACTCCTCCAGAAGTTCTTCCAGTAGTGATTCCATACTCTGTTTCTTTCCTTCTCTTCTTCTCAGGTCGGGTTTGTTTCGCAGGGGGGGGACCGCGTGTGGGACGCGGGATCAAGACTGCCGCCGCGCCTTACAGGGGGGACGCGGCGGCAGCGCTTGGCGGAACGATCAGGTCTTGTTGCCGTTCTGGTGAAGCTTGCGCATGGGGGCCAGCTGCATGGCCAGCAGGCCCATGATGATGGCGACCACCATCATGCCGATGGCCAGCATGAGCGGCAGGGTCCAGTCGCCCTGCTGCTCCGCCAGGGAGGGGAGTAGCAGCACGCCCACCCCCAGGCCCACGCAGCGCATGCCGAAGACCAGGGGAATGACCCGGTCATAGCACTTATTGCCGAAGACCTTGGTGGTGACGATGGGGCCGTAGGTGGTGCCCACCACATAGCCGGCGCCCAGCAAGACCACGGCCAGCAGCAGGGTCACCATGGTGCGGGACACCTGCAGCCAGGCCAGCATGGCGGCCAGGCCCACAATGCCCGCGCCGAAGGCGGCGATCACATAGCTCTTGGGGCCCAGCTTGGAGGTGAGGGCGCCCACCACAATGGACATGACCGCGATGGCGATGTTGTTCACCGTGGAGTAGTTGGCGGCGTCCAGGTCGCTGACCCCGTTGGTCATCAGGATGGTGGCCAGATAGGGGGAGACCACCATGCTCAGGGCCCACAGCAGGCAGGAGGCCATGATCAGGTACAGGGAGGGGGAGCGCAGGGCGGCCTTAACGTCCACGCCGAAGTCGGTGCTGTTGGACTGGCCCTCGGCGCTGGCCAGGGCCTCGGCCTTCTCCCAGCCCAGGGGCTTCTGGCCCAGCTGCTCCGGAGTGCGCAGGGCGAACACATAGATCAGGATGCACAAAATGCCCAGGCAGGCGAAGGCGATGCTGGTGACACCGAAGCCGAAGTTAGAGTCCAGCACGCCGAACAGCCAGGTGCCGGCGGCGCCGCCAAAGCCGATGCAGGCAATGGCCACGCCCAGCACCGACTCCCGCTTTTCAATGAACCAGGTGCGGATAAAGGCGCTCATGCCGCTACTGTAGCCGAAAGCCATGGACGCGCCCACAATGGCCTCAAAGACGCACACCAGCAGCAGGGAGGGCAGGTACAGATAGCCGGCCACAAAGAGGCAGGCCACCAGACTCCCGATGAGCACACAGCGGCGGGCGGTAAACTTCTCAATGAGGATGCCGCCGCCGAACAGGCCCACCAGGAAGGAGGCGAAGGTCTCCACCGTGGCCGGGAAGCCGGCGGCGGTGAGGGAGCAGCCCAGACGCTCGGACAGGGGCACGATTAGCAGGCTGTAGGCGCCGTAGCTCATGCCGCAGGTGAAGGTCATCAGGGCAGCCAGAAAGGCTTGGGTGTAGCCGGAAAATTTGGTTGGATGGTTCATGTACTTCTCTCACTCTCTCTCGTCAGTTTTACACACTTGCAGCTCAGAGGGCCGCGGCCCATTACAGGGAGGCCAGCAGTGCCACCAGCACCTTCCAGATCTCCTGGAAGGAGTCCAGGCTCAGGCGTTCGGTGGTCATGTGCTCGTCCAGCACCAGAGGACCGATGGTAGCGATGTCCATGTCGGGAGACAGGGCCTTGAAATAGCCGGCCTCCAGGCCGCCGTGGACGAACAGGGGCTTCAGCTCCCGGCCGGTGACCTGGTGGAAGACCTTGGCCAAGGCGTCCCGGATGGGGGAGTGCTCCACATAGTCGAAGGGCGCCACAAGGCCGGTGACCTCCCGGTTGATGTGGTAGAGCTGGCAGATGAGCTTGTGCTCCTCCTCGGTGGAGTAGAGGTAGGACATGAGGGCGCCCCGGGCGCAGGTCTCGGCGTACAGTCCGCCGTCCTGGGTGCGCAGCACGCCCAGGTTGCTGGAGGAGGTGGGCAGCTCCGGGAAGCGCATGCTCGTGTGGAACAGGCCGTTGGGCAGAAAGCGCACAAAGTCGATGATCTCCTGGCTGTCGGTCTTGGACATGACCTGCTCCGCCTGGGCGGGGGTCAAGGTGATGGCCAGGTCCTTGTCGCTGAACTCCAGTTCCCGCCGGAAGGTCTGCATACAGGCGTCCAGCACCGAGGCGACGGTCTCGGCGGGGGCGTCACAGGTAAAGACGGCCTTGCCATAGTTGGGGATGGCGTTGTTGACGGAGCCGAAGGACATCTCGCCCAGCTGCACTGTGCCCTGCTTCTTCAGTTCATACAGGAACTGGAAGCCCAGCTTAATGGCGTTGCCCCGCTCCTTGTCGATCTCCACGCCGGAGTGGCCGCCCAGCAGCCCGTTGACCTCCATAGCGTAGGCGGGGGCTGCGGGGGCCTCCCAGGTGCAGGTACGGGTGAGGGCGGAGATCTGGCTGCCGGCGCTGGTGACATAGCTGGTGCCGCCGCCTACATCGTCCAGGCCGATCATCCGCCTGGCCTGGAAGTAGTCCGCCTTCAGGGCGGCGGCGCCGGCGCAGCCGGTCTCCTCCTGCACGGTGAACACGCACTCCAGGGCGGGGTGGGACAAGTCCTGGGCCTCCAGCAGGGCGAGCATATAGGCCACGCCCACGCCGTCGTCACCGCCCAGGGTGGTCCCTCTGGCCCGGAGGAAGCCGTCCTCCACGTACAGGTCCAGGGGGTCCTTGGCGAAGTCGTGAGTGCTGCCCGGGACCTTGGCGCACACCATGTCGATGTGCCCCTGGAGCATCACCGGCGGGTGGTTCTCATAGCCCGGGGTGGCGGGTTTGTAGATGACCACGTTGTACAGCTCATCCTGCACATAGCGCAGGTTGTGCTCCTTGGCCCAGGAGACCAGGTAGTTGCTGTATTCCATCTCGTTGGAGGAGCCATGAGGAATCCGGGTCATATCCTCGAAATGGCGAAAGTAGGGGATGCTAGCGTCCAACACACGCTCCATAAAATCTCTGCCTCCTTAAACATTCAAAATCCGATAGAATCCGACGAATTTTGAAGGATTATGAAGGTAATATAGCAGAATTTCCGCATCAGCGCGAATTTCGTGATATTTCCTGGAAGTTGAATTCAATTCCAGAAATTCAAATGTCAGTTGAATTTTTGAGGCGAATTTGATATAATGGCAGTATGCAGGAAGAGGAATTTAAAAATTCATTCAAATTATCTTTTTAGGAAAGTGAGGATGAGGATGGCAATGGACGATCGGGAATTTTACGGCGCTTTGGGGGAAAAGATCCGTTATTATCGGAAAAGGCGGGGGATGACTCAGCAGGAACTGGCGGAGCAAATCAACCGGACGCTGGCCTGTGTCCCAAAGTATGAACACGGAGGGGTAGCCATTGATGCATATACGCTCTATATGATCGCCCGCGCTTTAGAGGTGGAACCGAAGATATTTCTGCCTGATCGGTCTGCGGGGGACACTGCCATCCATTTTTCCAGCGAGGCGCTGCCCGCATTGTTCCGGCACCGGCGGCTGTGGGGATATAATTACAAGAACCACAAAACCCTGAGCATCAGTTGTCTGGAGGTGGACCCGGATACCTTCCGCGCAACCTTTTACATCGACTATGCCGACGTCAAACGTCCGAACAGCTACAAATATGTGATGCCGGGTGCCATTCAGTCTGAGGGTACGACCGTGAAGGTATACTGCATTAATCCGGTGATTCCCGGGGACTTTATGCTGCTGTTGTTTACCCATGTGGACCTGACGCTGGGACGCAATGTGGGGCTTTGCGCGTCCCTCACAATGAGTTACCGGTACCGGGTCATGAAGTTTTATTTGAGTCCTACCCCGGTACAGGACCGAGAGTTTCTGGATCAGGTCTTGATGTTTACGAAAGAAGATTTGACCTATGCCAGAAAGTACCGCTCTATGGTGTTCTAGGGCCTGGTTGTTTAAGGACTACATGTTGTTGTCAGCATCTCCTGTTGTCGGGATTTGGAACGTTTGACGATAGATGGCATATAAATTCAATTTTGCATTTTCACGTAGAACAGACGATCACTGGAGTTCCTAGCTGAAAGTAGGTTAATCGTCCTTTTGGCAAACATCGCTTGACCAATCGGATTCAGTTTTACTCCAATGTCTATAGTCGGATGTCCCTTTGGGTAGTGATAGTAATTTGAATAAACTCTCTTAAGAAATAAAAATGATTAATACCATATTATTAGAGTTCTTAGGATGAGCTTTATTCGTTTATGAGAAAAACAAGCAGAATGTTTGGCTGCGGTAAACAGCCACCAACACAGCTTCCAGGCGGAAGCCCGGCCCCACTTTATCGGCAGAGAAAAAAGTTGCGGTGCCCTGTAGGACACGGAGCGAAATCCCGCCGTGCTGCCCCTGTGCGGTCTTGTGCAAGACGATTGGGTGCAGGGCGGGGCGTGTCAAGGGATTGCGGGATTTCGCCTCAGCGCCGTGCTAGGTGGTCGCTAACCCGGTTTTTTGAATTTTAGGTGGTCGGAGCTTTGAGAAAAGCCAACGGTTTCAAGGAGTTTCCCGCTTTTTTACCGACGCTGTGTATAGCAATACGTCGGGCATCTCAAAAATTGCGCCGCCTAAACAAAGAATGAAAGCCGCTCTGGAACTGGAAAATGCGACGGTGTTGACAAAGAGGACTCCCAACAGAAAAGTGTGAATTGTTTGATAACTCTGCACCGGAGCCCTGGATATTTTTTGTTTCTGTGGTATGTTGTGTCGTTGCAAAGGAGGCGGCACAATATGGCAAAACGCAGAGCCAACGGGGAGGGCAATCTCCGGAAGCGCAAGGACGGCCGCTGGGAGGGCCGGTACACTGCCGGACATGACCCGGAAACTGGAAAGGCCATTTACCGAAACGTCCTGGGCTGGACCCAGGCGGAGGCCAGAGCAAAGCTGAAGCAGGCCATTGAGGAGGCCAAGCGGGTCGACCCGGTGAAGGCAAAGAAGTACACCGTGGGAGAGTGGATGGACGTCTGGTTCGAGAACTACGCCAAGTTGAAGGTGAGACCATCCTCCCACCAGACCTACCGGGGTTACATCGACAACCACATCAAGCCCAACATTGGGAAAATACCGCTGGGCAAGCTCACCTCTCTGGACCTACAGAAGTTCTACAAGAAACTGCTGAGCAGCGGCAGGATGGACCGGACCGAGAGCAAAAGCCAACCCAAGGGATTGAGTGCGAAAACGGTACGCAATCTCCACCAGATCATTGCCTCCGCCATGAAGCTGGCCAGAGAACAGAGACTCATCGCTGCAGACCCCACAGAGGGCTGCGCCCTGCCGAAGCTGGAGCACAAAGAGATGAAAACCCTGCCGGCGGAGCAGCTGGCGTCCTTCCTGAGGGAGGCCAAAGACAGCGGTGTATTCGAGCTCTACTACGTGGAGCTGGCCACCGGCCTGCGGCGAGGGGAACTGTTAGGCCTGAAGTGGGAGGACCTTGATTTGGAGCGGGGCGACCTCCGGGTTAAACGGCAAATAGCAAGAATCAACGGCGAGGTGGCGGAGGCTCCCCTGAAAACAAAAAACGCCTACCGCACCCTGCCTCTGGCAAAGGATACGGTAGACGTTCTGAATCAGCAGAAAAAGAAAGTGGGGAGCTGTCCCTGGGTGTTTCCCGGTTCCACTGGCGGCCCCATGTCCCCGGACAGTGTGCTCCACATGCTCCACCGGGTTCTGAAACGGGCGGGACTGCCAAGAGTCAGGTTCCACGATCTAAGGCACACGTTCGCAACTCTGGCTCTGCAAAACGGGGTGGACGTAAAGACCGTCTCTGGGATGCTGGGCCATTACAGCGCCGGGTTCACCCTGGACACCTACGCCCATGTGACCACCTCGGCTCAGCGACAGGCGGCGGAGGCCATGGAGCACGTTCTCTCCGGCAGTTTATAGCCCTCTCCAGTCCGGAAAAATTTCCGTATGGGTCAGAATCTGGGTCAGATTCAGAAACCCAAAATAAACCTCGCGAAAAAGTTGCAGAAAATAAAAATAATCCGCTGGAATCAGGTGATTCCAGCGGATTTCTGGTTGCGGGAGGAGGACTTGAACCTCCGACCTCCGGGTTATGAGCTGTCGTCTGTTTGTCCGTCCGCTGCGTTTCGAGGCTTTCCGGGTATTTTTAGGCCCAAAACCCGAAGGTTGTGTGCTCTCTGCTCCAACCCTGTTTTTCCGGTTCTGGGTCAGATTTTGGGTCAATGAAAAAGAGTATTCATACAGCTGATTTTGTTTAGGAGTTCTTCGTAAAATCCCCCCGATTGGGTAAAATAAGAAGGATTTTATCCAAAGGAGAGCGAGAAATGGAACATCGGATTATGACCAGAGAGGCACTGGAGGCGTTTGCCCGGGCGCTGTTGGAGCAGGAGCGCAGCTCGGGTACCATTGAGAAGTATTTCCGGGACGTAAGGGCGTTTACTGTCTGGCTGGGCGGGTCGGAGGTGACCCGGGAGCGGGCAGCTGCCTGGCGGGACAGTCTGTTGGAGCGGGGCTATGCCCCGGTGACCGTCAACTCCATGGTGGCGGCGGTGAATCAGTTTTTTACGTTCCTGGGCTGGGAGGACTGCAAGGTGAAGGCCCTGAAGCTCCAGCGGAAGCTGTTCCGGGACGACCGGCGGGAGCTGACCCGGGAGGAGTATGAACGCCTGCTGGCCGCCGCCCATGGCCTGGGCCGGGAGCGGCTGGCACTGCTGCTGGAGACCATCTGCGCCACCGGGATTCGGGTGAGCGAGGTGAAGTATATCACCGTGGAGGCCGCTCACGCGGGGCGGGCGGAGATCTCCCTGAAGGGGAAGCTGCGGGTGATCCTGCTCCCCGGCAAGCTGTGCCGGAAGCTGAAGAAGTACGCCAGGGCGCAAAAAATCGCCTCCGGCGAGATTTTTCTCACCAGAAGCGGAAGGAGCTTGTCCAGACGGCAGATCTGGGCGGAGATGAAGCGGCTGTGCAAGGCCGCCGGAGTAGCCCCCAGCAAGGTCTTTCCACACAACCTGCGGCATCTGTTTGCCCGAACCTTTTATAAGGTGTGCCGGGACGTGGTGAAGCTGGCCGACGTGCTGGGCCATTCCTCCATCGAGACCACCCGCATCTACCTCATCTCCACCGGCGCGGAGCACATGAAAATTTTAAGCCGGATGCATCTCATCCAGTAGGACAAAATGAGTGTTTTGCTGTCTGAGAGCGAAAAAACACCAAATCCTTACATATGGTTAGCTGAATTGTAGCACGAACCTTGAAAGATTTCAAGGTGTTCCTGCAATTTT
>NZ_NFKI01000076.1 GCF_002160305.1 Pseudoflavonifractor sp. An184
GCTCACCAATAACTCCTGCCTGTTTCATCGTTCCATAAGTTAAACCATTCTTTTCAGTGTACTGGTTACTGGTCGCTGCCCACACATCTACACTATTAACCGGCGCTTCATGATAAATAGTGTTAAGATTATCATTTTCATTCAATAGCCGATCCTTGGTTTGATTTACATCTTCATTTGGTACTACAGGACTGCTCATGTCTGCCATAATGGCAGCTCTCGCCTCTTCTACCGTCGTTGCTTCTGGGGCCAGATCTTCATTCCCCCCAATTGTAAATGTTCCAATCACATTTCCGTTCATGTCATAGAGCGGAATATCCGGATCGTTTTCCAATTTCTCGTAGTACGCTTCAATATCAGCTTCACTGGTAATGTTGGGGCGCATATCATCCATTCTTACGTACCCTTCTACGCCACCGTTTCCAACCGCAGCAATCAGATCCGGTTTATATCCTACCAGTTTCGCTGTTCTGACGGTCCCATAGGTATCTCCATTTTCATTGACCGGGAAAGCCTTGACTTCTTCTAATTGATTTACAGCCCTGAGATCTCCTCCCACATATGGTGACTCTGGCACTTCCACATATTTATGCGTCGTTCCAGTATAGAGATCTACCTCTCCCGCTGCATAAACCATTTGAGGTGTGTATTGCCTTGCAGTACAGGCATACTCAAAGGTTGCACCAGAAGAATTATAGACAAATCCAGTAGATGCAAGAATCTGATCTCGCGGAGTACAAAGCCAGGCATCTACACCAATATACTTTGCCGGAACTTGCGAGTGATCAGAAACTACTGCCCAAGCCGATGCACGATAACGATTCGTAGAATCTTCATACAGAATGGAGTAAATATCATACGATTTACTCCCTGCAGATTCTGTAATATGCCCGGATTCATGCTCCGTTGCCCCTGTTGCAGCAAAAGCCGAAGTAACCCCTACCATAGCAAACACCATAGCCATGGCAGAAATCCGTTTAAACAATTGCATTTTTTTCATTATTGTTCACTCCTTACCACTTAAATGATTAGTTTTTCCATAATACAATATTTTTCTTTTATTCTCTCACCTTCTTTCTCATATGATCTGACAATAATATAAACATACCTTTTCCTACTTTTAGACGGTATCACTCAATTACATATAAAGTAAACCACCCTTCAGTTTCATTGAAGGAAATTTTTAGTTGCTCGGTTTATCCCCTCTTTGGTTTACCTCTAAAAAAAGAGAAGCTGAAGGAAATTCAGCTTCTCTCAGGGGATAAGATTAATAAAATTGATAATTCATTACTGCTGTCACATTCTCGTTGTCACTACTATACATTACTACGCCATATTGTCCTTCTGGAAGCTCCGTTAAATCAAGTAGTCCCGAAACAGCACCACCATCAAACATTGCTATAAAATAATGATCTGTTACTTTATTATACAAACCAATGTAAAGCGTCCGTGCTGGTGACATCCAAGTACAATGCACTGCCATACTCCGAACTTTATTTGCCCCACCTATATCTACAAGATCTTTTGTTCGAGATATCGAAGCGGCATCTGTTTTATCTAAAACTAACGATTCCTTTGGATCATCACTATCAAAAATATCCTCTTGCTCTTTAAAAAACAACGTAACATCTGTTACATTTTCTTCAAAAGGGAATGCACGCTCTACTATTGTATTCATAACTGGATCTTGCGCCGTTGATTCAGCACCAGCACTTGACCCTTGATTTAAGCATCCAGAAAGAGGAAATAATAGGCATAAAAGAATTATTCCTTCCTTCCCTTTATTAACTAACTTCATACTGAAGGGCTCCAGTAACCGACTGATCTCCAACATTCTTAATATAAATCTTGTAGTCGCCCTTATCTAAGCGAGAAGAATTCAACCGTCTATTAGAAACGTCTCCGTCCGTACACAGAGTATAGACAGCGTCTCCTGTCTTAACATTATACCAACCAACTCTTATATCCTGAGAGGCCGGTTTCCAGGTCATAGATTCAATTGTCAAAATAGAATCCGCATCGTTAATGTAGTAAGTTTCATCTGATGTAATAAACTTTCCTGGTCCTAAATTAGAAAAAGCCATACTTAAATTAGCAAGCGGCATAATTGTGCCCTCATCATTTTCTTGGGCCGCTCGCACAGCCGTAGTAATAGTATAACTAAAATCAACATACATCGTTTTGCTGTTTCCATTGGCAAGATACGGATAGAGGAAAGTTGTTTTAGACGGTCTAATTGTCGTACTTCCACTTCCTCCTGTCGCTCTATTTGCATAATGGGTTCCAGATCCATCAGGCTTGGTTCCTAATCCATAATACAAATCTAAGTTTGTCGGCATATATTCTACACTCATTTTCGCAGACGTCACGCTCTCCCCCGCGAAAAATACAGCAGTATTTGCCGGCAATTCATAATCTTTATAGGTCGCAAGCGGCATGACCTCTGAATCGATCACAATAATATGCTTAATTTCTCCATTCCCATTTGTCGGGGAGTCAGAAATAACCATCTCCGTATCAGGAGAAGCAGAAGATTTCGTAGACAACTTTTCTTCTTCCGGTAAAACATCATTGAGGATAATATGGTCTATTTCCCCTTTTCCGTTTGTCATAGAACCATAGCTTTCACTCGAAGCTGCAAACGCTGATGTAATACCTACCATCGCAAAAACCATTGCAGTAGCCGTAATACGTCTAAACAGTCGCATCTTTTTCATCATAGTCACTCCTTACTATTTTTCCGTTAATACGATTTTTTCTGTACACCTTTCATCAGTATTTTTCTATCACCTTCTTTCTCAAATAATTGTTCACTATAAACATCCTAAGTTCTCTATCTTTACAATACCATTTGAATATACATAGTAAACCACTCAATAGTTTCATATAAGGAAATTTTTAGTTGCCCCCTTCATTGCTTCTATAAATTTAAAAAAGAGAAGCTGAATTACATTCAGCCTCTCTCAAATAAAATATTTTATTTACAATAAATACTTTCCCAATCCTTTTCGTAAGACTTCATTAATCGTCTCTGTAAGGTTTTTTTCCTCATCCAACGCCATTCGCCGTAAGGCTTTCTCGATATCTCGATCCAGAAAATACGACCGCTGCACTCGATCCTTATTCTTCACTTTCACCACAGGCATCTCTTGGCTTTCCGCCTCCGGCTCCCGATCAGGCCCAATAATTTGCTTGAATGCCGCCTCCCGGTCAAACTTCGCCTTTCCTGCCATCACTCGTTTTCCCCTTTCAAAAATTCCTCGACAAAAGCTCTATAATCCTCGGCCACCGTAGATTTTCCGGCATATTCAAATAGATCGGTTCGGTTTGCCTGGGCTTCCTCCACTACCACTGCAGAGCGAATATAGGTTTTGTAAATCGGCGCCGAGATATATTCACTCAACTGCTCTGCCAGCTCCTTGATCTGCCGGCTGATGTTGGCCCTAGGATTGAACCGGGTAAAGAGAATGCCCCGAATCTTCACGCCAGGGTTGCAATACTTCTGGACACTGGTAACCGTCTCATTGAGCTGAGAGATCCCAGCCGTTGCGAAGATCCCGGCCGTGGTGGGGATCAGTATATCGGTGGCACAGGTAAAGGCGTTCACCGTCAGCACGCCCAGGGAAGGCGGCGTGTCAATCACGATAAAATCATAGTCACCGGCAACCGGAGCCACGGTCTCCTTCAGCCGGTGCTCCTTCCCAGTCTGGGACAGCTCCTGCTCGGCTCCGGCCAGCATAATATTCGCCGGCACCACATCATAGCCACCCTTCGCGTGCTGCATGGCCTCCTGGATGGTGGCCGCCCGCTTCATCACCTCATAGATCGTCGGGACGTTGTAACTCTCCACGCCGCAGGCCGATGAGAAGTTTCCCTGGGGATCAAGATCGATCCCCAGCACCTTATACCCTTTTCCGGCCAGACCTGCAGCCAAGGCCTGGGCCGTAGTTGTCTTGCCGACGCCACCCTTCTGATTGGCTACTGCAATTATCATTGTTCTCACTCCTTCTACAATTATAGAATTATAGTTTTCTATGTATCTATATTTCTATTTTACTATGTATCTATTTTTATAGCAATATAGAAATCCAGAAAGCAAGAAAAAAGCCGGCCCAATATGGCCGGCTTTCTCTGTCTTTACTTCCACTGCCAGGGTGACTCAACCAAATGCACTGTATCATCGGAATCGGCACGATAATAATAAAAGTCTGTTCCAAACGCCCGAAACCGAATATGCCATAGACCGCAGAATTGAATCTTCTCAATATCCTTTGCTCTGATCCCAATGGTACGCTCCACATCTTCCTTCAGCTGATCGTCAGTATAGCGGCAATTCATCTCAGCCCTCCGCGCTCTCACGCGCCCATAGGCCAACCGGGGAAACCCCAGGGTGCCCTGGCATATACCATCCCTCGGAATTGTACTCAAAGGAAACAGATCGCCACGTGCCCCCACCGAGCTGATCCGGAAGCAGTACATCCAGGCCCTGGCCGCAATGAATATCCCAGCCGTCCCAGGTCAGTCGATCACGCTCCTGTTCATAACCGATCTGCAATATCTTTTGCTTCAAAGGTTCTTCCTCCTTCTTCATTCGGCCCAGTTTTCGAGATCCAACTCTGGGACACGCTCAAATTCTCGCATATTATTTGTCACCAGGGTCATTCCTTCTACTCGTGCATGGGCAGCGATCAGCATATCCAGCGGACCGATAGGCGTTCCTCGACTTTGTAAATAAGCCCGGATCTCTCCGTACTCTGACGCTGCAGCCGCTCCAAATGGAAGGACACTCAGCGGAGCCAAAAACCGAAGAAGCGCCTGCTCATTCTTTACTGGGTCTGAGCTATGTTTCATTCCATACTCCAGCTCCGCCAGTGTAATGGAAGAAATGCAAATTCCTCCATCCATTTCCTCTCGAAATCGCCGCAGCACATTCTCCGGTTTTTTCTTCATTACATAAATGCAAATATTTGTGTCCAGCATATAGGTCATAGACTTTCTCTCTCCTCCTGGACACCTTGATCTCGCCCGTTCTCAAAAATGTCGCTGGTAAAGCTATTCAATCCATCCATAAAGGTCTGCCACAGAGATTCCTTTGGAACCAGGAGAACCGCATCCCCAAGTTGCTGTACCACAACTTCCTCGACATTGAATCGAAATTTCTTCGGCAGCCGTACAGCTTGGCTCCTTCCATTTTCAAAAATCTTCGCTGTCTCCATAATGGTCACCTCCTAAATAATATATATCACGATATATATTATTTGTCAATAGTCTCTATTTATCCCACGATTTTGATTATGAACTATAGTTGCTCCATGTAACTTCCTGTTTACATTTAGTTGCTTCTCTCAAATTTCTAACGAAACCGTTTCGTCACTCCCATAAATTTGTAATTCATTACTTTCCCTGCTCTATATCCCACCACTTCCGAATGGTTTTCGGATCAAGACCCGTGTCACGATGGCAGTCGGCCTTCCGGCCCGCCGGGTGCTGCTGACGCCACTCTTGCACCCGGTTCTGGGCCGTACCACTGCCAGCTGGCCGCCCCTCCTTCACAGGTTCCCCCAACTGCTTCTTCAATGCCTTCATCGTATTCATTACTTGAAGGTGCTCCCTCCGCTTACGCCAATTTCTCTTATTGACCGGCATGGAAAGTCCAGAAAGCCTGGCAATATCATCCCTGGGAAATGTCACATAATCCTCGTTGAACATCTCCAGGGCGCACACCACATCATCCTTGGTAAAGCGGTTTATATCCTCAATGCTCATATCATCATAAGGTTTCAGCAATGAAAAAGCGTCCTGGCGTAGTTCATCCTCGTCAATATCACACTTTTTCGCATAGATCGCCAGCGTCATAATCCCATAGAACCGATGGCCTACCCGGATCTCGTCCTCGATCCGGTGCAACCACCAGTCATAAAGGTCACGCTTAACCACCCAACGACCCCGCCGCTCCTTCTTGACGATCCGACGCTCGTACCAATCCGGGTACTTCTCCTTCGCCTCGGCCAGCGAAAGCCGACCCTTCCGCATGAGGCCCACAAGGTATTGTTGCTCCCCGTTGCTGTCTGGGATAAAGTCCAGCAGCCTTTCCAGCGTCACCCTCCCGCCGAGCCGGTACGCCGTCACAGGGTACTCCCGGCCCAGTTTGGAGCCGGAACCAACCACCCGGAACCCCTGTAAAATGCCCTGCATTTGCGGCTCCTTAATGGTGGAAGTGTACCTGTTCCATATCTGCCGGGTAAGGGCATACTTTAATTCCTTCAAGCATTTCTGGTTATGAGGGTACATAGGGATCGGTTCTTCCAAGACATAATACAAGTGAAGTCCCGTCCCACTGTTTACGACAAAGGTTGCCTGGGGAAGAATATCCTTATTCATCTGGTGCAGCGTATCCCGGAGCTGAGGCATACCCACCCCATCCAGGTCAAAGACCAGGGCATAGAGATACCGGGCGTTCTTGCCGCACCGCCGCCGGCCGAAATAGGACAAAGGGGACATAATGGTAAAGTCAGTATCAAAGACCTCCGACAGCTCCGTCAGCTCATCCGTGATGGTATAGCGTTTGGCCTTTCCGTCACCCTCGATCTCCAGAGCAATCCCCGCCGCCTTCGGCGGAACCGTCACCGCGATCCCGTTGCCCTTCGCGTCCTCAAAATGGCCTTTCCGCTCAAAACTGCCTACCGGGAAGATCTCCCGATAAAATTCAAAGGGCGTAACCGGCTCCAGGAACTTTGCCAAATGCTCATTCTTTTCATGATACAATTCCCGCAGCCGCTCCATAGCGGCCTGCTGATCCATAGCCATACGCTCACCTCCAAAAGAAAAAGTAGCAAAAAGAAATCCGCTGCGGCGGGGACGCCTGCGGGCGGGAAGGGGGGAAAGGGGGAGCCAAAGAGCGGCCCCTACGGGGCCTTAAAGAGAAAGTCACCTCCCCCTTTCCCCCCTCGCTCTGGGGCATGGAAATGATGGAAAACCCTACGGGTTTACCACATTCCCACACCCCGCCGCTCACCCCCCTTTTCCCCTCCGACTTTCTCCCTGTCCGAGAGAGAAAATTAAAAGATTTCCTGAGGGCCTAACGGCCTTAAAGGGGGCATATATTATCAATGACTTAATTCCCTATTTTTTTGTAGCCCCCATTTTCCCCCTCTCTCCAGCTACGTATAGCCCCTCCACACGGCATATATTATCAATGAGTTTTTTCCCTATTTTTGATTGTCATTATAGCCTGTCCAATGGTCTTTTTCAAGGTCCATGGACAGGCTATTTTATCGCAGCCTCAAATCGTTTGGAATCCGTTTCAGCGCCCTGGTGTGGAAAAATTTTACTTCCCAGTAGCCATACCTTCCATTCATTTGAAAATAAAATTCAAGAGCAATATTATACTTCTCCGGCTCCGAACACCACTGATGATCGTCTACCATACTCTCATAGTTGCCGGGATAATAGCCATTGATCCCAAGCCTGCCAATCAATGTCTCTCCAGCCTCGTTCTTTCTAAGCAGATCCCTTGTAATCTGTTTACGTACAATTGCTTCTGGCATATCAATCGTATAAGGGCTTTGAATTACCGCTTCCCACAGTAACACGTTTTGGAGCTTTCGGTATCCGTCCTTATAGCGGTACTCCTTTTCTCCGGAGGCCACCACTACATATCCAGTGTGCTCTTTCTTCGGTTTTAGTTTCCGGTCCGCATTGGCACGCTCTTTGGCGATCCGTAGCAAATTGGCGTTCAGAGCGCGCTGGTGGGCACTCTCCGCCCTTTCCTGCTCCAGCTGGCCCTGGATAGCTGCCACCTCTTTCTTGGCCTCCTGACGGGCCTGTTGCACTGTATTCGCCGCATTTTTCTCGGCCTCTGTAACTGCTTTATCTGCGTTACTCTTTGCAATCCCGGCGTCCATTTCTGCTCTTTGCTTTTCCTGAAGGATTTTATCATACTCCTGTTTTGTGAGAATTACATGGGTGCACGCCGGATCAGAATACCCTCCCTGGACTTCCTTATACCCTCCCAGGGTAGTTACTTTCACAAATTTGCTGATGGCAACCCACCTCCTCACAGATCCCGGATATAGTTATTCGCTACAACCTCCAGCCGGTTGTGGCCCAGGGCCTTGCTGCAGACCAACATGGCCGCCTTGTCCAGCTTCCGGCCGGACTCATCTCTCCTGCAGGTATAGACCTGGCTCTGGTAGCGGTGTCCTGTCCCCTTGTTTACCCGATCATAAGGTATTTCAACAATAGGCCGGGCGTGGCTCTTATAGATGGCCGTGGCATACTCGGCCCGGTAGCCATGAATATCGGCGCTCTGGTGGACGTGCTGCCACACCTTTTCTTCCGCCGGCGTGTTCCTGATGCGCTCCACGATCTGTTCAATATTCGGGCCGACGATGGGGCTTACTCGCTCCCTGCCGCCCTTTCCGTTGCGGACGTGGGTAAAGTAGTCCTCCCGGAACATGAGCGCGTCCTTGAGCATTCCCAGGCGTTTCTCAGCGTCCGGCGTCAGCTCCGCCGGTAGGAGCTTCTTCAGCTCGGAGATCTCTGCCTCGATCTGCGCCCTGGTCATGAGATCCTTCCCTCGAAGCTCCTGCAGCTCTTTCCGTCTCAGCCCTGTCCCCTGGCAGAACTTAATCAGACCGTCATTATTGGTCTTGGAGAAGTGCTTGTCTCGTACCCGGACGCCGCGGCTCCGTTTGATATTCTCTCTCTGCTTCTTGGGTGCCTTGAAGAAATCTTCATCATCCGGGGCAATCCCGTACAACTTCCCCATGGCTGACCGCTGCACTCCTATCGTCCAGGCAGAGAGACCCCGGTCCACGCCGTCCTGCAACCACTCGCCCACATACTTCCTTGCCTTTTTCAGTGTGGTACATTCCGAGTGGTGCTCCTTGATGTACTTGATAAAGTATTTTGTGTGCTTCCAGTAGCTCTTGTAGGTATTGAAGGAAAATATCTTATCTCTGTCGGCTCCCTCCGACTTGGCCGCCCGTCGGCTCTCGCCAAAGGCTTGCATACTGTTCAGGCGTTCATAGGCTTGCTGGTGGAGATCCTTGGAGTACGACTTGTTTCGCCGGCCCATGGTCCCTCCTTCTCCCATATATAGATTTATATTTTCATAGTAAAATATAAATCTATTTTTCATTATTTCTATTTATCTATAAATCAATATTTCCTGTTTTCTATGAGTTCAAGCTAAGCCGCCTCCTGCCAGCTCCATTGGGAGACTCGACATTTGGCAAAATACACTTTTTAACGTCTTATGTGTGACGGCTTTGGGATTGCTCCCTACACTTTTTTACACTGCTTATGTGTGCAGCCCCATTTATTCAGCTCTACGGCAGTTGGAGATCTGTCGGCCCATTTTAGAGGTGGGTGGCTCTCCGGAAGATCTACAGTATTCCGGCTGCTATCAAAGGGTGGATAGGGACACGATACATTTTGCTTACCCATCACTTTCAAAAGGATTACTCATGGTGGGGTCCATGGTGCACTTTCCAGTTCACAAAGGTTACTACGGCAAGCCCGCGCACCATATAGGAGTATCAACCCTAAATGGCTTCTGATTAGCAAACTGCTAAACCCCCAGCCGGTAACTCCCGGCCAAGACGCTCTGGGCCTAATTACTATTTACCCTCGCCCAGACGAGCATGGAATCTATGCTGCAGCTCCCGGCCATCGCCGTCCGTAGACGCTCTATCCAGCCTCCTTTCCATCGGAGCCGCTGATCGACGTCGAGCCGATCCGCAGTCTCAACTACTATTTTCCTCCATTTTCATGTTACCATAGTAGAATCAGGTTGTCAACATATTCAGAAAAATAACCGTATACCGGTTTACCCGTTCATGCGTGGCATAACGGGTAAACCGGTATTATTTTTACGTACAAAGAAGGTGCGGCGATCATCGCCGCACCTTTATCAATACTTCACATAACCAGAAACTGAAATCACATTGCCTGAATTATTTCTTATTGCCAATTTATAATTTCCTCGCGTCTCTATTCTAATAGTCTTGTCAATACTCCCATTTTTTACATTGAAGTAATGAAACGCTCCATCTGAATCGACCAGCCCAACATCGACGCTGGCATCCATTGGAGTATATGCAGCTTTAATAGTAACCGTTTCTCCTGCTTCCATAGGAAACGCTTGATTTGCAATAGAGGTAAATCCACTCTTAACTGTCAAATCAAACGATACTGTCGCTCGAGCTTCTATCCTTTCTATTCCCTGAATACTTACTGTTCCCGTTGTAACTGAATTTTCAGCGGCTCCTACAGGTAGAGAAAGGCTTACAATTAATGCGGCACTAAGGAGCCCCCGGATCAGTACCCTCTGCATTTTTATCACTCCTATCTTGTTTTGTTCTCATGTAATAAAATTAAACTCGTCAGTATTATCATTATCTTCTACTATTGACTGTTCAGTTGTAAGTGTATCTATAGAAACACCACCCCATTTTTGTAGAAACACTGTTGCAATAACGCATACCGCTATAAGTATAAGAATCGTCACCGCACTTATTAAAAGTTTCTTTCTAATGTCCGCTTTGATTTTTCTATCGCTATTTTCTACTGTACTTTCCTCATCATTTTTTGAGGTAACTGTTTCACCTTTGTCTTCTTCGTCATCTTTTGGTGTTAACTCATCTTCTTCATCGTTCAATAAGTAATCCAGAGATACCCCATACAACTTACTTAACGATGATAGGTTTTCTATAGATGGAGCTGTTGCCCCAACTTCCCATCTTGATACTGCTTGTCTGGAAACCTGCATAGCCTCTGCGACTTCTAATTGAGACATGCCTTTCTCTTTTCTCGCTTTAGATAATTTCTTGTGCAACTCCATCTATTTCCACTCCAAATCTTAGGTCAAGAACATCTGGATGTAAACCACACAAGGTTTACATCCAGGCAACTGTAAGTTGCCTTTCGACTATTTTACACATTTTTTATCCTTTCATATTCAATAATCTCTTCTTTATGATC
Source organism: Pseudoflavonifractor sp. An184 (assembly GCF_002160305.1). GTDB lineage: Bacteria > Bacillota > Clostridia > Oscillospirales > Oscillospiraceae > Lawsonibacter > Lawsonibacter pullicola. The sequence goes on from NZ_NFKI01000076.1 coordinate 10,987, forward strand.
GATTCTATACTGTATTAACAACTCTCCAATAAGCTCACTAATACTTCGCCTCTGCACATAAGCAATTTTCTGAATATCTCCATATAAGCTTGGAAAGACTGACAAACTAATCCTTATTTTCAGTTCTCTCTCCTCTTTTGGCCTTCCGCGGCGACCTCTCCCTATAGGTTGGCCTACTTTCTGACCTTTTCCTCTAGTTGACCCACCAGCAGATATCCGCTGGCTCTCTCGCTCTTTCAATCCACCCATAGTCTGACTCTCCTCGTTCCGCCTCAACAACACTTAATTATTTATTTTATATAATTTATTTCAATTATATCTACTGTAATATTTATGTCAAGGCAAAAAAAAGCGAGGGCCAAAGCCCTCGCTTTAACAAATTTTTATTTCGTTTTACAGAACTTATCGTAGCCGCTCAACTACATCGAGTACCCTGTTGGGAACTCTCCGATAACATTTCCTTCCATATCATACACTGGAATAAACTTCTGCACATTTTCATTCATAGTTTTATCAATGTAAGAATTGATCTCGGCCTCAGACGTTCCAATTTTTCTCAGATAACGAACCGGAGAAAAATCTTCAAGCGTGACCCATCCCTGCATCCCATTAGTTGCAACTACACTAACCATATCAGGCGGCTCACCAATAACTCCTGCCTGTTTCATCGTTCCATAAGTTAAACCATTCTTTTCAGTGTACTGGTTACTGGTCGCTGCCCACACATCTACACTATTAACCGGCGCTTC
>NZ_NFKI01000077.1 GCF_002160305.1 Pseudoflavonifractor sp. An184
CCCGGATGTAAAGCCCTCCCATTGGGCGTACTACTCCATCATGGAGACGGCCAACAGCCACGACTACACCAAGAACAACGGAAATGAGAACTGGCGCTGAGCGCCCAAGTTCTGTCCTGACGGACTTGATGTAACCCAGGACCGCCTGTCCCTATGGGATGGGCGGTCCTCTTGCGTTTTATGGTTCAAAACCTGTACGAGGAAGCACTGCTTAGTCCGCTGCCGAAAGCTGGCCTGGGAAGCAATTTTACCCACCCTTGGGTGGGGCAAGCAGAGCGTCTGGCTTGCCGCAAGCGGCCGCCAACGCAGTTTCCGGGCAGAAGCCCGGACCCACTTTATCGGCAGAGAAAAGAAAAGCCAGGGTGCCTGGCAGGACAGGGAGCGCGGTCCCGCCGTGCGTTGCCCCTGTGAGGCCGCGTGTGAGGCGCTTGGGCGCAGGACAACCGTGTACCAACAAGCGTCGGCATAAAGCCGCTGTGCGGCCCCTGTGGGCGAAAGGTGGGAACAGAAAGTTAGTGCCCAGAGAACTCCGTATTTTCCATTTTTGAAGCGAATTCTGATTCCTGGAAAAAATATTTTTTTGCCCCTGGTTCCGGCCGTTTCGCTGGAATCAGGGGCGTTCGGTTTTAGTACGAGGATAAAGGACCGCGTCGGTAAACCGCCGCCGGCCCAGTCACAACGCCCCGCAGAGCGGGGCGTGTCAAGGGATTGCGGGATTTTGCCGCAGCGCAAGCTTAGGTGGTCGCTGAACCGGCTTTTCGGATTTCAGGTGGTCGTAGATTTGAGGAAATCCAGAGGTTCCAAAAGGTTCCCAGCTTTTTCACCGACGCTGTGCACAGCAATGCTTCGGGTATCTCAAAAATTGCGCCGCCTAAACAAAGAGAGAAAATCTCGCCCAGAGCTGGAAACTGAAATGCCGTAGACAAGGAAAAAACGCCGCAAAAAGTGTGAATTGTTTGATAACTCTGCGCCACAGCCCTGGCTATTTCCCATTTCTGTGGTATCGTGTGTCGTTGCAAAGGAGGCGACACACATGCGAAACATACTGGAAGATCTGTACTTCGGGAAAATCACACCCAACGAGCAGGACATCACCCCAGGCTCTCCACTGCAGCAGGCCATGGACCAGGCGGAGGAATACGAGGAGAAGCTCTCCGCTCTGCTGGAAGGAGAGGAGAAAACCATGCTCCTGCGGCTCCTCAACGCAGAGAATGAGATCGGCAGCACCCTGGCCCTGGAGAACTTCATCCTGGGTTTCCGGTTGGGGATGCGGGTAGCAATCGAGGCACTGGACGAGGATGACGGCAGTCTGACTGCCCTCCCGGAAGAATGGTGAGGGCTATGGCAAAACGCAGAGCCAACGGGGAGGGGAACCTCCGAAAACGGAAGGACGGCCGCTGGGAGGGCCGGTACACCGCCGGTCACGACCCGGAGACGGGCAAGGCTATCTACCGGAACGTCCTGGGTCGGACCCAGGCGGAGGCCCGGGCCAAGCTGAAGCAGGCTATTGAGGAAGCCAAGCAAATCGACCCGGTGAGATCAAAGCAGTACACTGTGGGAGAGTGGATGGACATCTGGTTCGAGAACTACGCCAAGGTAAAGGTTCGGCCCTCCTCCCACCAGACCTACCGGGGCTACATCGACAATCACATCAAGCCCAACATCGGGAAGATCTCTCTGAGCAAACTCACTTCCCTGGAGTTACAGAAGTTCTACAAGAAGCTGCTCAGCAGCGGCAGAGTGGAACGCATCGAGAGCAAGAAACAGAGCAAGGGGCTAAGCCCTAAGACTGTGCGGAACCTCCACCAGATCATTGCCTCGGCGATGAAGCTGGCCAAGGAACAGAAGCTCATCGTTGCAGACCCAACCGAGGGATGCGCCTTGCCCAAGGTGGAGCACAGAGAGATGAAAACCCTGCCGGTGGAGCAGCTGGCGTCTTTTCTGCGGGAGGCGAAAGAGAGCGGTGTGTTCGAGCTGTACTACGTGGAGCTGGCCACCGGCCTGCGGCGGGGAGAGCTGCTGGGCCTCAAGTGGGAGGACCTTGATTTGGAGAAAGGCGACCTCCGGGTAAAACGGCAGATTGCCCGCATCAATGGAGAGATGGTGGAGGCCCCCCTGAAAACAAAAAACGCCTACCGCACCCTGCCTCTGGCAAAGGATACGATAGACGTTCTGGAGCAGCAGAAAAAGAAAGTGGGCAATAGTCACTGGGTGTTCCCCAGCCCCACAGGCGGCCCCATGTCCCCGGACAGCGTGCTCCACATGCTCCACCGGGTTCTGGAACGGGCGGGACTGCCAAGGGTCAGGTTCCACGATTTAAGACACACTTTCGCAACCCTGGCCCTGCAAAACGGAGTGGATGTGAAAACCGTCTCCGGCATGCTGGGCCACTACAGCGCCGGGTTCACCCTGGACACCTACGCCCACGTGACCACCTCGGCCCAGCGGCAGGCGGCGGAGGCCATGGAACACGTTCTCTCCGGCAGTTTATAGCCCTCTCCAGTCCGGAAAAATTTCCGTATGGGTCAGAATCTGGGTCAGATTCAGAAACCCAAAATAAACCTCGCGAAAAAGTTGCAGAAAACAAAAATAATCCGCTGGAATCAGGCGATTCCAGCGGATTTCTGGTTGCGGGAGGAGGACTTGAACCTCCGACCTCCGGGTTATGAGCTGTTGTCAGTTTGTCCATTCGCTGCGTTTCAACGCTTTTCGTGCGCTTTACGGCCTGAAATGGGCCAAAACCCGGAGGGTTGTGTGAGTTCTGCTCCACGGCGCTTTTCAGCAACCTGGGTCAGGATTTGGGTCAAAGTGAAAGCCCAAATCTGTGCCGCGATAAACAAAGAGACCTAATTTTATATAGAAGGCTGTCGAGAAAGTCTGCCTTCAACGCTCCAATTTCTGCCCACAACAGCAGTCGGCATATTTTCCGCGACGCCATAAATGCTTTGCCATTTGAGACGATAGCTGGTATACTGAATTTGGCTGAAGAAGGGCGCCTTTCAAAAAACAGTTGGAGGTTGTCGGCGTGCTGTACATACTATATTTTCTCATCGCCATTGGCGCGACCACGGTGGGGTCCCTGACCGGAATGGGGGGCGGCGTGATCATCAAGCCGCTTATGGATGTGCTCCACCACTTCGATGTGGAGACCATTGGGGTGCTGTCGTCCATTACCGTCTTTTCCATGTCTGTCGTCTCCATTGGAAAGCAGATTCTGGCCAAGGCGGAGATCCCTTACAAAATCGCGGTGCCGCTGGCCCTGGGCTCGGTGCTGGGCGGATATATAGGGCAGGAGATGCTGCGGGCCATTGTGGAGGCGCTCCAGGCCCAAGGGATTGTCACGGTTATCCAAAACGCAATGTTGGCCATTTTGATTTTACTCGTCTATTTTTACATGCGGAACAAGGCCCATATCCGGGGACATCAGCTCTCCGGCATCCCGGTCTCCCTGGCGGTGGGCTGCTTCCTGGGGATCTGCTCCTCTTTCCTGGGCATCGGAGGCGGCCCCATCAACGTGGCGCTGATCATCTACCTCTACTCTGTGGGCACAAAGGCGGCCACGGTCTGTTCCCTTATGACCATTCTGTTTGCCCAGATCTCCAAGCTGGGGACGGTAGCCCTGTCCACCGGGTTTTTGGTGTATGATCTGTCGGTGGCCCCGGCCATGGTCATCGGCGCCATTGCGGGCGGCTTTATCGGCGCCAGCCTCAACAAGCGCTGCTCTGAGCAGGCGGTGGAGCGTGCATTTAATGGTGTGCAGCTTCTGGTGCTGGCCATTGCCATCTTCAATATCGTCCGGAACCTGCTGGGAGGGTGACTATGGAACATCTCACACTTTTGGTAAAGCCGGCCTCCAGCCTGTGTGATCTGCGGTGCCGGTACTGTTTTTATGAAGATGTCTCAGACAGCCGACAGGTAAAGAACATGGGGCGGATGACCGAGGAGACCGCACGCCGTCTCCTCACCGCCAGTGTCCAGGCCGTGGGTGCGCAGGGCTCTATGCAGATCACCTTCCAGGGGGGGGAGCCCACACTGGCGGGGCTGGAATTTTACCGCTCCTTTCTGGCGTTGGAGGGGCAGATATGCCCGTCCTCCCTCCGCATCACCCACTCCATACAGACCAACGGGATGACGCTGGACCGGGAGTGGGCGGACTTCCTGGGGGAGCATGGGTTCCTGGTGGGGCTCTCTCTGGACGGGGCCCGGGAGTTCCACGATACGCTGCGGGTCGACCCCCGCGGGAAGGGAACTTGGGACCGGGCAGTCCGGGCGCTGGCCCTGCTGGACGGGGCGGGGGTGGAGACCAATCTTCTCTGTGTTGTCACCAATCAGCTCTCCCGCAGCCCCCAAAAGGTGTATCAGTCCTTAAAAAAGCTGGGAAACCACCCGCTGCAGTTCATCCCCTGTCTGGACCCGCTGGACGCGCCCCGGGGCGGCATGCCCTACTCCCTCCCTCCGGCCCGCTACGGGAAGTTCCTCTGCGGACTGTTCGACGCCTGGTACCGGGATCTGGAGGCGGGGCGGTACGTCAGCATCCGGCTGTTTGACGACTACCTGCGCATTTTGGCCGGGATGCCCCCCAGCACCTGTGCCGCCGCCGGGGCCTGCGGCAGCTACCTGGTGGTGGAGGGGGACGGCAGTTTGTATCCCTGTGATTTCTTTGTGCTGGATGATTGGAACTTGGGCAGCATTTACACGGTCAGTGTCGAGGAGGCCCTCAATGGGGAGAAAAGCCGGCAATTCCTGCTGCAAGGGCAGTTGCGTCCCCAGGCCTGCGGCAGCTGTCCGTATCAGGCCATCTGCCGGGGGGGCTGCCGCCGGGATTGGACCGCTCTTGGCCCGGAGGGGGGCAATTATTACTGCCCCGCGTTCCGCACCTTTTTTGACTATGCCCTGCCCAGACTCCGGCGGGCGGCACAGGTGCTCCTGCACCAATAAACCAAACAGAAAACGCGCTCCGCGTGGACATTGTCTGTCCCGCGGAGCGCGTTTCTTTTTATTCAACTTTCCGAATGGAAGTTCCAATGTAAATCTTGGGCTTCAGCACACAGGTGTAGTTTTTGTCCTCGCAGTCCTTGCGCTGGATCATGGTCATAAGCCGGGTGGCCACCAGAGCGCCGATTTTCCGTCCCTGATGGACCGAGCAGGTGATCCGCTCCTTCTCCCAGTCCTTTCCCGAGTAGTCGAAACAGACCAGGGAGCAGTCCTCCGGCACGCGCTTCCCCTGCAACTCCAGCACCTGGCGCACCAGGCGGTAAATCATGTAATTGCAGCAGACGATGGCGGTGTATTTGGGGAGCCCCTTCAGAAAGCGGTCGATGGAACGGGCAAACCGCTGATCATGGGCCTCGTCGGACACGCACCACTTGATATAGTCGTCCTGGAACTCCACCCCGCGCTTCAGCATGGCGGCGGCCGTCCCCTGGAACTTCTCGATGCTCTGGTAGTTGTCATACACGAAGATCCCCGCGATCTGGCGGTGCCCCGCCTGGATCAGCAGTCCGACCAGCTGATCGGCGCACTCCTTATCGTTGACGATGACCCAGGGGTAGCGGAGATTTTTATAGTAGTTGTTGTAAAAAATGACGGGGATGCGCCGGCGGTAAATCTCGCGGTAGCAGTCCAGATTGGGGTTGAGCATGCTGGCCTTGACGCCGTCCACAATAAAGCCCTGAAAATTTTGATGGACCACTGTCTGCAGGCAACGCCGCTCATTGGCAAACTTGTTGTCGGTAAAAAAGACCCGGAGGTCCACCTGCCCGGCGGGCAGCACGCTTTTGATCCCCTCCAGCAGTTCGGAGTTTGCGTCGGTATCCTGGCCCTGCAGGATCAAACCGATCTTCAGGGGCGCCGATCCGGTTCCCAGCTCCCGGGAGAGGGCCACTTCTTTGTTGACGTACGTCCCGCTCCCCTTTACTTTCTGGATCACACCCTCCTGGGCCAGCTGGTCTAGCGCGGAGCGCACGGTCTCGCGGCTCATATTCAGCCGCCTGCACAGAGCGTTTTCCGAGGGGAGCTTCAGGTTCCCGGAAAACTTCATCTCATCAATGTAGGCCGTGAGCCACTGATAGACCTGCTCCGTTTTTTTGCCCGCTCCCGCCAAACAAACCCTCTCCTCAATCGACGATCGTGGGGCGCGTTCCCTCGGCCTTCTCGATCCAGTCCAGCAGCCGGGCGCGCATGTCCTGCTTGACCGCGCCATAGGCCGGGTCTGCCACCACATTGTTCAGCTGCCAGGGGTCTGCCTTCAGATCGTAGAGGAAGTCGTCGGCATACAGGTCCGAAGCGGCGGCCTCGCCTCCGTTGACGCCGGGGGCGTAGACGGAGTAGAGGTAGTCCGCGGTGCGGACACAGCGGCCCACCCGGCTCTCCGAGATCTGGGCGAACACCTGGTTGGGTCTATTATGGTCCTTTTTCTCCACCACGTCAAGCAGATCCTCCCCGATCATAGCGTCTCCCACGTCCACGCCGGCCAGGGCCAGGATGGTCTTGGGAAGGCTCTCGGTGGAGACCAGCTCCTCCACCGCGATGCCGCCCTTGTAGGGGCCGCCTGCAATGACCAGGGGCACATGGAGGGCCCCGTCATGGCAGGTTCGCTTGTAATCGTCGTAGCCGTTGAGGTGGTTGTCCGTGTTCCGGGTCTTGAAGTGGGAGCCGTGGTCGGAGGCAAAGATAATGACGGTGTTGCCGTACAGCCCCTCCTGTTTCAGGCGCTCCACCAGCCGTCCCAGGTTTTCGTCCAGACTGGCGCACTGTCCCAGATAGTCGGGGTACTCCTCGGCGGCGTTGCCCTTGAGCACCTCCAGGTCGTGGGGCAGGACAAAGTTCTTGTACTTCTCCTTGGAGCCGATGGGACCCTCGTAGTGGTTATGGTCATTCTGGTGATGGGGCTCGATCTGGGAAATGGTCATAAAGAAGGGCTTTTTCCCGTCGTAGGCGTCGAAGAACTCCAGGGCCAGATCGGTGATGCAGTCGGGGCGGTAGCCCTTGAAATCAATGCGGTTGTTGTTTTCGTCAAATACGAACCCGTCATAGCCGTGGGAGGTGAACTCCAGCACGTCGGCGGCCCGCCAAAAGCCCGTGTAGCCGCCCCGCAGCTCCCTGGGAATGGCGGTGATGGTGTGGTCGATGGTGGGCGGCTTCTCCAGTTCGCCGTCGCTGGCCAGGTGCCACTTGCCGATATAGGCGGTCTCATAGCCCGCATCTTCGATGTAGTTGGCCAGCGTCTTGATATTGCCGGGCAGCATGATGTTGTTGCGGAAGCAGCCCGTCTCAGTGGGATATTTGCCGGTCTGGAACAGGGCGCGGCAGGGGCCGCACACCGGCTGGGGGGAAAACGCGTTGTCAAACTTTACGCCCTCCTGGGCCAGCTGGTCCAGATTGGGGGTGATATTCAGCGGCTGACCGAAACAGCCGCAGGTGTCCCAGCGCTGCTGGTCGGTGAAATAGAATACGATGTTATAGGGCATTCCAAAGTCCTCCTCATTCAGCATGGGCCGCTTTTTCGGCCTGACGGTCCTTGATTTTTCCACGGATGATGGCAGCCAGGGCCACAATGATCAGCACCACAAAGATCTTGCAGTAGATGCTGCTGAAGAAGATGCTGGGGTCCCCGTCGGAGACCAGCAGGGCCCGGCGGAAGTTGGTCTCGGTCATCTTGCCCAGCACCAGGCCCAGCAGGATGGGGACGGGAGGCAGGTCAATCTTGCGCAGAATCCAGGCCAGGACGGTAAAGACCAGGGCCACCCCCACGTCAAAGTAATTCTCATTGACCGAATAGGCGCCGGCAAAGCAGAAGATGACAATAATGGGAGTCAGAATCTCTTCCGGGATGGAGACGACCTTTGCAAAGAAGGGGGTCAGAAGCTGTCCCTGAATCTGCATAAAGATATTGATGACGATCAGGCCGATCATGATGGCGTACATAATGTCGCCCTGGGTGGTAAACAGGCTCAGGCCGGGATTCAGGCCGTTGATCATCAGGGCGGAGAGCATGATGGCCACTGTGCCGTCTCCGGGGATGCCCAAGGTCAGCAGGGGGATCAGGGTGGCGCCGGTGACCGCGTTGTTGGCCGACTCGGCGGCGGCAATGCCCTCTACCGAGCCGTGGCCGTATTCCTCCGGGTGCTTGGACATGTTTTTGGCGGTATTGTAGCTGAACCAGGAGGCCTCAGAGGCCCCGGTGCCCGGGATGATGCCCACCATCACGCCGATGAAAGAGGATATCAGGGTGGGGAGGAACATCCGCTTATACTCGTCCTTGGTGATCCGGCCGTCGTCCTTCAGTTTGGAGGTGTCCATATTCTGCGCCTTTGCCCGGGATTCAGCCTTGCTCAGAATTTCCACCAGAGCAAAGAGGCCGATCAGACACACGGCCAGGTCCAGCCCCAGATACAGCCTGTTGCTGCCAAAGGTGAAGCGGTCGTAGCCGGTCATGGGGTCAGAGCCCACGCAGGCGATCAGCAGGCCCAGACAGGCGGAGATGATGCCCCGCACCAGGCTCTTGCCAGAGACGCCGGCAATGATGGTCAGGCCGAAGAGGCAGACCATAAAATATTCGGCTGTGCCCAGCTGCGCGGCGATCTTGGCCACTTGGGGCCCCAGGAACAGCAGCGCCAGAGCAGAGAAGATTCCACCGAATGTGGAGGCCTCCAGGGCGATTTTCAAGGCCGCCTTGGTGCGCCCCTTCTGGGAGAGGGGATAGCCGTCCAGCATGGTGGCGGCGGCGTGGGGGGTGCCGGGCGTGTTGATCAAAATGGCCGAGACGCTGCCGCCGTATCCGCCGGCGCAGTAGATGCCCAGCAGGAACATCATGCCGGGAATGGCGGACATGGTGTATGTAACAGGCAGGAACAGGGTGACGCACAGGATGACTGTCAAGCCGGGAATCGCGGAAAAAATCGCTCCGATAAAGACCCCCAGGTTGATCCAGATAATATTTTCCAGGGTAAAGAGCAGTCCCATTGCCGGGCCGACATATTCCATCATATTTCCGCCACCTCCTTAAAATTCCACGCCCAGGCCAAACCGGAACGCAACCCAGATGATCACGGCGATCCCGAGGGTAATGGCATAATAGCTGGGCTTCTTACAGCGGAAGTAGATCAAAAAGCCAAGGCAGCAGAAGATGCTCCCCACCACAAACAGATCTGTGACGATGCACAGGAAAAAGGAGATCAGCAGTATGATAAAAATGACCAGCGCCTTGACCTCGGTATTGAGGTTGATGACCTTCCACTCAATGGGTTTTTTGGTGATGATTTTATAGACGTCTTTGAGGACAAGTCCTGCGCAGCACAGCATCATGACCGCCATCAGCAGGGTGGGGAAGGAACGCCCGTTGATGGCGTCCCCCTCGGAAATTGGAACCTGCTGAGGCATGACGGCCAGGATGAACAGTGCAAACAAAAAGAATACCACGCCCGCCGTGATGTTCACGGGGATTCGGAGCTCTTTTGTCTGAAGCTTTTCCCCCAAAGTATCCAGACGCGCGTAAAACCGATCCAAGAAGTTCTCTTTCATGGTTGGCATGACCTCCATAAACACAAATATGACACAGACAGGGATAAAAGGGAGGAATGGGCGGACTTAAATCCCATCCCATTCCTCCCTATGTTTCGGGATCAGCCGACTACGATATCCTTGTACTCGTTGACGATGTTCTTCACGTTCTCCACGTGGGCATCTACATCCTCCTGAGTCATGGGGTCTACCTCCAGCAGCATGGTGTCCTGGAGCCAGGAGACCATCTCCTCATCCGCCAGAATAGCGTCGTACAGCTCTTTCAGCTCCGTGACCGCGGCCTCGTCGGTGCCGGCCCGGGCCATGATGAAGCAGCGGTTGCGGAAGTAGGGATAACCCTTCTCGCCTACGCCTTCCACGCCGGCGAAGGGACCGTTCTCGATGGCCTTCTCATCAAAGGCGCACACCACGGTGACGCCGCCCTGCTGGTAGTTCTCCAGGATCTGAGACTGATGGGAGACGGCAAACTGGGTCTCGCCTCTGGCTACCGCCTGAGCAGCCTCGGCAGCAGACTGATAGGGGACCAGCTTCAGGTCCGCGTCCATGGAGCCGAACAGAGCCGCGGCCAGGAACGCCTCGGAGCCGACCGCTCCGTTGACGGCCACGCTGACCGAGTTGCCCGCATCCACATAGGCCTCCAGGTCGTCCAGCGTGTTGATGTTCAGCTCGGCATCCGCGGAGAGAACAAAGATGGAGGAGTACAGATTCTCCACAAAGACAAAATCGTCCTCGGTAAACTGCATTTTCGAGGGGTCAATGGTGGAGGTGATGGACAGCAGACCCTCGCCCACAAAGACCAGCTCGGGATCATTGGCCTCTGTGTCCAGGACCCATGTGTTGACGGTGGCGGCGTCGCCGGCAATGGCCTCGGCCACCAGAGAAATGGAGTCGGAGTAAGTGGGGGACAGGGTGGCGGCCTTTTGGCTCACCATGGCGGCTACGCCGGAGGGGGCCCAGGGGCAGGTCACCTTCCAGCTGTTGCTGATTGCAGAAGCACCCCCTCCACCGGTGGAACTGGCATCTCCGCCGCTGGATGCAGAACTGCCTCCTCCGCTGCTGGTGGCGCCGTTTCCGCAGCCGGCCAGAAGCCCAATCGTCATGGCGCATGCAAGAGACATGCTAAGGAAACGCTTTTTCATTTTTTCCCTCTCCTTTTTTATAAAATTTATGCTTTCCGCATGTAAGGCACTACTTTCTTCCAGTGTGTGTACTATATCATGGGAGCTTTTTGGGATGCAATAGATTTTTAAAAAAATACGATGAAGTTGTATGGAAATAATCCGATTTTAGAAATGTTGTATTTTAGAAAGGTATTTTCTATATAATATGCACAATTTATGTCTGTGATTTTATACATACAAAACAGCACTGTCTTTCCCGGGATGAGCGCACCGCACAAAACCTTATAATTGCATCCATAGAGCACCCGGCTCAGGCAGTCGTTTGGGCGGTTTTTTCCGAATACTTCCCAAATGCCTGCTTCTCTGGAAGGAGTAACAGGTTCAGGAGACTGAATAAAAGCCGTCCAAACGGTCGAAGGGAGCGGGCGTGTTTGACTTGCACTATGCAGCGCAGCCCCATCAAGTGTGGCCGCAGTTCACTCACAATAAAGGTGAGGAGGTGAATGCACCTCTGAAAACAAAGATGACTACCGTGCCCTCTCCGAGAGGAGGCCTGGACCTAATTAATCTGCAGAGAAAAGGGAAATGCAATACCCTGCGCACCAAGAATCAGAATCCCGCCGTGTCGCCCATGTGCGGCCTCGTGTGAGACGATTGGGGTACAGGGGAGCCGTGACCCAACAAGCAAGAATGCCGCCGCTGTGCGGCCCTTGTCGGCAAAGGTTGAGGACGGAAGACCGAAGCTCAGAGAACTCCATATTTTCATTTCAGCGGCGAATTTTTATTCTCTGAAATAGATTCTTCTGCCCCCTGCTTCTGACCGTTTTGCTGAAACCAGGGGCGTTCGATTTTAGAACGAGGATAAAGGGAGGTGGTCGCAAAGCGCCCACCTCCCGGTCACAACGCCCCGCAGAGCGGGGCGTGTCAAGGGATTGCGGGATTTCGCCTCAGCGCCGTGCCAGGT
>NZ_NFKI01000078.1 GCF_002160305.1 Pseudoflavonifractor sp. An184
TGGGTTTGCCGAACCAACGCTCCCGGTTTGTTTCTTGTGTAGGGGCGACCCTCGCGGTCGCCCGCAAGCCTTCCCCTTTAGGGGAAGGCCGATTCCCCCTGACAGGGGGGAATGGCTGAAGGCCAAAAGGGGTAGGGGGGCTGGCCGTAGGCCAGGCGGGTGGGATTATGAGAGCGGGCCGTTTCAACCGTAGGGGCGCACAGTGTGCGCCCGCGGGCCGGTCTGGGACCGGCCCCTACGCAAAGACAGACGCGTTTCCCGATACTCCGCAGGGGCAGGTGGCCTCACCCGCCCGCCGCCGTCAAGGCGTCTGCCCCTCCCGTCCGGCGCCGGGAGCGGTCCATTCCCGCCCCGTGGGAGTGCTCCGGGCCCGAAAATTGGTTAAGAATTTTTGAATATCGCCCCGTCCCTCTTGCCGAACGGCGGCGGATTGGCTATACTGGGACCGTATCATCTCATTTTTGGAGAGGAGAGAGCCGGCCTTGGTCGATTCCCGCACAAGAGAGGAGCCCCGCGCCTGCCGCCGCTCCGGCCGAAGCGCCGCCGGCGGACGGCGGGTGCAGCAGGCCCCGCCCCGGCGCAGGCCGAAGCGCCGCCACGGCATCCTGTTCAAGCTGTACATATTCCTGGTGTTCTGTTCCGCCATTGTGGTGGGGCTTTATATCGCCCACGAGCTGCTGGTGCAGCCCCCTGCCATCCCCCAGTCAGAGACGACGGCCCCGGACACGGAAGATACGGCCCTCCCCGTGGCGGACCAGGAGGACCCCAACGCCCTGGTGCGCCGGGACGGGGTCTATAACTTCGTCCTTCTGGGCAAGGATGTGGACAGCAGCAACACCGACACCATCATCCTGGTGAGCTTTGACACGGCCCAGGGAAAGATCGGCATGATCTCCATTCCCCGGGACACGGCGGTGAACCGCACCTGGACCACCCAGACGGCCAAGCTCAACTACGCCTACCACAACGGCGGAGCCGATGTGCTCATGGATGAGATCCAGCAGACCTTCGGGGTGCCGGTGGACTACTACATCCATGTGGACTTGAAGGGCTTTATCGCCCTGGTGGACGAGCTGGGGGGCGTGGACATTGAGATCCCCCTGGACATGAACTACGACGACCCGGTCCAGGGACTGCACATCCATTTCAGCGCCGGCTATCAGCATCTGGACGGCCAGGAGACCATGGAGGCGGTACGCTACCGCCACGACAACGAGAGCAGCCCCAACTACTGGAGCAACCAGTGGTACTCCGACGTGCAGCGTGGCGAGTTCCAGCGGGAGGTGCTCATCACCCTGGCCAAGAAGGTGATCTCCTGGAACTCCCTGACCAAGGTAACTTCCTTCCTGGATATCTTCAACTCCTACGTGGAGACCAACCTGTCTCTCACCGACATGGCTTACTTTGCCGAGCAGGCCATGAAGCTGGACCTGTCCACCGCCGTTCAGCAGGGGAGCCTCACCGGGCGGGGAGACGGTGTGCTCAAAGGCTATAAGTGGGGGGGCACCACCAACTACATCTACCAGGCGGAGGACATTCTGCCCACTCTGAACGCCCTGGTCAACCCCTACACCCGGGACCTGACGGAGGACGACCTGGACCTGCCGGTGGCCGTCCGGTATACCCAGTCCAGCTGATAGATAGAGATACCTGACCAGCTGACAGAGCATACATAGAAGAAGCCCCTGTCCGAAGCGCACGCTTCGGACAGGGGCTTTGTGCTGAAATATAGGGGCGGGGGGAGGCCGCCCCCGCGCCGGGACGGCGGATCATCCAATGACCCGCTTGGCGATGTCCACGCTCTCCTTGGCGTCCTTGGCGTAGAAGTCCGCGTGGATCTCCTGGGCGTAGTCGGGGGTAAGCACCGCGCCCCCCACCATGATCTTGCAGGGGAGGCCCGCGTCGTGGAGCTGGGCGATGGTCTCCGCCATGCTCTTGAGGGTGGTGGTCATCAGGGCGGACAGGCCCACCAGGGGGGCCTCATGCTTCCGGACGGCCTCCACCACGGCGGCGGGGTCCACGTCCCGGCCCAGGTCGATGACCGTGTAGCCGTAGTTCTCCAGCAGCACCTTCACAATGTTCTTGCCGATGTCGTGGATGTCCCCCTTGACGGTGGCCAGCACCACGGTGCCCCGGCTCACCGTCCCCCCGTCCTTCTGGGCCAGGGTGTCCCGGATCACCTCAAAGGCGGCCTGGGCGGCCCCGGCGGACTGGATGAGCTGGGGGAGGAACACCTTGTTCTGCTCAAAGTCGGCCCCCACCCGGTCCAGGGCGGGGATGAGGACGTTGTCCACGATGTCCATGGGCTCCCGGGTCTCCAGGAGGGCCTTTGTGGCGGGGCCCGCCTCCCCCTTCAAGCCGGTGAGGACGATCTCGGTGAGATCCCGCTTTCCGCCGGCGGCGGGGGCGGGGGCGGCGGTCCCGGTGGTGGTGATGGAGGTGGACACCTGGGCGTTTCCGTAGGCGGCGATAAACTCCCGGGCGTTCTCGTCCACGTTGGTGAGCAGGTGGTAGCACCGCACCGCCGCCATCATGGACTCCACATTGGGGTTGAGGATGGGCAGGTCCAGCCCGGCGGACATGGCCATGGTGAGGAAGTTCTGGTTTACCAGGGGCCGGGCGGGCAGGCCGAAGGAGATGTTGGACACCCCCAGCACGGTCTTGAGCCCCAGCTCGGTCTTCACCCGGCGCAGGCCCTCCAGGGTCTGCACCGCCCCCTCCGGCTCGGCGGAGACGGTGAGGGTGAGGCAGTCGATGTACACGTCCTCTTTCCGGATGCCGTAGAAGAGGGCCCTGTCCAAGATCCGCTTGGCAATGTCCATGCGGGCCTGGACGGTCTTGGGGATGCCCCCCTCGTCCAGGGTGAGGCCCACCACCGCCGCTCCGTACTTCTTCACCAGGGGCAGGATGGCGTCCAGGACGGCCTCCTCCCCGTTCACCGAGTTGACGATGGCCTTGCCGCAGTAGACCCGCAGGGCGCCCTCCAGCACCTTGGGGTCGGTGGAGTCCAGCTGGAGGGGGGCCTCGGTGACCCCCTGGAGGGCCTTCACCGTGCGCACCATCATCTCGGCCTCGTCGATCTCGGGCAGGCCCACGTTCACATCCAGAATGTCCGCCCCGGCCTCGGTCTGCTCCAGGGCCTGGCCCAGCATGTAGTCCACATCCCCGGTCTTCAGGGCCTCCTTCATGCGCTTCTTCCCGGTGGGGTTGATGCGCTCGCCGATGACCCGCACCCGGTCGACGGGGACCACCTGCATACCGCTGCACACGGCGGCAGGCACGTGCCGGGGGATTTGCTTGACACTCCGGCCCTCCAGGGCCTGGCGGAGGAGGGCGATGTACTCCGGGGTGGTGCCGCAGCAGCCGCCGAACACCTGCACCCCCAGCTCGGTGAGCTGGGCCAGGCTGTGGGCGAACTCCTGGGGGGTGATGTCATAGCCGGAGCCGTCCGGGTGGGGCAGGCCGGCGTTGGGTTTTAAGACGATGGGCAGGGTGGTCCACTGGAGGAGCTCCTCCACCAGGGGGGGCATCTCCCGGGGGCCTAACGAACAGTTCACCCCGATGGCGTCCGCCCCCATGCCCTCCAGGGTGAGTGCGGCGGCGGCGGGGGAGCACCCCAGGAAGGTGCGGCCGGTGGCCTCATAGGTCATGGTCACCAGCACGGGCAGGCTGCTGTTCTCCTTGGCGGCCAGCAGGGCGGCCCGGGCCTCCTGGAGGTCGGTCATGGTCTCGATGACGATGAGGTCGGCCCCGGCGGCGGCCCCGGCGCGCACCACCTGGGCAAAGATATCCACCGCCGTCTCAAAGTCCAGAATGCCGGTGGGCTCCAGCAGCTGCCCCGTGGGGCCGATGTCCAGGGCCACCAGGGCCCGCCCCTGGGCGGCCTCCTTGGCCAGGGCCACGGCGGCGGGGACGATCTCCTCCACCGTCCTGCCGCAGTGGGAGAGCTTCTCCCGGTTGGCCCCGAAGGTGTTGGCGTAGAGGATCTGGGCCCCCGCCTCCACATAGGCCCTGTGGATGTCCAGCAGCCACTCCGGGTGCTCCAGGGCGGTGAGCTCGGGGGTGGCCCCTACGGGCAGGCCCTTGGCCTGGAGCATGGTGCCCATGCCCCCGTCCAGGAGCACGGGGCGGCCGGTTTGCAAGAGTTCAAGAAATTCCACAGTGTCCACCTGACTTTCGATACTGGCAGCCGTCGTGGGCGGGACAGCCCACACAGCTTCGGGTGTTTGCTTCGATTGGGTGGCCGGCGATTCCCAGAATGGCGGTCACCGACTTGCGGGGGGTCAAGATATGGGTGCTGCTGGCGCACAGACCCACCCTCCGGGGGGCGTCCAGCAGGTTGAGCAGAGGCCCCTGGAGGGTGAGGGGCAGGTCCCCGTAGCCGGGGCTGAAGCGGAAGGGGAAGAAGCAGCCGGGAAACTGCCCCTGGAGCTCCCCCTCGATCTGGTCGCACACCTCCTCCACGGCGGCGGCGGCGCAGCAGTCCAGGGCCAGAGCCCGGAGCATGTCCCCGCTCTCCGCCCTTCGGATGAGGGCGTCCACCTGGGCGGACAGGGTGGCGCAGAACAGGGCCGCCCGGCGGCAGCCCCTCAGGTGCCGCTTCAGGTCCTCCCCAGGCAGGAGAAGGCCGCAGTCCAGGCGCACCCCCTCCGCCTCGGGGGTCAGGTCAAACACCCGGTACGCCCACCGGGGCCGGGCGGCGGAGATCACCTCCCGGGCGCACTGTTCCACCAGCGCCCGCAGGTCCGCCCCCGCCTGGTCCGGGGGCGTGCCCATGTAGCGCAGGACCTCGTCGGGGTTGATTTGGGTCAGAGAAATCGGCAATGGGGTCACACTTTCTTGAGATAGGAGTTAGGAGTTAGGAGATATGAGATAGGAGATATTCCGAGCGTTCGGAGACGGTCTGGTTCCGGCCAACTCCTATCTCCTATCTCATCACTCCTATCTGAATTAGACGTTTCGGATGGAGGCGATGCTCGCGCTGATCTGCTTGGCCACGGCGGGGTTGTTCATGGTGTACAGGTGGATGCCGTCCACCCCGGCGGCCATCAGGTCGGCGATCTGGTCGATGGCGTAGGCCATGCCGGCCTCCCGCAGGGCGGCGGGGTGGTCCCCGTACCGGGCCAGGATGCGGGTGAGCTTCCGGGGCATGGAGGCCCCGCAGAGAGACACCATGCGCTCGATGGAGCTGCGGTTCAGCACGGGCATGATGCCCGCCTCGATGGGCACCTCGATGCCGGCGATGCGGCAGCGCTCCAGGAAGCGGAAGAAGTCGTCGTTGTCAAAGAACAGCTGGCTCACCAGGTGCTGGGCCCCCGCGTCCACCTTCTGCTTCAGATAGCGCACGTCGGTAATGAGGTCGGGGCTCTCCGGGTGCCCCTCGGGGTAGCAGGCGGCGGACACGCCGAAGTCCCCCCGGCGGTGGATGAAGGAGACCAGTTCATTGGCGTGAAGGAAATCCTCCTTGGGCGGGAAGTCCGGGTTCCGGTCCCCCCGCAGGGCCAGCACATTCTCCACCCCGCTGTTTTTCAGCTGGGCCAGGATCTCGGTGGCCTCCCCCTTGGTGCAGCCCACGCAGGTCAGGTGGGCCATGGCGGTGATGTGGTACTGGTTCTGGATGATGGAGGCGATCTCCGCCGTGGACTGGTTCACGTTGCTGGAGCCGCCCGCGCCGAAGGTGACGCTGATGAAGTCGGGGTGGATGTCCTTGAGCCCGTCCAGGGTCTTGTAGATGCTGTCCACCGGGCTGGTCTTCTTGGGGGGGAATACCTCGCAGGAGAAAACGGTCTTGCCTTTTCCGAACAGTTGGGCGATTTTCATGGTGCATACCTTCTTTCTGGGGTCGTTTTGGTTTCTATATTTGAATGAGTGATCGGTGAATGGATGGGGGCAGGGGAGTTTCGCCGCCTGCCTTTTCTAAGCCTTCCCCCTGGGGGCCGACTCCCCTTGTCAAGGGGAGATGGCCGAAGGCCAGAGGGGATAGGGTCAGGTGGCCCCGAAGGGGCCGGATGAGGGGGCAGGTTTCGGACTGCATTTGTTGTACGCAGGGGAGTTTCGCCGCCTGCGGGCGGCGAGTTTCTTTCCCAGCGATGGGAAAGAAACCAAAGGATCGCCGGGGGACGGCTCAGGATGGACACTGCGTGTCCATATTCGCCTACCCTACTCCCTCTGTCGCTTCGCGACATCTCCCCCTGACAGGGGGAGTCGGCCCCCGGACCCCCGTTACGGGGGTTACCCCTTGAAGTGGGCAGAAAATTTCCGGCGCGCAAAACAGGAGTGCTTGGGTGCGGTTTCGTCCGGCCCCACTGGGGGCCTGAGCGGGAGGGAAATTGGAGCTGCTGCGGTTTTGCATCTGCGCCTGGCCTTGCCGAATTAACGCTCCCAGGCCGCTTTCCGCCGTAGGGGCGGCCTTTGGCCGCCCAAAAGCCTTCCCCTTTAGGGGAAGGCCGATTCCCCCTGTCAGGGGGAAATGGCTGAAGGCCAAAAGGGGTAGGGGGGCTGGCCGTCAGGCCAGACGGATGAGGTGAGCGGCCCAGGGCCGCTCCCGGGCCGGTCTGGGACCGGCCCCTACGAAAAGAACGGAGCGTTCCCCGTATTTTGTAGGGGCGGCACACTGGTCCGCCCGGAGCTTGGGCGCGAAAGTGTCCGGTCCCTATGCAAAGATATACGCCTTTCCCGCTCCGTAGGGGCGGGTCCAAGACCCGCCCGCCGTCCCACTGAGCCGGAATTGAGCCCCACCCGCACAAAGGCGCAATCCAAAAGGGGAGTGCCTGGGGTTCGATGATTGCCCAGTGAGCGGCAGCGAAAGACGAGGGAAAACCAGTCAGCTGAGCCGCCCGCGCCTTTGCGATGACTGCTAAGGTGGCCTAATTGGGGCCCCCGCAAATGGGGGTCCAGGGGGTGGGGATCATGGAGGATGAGGCGGAGCCGAATCCGATTGTCCCCACCCCCTGGTGCCTCTTTGGCTTCTTTCTGGGCATCCAGAAAGAAGCTCGCCCCGCAGGGCGAACCCCCTGCAAAACCTCACCAGGCCGCAATGGCCCCGTCGCACCTTGGCTCGGTGCCGCCGATATAAAGGCCGTTATCGGTCCGCCAGATGATCTGCCCCCGGCCCATGTGCAGGTTGGAGTTGACGATCTCCACCTCGTGCCCCCGGCGGGCGAGCTCCTGGGCGATGTGGGCGGGCGCCTCCCGCTCCAGCTGGACATGCCTCCCGCCGGTCCACTGGAACCGGGGGGCGTCCAGGGCGGCCTGGGGGTTCAGGTGGTAGTCGATGGTGTTCACCGCCACCAGCACGTGGCCCTGGGGCTGCATGAAGGCCCCCATGACCCCGAAGGGCCCCACCGCCTCCCCGTCCTTCATCAAAAAGCCGGGGATGATGGTGTGGTAGGACCGCTTGCCCCCGGCCAGGCAGTTGTCGCTGTCCTCATCCAGGGAGAAGTTGGCCCCCCGGTTCTGCAGGGAGATGCCGGTACCGGGGATGGCCACTCCCGCCCCGAAGGTGGTGTAGTTGCTCTGGATGAAGGAGACCATGTTCCCCTCCGGGTCGGCGGTGCACAGATAGATGGTCCCGCCGCAGGAGGGGTCCCCCGCCTGGGGCAGAAGGGCCCTCTCCCCGATGAGGGCCCGCCGCCGGGCGGCGTAGTCCTCAGAGAGCAGGTCCTCCACGCGGGTTTTCATGTACCGGGGGTCGGCTACGTAGGTCTTGGTGTCCGCGAAGGCCAGCTTGATGGA
The DNA here is from genome assembly GCF_002160305.1 of Pseudoflavonifractor sp. An184. Taxonomy (GTDB): domain Bacteria; phylum Bacillota; class Clostridia; order Oscillospirales; family Oscillospiraceae; genus Lawsonibacter; species Lawsonibacter pullicola. The sequence goes on from NZ_NFKI01000078.1 coordinate 7,735, forward strand.
CTCGATGATTTTGTGGTAGGTGTCCGCCCGCTCCCGCTCCGGGGACAGGTCCAGGCTCTTGAGGATATTCAGGGCCATGAGGACGGTGATGCCGTGGCCGTTGGGGGGAATCTCACAGACGGTGTACCCCTTGTAGTCCACCGAGATGGGCTCCACCCACATGGGGCGGTAGGAATGAAAGTCCTCCTCTGAGAAGTAGCCCCCGGTCTCCCGGCTGAAGGCGACCATTTTCTCCATGAGGGGGCCCCGGTAGTAGCTCTCGCAGTTTGTGGCCGCCAGCTCCTCCAGGGTCTGGGCGTACTCCTCCCAGCGGAAGATGTCCCCCGCCCGGTAGGGCTCCCCGTTTTTGGTGAACTTCTCCCACCAGTAGGCGTGGGGGGCGGGGTTTTCCGCCATGGCCCGCCCGATGCGCTGGGAGTCCTCCGCCCACATGGGCTCCAGGTTGACGGCCACGGGCACCCCCTCCCGGGCGCTCCGGATGGCGGGGGCGAACAGCTCCGGGAGGGGTTTTGTGCCGAACCGGCGGCTGAGTTCCGCCCACCCCGCCGGGGCCCCGGGCACCAGGGTGGGAATCCACCCGGCCTTGGGCATTTCAGAAAAGCCCAGGGCGCGCACCCGCTCCGCGCTGAGGGCGGCGGGGGCGGCGCCGCTGGCGTTGAGGCCGTAGAGCTTCTTCTCTTTCTCCATCCACACCAGGGCGAAGCAGTCGCTGCCCAGGCCGTTGCTGGTGGGCTCCAGCAGGGGCATGGCGGCGGCCATGGCCACTGCCGCGTCCACCGCGTTGCCCCCCGCCTTCATCACGTCCAGGCCGATCTGGGCCCCCTGGGGGATGGAGGTGCAGGCCATGGCCTTGCGGGCGTACACCGCGTTCCGGCGGGAGGGGTAGGGGTAGTTTCTAGGATCAAACTCCGGCATTTTTCCGCCCCCTCAGCCCGCCTGGTTGCTCTTGCCGGTCCACTGGTCCGCCTGGATGGCAAACACCGCCGTCCGGTCCAGGGAGGCGTCGGGCATGTCCCAGCCGCTCTTGCCGGTCATGTGCTCCATAATGCGGCCCAGAGCGGCTCGCTTCTCCTCCCGGCCGGTCAGCTCCCGGATGGGGCCGGAGCCCATGATGCTCCGGTAGGTGTAGCTGTGGCCGCAGGCGGTGTCCGCCGTGCGCAGGGCGTGTTGGCCGTCCATCTCAAAGGCCACAGTCCCACCGGCCCGGAAGGCGGACACCTTCCGTCCCTCCTGGGCGGAGTGGACGTACAGGGTCAGCCGGTCCCCCTCCAGGTGAAAGCCGTAGTTCATGGGGACCACGAACATCCCGTCTCCATCCTGAGCCCCGATATGTACCGCGTGGCACGCCTGCAAAATTTCTTCCAGCTGCTTCCGATCCGTCACTTCCCGGTCTGCTCTCCGCATGGCCGATCCCTCCTTCAGATAAATTGTACTCGCTTTTTATCAGCCGCCCCGTTACAGCAGGGAGGCAAAATGGCGGAACACCGCCATGGGGTCCACGGTGCCCTCCACCGGCTTGTCCACCAGCAGCTCCGGGTGCCACTGGAGGCCGAAGATGGGCCGGGTCCGGTGGTAGACGCCCTCGATGACGCACCGGTGGGTACCCTCCGTCAGGGTCCCCGCCTGGGCCTGGGCGATCAGCTCCGCCCGGGCTTCCCGGGAAATGGAGCCGTCAAACCACAGCTGGGCGATCCCGAACTCCGGGGCCAGCCGGCGGACGGCCTGGTGGTGCTTGGTGTTCACCGGGGCGTGGGCCCCGTACAGGTCATAGGCGAAGGTGCCCGGGATGCAGGCGGTGTCGTGGACCACCTCGTTCTTCGGGTCGAAGCGGTGGATGTCCGACGTCTCCAGGTCCTGGATCAGGCTGCCCCCGAAGTACACATTGATCACCTGACAGCCCCGGCAGATGCCCAGCACAGGGAGGTTCTGCTCCACCGCCCGGGCCAGGACGGAAAAGTACTGCTCATCCAGCTCCGGGGTGACCTCCAGGCTGCCCGCCAGGGGCTCCCCGTACCGGGCGGGGTCCACGTCGGGCACGCCCCCGGGGAGGATCAGGCCGGAGCAACCCGCCAGGTCCTCCGCCTCCATCGACTGGACGGCCTCCAGCCCCAGGGCCTCCAGGGCCAGCACACAGCCGGAGTAGATGTGGTGGGGGTCGGGCCCCGTTCCGGCGATCAAAACACGTTTCATGCAAAATCCCCCTTACAGATCCAGCTCCAACAGCACGGGGCAGTGATCGCTTCGTCGTCGCAATGGCCCAGGCCACCCTCTCTTGGCCCTTTGGGCCAATTCACCTTGAGTCCGCTTAGCTCCGTTTCCGCCTCACGGCGAAAACTGCGCCCGCTCCCTTGCTCCATCTCCGCGCTAAGAGCCGCCGCTGATGCGGCGGTTGCGCTCCGAAACGCTCGCCTGCGGGCGAGTGTCCTCTCCCCACGCGACCCGCTGCGCTGGGCTCGCGCGGGGGCCCCAAATAGTCTAAATATCCAACTCCAGCAGCACCGGGCAGTGGTCACTGCCCTCTACGGTGGTCAAGATCTCCGCCCGCTTGATTTTGTCCTGGAGGCGGTGGGAGACGATGAAGTAGTCGATGCGCCACCCCGCGTTGTTCTTCCGGGCATTGAAGCGGTAGGACCACCAGGAGTACACCCCCGTCACGTCCGGGTAGAGAAAGCGGAAGGAGTCGGTGAAGCCGGAGGACAGGAGGGCGGTCATCTTCTCCCGCTCCTGGTCGGTGAAGCCGGCGTTGTTCCGGTTGGTCTTGGGATTCTTCAGGTCGATCTCCCGGTGGGCCACGTTCAGGTCCCCGCAGTAGATCACCGGCTTGTGCCGGTCCAGGGACACGAGGTACTCCCGCAGGTCGTCCTCCCACTCCATGCGGTAGTCCAGCCGCTTCAGGCCGTCCTGGGAGTTGGGGGTGTAGCAGCACACCAGATAGAAGCTCTCATACTCCAGGGTGATGAGCCGCCCCTCGTGGTCGTGCTGGTCCTTGTCCATGCCGTAGGCCACGGCCAGGGGTTTGTGTGGGGTGAAGACGGCGGTGCCCGAGTAGCCCTTCTTCTCGGCGGAGTTCCAGAACTCCAAAATGCCCTCCCCCAGGTCCACGTCGGCCTGGCCCTGCTCCATTTTGGTCTCCTGCAGACAGCAGAAGTCGGGCTTCTCCCCCTGGTAGAAGTCCAGAAACCCCTTCTTCAGACAGGCCCGCAGGCCGTTTACGTTCCAGGATATGAATTTCATCACAGTTTCCTCCCCTGTTCGGGATGATATCACATTATAAAGGAGTTGAGCCGTCTTGGCAAGGGCGGGGTTTTCTTCCAGGCCCAAGGGTGCTCCACCGGATGCGGCATAGGGCGGCCCAGTGTGCCGCCCCTACGAAAGATGGGGAACTCTCCGGCCTTTCCGTAGGGGCCGGTCCCAGACCGGCCCGCGGGCGCACACGGTGCGCCCCTACGGGGGAAACCGGACCAGAAGCGTTGGCTGAAAAAACGCAGGCGCAGAAGCGGGACCGCAGCAAAAGCAGATTTTGCGGACTCAGGGCCCCAGTGGGGCCGGACGGAACCGCACCTAAGCACTCCTGATTTTGCGCGCCGGAAATGTTCTGATCACTTCAAGGGCTTACCCCCGTAAACAGGGGTCCGGGGCCGACTCCCCCTGTCAGGGGGAGATGGCCCGAAGGGCCAGAGGGGGTAGGGTGGGCGACTATGAGCACGAAGTGCTCATCCGGAGCCGTCCTCGGTGGCGTTTTGCCCAATCCCTCGTTACTCCCGACGAAGCCCAGCGAAGCGGGTTCGCCGGGAAGAGGAGGAGCAAGGGAACAAACGCAGTTTTCGCCGCTAGGCGGA
>NZ_NFKI01000079.1 GCF_002160305.1 Pseudoflavonifractor sp. An184
CGCAAGCCGCAAAGCAGGGTTTGGGGAAGGCACTCCCCAACAAGTTTCCCGCGAGGGGCAAAACCGCAGAATTGCGGATTTTGGCACCGTGGTAGAAACTTGCTCTAAGTAAGCCGCAGACTGCCCCTGTTCGGGTTTTTCCGTACATAGAGCGAATGGAACGGGGCTTCCGGCCCGCTGTGCGCGGCCTTTTTTCTTTCCGCTAAAGATACATTTGAAAGGCCGCTGTCTGCCCGCTGGCTGGGGATTTTTCAAAATTTCTTTTGCCTTAGTAATCCGGCCAACAGGGTTTTGGCAACCGGCGGGGCAGAGAATTTTTCCTTTCACTCCCTACAACACCAGCAACGACAAAAATGACGGAAATACTGGAAATTTTCTCTTTGCTTCTTAATACGGACAAATTTCAAAAATGCCAAATAGACAACAAAAAAAGCAGCAAATCTTTTTCAGACTTACTGCTTTCGCTGGTCGCCGGTGGCGGCTGGTATTCAGTTTTGAAAGTTCGGGTCAAGTTGCACCGATGATGGAAGTACAGAAGTTTACGGATTTATTTTTCAATAAATTTACTTGCCAGCTTGTAAACCTGCCGAACTTCTTTTGATGATAAATCCCATGTGCTTAATTCCGCTACAACTAACGCGCTGTGTTTCTTACTAATATCCCTTATGGCATTGCCTACGGATTTTCGTACATACTCACTTTCATCGGATTTATGATCAGATAATAGGTCAATGGCTACCTGTGGATTGTCTTTGAAATACGGGCGGCTCGTCCATACTCTTAATCCTTCTGATACAGCCCGTCGTACATTGGCGCAATCGCTGGCTAACCATTCTTGAATGGTTGGCAGAGCAGCTTCATATCCGATAATCTTACAATGATTATCAAAGGCCATAGCCAAAATTTCCTGTACCTTCCAGCTATCATGTTGACTTACTGTGTTTTTCAAGAATGATAGTGCGGCGGAATTTTCGTGAGCCGCATATCCTAACAGGAAAACTCCTACTTCCTGTATCTGAAAATTATTTGACTGATACAGTTCATGTCCCATGTGGACACATTCATCAAGTGAATGTGTCTTATAGAATTTCTCGGCCTCAGATTTGACAAGTTTCAGGCTGTCCTTTTCGGGTATCAGTTCCTCTAAATATTTTATATATTCCATGACGCTATTCATCTCCTTATCTTCGCTGGCTCCATTATACTATGACCGACTGCTCTTGGAAATAGATGAATTGTAAACTTGCTGGGTGGCGCCGATAATGACAGCCGGTATTTAGTTTTTCAGCTTATCGGTCAAAGCGAAACTTGAATAGCGCGGCAATTAGCTGTTGCTTCACATATTCCTCAACCTCGGTATTTACTTGACCGTTCACTTTAGAAAAATATCGGATATATCCGGCGTAATGGGACAGAACGGCGTTTACTGCGTCCGGGTCGCCCTCATGGGCTTTGACGATTGTTTCATAGGGGAGAAGTTTACTCATGGTCTTTTCCCTCCATGAGCCGCCGTAACCGCTGCAAGGCAAGCTGGATATGCCGCCCCGCTGTGCTGCGTGTCCGTCCGATATGTACGCCGATCACCCGCTGCGGCTGGCGCAGGAAATAGTAACGGAAAATTTCTTCCTGTGTCTGCTCTGGCAAAAGGGCAAGGGCGGCGGCGAGTTCCGCATGGTACAGAACGGCGGTCTGGCCGCAGGCGGTAAAAAGATATTCTTCAAGCTGCTCCGGCTCGGCAAGCTGGACAAACTTCTCATTCATCAGATAGTCAAGGGAAACTTCCCGTTCCCACCTCCGGCGCAGCTTCAAAATTATATCTATGGCGGCGTGACGAATGACAACCTTGCAAAAGGCGTTAAAGGTGTACTGGATATGCACTTTGTAGGCTTCATCTTCGGTCATGGAAATTCCCCCTCTCTGATAATAGTGCGGGGCGGCAGCACTCCTTGCTGTCGCCCCTTGATTGCCTACCAGCAAAGGCGGGCGGGGCTGTCAACGGCGGCGCGGTACGCGCCGTTCATCTTGACCGTTGACTGGCTCGGCTGGCTTTGCTATGACAATATAGTTATTTCCAGTGCTTTAATTGCGAAAGGTACAAATCAAACTGATTACGTCTGGTTTCTTCATCTGCGTTATCGGGATTTGGCATATTCGCAACCAGATAATCCAATAAAGATTCCTTGGATTGATATGCAAATTTCCCATTAGCATAGCACCATTTACAATAGTCCTCGTTATAGCTTCCGTCTGGTTCTCGGCTAATCAGACCATCTTCATTCAATGGCATTCCGCAACACTGACAAACAAGTTGCCGTGGAGAACCCAGAAGCGTATTGATTGACACATCAAAAACTCGTGATAACAGTTTTAAGGTATCTGTATTTGGCTGCGTTTCGCCTGTTTCCCAGCGACTAACCGCCTGTCGGGTAACTTGCACACGTTCAGCCAGTTGTTCTTGCGTAAGGTTGTTTTTCTCGCGTAAATTTTTAAGAATACCTTGTATTTCCATGCCCGTCCCTCCTAAAGGTTGTTTTTACTCATTATAACTTCAAAATGGGGTTTTAACAAGCAACTCGCTGTTGCTGCGGAATAGTGGGCTGCTGTCTATCAATTCTTATGTGTTACTTTATGGCACATGAGCATTGGCTCCGGGATTGTCGTTGCCGTAACCCTCCATTAAGTTAATGGCACCCCAAATGCCAAGACCTGCGCCAAGCGCGATAACCAAAGTCTGCAATACACCAACTGCGCTGTTAAAGAAATCCATATAAACCTCGCTTTCTGCCGTTGTGCGGCTCAAAAAATGTTGTTGAAAATGAAAATGCCGCCGTTATTCCTCGGCGGCTGCGTCCTCGTCGGACAAATCTATTTCGTATATGTCAAAGGCTTCATCGGGCTTTACGATTGCCGGACGGGTAGACATATACCGTTCAACGTCAAAAGCGTTTTTCTTGTCGAAGTCGGAAAGGTATTTGTAGTTCGGGTGTTTCGTTATATCGTATTTGTCGCTTAAAAAGGGACGTACACCGCGTAGCTGCAAAATACATTTCCCACCGTCCATAACTGCTATTTCGTCCTGTGTCATCAACTCCTTTCCTAATTTTTGATAAGTAAGTCCATGAGAAACCTGCGTGCCGCGATTTTCGGAAGTGTTGAAACTGTCGATTGTTTCCCGTCCCAAGTTATCCGAAATATCCTTTGCATTTTTCCCACGTCCTCCCAAAAACAAGGTGCTGTCGGCATTATCAAGTATGATTTCTGCCGCGTCCTTGTAAATGGCTTTTAGCTGGCTCTGCGATTGCAGAATGATAGAAGCGGACATTTCCCGGCTGCGAATGGTCGCAATTAGTTTATCAAAGCGGGGTATCTGCCCGATGTTGGCAAACTCGTCAAGCAAAAAGCGGACGTGAACAGGCAATTTGCCGTTATATTCGTCGTCCGCTTTATCACAAAGTAAATTGAAAAGTTGCGATTGCAAAATAGCGATAACAAAATTAAAGGTGTCGTCGGTATCGCTCATTATGAGGAAAAGCGCGGTTTTCCTGTCGCCCAATGTATCAAGTTCCAATTCATCATAGGACATGAGTTCCCGGAGTTCCTCTATATCAAAAGGGGCAAGACGCGCACCGCAAGAAATAAGGATTGACTTTGCCGTTTTGCCCGCCGCCAATTTGTATTTTTTATATTGCTTCACCGCGAAATGGTCGGGGCTGCGTTCTTCCAAATCGGCAAAGAGCAGATCAACGGGGCTTTGGTATTCCTCGTCGTCCTCGCGTGCTTCGCTTGCGTTGATAAGTTCCAACAGGGTAATAAAGTTCATTTCCTCGGCGGGGGCTTCATACCAAATGTAGCCGATCAACGCGCAATATAGTAACCTCTCGGCTTTCACCCAAAAATCTTCCGCGCTCTTTTCTCCCTCGCCTTTGGTATTCACGATAAGGGTATTGACAACCTTTAACACGTCCTTTTCGCTGCGGATATAGACAAAGGGGTTATAGTGCATACTTTTCCGAAAGTTTATCGTGTTCAGTACCTTAATGCGGTAGCCTGCCCGTTGCAGCAGCTTTCCGCACTCGATTAGGACGGTGCCTTTCGGGTCGGTCAAGACGTAGGAAGAATGAAGCTGCATTAAATTAGGCTTTACAAAAAACCTTGTTTTTCCGCTGCCGCTGCCGCCGATCACCACGACGTTTTTATTTCTCGCGTATTTCGGTGATTTAGGGCGGCTGTTCATGGTAAGCCGTTCGGTCTGCGTCAAAATGATGTTGTTCTGAAAATCTGGGTCGATGTAGGGCTTTATATCTTCGGCGTTGCCCCAACGTGCGCTGCCGTATTCTGCGCCCTTGCGGTATTTCTTCGCGTTTTTCCCTTTGACATAGACAATCAGACGGATAACCACCGCGCCGACAATGCCAATAAGCAAATCCAACGGGTGAACGCTCGGCAAGGCATTTGAAAACGCTTCGGAAAATCCCTGTGTGATATTGAGTATCTTTTCGGAAATATCCGCGCCGGGGGCAAGCCGCACCGCCTGTCCCACCTTATCAAAGAGATAGACAAAGAACACATACGGGATATTCGGGATTATCAGCTTTTTGTAGTTTATCTGCTTCATATCTCGCGCCCCCTGTCTATTTTCTTTACCTTGTCGCGGGCGGCGTTAAGCTGCTTCGCCTTGTCCTTTGCTGCGGCAAGGGCTTTGCGGATAGAGGGCTTTTTATCCCTGTTCAGCTTCTTTGCGGAAAACTCTTGAAACGCTGCGGTCATAACGTCCGCGTCCCTGCCTTTGAAAAACACAAGGTAACGGGTCTGCTCGCCCTTAACCTTTTTCAGCGAAAAATCTATGTTGTATTTCTTCGCCGTACTCTCAAAGGCTTTAATATTGCTGTCGGTGATCTCGATGTTGGAAACGCCCGCGTTCTGCTTCATAAGCTGGCGCATGGTCTGTTTCCCATGCGCGGGCTTGCTTTTCTGCTCCAAAAACTTTCGGATTGCTTTCTGCAACGCCTGTTCGGTAAGCCGCGCCGCGCCTTTTCCCACTTTGACGTATAGGGCAATCGTTTTTTGGGTTACTTCCTCCTGCAAGGTATCAACTCCTTTCCCGGTAAAGTGTGGCTATGCTCATTCGCCGCCGTAAAAATCGTGATTGACAAGGGCGGTATAGTAGCTGTCAATGGTACTCGGCGCGTTGAACAGCACCGCTTTTAGATACTGCTTGATATTGCGCACTTTGGTTGTGTTTTCCCTCATGCAGTCCAAAACAAATTCAATATGGCTGCTGTTCAGCTTCAAAAACTTGGATTTGACAAGTTCGGCGGGGTAGTCGTCCCCGGCAATACGGATTGTCTTTCGGGCTGTGCAGACGGTTTCCAGCATAAGGTCAACAATCTCATTTAGGCGGTCTGCGTCGATTTTACAGTTTTGAATGAGATGGTCGTATTCGATATTGTCCTTGATAATCTCCCTGTAAATCTCTACTGCGCTATTGCTTTTCGCTTCCGTTCTTTTCCTTTCCGGCGGCGTAGCCGCTTCGTCCTGTGCAAAGGGCAAGGGGTTTGGGGAATGGAAAGGAATGGAATGGGTACTTGATAAATCAGTAATTGATTGTTCTTTACTTGATATATCTTTATTTAATTGCGTTGGATTTTCCAACGTAGGTTTTTCCAACGTTGGATTATCCAATGTTGGATTTTCCAATGTTGGATTTTCCAATGTAGGGTAATCCGATATAGACGGCTGTTCGCCGCTGGTAGCTGCTTCCGGCTCTCGCGGCTGCGGCTGCTCGTATATGACATAATCCGCGCCCCGCAAGCGTCCTTTCTCGTCGCGCTCCCGGCTGCGCACGATATATCCGGCTTTTTCGAGTTCTTTTACCGCTTCGCGGATTGCGTCGATCTTCTCGCGGTTGATGTGAGATAAGCCCGCAAGGGTATAATCCCAATCTTCGGGCAAAGACAGCATTTGCGAAAGCAAGCCTTTTGCCTTTAAGGTGAGTTCCTTATTGCGCAAGTGGTGGTTGCTCATAACGGTATATCCCGTATTGCGTTCCACTCTGAAAACTGCCATGTTTCATCACTTCCTCTCTTGGTCTGCGTGGAATATTAGAAAGCCGTTTTCGGCGGTTTTGGTATTGCAGTATGCCTTTGCCGTTTTTGTGTCTGAAAAGCCTTGTATTGCAAGGGCTTTTTCGCGCCTAACGTTCCACGTTACCGCCTGTTTTCGGGCATAAAAAAACCGCAACTCTTTTCAAGCTGCGGCGACATATCCTACTCACTTAAAAACGCCATATCAAGGCTTGTCCAACCTTGCTACGGCGTTTTAGGTGTAATTATAGGGGTTGTTTAATTGTCTTTAATGTGCTGAAAGCCGCATGGTTACGGCATTTTCCTTGTTGTGCATATATTGACGGGGCAGTTGCGCCCTGAGCGCCCGCGGCCCCCGTCGGACCGGTGGGACCAGTCGCACCCTGAGCGCCCGCGGCGCCCGTCGGGCCGGTGGGACCGGTTGCGCCCTGAGTCCCTGTGGGACCCGTCGGACCGGTGGGGCCCGTCGCGCCGTCAGGGCCTGGATTTCCTTGGGGACCGGTGGGTCCAGTGGGCCCATCGGGCCCGGGCGTCCCCTGCGGACCGGTAGGCCCAGTGGGGCCGGGCAGGCCGGCAAAGCCCTGGGGCCCCTGAATCCCCTGTGGACCGGTGGGGCCGGTTGGACCGGTGGGCCCCTGGGGTCCTGTCGGGCCGGTGGGGCCCCAGACCGGAGGACAGGGCGGCGGACAAGGAGGCGGGCACGGGGCGGGACAACAGCAGTCCGAGGGGCGGGCAGTGGTCAGATAGGCCACCACTTCCCCGCACGGCCGGCCGCCCCGGTCGGATGGAAGGTAATGATTCATAGCAGGATACGCTCCTTCTCCTTGGATCGTTCTATGTGGCTGTGCCACATCCCAGCCTATGCGTTCCAGGAGAAAATGGTCCCCCTCCCCTTGCCACCGGACAGCGGTTGTGCTACCATTTTCATATGGTTTTCAGTTTTGGAAAGGGGGAACTTCCGTACCATGAATGCATTTGAATTTTATCAGCCCACCGCCATTGTCTTTGGCCCCGGCACCGAGGCCCAGACCGGTCCCAAGGCCGCTCAACTGGGGGCTCGGCGCGTCCTGGTGGTCTACGGCGGACAGAGCGCCAAGGCCAGCGGACTCCTCTCCCGGGTGCTGTCCTCTCTGGACGGGGCGGGACTGGCCCACGAGACCTTCGGCGGCATCCACCCCAACCCCCGTCTGTTTCAGGCCCGGGAGGGGGTGCAGAAGGCCCTGGACTTCGGGGCCGACCTGATCCTGGCCGTGGGCGGCGGCAGCGTGATCGACGCGTCCAAGGCCATCGCCCTGGGGGCGGCGAATCCGGAGGCCGATCTGTGGGACTTCTGGCAGCGGAAGCGGCCGGTGGAGCAAATTCTGCCCATCGGAGTGGTGCTCACCATCTCCGCCTCCGGCAGCGAGACCAGCGACACCGCCGTCCTCACCCACGACGAGACGCTGGTAAAGCGGGGGCTGGGCTCCGACCTGCTCCGGCCCAAGTTCGCCATTCTGGACCCGGAGCTCACCTACACCCTGCCCCCCTACCAGGTCTCCTGCGGGGTGGTGGACATTATGATGCACACTCTGGACCGGTACTTCACCTCGGTCACCGGCAACCTGCTCACTGACGAGATCGCCGAGGGACTGCTGCGCACGGTGATCGCCTGCGGGACCCGCGCCCATAAAAACTCCCACGACGAGCAGGCCATGAGCGAGCTCATGTGGGCTGGCAGCCTCTCCCACAACGACCTCACCGGCCTGGGAGCCCCCAAGGACTTCGCCCCCCACCAGCTGGGCCACGAGCTCAGCGCCCGGTTCGACTTCGCCCACGGGGCCACCCTGTCCGCCGTTTGGGGCAGCTGGGCCGCCTACTGCTGGAAAACCAACCCCGCCCGCTTCGCCCAGTACGGCGTGAAGGTGTGGGGTCTGGACCCCGCCGGGAAGACCCAGGAGGAGCTGGCCCAGGAGGCCATCGCCCGGACGGTGGACTTCTTCCGCTCTCTGGGCATGCCCACCAGCCTGGTGGAGCTGGGCTGCGGCCTCCAGACGGAGGAGGAGCTGGAGGAGCTGGCCCGCCGGTGCACCTTCTACGGCCAGCGCACCATCGGGGCCTTCCGGGTGCTGGGGTACGAGGATATTCTGGAGATCTACCGGCTGGCCAATCACTGATTTTGATTCTGTGTACCGCAGGGGTTTCGCCGCCTGCGAAACCCCCATAATTTTGACATCCCCCGCGTTTTCTGTCATAATAAAAAACAAAAGGCAGGTGCCGCCCATGAAGCGCTATATCGCCGCCCTGGACCAGGGGACCACCAGCAGCCGGTGCATCCTCTTCGACCAGGAGCAGAACATCATCGGCTCCGCCCAGCGGGAGCTCACCCAGATCTATCCCAAGCCGGGCTGGGTGGAGCAGGACCCCATGGAGATCTGGTCCACCCAGTACTCCGTCCTCACGGAGGTGCTGGCCCAGACCGGCGTCTCCCCGGAGGAGCTGGCCGCCATCGGCATCACCAACCAGCGGGAGACCACCATCGTCTGGGACCGGGAGACCGGCCGGCCCGTCTCCAACGCCATCGTGTGGCAGTGCCGCCGCACCGCCTCTCTGTGTGAGGAGCTGAAGGCCGACGGGGAGTTCTCCGCCTATGTGCAGGAGCACACCGGACTGCTCATTGACGCCTACTTCTCCGCCACCAAGCTGAAGTGGATTCTGGACCACGTGGAGGGAGCGCGGGAGAAGGCGGAGCAGGGGGAGCTGCTCTTCGGCACAGTGGACGCCTGGCTGGTGTGGAAACTCACCGGCGGTGCGGTCCACATCACCGACGTGACCAACGCCAGCCGCACCATGCTCTTTGACATCCGGCGGCTGTTCTGGGACGAGCACATCTGCGCCAGACTGGGCATCCCCATGAAAATGCTGCCCCAGGTGCGGGACTCCAGCCAGATCTACGGGACCGCCGATCTGCTGGGGGCTGAGGTCCCCATCGCCGGAGTGGCCGGGGATCAGCAGGCCGCCCTGTTCGGCCAGGGCTGCTTCGCCCCGGGGGAGGCCAAAAACACCTACGGCACCGGCTGCTTCCTGCTGATGAACACGGGGGACCAGCTGTGCCGCAGCCGGAACGGACTGCTCACCACCGTCGCCGTGGGGCTGGACGGGAAGGGGGAGTACGCCCTGGAGGGCTCGGTCTTTGTGGGCGGCGCGGTGATCCAGTGGGTGCGGGATGAGCTGCGCTTCATCGGCGAGGCCCGGGACGCGGAGTACTACGCCTCCAAGGTGCCCGACACCGGCGGCGTCTACCTGGTCCCCGCCTTCACGGGGCTGGGGGCTCCCTACTGGGACATGTACGCCCGGGGGGCGCTGGTGGGCATCACCCGGGGGACCAGCCGGGACCACATCATCCGGGCGGCCCAGGAGTCCATCGCCTATCAGGTCTGGGATCTGGCCGACGCCATGGAGAAGGACACGGGCATCTCCCTGAAAGAGCTCAACGCCGACGGCGGGGCCAGCCGGGACAGTTTTCTTCTGCAGTTCCAGGCGGACATTCTGAACAAGCCCGTGTGCCGCCCCAAGATCCGGGAGACCACCGCCCTGGGGGCCGCCTATCTGGCGGGGCTGGCGGTGGGCTTCTGGAGCGGCCGGGAGGAGATTCGCGCCCTGCGGCAGACCGACCGGCTCTACCAGCCCGGCATGGACGGCAATACCCGGGAGCGGCTGCTCCGGGGCTGGCACAAGGCTGTGGGCCGCTCCCTGAACTGGGCGGAACCCCAGGACTGAATCGCGAAACACCAAAGGAGAACCAAGGGAATGGAATACTTTAACGTCTGCAAAGAGATCTGGAACCGGTGGGTGCCCCAGCGGGGGTACGCCCAGGTGCTTCAGGGGGAGCTGCTGCGGCAGATCGAGCGTCTGCGGTACGAGGCCCAGCACAACGAGAACCGGAGCTGGAACGACGATCTTCTCTATTACTGCGACTTTCTCCGCTCCACCCTGCGGGAGGCGGACTGCCTTACGCCGGAGGAGCGGGATAGGGTAAACGCCGCTCTGGTGCGCCTGCGGTCCTGCGGCGAGGTGGCCTTCCGCTACTACAAGGGGGACATCTCGGATCAGGAGCTTGCCGAGGACTACAACGGAGAGCTGGCTTATCAGAACAACGACCTGTATGACCTGGTATGCGACGCCATCGCCCTGTTCTACCGCGCCAACCCCAACCCCATTCCCTACGAACGCCGGCGGGACGGCCGCCGGTAACCCTCAGCAAAGGAGCGTCACTGTGGAAGCACTGTTTATCCCCACCCTGTCCTTCTGGGAGAACGGCAACAGCTGGTACGGCAGCCTGGGCCAGGCCCGGTTTTTCATCCAGCCCCAGGAGGGACAGCTCACCGTCCAGCTGTGGCGGGGCCCCCTCACCAAGGAGCTCAGCGAGATTCTGGCGGAGACGGCCTTCCCCCTCAGTCCGGAGGGGCTGGACCAGCTCACCGCCTGGCTGGACCAGCAGGCGGAAGTCCTGAACAAAGTGTAAAAAAATCCCACCGGCTGAATGAACAGCACCCCAATTGTTAGACAGTATGGTATACTACTAACGAATGGGGTGTTGTTTTATGCCAAAAGGGAAACCAAATAAAAGATACACAGGGGAGTTCAAACAA
>NZ_NFKI01000008.1 GCF_002160305.1 Pseudoflavonifractor sp. An184
GCGAGCGCAGCGAGAACTTTTCCGCCGCTGCGCGGCGGAAAAGTAACGGCATTTTTGCAGGCTGTCGGAAAAGTCCTTGGACTTTTTTGACAGCCTGAGGAGCCGTCGGTTCAATGAGCGCGGCGGATCAAATCAAATGGAGCTGTTTGATCTGCTCCATCCGCTGGATAACCGGAACGCCAAAGGGACATCTCTTTTCACAGCTCCCGCAGGCAATACAGTCCTCCGCCTTTGCCGGGAGCGCCTGGTAGTGTGCCCGGATGGAGTCCGGAGTCCGGTCCTGCATGGCCGCAAGATCATACAGCTTGTTCACCATGGCGATATCAATACCCTTGGGGCAGGGCGCGCAATGGCCGCAGTAGGTGCACTGGCCGGAGTAAGCGTGGCGGGGGGCGCCCGCCAGCGTGCTGGCATAGTCTTTTTCCTCCTCGGAGGCGTCTTCATAGGCGACCGCCGCCAGTACATGCTCAGGCGTATCATACCCGGCCAGCACGCTGGCCACGGCGGGCCGGGTCAGGGCATAGTGAATGCACTGCACAGGGGTCAGCGCAACTCCGAACGGCGAGGTCTCGGCGGAGAACAGGCGGCCGCCCGCATACCCCTTCATCACCGTGACTCCAATTCCCTGCTGCTCACATACCTGATAGAGCCGCGCCCGGTCCGGGTGGATTCCTCCCAGGTGCTCCTCATAGTCGGGCGCAAAATAGGTATTGATGTCCTCGCTGGCCGGGAGCAGATCAAACGCCGGATTGATGCTGAACAGGAGCATCTCGATCTCTCCGCTTTGGGCCGCCAGAACTCCAACCTTGGGATTGTGCGTGCTCAGACCGATATGGCGGATCACGCCCCTGGCCTTCTGCTCCTTCACATAGGCGAAAAACGCTCCGTCCATAATCCGGTGAAATTCCGCCTCCTCATCCACAAAGTGGATCATGCCCAGGTCGAGGTAATCTGTCCCCAGGCGAGACAGCAGATCCTCAAAGGCCGGCTTGACCTTCTCCATGTCCCGTGTGCGGACGTACTGCCCGTCCTGCCAGGTGGAGCCGAAGTGCCCCTGGATGATCCACCGCTCCCGCTTCCCGGCGATGGCAGCGCCGATATTTGACCGCACATTGGGCTCCGCCATCCAGCAGTCCAGAATATTGATCCCCTGAGCCTCACAGCAGTCAATGACCGCTCTAACCTCCTCCGCATTATGGCGCTCCAGCCACTCCGCTCCAAGGCCGATTTCACTGACCTTCAGCCCTGTCTTTCCCAGTTCTCTGTATCGCACAGCGCTCTCCTCCCTTTTGGTGGAACAGCTTGACAGGGGGCCGTGCACAGCCGCCTATCGGTTCCGAATGATGTCAGCTACATTATACCATCACCATCCATGGAACGGTCAAGGTCCACATCACGGGCAGGCAAAGAATCTGCTCTGTGCCGGATGTGCGCTGAACACGTCCTCTCTCCCGTATCGTAAAATTCGCATAAGAAAGAGTGATTTATTTAGACTTTTTTGTCGCAAAAGCCCATCAAAAAACTTAAAAAAAGACTTGCTTTTTGGGGCAAACTATGGTAATCTATATAAGCCGTTCGGGTGAGACGCCTGCGGCGAGAAAATCCGGGTGTGGCGAAGTTTGGTATCGCGCTTGAATGGGGTTCAAGAGGCCCTGAGTTCGAATCTCAGCACTCGGACCAAGACAAAAGGCAACTGCGAAAGCAGTTGCCTTTTGTTTTTGCTTTCAGCATCCCAAATGTCCCCCCTGCGGACCGGTAAGGTGGTTTTGTCTCTGTATGTCCATTTTATGACTCGCGTTTCAAAATATAGGTTTTTTACCGTCTACCGTCCCTTCTAAACAGCAATAGCCTGAGTGCATGATCCAAGCGGGTGGAGTGATCGAATTTATAAATAGCAAGGCGGGAACACCGTTATAGATGTTCCCGCCTTGTGCGTTGAGGTCTGTCTCCCAGCAGTATTCCTCCACTGATTATACTCCAGCTCGCTGTTCCTCCGAGCTCCCAACCCCATCGGTTACACCTCCCCGTAACCGGGCCTTTGAGATGCGCTTCAATACGCAACACACCAAAATTCCACAAATATCTCCAAATTATGATTCCATGTCCTCAATTACATCCCAATCAAACATTGCCTCAAAATCTCTAAAACACGCATGGCAAATCCAATGGTAGTTGTCCTCTGTTGTTTATCCCTCATGCCGGTCTCCATCTGCATCTGAAAATTTTCCCCAGCAAAATTCACAGTGATCATGATCCCATTTTAGGGATCGTGTCCTCCAGTTTCGATGAAATAGAGTTTTTCCTTTCAAATAACATCCTTGATCTCTCAATCTCCAGTCATTTTTTTGGATCATATGAGTATCACCGGTTCAAATCATTTATTGTAACTGATTATACCCCTCGTAAAGCAACATATCAAGCTCATACATAATATCATCGTAAAGACGCCGTCCAGTCGCTCCACAGGACTACGGAACCTTTTCGCTGAACGCGAAAACAAACAGGACATCCAAAAGGATGTCCTGTTTGTTTTGGTGGAGATAAGCGGGATCGAACCGCTGACCTCTTGAATGCCATTCAAGCGCTCTCCCAGCTGAGCTATACCCCCATCTGAATTGCCTGCGCACAACCTTTTGTTGTCCAGCGCAGGTAATATATTACCAGAATCTCATTGTTTTGTCAAGCAAAAATTCAAAAAATTTCTGCACTATTTTAACCGTTCCATCTCCCTCATGGAAAAACCGCTGCGGCACAATGCCGCAGCGGTTTTCGTCGCTCAATAGTACTTTTTACGGTTCTTGCGGGCAGCCTCGGACTTCTTGCGGCGCTTGACGCTGGGGCTCTCGTAGTGCTCACGCTTACGGACCTCGGCCAGCACACCAGACTTGGCGCAGCTGCGCTTAAAGCGCTTCAGAGCGCTCTCCAAAGACTCGTTCTCTCTTACACGGACTTCCGACATATATTTCCCTCCCTCCGGCGCGGCGGGACATCCCCCTTCCGCGAAAGGGCCATGTGTATGGCTTTAACAGAACCATTATATTTGACTTTCCGTCAAATGTCAAGTTCTTCTTTCCGGTGGAAATTTGAATTTTTTGTAACGAGACGCCCCGCTCAGGCCTTGGGTTTGAAAATCAGGCTGACCAGTCGGCCCTTGACGACGACGGACTTCACCAGCACCTTGTCCTCGGCCAGCTTGACGATCTTGGGCTCGGCCAGGGCGGCGGCTACGATCTCCTCGTCGGAGGCGTCGGTGGGCACCACGATGTTGGCCTTCACCTTGCCGCTGACCTGGACGGCCATCTGGGTGGTGGCGGTGACGGTCTTGCTCTCGTCGTAGACGGGCCAGGGCTGCTGGGACACTTGTCCGCCGTAGCCCGCCATCTCCCACAGCTCCTCGCACATGTGGGGGGCGAAGGGGGAGAGCATCAGCAGCAGGGCCTTCATGTCGCCCCGGCTGGCGCCGTTGGCGTAGAAGTCATTGACCAGGGCCATCAGGGTGGCGATGGCGGTGTTGAACTTCATGGCCTCGATGTCCTCGGACACCTTCTTGATGGCCCGGTGGACAGCCACCTCGTTCACCTGGGAGTACTCGTCCCCGGTGTGCTCCTGCTCGGTGGCCAGGTTCCAGACCCGGTCCAGGAAGCGCTTGCAGCCCTTCACCGCGTTGTCCGACCAGGCGGCGGCCTTCTCGAAGTCGCCGATGAACATGATATAGGTGCGCATGGTGTCCGCGCCGTAGGCCTCGATCACGTCATTGGGGTTGACCACGTTGCCCCGGGACTTGGACATCTTCTCGCCGCCCTCGCCCAGGATCATGCCGTGGCTGGTGCGCTTCTGATAGGGCTCCTTGGTGGGCACCACGCCGATGTCGTACAGGAACTTGTGCCAGAACCGGCTGTACAGCAGATGGAGGGTGGTGTGCTCCATGCCGCCGTTGTACCAGTCCACCGGGGACCAGTACTCCAGGGCCTCCTTGCTGGCCAGGGCCTTGTCGTTGTGGGGGTCCATATAGCGCAGGAAATACCAGCTGGAGCCCGCCCACTGGGGCATGGTGTCGGTCTCCCGCTTGGCGGGCCCGCCGCAGCAGGGGCAGGTGGTGTTCACCCAGTCGGTCATCTTGCTCAGGGGGGACTCGCCGTCGTCGGTGGGCTCATAGCTCTCCACCTCGGGCAGGAGCAGGGGCAGCTGGTCCTCGGGCAGGGGCTGCCAGCCGCACTTCTCACAGTACACCATGGGGATGGGCTCGCCCCAGTAGCGCTGACGGGAGAACACCCAGTCACGCAGCTTGTAGTTCACCTTGGCGTGGCCAATGCCCTTCTCCTCCAGCCACTTGGTGATGGCGGGGATGGCCTCCTTCACGGTCATGCCGTTGAGGAAGTCGGAGTTGACCAGAATGCCGGTCTCGTCCTTGGCGGTGAAGGCGGCCTTCTGCACGTCCTCGCCGCCAGAGACCACCTCGATGATCTCACAGCCGAACTTCTTGGCGAACTCCCAGTCACGGTCGTCGTGGGCGGGCACGGCCATAATGGCGCCGGTGCCGTAGGTGGCCAGCACGTAATCGGAGATGAAAATGGGGATCTCCTTGCCGTTCACCGGGTTAACGCCCTTCACACCGTCCAGGCACACACCGGTCTTCTCCTTGTTCAGCTCGGTGCGCTCCAGGTCGGACTTGGAGGCGGCCTCTTTCTGATAGGCCTGGACGTCGTCCGCGTTTTTCAGCAGGGGCATCCACTTGCGGATGAGCTCGTGCTCGGGAGAGAGGACCATATAGGTGGCGCCGAACAGAGTGTCCGGCCGGGTGGTATACACCACGATGTCGTCGCCGGTAGTGGCTTTAAAGGTGACCTCGGCGCCGGTGGAGCGGCCGATCCAGTTTTTCTGCTGGATCTTCACCCGCTCGATGAAGTCCAGGCCGTCCAGGTCGTCGATGAGGCGCTGGGCGTACTCGGTGATCTTCAGCATCCACTGGGACTTCTCCTTGCGGATGACGGGGGAGCCGCAGCGCTCGCACACGCCCTCCACAACCTCCTCGTTGGCCAGCACGCACTTGCAGGAGGTGCACCAGTTCACGGGCATGGTGGTCTTATAGGCCAGGCCGTGCTTGTACAGCTGCAGGAAGATCCACTGGGTCCACTTGTAATACTTGGGGTCGGTGGTGTCCACCACCCGGTCCCAGTCGAAGGAGTAGCCCAGCATGTGCAGCTGCTTGGTGAAGTTGGCGATGTTGTCGTGGGTCACCTTGGCGGGGTGGATGTGGTTCTTGATGGCGTAGTTCTCGGTGGGCAGACCAAAGGCGTCAAAGCCGATGGGGAAGAGCACATTGTACCCGTCCATGCGGCGCTTCCGGGCCACCACGTCCATGGCGGTGTAGGGCCGGGCGTGTCCCACATGGAGGCCCTGGCCGGAGGGGTAGGGGAACTCCACCAGGGCGTAGAATTTCTTCTTATCCGTGTCACCGGTGCGGCAGGCGAAGGTTTTCTCCTCCCGCCACTTGTTCTGCCATTTCTGTTCGATGGCGGTAAAATCGTACTTCAAAATCCATCACACTTTCTGGTCGTTCTTTCCGCACAGGGCGGGGATACCTCTTATAATCCGTAATATTATACCTGGATACGGGCTGGATTGCAAGAGGTTCCGGCGCAAAAGGGGAGTTTTGCCGCCGTATGGGTTTGTCAAACATATTGGGCAGCGAATTCATTCGAAGAAAGCCGGCAGAGGGATAGGTGGACTGTTTCGGGTAGACGGCCAGAAAGTTCAGATGTGTGAACTCGTCAATGGCGGCGTACTGGTACGGACACAACTCCGGGTCTGGGGCGCCGCGGCGGGGAACCGCCATTACATCCACCTGAATCCGCAGTTCTGGATAGATCGTCTGATAGAATTTCCTCCTTCCATTTCAGAGGGAAGTATGTTATAGTATACTCCGTATTGCATCTTTTTCCGTCAACACGGATTCAGGAGGTTATGTCCTATGAATAAGCGCCCCCCTCTGCGCCGTTCCGCCCCTGTTGAGGCGGAGAACGACGGTGTGATCGAGGGCCGCAACGCAGTGATCGAGGCGCTGCGGGCTGGCACGGCCATTGATAAGATCTATATTATGAAGGGGGAGACGGACTCCGCCCTGGGCCATATTGCCTCCGCCGCCCGGGAGAAGGGGATCGTGGTGGTGGACGCCGACCGGCGGAAGCTGGACGGTATGAGCCGCACCCACTCCCACCAGGGAGTTATCGCCCTGGCCGCCGTGCGGGAGTACGCCAGTGTGGACGATATTCTGAACGCCGCCCGGGAGAAGGGGGAGAATCCCCTTATCGTGGTGTGTGACGAGCTCAGCGACCCCCACAACCTGGGGGCGGTGATCCGCACCGCCGACGCCGCCGGGGCCCACGGGGTCATCATCCCCAAGCGCCGCTCCGCCGGCCTCACCGCCGTGGTGGGCAAGACCTCTGCCGGAGCGGTGGCCCACGTGCCCGTGGCCCGGGTGCCCAACCTGCCCGCCCTGCTCAAGGAGCTGAAGGAGGAGGGAGTCTGGGTGTTCGGCACCGCCGCCGACGGCACCACCCCCCTCTATCAGGCCGATCTGAAGGGGCCTGCCGCCATCGTCATCGGCAGCGAGGGGACCGGCATGGGGCGGCTGGTGGCGGAGAACTGCGACTTTACCGTCTCCATTCCCATGTTCGGGAAGATCAACTCCCTGAACGCTTCGGCGGCCGCCGCCGTTCTGCTCTATGAGGCGGTGCGCCAGAGAATGAGCGGCTGATGGGGGTCTCAGCCCCACAGAGACAATACAAATAGTAGCTTTTTCAATCGATATTGCAGAGCGGAGATATCTGCGGAGCGGTTCGCCCCGGTTCCGCAGGAAAATTGACAGCACCTAAGGAGTTCCCCATGCGTGACCGCGATCCGGAACAACTGAATAAGAAGGACGATCTGGTGGATGTGAAGGAGCTGGTCCGGGATGCGGAGCCGGGCCCCTTCACACTGGACGACATTCTGGCGGAGTACGGAGTGAAGCGGGAGCCGGAGCCTGAGGCGGTTCCCCGGAGGATCGAAAGCCGAAGCCAGCCTCAGAGGACGGAAAAAGACAACGTGGTGCTGTTTCCCGGCGCCCGCTCTGCTCCTGTGCCGGAGCCGCCCCAGGCGGCGGAAAAAGAGAACGCCCGGGAGCCGGAGGAGGACAGAGAGCCGGAATCCGGAGAGGACGCAGAGGACCAGGAGGGGGAGGACGAGGAGCCCAACGACCGGGTGGTGGAGTTCCCGGAGGAGGAGAGCGTCCTGTCCGCCTTTTTAAAGGACGTCACCCGAAAGGCGGACCACTACGCGGACCACATGTTCCAGGAGTCGGAGGAGATGGATCAGGAGGAGATCCACCGCCTGGAGAAGCTGATCCCCGGCACCGATGTGGAGGAGGACGAGCCCGAGGAGTCCCCCGGCCGCTTTCGCCGCCCCCGCAGGCCGGAGCCGCCGCCCCCGGATACCGCGCCCCAGGAGCTGGCCCGACAGTACGGCAAGGGGCTGAAGGTCATGCGCCTGCGGGTCGTGCTGGTCTTTCTGCTGGCCGCCGCCGCCCTGTTTCAGCTGGCGGTACCCGCCGCCGGATTTGTGTGGCTGCCCCCTCTGGACGGCTACCAGGTGCAGGTTTGGATTGCCGCGGGACTGCTGGGGGCGGGGATTCTGCTGTCCCTGGACGTGTTGGCTGCCGGGATTGCCCGGATGTTCCGGGGACGGGTGGGGATGGACACCCTGGCCGCCCTGTCCGGAATCTTTACCCTGGCCGACGCCCTGGTTCTGGCCGTCACCCAGGACCGGGAGGGACAGCTGCCCTACTCGGCCGCCGTTTTGGCGGGGCTGTTTTTCCTGCTCCACGGGACGTACCATAAAAAGTGCGGCCTGCGCCTGAGCTGCCGCACGGCGGCCTCGGTGTCCGAGCCCTACATCCTAACCTTGGATGAGGGGAAATGGAATGGCCGGGACACTTACTGCAAGTGGACCGGAACCCCCAACGGCTTCGGCAGCCAGATCCAGATGGACGACGGAGCCCAGCGGATCTACCGGGTGGTATGCCCGGTCCTTCTGCTCGCCTGCGTGCTGCTCTCCCTGCTGGCCTCCTATGGGGTGGGCAAGCCGCAGCACCTGCTGTGGTGCCTGTCCGCCACCTTCACCGCCGCCGCCGCCTTCGGCGGGGCGCTGGTCTACGGCCGCCCCTTTCACAAGGTGGCCCGCCGCCTGGCCCAGAGCGGAGGGGCCCTGGCCGGCTGGCCGGGGATGGCCCAGTCCCGGAAGGGGGACCGGGTGCTCATCACCGACGGGGACCTGTTCCCGCCCGGCTATGTGGAGCTCAACGGCATCAAGGTCTTTGGAGACTGGTCCATTGAGAAGGTGGTGGGGTGTACCGCCACGCTGATCCGGGACTCCGGCAGCGGCCTGACCAAATTGTTTCACGACCTGCTTCGGGCCCAGGGGGCCATTTTTCGCCGGGCGGACGACCTGTGCTGTTATGAGGGGGGAGGTCTGTCCGCCAATATCCGGGGAGAGCAGGTGCTGGTGGGTTCCGCCGCCTTTATGAACCTGATGGAGGTGCGCCTCCCCCAGGGCCTCCATGTAAAGAACGCGGTGTTCTGCGCCATCGACGGGGAGCTGGCGGGCATCTTTGCCCTGAACTACACCCTGCCCGACGTGGTGTTCCCCGCCCTGGACTCCCTCATGCGGGAGAAGGTGGGGCCGGTGCTGGCCACCCGGGACTTCAATCTCATCCCCTCCATGCTTCATCAGCGCTTCAAGCTGGCGGCGGACAAGATGGACTTTCCGCCGGTGGAGCGCCGCCGGGAGCTGTCCGACCCGGACCAGCCCCACAGCGAGACCATCACCGCGGTCCTGTGCCGGGAGGGGCTGCTGCCCTATGCCGACGCGGTGGTGGGGGCCAAGCGCCTGCGGTGGTGCGCCCGGTTCGGGGCGGCGCTCACCTGCGTGGGTTCCGCCCTGGGACTCCTGCTGGCCTACTACCTGACGGCGGTGGACGCCTACGGCTCCCTGTCCCCCCTGAATCTGTTGGTTTTCCTGCTGTTCTGGGTGGCGCCGGTGTGGTTTTTGACCAGCTGGGTGCCCAGATATTGAGCTTTCGGCCCGCAGACCGCTGCAAGACGCTGCGCAGCATAATCTGGAAAGGAGCGCCTGTCTATGATCCGACTTGCAAATCCCTCCGATTTGGACGCCATTGCGGAGATCTATGAGGAGATTCTGGCCGCCGAGGACGCCCGCCCGGCGTCCTACACCAACTGGCAGCGGGGAAAGTACCCCACCCGGGATACGGCAGAGGCCGCCCTGGAGGCGGGCACCCTGTGGGTGGGGGAGGAGGACGGAGCGGTATACGGCTGCGTCAACCTGAACGGGGAGCAGCTGCCCGAGTACGACGCCATCCCCTGGTCCATCCCCGCCCAGCCCTCGGAGGTGGGGGTGATCCACACCCTGGTCATCCGGCCCAGCTGGTCAGGGCGGGGAAAGGCCCGGGAGTTTGTGGCCTTCTGTGAGGAGGAGCTCCGCCGCCAGGGGAAAAAGGCGGTCCGCCTGGACACCTATGAGGGAAATTTCCCCGCCAACACCATGTACCCCCGCCTGGGCTATCGCCTGGCCGGGGCCACCGAGTTTTTCTTCCAGGGGTTTATCCACGAGGTGCTCAACTGCTACGAGAAGCAGCTCTGAGCAGGATAGGAGGCGTGTTTGGCGTGACAGAAGCGGTTGTGACGGGACTGCTGATCGGAGTGGGCGGTATCATTTTTTCGGTGCTCGTTCCACTCCCCATTTGCGGGGTGCGTTTTGTCAATTCCATTTATAGTCTGCTGGTCTATCTGATTGTGGTGGTTTCCATCTTCGGCGTTTTGATCCTCGCCAAATTCTCCAGCATGGAGCGGGCGCGCAGGGAACCCGGCGCGGAACATGGGGAGGCCAAGGATAAGGCGAGTGAGCCCTAAGTAGCCCGGAGGTTTTCCATGCTCTATCTGACCCTTTGGATCTTTTTTGTCTATGCCTTCCTGGGCTGGTGCACGGAGGTGGGCTATGCCGCCCTGCGTACGGGCAGGTTTGTGAACCGGGGCTTTCTCAACGGCCCGGTGTGTCCCATTTACGGCTTCGGGGTGATCATTGTGCTCTGGGTGCTGGAGCCTCTGGCGGAACATATCCTGCTGCTGTTTTTGGGTTCCGTGGTTCTCACCTCCGCGCTGGAGTGGATCACCGGCCTGGTGCTGGAGAAGCTGTTCCACCAGCGGTGGTGGGATTACTCCGACGAGCCCTTGAATATCGGGGGATATATCTGCCTGCGCTTCTCCCTGATGTGGGGGGCGGCCTGCCTGTTTGTGGTGAAAATCCTCCACCCCGCCGTTGTGTGGGGCATCCGGGCGCTGCCGCACCTGGCGGGATGGGGGCTGCTGGCGGTGTTTGCCGCCGTGATGGCGGTGGACCTGGCGGCCACGGTGCGCACTATCGCCCGGATGAACAAGCAGCTGAGCCAGCTGGACGAGCTGGCCGAACGGCTCCGGGAGGTGTCCAACGAGCTGGGCGGGCACCTGGCCGTCCGGGTGATCGACGCGGCGGAGGCGGGGGACGACCTGCGGGAGGACTTCGAGGACGGCCTGGACCAGCTGCGGGAGGCCGCGGAGCGCCGGCGCCGGGAGCTGCTGGAGGGGATGGACGAGGTAAAGGACTCCCTGGCCCAGAGGCGGTTCCAGCTGCGCATGGACCAGGCGGAGTGGCTGGAGGAGCGGGAGCGGGATCTGGACGAGCTGCGCAGCCGGCTTGAGGAGGCCCGGGGCCGGTACATCTTCGGCCAGAAGCGCCTGCTGGCCGCCTTCCCCCGGATGCGGTCCCTGGACCACCGAAGGACGCTGGAGCGTCTGCGCCGCTGGCTGGAGAAGCGGTGAACATGCTGGGGCGTGGTATTGAAAATCATATTTGCATTTTCTATCACCCCGTGGTAGCATAGAGTTAATGAGAAGCGAGGGAGGAGAACGCCCGGATGAACGAACTGATGGACCTGAAGGAGCGCATGGAGCATGAGCGCCCCGCCCAGTGGCACGAGCTGCCCGATATTGCCCTGTATATGGATCAGATCATCGCCTATATGCCCCGGCAGCTGATCCGCTTTGACGACCGGGAGGCCCTCACCTCCGCCATGGTGAACAACTACATCAAGGACGGCCTGGTGCCCCGGGCGGCGGGCAAGCGGTACGGGCCCATCCACCTGGGCTACCTCACGGCGGTGTGCGCCCTGAAGAAGGTGCTCTCTGTGCGGGACATCGGCATCCTGCTGCGGGCGGCGGAGGAGCGGAACAAGACGCCGGAGGAGCTCTATCAATATTTCTGCGGCGCTTTGGATCAGGCCCTCAGCGATACCGCCGCCGCCATTGACGCGGACGCCGGCCGGGAGGATCTGGCCCGCATGGCCCTGGACCTGGCCCTGCGCAGCTACGCCGACCAGCTGGCCTGCGCCCGCATTCTGGACATTCTCCAGCCCTCGGGGGAGGAACACCCCAAGAAAGCCAAAAAATAAACGCGGATCAACAGGAGGTTGTTTCCATGTCTGAGTTTGTGCTGATGACAGATTCTTCCGCTGACCTGAGCCAGGAGATGGTTCAGGAACTGGGCGTGACGGTTCTGCCTCTGAGCTTTACCATTCAGGGAAAAGTCTACCGAAATTATCCGGATAACCGGGAGATGGACCTGCCCCTGTTCTACGACATGCTTCGGGCGGGGGAACTGGCCACCACCTCCGCGGTCAATGTGGCCGAGTACACCCAGGCGGTAGAGCCGATCCTTCAGGAGAAAAAGGACGTTCTGATCCTGGCCTTCTCCTCCGGCCTGTCCAGCACCTATCAGGCCTCGGTCCTGGCGGCGGAGGAGCTGCGGGAGAAATATCCCGACCGGAAGATCTATACGGTGGACACCCTGTGCGCCTCTCTGGGCCAGGGGCTGCTGGTCTATCTGGCGGTTCAGGAGCAGCGGAAGGGCAGGAGCATCGAGGAGGTGCGGGACTGGGCGGAGAGCACCAAGCTGCACCTGTGCCACCAGTTCACCGTGGACGACCTGCACTTTTTGAAGCGGGGCGGCCGGATCTCCGCCACCACCGCCGTGGTGGGCTCCATGCTCCAGATCAAGCCCGTCCTCCACGTGGACAACGAGGGACGTCTCATTAACATCGGCAAGGCACGGGGCCGTCAGGCGTCCCTGAAGGCCCTGGTGGACAAGATGGAGAAAACCGTGACCGAAGAGGGAAAAAAGACGGTCTTTATCAGCCACGGGGACTGCCGCAAGGACGCGGTGGCGGTGGCGGATATGGTGCGGGAGCGCTTTGGGACCCAGGATATCCGCATCAACTATGTGGGGCCGGTGATCGGAGCCCACTCGGGGCCGGGGACCCTGGCCCTGTTTTACCTGGGGACCGAGCGGTAAGCGGAAAAATCATATAGGCCGGAGCGTCTTGGACTGCCCCGGCCTCTTATTTAGTTTGGAGGTTTGAAACATGGAGGACGTAAAATGGCTGGAGGTGGCGGTGAACACCACCCCGGAGCGGCTGGACGAGGTGACCGCCAAGCTCACCGCGGCGGGCATGGCCTCGGTGGTCATTGAGGACGAGGGGGATTTCAAGCAGTTTCTGGAGCAGAACCGCCAGTACTGGGACTATGTGGACCAGGAGCTGCTGGACCGGATGGCCGGGGTCTGCCGGGTGAAATTCTATGTCACCGACGACGGCCACGGACGGGAGCAGCTGGCCCGGTACACCCAGGGGCTGGACTGTGAGTACACCACCGCCCCCCTGTCGGAGAACGACTGGGCATACAGCTGGCAGAAGTACTATAAGCCGCTGACCATCGGGGAGCGGCTCTACGTGGTCCCGGAGTGGGAGAAGGACAAGCCGGTGCCCGAGGGCCGGGTGCCCCTCTATCTGAACCCCGGCCTCACCTTTGGGACCGGCTCTCACGCCTCTACCCAGCTGTGCCTGGAGGGGGTGGAGGAGCACACCCGTCCCGGGGACCGGGTGCTGGACCTGGGCTGCGGCAGCGGCATCCTCTCCATCGCCGCCCTGTGCCTGGGGGCGGGATACGCCGCCGCGGTGGACATCGACCCCAAGGCCGTGGACGTGGCCTATGAGAACGCCGCCCTCAACGGCATCGGAAAGGACCGGTACGCCGTCCGGGCGGGGGACATCCTCACCGACCGGAAGCTGGAGGCGGAGCTGGGCGGGGAGAAGTACCCCCTGGTGCTGGCCAACATCGTGGCCGACGTGATCATCCCCCTGTCCGCCTGGGTGCCCCAGGTGCTCTCCCGGGACGGAGTGTTTCTGTGCTCCGGCATCATCGCGCCCAGGGCCCAGGAGGTGGCCGACGCCCTGGCCCGGAACGGCCTGAAGGTGACCAGAAAGCGGGAGAAAAACGGCTGGGCGGCCCTGGAAGCTGTGCTGGCGTAATCGAAAAGGTTCGGTTTGGCGGCCCTCCGCGTTCCGGCGGCGGGCCGCCTTTTTCGGAAAAAGACGGGTTTCGCCTTGTGACAAGCTGGGAAATATGGTACAATCAGCCTGTGTTTCGGCATAGAATGGGAGGCCGAAGCGGTGTGTGCCGCCCGCTGGGCGGAAACCTGGGGAAATGGAGTGTGTATATGAAAAGTATTGTCAAAAGCCTGCCCTTCCGTCTGCTGGTGGGCGTTGTGGTGGGCATCGCGCTGGGACTGTGGGCCGGAGGAGTTTCCTTTGGGCCTCAAGTCATGCAGGTGGTTCTGACCATCAAGGAGCTGCTGGGCTCCATCATCAACTTCTGCGTGCCCCTGATCATCATTGGCTTTATCGCCCCGTCCATCACCCGGCTGAAGCAGAACGCGTCCCGGATGCTGCTGCTGGCCCTGATTCTGGCCTACGGCTCGTCGGTGCTGGCCGCCCTGCTGTCCATGTCGGCGGGCTTTGCCATCATCCCCGCCCTGTCCATCCAGTCGGCGGCGGAGGGACTCAACGAGCTGCCCGAGCTGCTCTTCAACCTGGAGATCGCCCCCATCATGTCGGTGATGTCCGCCCTGGTATTCTCGGTGCTGGTGGGCCTGGCGGCCACCTGGGCCAAGGCGGAGGTCATCACCAAGGTGCTGGAGGAGTTCCAGAGGGTAGTGCTGGATATGGTGGTGCGGGTGGTCATCCCCATCCTTCCCTTCTTCATTGCCGGCACCTTCTGCGGCCTGGCCTATGAGGGCTCCATCACCAGACAGCTGCCCGTCTTCCTCATTGTGATTCTCATTGTGATGGTGGGCCACTATATCTGGATGGCGGTGCTGTACGGGGCGGCCGGCCTCTACTCCGGCTCCAATCCCCTGGAGGTGGTGCGGCACTACGGCCCCGCCTATATCACCGCCGTGGGCACCATGTCCTCCGCCGCCACGCTGGCGGTGGCCCTGCGGTGCGCCCACAAGTCCAAGGTGCTGCGCCACGACATGGTGGACTTCGGGATTCCCCTGTTCGCCAACATCCACCTGTGCGGCTCGGTGCTCACCGAGGTGTTCTTTGTGATGACCGTGTCCAAGGTGCTCTATGGGGAGCTGCCCTCTCTGGGCACGATGGTCCTGTTCTGCTTCCTGCTGGGGGTGTTCGCCGTGGGCGCGCCCGGCGTGCCAGGGGGCACCGTCATGGCTTCCCTGGGCCTCATCACCAGCGTGCTGGGCTTTGACAACACGGGCACCGGCCTGATGATGACCATTTTCGCCCTTCAGGACAGCTTCGGCACCGCCTGCAACATCACCGGCGACGGGGCGCTGACCCTGATGCTCACCGGCTACGCCAGAAAGCACGGCATCGAAGAGGTGGAGACCCCCGACCTCCTGTAACAGAGACAAAAGGCGCGCCTTCCGCACAATGAGAGCGGGAGGCGCGCTTTTTTTACGGATTTCGGCATATTTTCAGGAAAAGGGAGAAAAAAGTGAGAAAAATCACGGGATGGACAAATGGGCAGAATATGGTATAATATATGGAGATTTTTTGCCGCGGGAGCCATCCAGCGGCAAGATTCCTTGACGAACGAAAACGCTATGACCCTGGGAGCGTCCGGTCTCCGGCGCTCCCTATGTTCGGAGGTAAATCCTGTGTCTGAACGAAATTATTCTTCCTATTCGTCCCAGGACGAATCCCGGCCCCGCAGCCGCAGCAGTTCCGGCCGCCGCTCCTCTGAGCCCCGCCGGAGCAAAAAGCGCGGGAAGCGGAGCCCGGGGCGCACGGCTCTGTGGGTGATCGGTACCATTCTGCTGGTGGCCGTCACCACGGGGGCCATAATGTGCTGCTTCGCGGCGGTCTACATCCGCAACAACATCCTGCCGCTGGCCCAGATGGACATGAACGACTTCACCCTCAACGAGAACAGCATCATGTACTACCAGGATGACAGCGGGCAGTATCAGGAGCTGGGCCAGGTCCTCAGCGACACCAGCTCTGAGTGGGTGGATTTTGAGGAGATCCCCCAGGATCTGAAGGACGCGGCGGTGGCCATCGAGGACCGCCGGTTCTACACCCACCACGGCGTGGACTGGTGGCGCACTGCCCAGGCGGTGGTGAGCATGTTCACCGGCGGGGATATCCAGGGCGGCTCCACCATCACCCAGCAGCTCATCAAAAACCTCACCAATGAAAACGATGTGACGGTGAAGCGGAAGGTCACCGAGATCTTCCGGGCCATGTATGTGGACGAGACCTACGGCAAGGATACCGTCCTGCTGTATTACCTGAATATCATCCCCCTGGGCGCCGGCTGCGAGGGTGTGGGCGCCGCGGCGGAGAAGTACTTTGGAAAGTCCGTGTCGGAGCTGTCCCTGGCCGAGTGCGCCAGCCTCATCGGCATCACCAACAACCCCTCCCAGTACGGCCCCTACTCCCTGGCCCGGGTGGCCAACAGCGAGGGGGAGATGTGGACCGCGGTGCAGTGGAACAAGTACCGCCAGGAGCTGATCCTCCACGAGATGCTGGACCAGGGCTATATCACCCAGGAGGAGCACGACCAGGCGGTGGCCGAGGAGCTTCACTTTGTGGGCGTCAACGCCGGCGAGACCGAAGATGATTCCACGAAGACCGGAGAGATCTACTCCTGGTACGAGGAGGCGGTGATCTCCGATGTGTGGGAGGCCCTGAAGGAGGAGTATGACTACTCGGACCAGGTGGTCAGCTTGATGCTCTCCAAGGGCGGCCTGCGGATCTACACCTGCATTGACCCGGATGTCCAGGCCCAGGCGGAGGCTATCTACGAGGACGAGTCCAATCTGAACTACCACTCCTCCAGCGGCCAGCGGCTCCAGTCCGCCATCACCATCATTGACAACGAGACGGGAGACGTTGCCGCCATCGTGGGCCGCATCGGGGAGAAGGAGCTCAACCGGGGCTTCAACCTGGCTACCGACGCCCAGCGCCAGCCCGGCTCCTCCATCAAGCCCCTGACCGTGTACGCCCCCGCCGTGGATATGGGGCTGATCAGCCCCATCACGGTGATCCCGGACTACCCCTATCAGGTGCTGGGCGGAAGCGCCTGGCCGGTGAACGTGGACGGGCGCTACCGGGGACAGGTCACCGTCAACGCGGCGGTGGAGGACTCCTTCAACACCGTGGCGGTGCGGGTGCTGGCCGATCTGGTGACCCCCGCCAAGGGCTTT
This sequence comes from Pseudoflavonifractor sp. An184, assembly GCF_002160305.1. GTDB lineage: Bacteria > Bacillota > Clostridia > Oscillospirales > Oscillospiraceae > Lawsonibacter > Lawsonibacter pullicola. The sequence goes on from NZ_NFKI01000008.1 coordinate 16,654, forward strand.
GAGTACGGGACCCAGCGGTTCCACCTGCCCCTGATCAGCGAGCAGACCATCAGCGGCCAGACGGTCAGCGACATCGCCATCGCCCCCCTGTCCCTGGGCGGCCTGTCCCTGGGCGTCAGCACCCGGGATATGGCCACCGCCTTTGCCACCTTCCCCAACGACGGCGTGTACCGGGAGGCCCGCACCTTCACCCGGGTGGAGGACGCCGACGGCAATGTGCTCCTGGACAACACCCGGGAGGAGGAGCAGGCCATCAAGAACACCACCGCCTACTATATGAACTATATGCTCACCAACGTGGTCAGCAGCGGAGGCGGCTATGAGGCCCGGATCAGCGGCATGACGGTGGCCGGCAAAACCGGTACCACCGACACCAAGGACAACCGCTGGTTTGTGGGCTACACCCCCTACTACACCGCCGCGGTGTGGGTGGGCTATGAGACGCCCGCCCGTGTCCAGGCCTCCGGCAACCCGGCGGCCCAGATGTTCCAGAAGGTGATGGCCCCGATCCACGCCGAGCTGTCCAACGCCGATTTCACCCAGCCCAGCGGCCTGACCCAGGTGTCCTACTGCCTGGACTGCGGCGGAGAGGCCACCACCGCCTGCCAGAGCGATCCCCGGGGCAGCCGGGTGGCCACCGCGTATGTGTTTGCCGAGGACCGGCCCTCCACGGTGTGTACCTGCCACTCCCTGGAGGAGGGCTCCAACTCCATGGTCCGGGTGTGCGTGGACGACCCGGTTCTGGACGCCAACGGGGAGTTCACCGGCTACTATCACCTGGCCGGCCCCAACTGTCCCGAGGTCAGCATCCGCACTTACAGCTATCTGAACCTGGAACGGGAGAGCGTGGGCGGCGCGGTGGCCGAGGACAGCCAGTATTTCTACTCCGCCTATGTGGCGGCGGCAGGCACCGAGCAGTGCACCGTCCACGGCGAGGGCGGCCAGATCATCGACCCCGACGACCCCAATGGGGTGGAGGACCCCAACGCCGACCCCGGCGGTTCCGGGGATGAGCCGGGGACCGGCGATCCCGGAGGAGATTCCTCCGGCAGTTCCAGCCAGCCGGGCACGGACGATCCCGGGACGCCCGGGTCCAGCTCCTCCGGCACCACGGACCCGATGGGGAACGGCAGCGAGGGCGGCGTGGCCATCAATCCGGAGACCGGCCGGCCCTATGGCTATTGAGCAAATGGAATCAAAGGGGCGGAGAGAACTTCGGGTTCTCTCCGCCCGCTGTTCTCTCTGGGAGAATTGGGCAAATACGACAAAATGCGCCCTCTGTGGCTGCGGAAAATCTACGGTCCGTTCGCGGTTTTTCGTTGCATCCCCCCGGGGGGTGTGCTAAAATAGACCACAGTGCAACTACAAATGCCCGTGATACGCGGACAGAGGTCGGCACAGGATGGAGGGACACCCATGAGTCAGTCGGCGGGATATTTCATTGTGGAGGCATCCGCCATGCCGGAGATCTTCCGGAAGGTGGCCGAAGCCAAGCGTCTGCTGGAGACCGGCGAGGAGACCACAGTGAACGGCGCGGCCCGGGCGGTAGGGATCAGCCGCAGCGCCTTTTATAAATATAAGGATGCGGTGCGCCCCTTCAACGACATGCTCCATGGGCGGATCGTCACCTTTCAGACCATGCTGCGGGATGAGCCGGGGATTCTCTCCGGCCTGCTCAACGTCTTTGCCGGGACCGGGGTCAATATTCTGACCATCAACCAGAATATCCCCACCAACGGCTGCGCGGTGGTCACCATTACGGCGGAGACCTCCGCCCTGCGCCGCACCCTGGAGGAGATGCTGGAGGCGGCCGCCTCCAGCCCCGGCGTGCTCCGGTGCGAGATTTTGGCGGGATAACGGAAAGCGGATACATTGAGGTGATTTGGAATGGTAAACGTAGCGATTTTAGGCTTTGGCACCGTGGGCTCCGGCGTGGCGGACGTGCTCACCCGGAACAGCGCGGTCATTGACCAGCGGGTGGACGGCCTGGTCCGCCTGAAATATATCCTGGATGTGCGGGACTTCCCGGACAGCCCCTACAAGGACCTGTTTGTGAAGGACTTCTCCGTCATCGAGAACGACCCCGAGGTGGACGTGGTGGTGGAGACCATCGGCGGGGCCAAGGTGGCCCTGGACTTCACCCAGCGGGCTCTGAAGGCGGGCAAGAGCGTGGTGTCCTCCAACAAGGAGCTGGTGGCCACCCACGGCTATGACCTGCTCCAGCTGGCCAAGGAGCACGGGGTCAGCTATCTGTTTGAGGCCAGCGTGGGCGGGGGCATCCCCATCCTGCGCCCCCTCACCGCCTGCCTGGCCGCCAATGAGCTGGACCAGATCACCGGCATTTTGAACGGCACCACCAACTACATCCTCACCCGGATGATCAAGGCGGGTCTGTCCTTCGACCAGGCTTTGAAGGAGGCCCAGGCCAACGGCTACGCCGAGCAGGACCCCACCGCCGACGTGGACGGCCACGACGCCTGCCGGAAGATCTGCATTCTGGCCGCCCTGGCCTTCGGCCAGCACGTGTACCCCGACCAGGTGCCCACCCAGGGCATCCGGGGGGTGACCCTGGCCGACGTGGCCTACGCCGACTCCTGCGGCTATAAGATCAAGCTGCTGGGCCGCGCCATCCGGGAGCCGGAGGGCAAGGTGTGCGCCTTTGTGGCTCCCCACCTGGTCTCCTGTGAGAACCCCCTGGCCGGGGTGGAGGACGTGTTCAACGCCATCGCCGTCACCGGCAACGCGGTGGGCGACGTGATGTTCTACGGCCGGGGCGCGGGCAAGCTGCCCACCGCCTCCGCCGTGGTGGCCGACGTCATCGACATCGCCAAGGACACCAAGCGGGACCACCACAACCAGTGGGGCCCCGGCGCCCCCGACCTGGTGGTGTCCCCCGACGGCCTCACCTCCCGGTGGTACGTCCGGGCCCAGACCACCATGGATCAGGCCCGGCTGGCCTGCGGGGAGATTCAGCCCCTGGCCCGCGCCGGCGCTCCCGCCGGAGAGGCCGCCTTCCTCACCGCCCCCATGACGGAGCCCCAGCTGATGGACCGCCTGGCGGGCATGGAGGTGGGCTCCCGGTTCCGCGTGCTGTAAGCCGCGGGGCGGCTATTTGCCCGGGGGGCCCTGGTCTGCATAGGATAGAGAGCAGACCTGCGTTTTGACAAACCGTTGGAGGGAAACAATATATGGCATTGATTGTACAGAAATTCGGCGGCAGCTCTGTCGCCAACGCGGACCGCGTGCGCAACGTGGCCCGGATCATCACCGAGACCTATAAGAAGGGCAACAGCGTGGTGGTGGTGCTCTCCGCCCAGGGGGACACCACCGACGACCTGATCGCCAAGGCCCAGGAGCTCAATCCCAACGCCTCCAAGCGGGAGATGGATATGCTCCTGTCCACCGGCGAGCAGATCTCCATCGCCCTGTGCGCCATGACCATTGAGGGGATGGGCTATCAGGTGGTCTCCCTCACCGGCTGGCAGGCGGGCATGAACACCGATTCCGCTTACAGCAACGCCCGCATCAAGCGCATCCAGACCGAGCGCATCCAGACCGAGCTGGACAAGAACAAGATCGTGCTGGTGGCCGGGTTCCAGGGCGTCAACAAGTACGGCGACATCACCACCCTGGGCCGGGGCGGCTCGGACACCTCGGCGGTGGCCCTGGCGGCGGCCCTCCATGCCGATCTGTGCCAGATCTACACCGACGTGGACGGCGTATACACCGCCGACCCCCGCTCTGTGAAGGGGGCCCGCAAGCTGGAGGAGATCACCTTCGACGAGATGCTGGAACTGGCCAGCCTGGGCGCCCAGGTGCTCCACAACCGCTCGGTGGAGATGGCCAAGCGCTACAATGTCAATCTGGAGGTCCTCTCCAGCTTCACGGGAAATCCCGGTACAAAAGTCAAGGAGGTTGTCAAGACCATGGAAAAGACCCATGTAAGCGGTGTGGCGAAGGATAAGAACGTGGCCCGGCTGGCCCTCATCGGCCTGGCTGACGAGCCCGGCACCGCCTTTAAAATTTTCTCCCTGCTGGCCAAGAAGAAGATCAATGTGGACATCATCCTGCAGTCCATCGGCCGCGAGGAGACCAAGGACATCAGTTTCACCGTGGCCCGCGGCGACGCGGAGGAGGCCAAGAAGATCCTGGAGGAGAACCAGGAGTACATCGGCTTCAAGGCCATTGAGATGAACGCCCAGGTGGCCAAGGTGTCCATCGTGGGGGCCGGCATGGTGAACAACTTCGGCGTGGCCAGCCGCATGTTTGAGGCCCTGTCCAGCGCCGGCATCAATATCAACATGATTTCCACCAGCGAGATCAAGGTGTCCGTCCTGGTGGATGAGCGGGACGCCGACCGGGCGGTCCAGGCGGTCCATGACAAATTCTTCTCTGAGTTTGGTGGGAACAACTGAAGCGGAGAAGTGATTTTTGTGTAAAATGGGGAAAAGCCGGGAGATTTCTCCCGGCTTTTCCCGCCATCCTGCTTTTTCCTTTTTTTGTGTTGCAAAAATTTCTGAGTTCTGGTACAATAATAAACCGACTGGATCGTAGATAAGTGCAGTTTGCCTGACCGAAATGAGAAGCGGGGCTTTGGGCCCCGGAACAATAAGAGGAGAATCAAGGCACATGAATTATAATGAGAAAGAGGCACGCCGGCGTCAGGAGGATCAGGACCTGAATCGAGCTCTGATCTGGGTTGGAGCGGCGATTGTCCTGGAATTTTTTTTGGTGCTTGTGGACCGCTACTATATCAACTACCGGACCACTGCGGAATCCATCAATCTGGCTTTGGCCTTCAATGCCGGTCTGAGGGTTCTGAGATGGGCGAGCCTGGCGGCTTTGATCGCCTGCGTGATATGGGTGGCCCTGCGCCTGAGCAAGGGCCGGAAAGCGGGGCTTCCGTTGACGCTGACAGCCGCCTCCGGGGTGCTGCTGGTCTGCTCCCATGTTATCATACACTTCCAGGACGCAGGGGTGCGGATGCTGTTCTGGCTGGTGCCTGCCTGGGCGGCCTTGGCGCTGGTGTACTACCTCTATCAGCGGGAGTTTTTCCTGGCCGCTCTGGTGAGCGGCGCGGGTGTGCTGGGCCTGTGGTTTGTGCGGCACGCGGGAGCGGCAAGTTTTTATACAATTTTGGCCATCGGAGTGATTGTGATTCTGGCCGCCGCCATGTTCTGGATGAAGTCTCATCAGGGCCGCCTCATTGTCAAAGAGGGGATCAAGCGGGTGCTGCCCCCGGACGCCGGCTACGGACTGATGTTTGCCAGCTGCGTGGTAAGTCTGGCGGCCATTGCGGCGGCCATCGCCCTGGGCGGCGCGGTGTCTTACTATCTGCTGTTCGCCATGGTGGCCTGGCTGTTTGCCCTGCTGGTGTATTACACCGTGAAGATGATGTAATTCGGAGAATTAAGAATTGCCTTGAACGGGCAGTTTTGATGTTAAAAACGAGCAATAATTTCTGCATAAAAGCCGCCGGCAACCGAATTTCCTTCGGTTGCCGGCAGCTTTTTTCTTTTCGCCGATTTTTTGAACTGCTCCGCAATAAAATGCCCCGTACAGTCCTTTGGAAGCCCATAACAATTCTTCATTCTTAATTCTTCATTCTTAATTCACCGGTAGGTGTGGGTACATACCTCCCGGATCTTGGCCTGGATGCCTTTCAGGTCCACAAAGGTATCCGGACGGCGGGAGGGGTCCCGAAGGATGGCCGCCGGATGGAACAGGGCGGTCATGTGGACCCCGGACTTCTCAAACCACTGGCCGTGCTCCTTGGTGATTTTGAAGTCGGGTTTGATGAGCCGGATGGCGGAGATGCGCCCCAGGCAGATGATGATCTTGGGGCGGATCAGGGCCACCTGGTTGCGCAGGTAGCCGATACAGGCGTCCTGCTCGGTGTTCAGCGGGTCGCGGTTGTGAGGAGGACGGCATTTGACCATGTTGGCGATGTACACGTTCTTGTCCCGGCTCAGGTCGATGAGCTCCAGCATCTCGTCCAGCAGCTGGCCGCCCCGGCCCACAAAGGGGAGCCCCTGCAGGTCCTCGTGCTCGCCCGGTCCCTCTCCGATGCACATGACCTCCGCGTCCCGAGGACCGGTGCCGAATACCACATGATGGCGTGTCTCTGCCAGTCCGCACTTTTGACAGGACAGGCACTGTCTCTCCAATTCTTCCCAATCCAGCATGGCGGCGACTCCTCTCACAGATCAGATAAGGCTAGTGTAGCATACCTGGGCGGAGTGTGCAATCGGGCGGGGGGAGAAAGAACGGCGCGTCAAAAACCACAAAACACAACATATAGTAGCGGGGAGGGCGATTCAGCACAATTCTGTCTGAAGAGATTGAAAAAACAGGTTGTTCTGTCAACTGAATAGAACGAATGTTTTAGTCGTGAAAAGAGACGAAACCGCAGGATTCCTGCGGTTTTTTTCTGGGAAAAATTCAAAAAAGGGGTTGCATTTTATGTCAACAGCTTTTATACTAAAAACACGTGGTGGGGGAAAGTGGATTAGTCTCCCATAAAAAGATAGAGAAGTGGGGGAGAGGTGACACAGATGACCGGCACGTACGAGCACAGCATCGACGCCAAGGGCCGTCTGTTTATCCCCGCCAAGCTCCGGGAGGAGCTGGGCGTCACCTTTTATCTGGCCATGGGCATTGATACCTGTCTGGCCATCTACCCCCAGTCCACGTGGGACAAGTTCACCGAAAAATTTGCCTCTCTGCCCATGACCCAGTCCAAGGTCATGCGCCCCCTGTTTGCCAACGCGGTAAAGTGCGAGCTGGACAGCCAGGGGCGCATCGTCATTCCCCAGAAGCTGCGCAAGTACGCCAAGCTGGAGAAGGACGCGGTGATTCTAGGGGTCAACGACCGGGCGGAGATTTGGAGCGCCCAGCTCTGGTATCAGGATGAGGAGGAGATGACCCCTGAAAAGATGGCCGCCTGTATGAGCGAGCTGGGGTTCTAGCGTATGGAAGAAGTGTTGACCCACAAGCCGGTGCTCCTGGAGGAGTGCATCCAGGCCCTGAACATCCGCCCTGACGGGATCTACCTGGACGGGACGCTGGGCCGGGCGGGCCACAGCCGGGAGATCGCCCGGCGGCTGACCACCGGACGGCTCATCTGCGTGGACCGGGACCAGGCGGCCCTGGACGCGGCCCAGGAGCGGCTGGGGGAGTGGATGGACAAGGTGACCCTGGTCCACAGCAACTTCGACCAGCTGGACGCCATCCTGGACGGGCTCCATCTCGCCGGGGTGGACGGGATGCTCTTTGACCTGGGGGTGTCCTCCCCCCAGCTGGACGATGGGGAGCGGGGCTTCTCCTATCGGACCGACGCCCCTCTGGACATGCGGATGGACCGCTCCGAGGGCCTCACCGCCGCCCAGGTGGTGAATACCTGGCCCCAGGAGGAGCTGCGGCGCATCCTGTCCCAGTACGGGGAGGAGCGGTACGCCCCGACCATCGCCGCGGCCATCGTCCGCCGCCGGCAGGAGCGCCCCATTGAGACCACGCTGGAACTGGTGGACGTGATCAAGAGCGGCATGCCCGCCAGAGCACTGAAAGAGAAGCAGCACCCGGCCAAGCGGAGCTTTCAGGCCATCCGCATCGCCGTCAACGACGAGCTCTCCTCGGTGGACCGGATGATCCAGGCCGCCGTGCCCCGGCTGAATCAGGGGGGACGGCTGGCGGTGATCACCTTCCACTCGCTGGAGGACCGGATCGTGAAAACCGGCCTGGCCGCCTTTGCAAAAGGCTGTACCTGTCCGCCCGACTTCCCGGTGTGTGTGTGCGGGAAGACTCCGGACGTGAAACTGATCTCCCGAAAGCCCATTCTGCCCACGGCGGAGGAGATCGCGGAAAATTCCCGGGCCCGGAGCGCCAAGCTGCGGGCGGCGGAGAAGCTCAAGCCCCCGGCAGGGAGGGCCTGAGCGGGCAGACTGTGGGATACCAAGGAGAAACGGAGTGAATGGAATGGCAAGCCGCCGCCGCAACCGACCCTCATACGACACCTATGGAAGCGTAGCCTATGCCCCCGCTTACGACGGCAGCGCCGTCCGTGCCCCCGGGCGGGAGGATACGCTCCGGCCCAAGCCCAAGGTCCGGCCCCGGGAACGGGAGCGGGCCCTCACCCGGACCCGGGTCCAGGTGCGGGAGGCGGGGGAGGTCTCTCCCTTCGCGGTGATCGGCTTTCTGGCGGTGGGCATTTTTGCCGCCCTGGTGCTGTGGAGCTACTCCCAGTATATCGTGACCAGCGACCAGCTGGTGACCATGCGCAGCGAGCTCAGCGACCTGCAGGAGGAGAACGTGCGGCTCTCCGCCCAGTATGAGAAGGTCTTTGACATGGAGCGCATCCAGGCGGCGGTGGGGGACACCATGGTCCGGCCCACCAACGACCAGATCGTCTATCTGGATCTGTCTGAGCCGGACAGCGTGGTGCTGTACGGACAGGAGGAGACCAGCCAGGGGCCCCAGGGGCTGCTGGACGGCCTGAAGGAGCTGTTTGGCGATCTGTTCGCATATTTTCAGTGACACAGCCATAAATTGGAACCATAAAACGCAGGCGGGACAGAGATAAGGGCGCAGGAAGGGAGGCTTTCTTGCGCCCTTCTGGCGCTGATGACGCCTTTGAGCAGAGATACAAGGAGGGACCAACGTGCAGAATCGACCGCGCTGGGAGCGGGAGGACCGGGACAGCCGGATCGACCGCAACCGGCAGTCCAAGCGCCTGGTATTCCGGCGCTCCCTGTTTTTGATGCTGGTGTGCGGGGTGGGACTGTTCATTCCGCTGGTGATCCAGCTGTGGACGATCTCCATCCGGGACCACGATTTTTACCAGCAGCGGGCCACAGATCAGCAGCTGATGGACGTGTCGGTGTCCGCCCACCGGGGGGACATTCTGGACGCCAACGGCGATGTGCTGGCCATGTCGGCCACCGTATACAACCTGATTCTGGCCCCCAAGGACCTGATGAACAGCGTGGACCGGAGCGACTATACCGATGAGGAGGGCAACGAGGACGGGGAGGCCTGGAGCGCGGCGGTGCAGGAGCTGCGGGACGAGATCATCGACGGCCTGATGGCCATCCGCCCCGACCTGGACCGGGCCGATCTGGAGCGGCGAATGGCCAAGGAAAACTCCCAGTATGAGGTGCTCCTCACCGAGCTGGAGGAGGAAGAGGCCCAGGCCATCCGCACCTTCATTGAGGAGAACAACACGGGCTATTACCTCTATCTCACCCCCAGCACCAAGCGCTACTACCCCTTCGGAGCGCTGGCCTCCCAGGTGCTGGGCTTTGTGAACAGCGAGGGGGGCGTTTACGGCCTGGAGGCGGGCTATGAGAGCATTTTAAAGGGCGTCCCCGGCCGGGTGGTCACTGGCCGCACCGCCCAGAACGACGAGCTGTACAACAGCTACTCCAACTATGTGGACGCGGTCAATGGCTATAACCTGACCCTGACCATTGACAGCACCATCCAGTCCTATGCCGAGCAGATCCTGGAGAAGGGCATCGCCGCTTACGACGTGCGCAACGGCGGCGTGTGCATCGTGGCCAATCCCAAGACCATGGAGATCCTGGCCATGGCCAGCTCCCCGGAGTTTGACCCCAACAACTACTCGGCGATCATGGACAGTCTCCTCCAGGGCGAGGCCTCGTCCAACGTCCAGGGGATCTATGAGCAGCTCAAGGCGGAGAACGCCCAGAAGCCCGCCGAGGAGCAGCTCACCGACGCGGAGCTCCAGCAGCAGGCCCAGTCCCAGGCCAATGCCGCCGTCCGGGAGACCCAGTGGCTGAACAAGGGCCTACGGGAGCCCTACGAGCCGGGCTCCACCTTCAAGGCCCTGGTGCTGGCCGCCGCCCTGGAGGAGGGCGTGGTGAGCGAGAGCGACACTTTCTACTGTCCCGGCTACTATGAGGTCAACGGGGTCCGAATTTACTGTTCGGAGCGCACCGGAAAGCATGGAAATCAGACTCTGGCGGAGGCGGTGCAGAACTCCTGCAACCCAGCCTTTATGATGATCGGTCAGCGGCTGGGGGCGGAGAAGTTCTACGACTACTTCGAGGCCTTCGGCATGAAGGAGAAAACCGGCATCGACCTGCCGGGGGAGTTGACCGGCCTGGTGTGGGACCGGGACTATATTACATCCCTGGAGGGCTATCTGTCCCTGGCCACCGCCTCCTTTGGACAGCGGTTTACCGTCACCCCCATTCAGATGATTACCGCCTTCTCCGCTGTCATCAACGGAGGCAATCTGTACCAGCCCTATGTGGTCCAGTCCATCTCCGACGCCAGCGGAGCGGTGATTCAGAATACCGAGCCCACCCTGATCCGCCAGGTGGTGAGCGAGGAGACCAGCCGGCGCTGCCGGGCCATCCTGGAGACCGTGGTATCCGAGGGCACCGGCGGAAACGCCTATCAGGCGGGCTACCGCATCGGCGGCAAGACCGGCTCCTCCGAGACCATTCCCAAGGAGGACGACCGGACCATCGTCTCCTTCATGGGCTTCGCCCCGGCGGACGACCCGGAGATCATCGTGCTCCTGGCCTACGACAAGCCCCAGCCCGCCTCCCCGGGCAGCAACTGGTCCACCACCGGCGTGTACATCAGCGGCGGCAACATGGCCGCCCCCATGGCCGGCGAGGTGATCGCCCAGATTCTGGACTATCTGGATGTGGAGAAGCAGTACACGGCGGAGGAGTCCGCCGCCGTGGACGTGACCACCCCCCAGGTGACCGGATACACCGTGGCCGACGCGGAGGCCAGGCTGAGCAATAAGGGACTGAGCTACCGGACCATCGGGGAGGGGGATGTGGTCACCAGCCAGGTGCCCGCCGCCAACTCCGCCGTACCGGGCGGGTCCACCGTGATCCTCTACCTGGGCGGAGCCGCCCCCGAGGAGACGGGGACGGTGCCCAACGTGGTGGGACAGAGCTATGAGGCGGCCAAGAACGCCCTGGAGGCGGCCGGCTTCTTCATGCGGGCCACCGGTACCAGCACCTTCTACACCAACTCCTCCCGGGCCCAGAGCCAGAGCGTGGCCGGCGGGGAGACCGCGGCCATCGGCACGGTGATCGACGTACAGTTCTCCACCGTGGTGGAGGACGGCTACGCCGGACTGGATTAGACGGTGTTCCCAAGAGGGCCGGAAGGCCCAATGCGCAAAATTTAGAGAGAATGAAACCGCACCCGTGAGGGGTGACAACTTTGAAGCTGTGGAATCTGCTGCACGGCGTCCCCCTCGCGGGGGAGCATTTTACCGAGGATATGGAAATTTCTTCCTTATCCTACGACACCCGGACCCTGGAGCCCGGGGCCCTGTTCGTGGCCCTGCCCGGGGCCAGGACCGACGGGGCGCGGTTTATCCGGGAGGCTCTGGAAAAGGGGGCGGCCGCCGTCCTGTGTGAGACGCCCCCGGAGGGGGAAGGGCCCTGGCTGGCGACCCCCGACGCCCGGCGGGCCCTGGCTCTTGCCTCCGCCAACTGGTTCGGCCATCCGGCCCGGAAGCTCACCCTGGTGGGGGTCACCGGCACCAACGGCAAGACCACCACCACCTGTCTCATCAAAGACCTGCTGGAGCGGGTGCTGGGGACCAAGGCGGGCCTCATCGGCACCATCGAAAACCAGATCGGCGCCCTTCGCCTTCCCGCCCACCGCACTACCCCGGAGAGCTACGAGGTTCAGCAGCTGCTGCGGCAGATGGCGGACGCGGGGTGCACCCATGTGGTGATGGAGGTGTCCTCCCACGCCCTGGTCCAGCACCGGGTGGAGGGATTGACCTTCGCCGCCGGGGTGTTCACCAATCTCACCCAGGACCACCTGGACTACCACCACACCATGGAGGAGTACCGGGACGCCAAGGGCCTGCTGTTCCGGCAGTGTGAGACGGCAGTCCTCAATTTGGACGACGAGGCGGGCCGCTGGTACCGGGAGCGGCTCTCCTGCCCCGTGTTCACCTACTCGGAGAACAAGGACGCCGCCGACCTGACCGCCAAGAATATCCGCCTTTTCCCGGGACATGTGGAGTTCGAGGCGGTGTCCAGACAGGACATCCAGCGCATCCACCTGCCCATCCCCGGGGGCTTCACCATCTACAACGCCCTGGCCGCCGCCTCCTGCGGACTGTGCCTGGGGCTGGAGCTGGGGGAGATCGCCGCCGCCCTGCGCTGCGCCCGGGGGGTAAAGGGGCGGGTGGAGGTGGTTCCCACCCCCACCGCCTACACGGTGCTCATCGACTACGCCCACAGCCCCAACGCCCTGGAGAATGTGCTCCTCACCGCCCGGGACTTTACGGCGGGGCGGCTGGTCTGCCTGTTCGGCTGCGGCGGCGACCGGGACCGGACCAAGCGGCCCCTCATGGGGGCGGTGGTCCGGGAGCTGGCCGACGTGGCGGTGGTCACCTCCGACAACCCCCGCACCGAGGACCCCTGGGCGATTCTGGAGGACATCCTGGCCGGCATGGGCGGCCCGGGGGGCGAGATCCACATCGAGCCCGACCGGCCCCAGGCCATCCGCTGGGCCCTGGCCCAGGGGCGGCCGGGGGACGTGATCGTCCTGGCAGGCAAGGGACATGAGACCTATCAGGAGGTAAACGGGGTGCAGTACCCCATGGATGAGCGGGAGATCGTGGCGGAATATTTTGAAAAACAGGCCAAGCGGCGGGAAAGGGCTGGAAATTTTCCGGCGGGTGTAGTATAATACCAGTTTGCCAACCGACCCATTGGCGTGCCCAAGAGAAAGAAAACTCCTGGAGGTTTGACCGATGACATATATCCTCAGTTTTATTGTGGCCTTTGGCGTCACCGCCATCGCCGGGCAGATCCTGATTCCCATTCTCCGCCGCCTGAAGGCGGGGCAGTCCATCCGGGAGGATGGGCCCACCTGGCACATGTCCAAGCAGGGCACCCCCACCATGGGCGGCCTGATGTTTATTCTGGGCATTGGAATCGCCGTGCTCACCGCCGGCTGGGGGGATCTCCAGAGGGGCCTCCACAACCATCTGGTGGTGTTCCTCTTCGCCCTGGTGTTCGGGGCCATCGGCTTTGTGGACGATTTTCAGAAGCTGCGCCACCACGCCAACGAGGGGCTGACCGCCCCCCAGAAATTTTTCCTTCAGCTGGCAGCGGCCATTGTGTTTGTCATCCTGATGCGCCGGGACGGCTACCTCACCCCGGACCTGTATATCCCCTTCCTGAATGTGGAGATCGTGGGCATCCCCTGGATCGTGTACATGGTCTTTGCCGCCTTCGTCATGGTGGGGACGGTGAACGCCGTCAACCTCACCGACGGGGTGGACGGCCTGGCCACCGGCGTGACCATCCCGGTGATGCTCTGCTATGTGGCGGTGTCCGCCTGGTACGGCCGCACCGACCTGGTCATCGTGTCCGCCGCCCTGGCGGGGGGGCTGTCCGCCTTCCTTATCTATAACTTCCACCCGGCCAAGGTGTTCATGGGGGACACGGGCTCCCTGTTCCTGGGGGGCGCGGTGTGCGGCCTGGCCTTCGCCCTGGACCTGCCCCTGATGATCCCCATTGTGGGACTCATCTACGTCCTGGAGGTTCTGTCCGATATTATCCAGGTTGTATACTTCAAAAAGACCGGCGGCAAGCGGTTCTTCCGCATGGCGCCCCTCCACCACCATCTGGAGATGGGGGGCTGGAGCGAGACCAAGCTGTTCTGCGTCTTTTCCGGGATCACCCTGGTACTGTGCCTGCTGGCGTTCCTGGGGGTCATGAATCGGTATCCCATGTAATTGGAAAGCCTTTGCAGGAGGGGAATTTCGCCGCCCCGGCGGCGAAATTCCCCGGCTAAAAGGCAATACTAATAGTAATCTGTCTGTGGCAAAATCCCGTCTGTATCAAAACATGAGAGTAAGGAGGCAGTCCATGGCCCGAAAGCCCAAACGTGATTTGACCGTCGATGAACAGCTGGCCCGGGGCCCTATGGACCTGCCCTTCCTGATGCTGGTGCTCCTTCTGCTGGGCATCGGCCTGATTATGATGTTCTCCGCCTCCTACGCCACCGCCTACTACAACGACGGGGACCCGCTGATCTACATTACCCGTCAGGCCATGTTCGCCGGGGTGGGAGTGGCGGCCATGTATGTGGTCTCCAAGATCAACTACCAGACCTTCCGGTGGATGGCCCCCATCGCGCTGGTGGGATCTATCTTCCTGCTGATTTTGATCTATACTCCCTTGGGAGTGGAGCACGGCGGCGCCCGCCGGTGGCTGCGGCTGGGCATCGAGTTTCAGCCCTCGGAGTTCGCTAAAATTTCGGTCATCCTGTTCTTTGCCGCCCGGCTGTGCAAGCGGGACACGGAGAAGCACAAGCGCTATAAAAACCGCTCCTTTTTTGGCCGGTTCTACAATCTGCTGGACCGGATTGGCTTTATTGAGCTGCTGCCCTACATGGTGATTCTGGGGATCGTGGCTGGCTTGGTGGTCTTTCAGACCCACCTGTCCGGCGCATTGCTGATCCTGGCGGGAGGCGCGTCGGTGCTCTTTGCCGCTGGTATCCATCTGGGCTGGTTTGCAGCCGGAGGCGTAGTGGTGCTTCTGATGGGATTGGTAGTCATTGCCCTGAATCCCTACATGCTGGCCCGTATCCAGCTTTGGCAGGGCACATGGGAGGACTTGGCCTATCAGACCCGGCAGGCCCTGATTGCCATGGGTTCCGGCGGTTTACTGGGGCGTGGGCTGGGCAACAGCATGCAGAAAATGCTTTACATCCCGGAGCCGGAAAATGACTTTGTGTTTCCCATTGTGGTGGAGGAACTGGGCTTTTTGGGAGGACTGCTGGTGCTGACCCTGTTTGCCCTGCTGATCCTGCGGGGCTACTGGCTGGCCCTCCACGCCCGGGATAAGTTCGGGGCGCTGACGGTTGTTGGAATTATCACGCTGTTTGCCGTCCAGGTGTTTCTGAACATCGGGGTGGTCACCAACCTGATCCCCAACACCGGCATCTCCCTGCCCTTCTTCAGCTACGGCGGCACCGCCCTGATGATCCAGCTGGCGGAGATGGGGATGGTGCTGAGTATCTCCCGGCAGATCCGGGCGCCGAAAAACGACTGAGGGAAATGAAGAATTAAGAATGAAGAATTGGGTGACTGTCTCCCAAGCAGGTTTGAACGTATACGGCGGTGAGAGAATTCCTAATTCCTAATTCAAACGAGGTGTTTGCATGAACATTCTGTTTACCTGTGGCGGGACGGCCGGGCATGTGAATCCGGCGGTGGCCCTGGCCCGCATCTTTCAGGAGCGCAACCCGGGCTGCCGGGTGCTCTTTGTGGGGGCGGACGGGGGGATGGAGACCCGTCTGGTGCCCAAGGAGGGCTATCCCATCGAGACGGTGACCATCACCAACTTCCACCGCTCTCTGGCCCCGGCGGACATCGCCCACAACTTTGGGACCCTGATGAACATGCAGAAGTCCAAGGGGCAGGCCCGGCGCATTCTGGACGATTTCAAGCCCGACCTGGTGGTGGGCACCGGGGGCTACGCCTCCTTCCCCGTGGTCAAGGAGGCCGCCCGCCGGAAGATCCCCACCGCCGTCCACGAGTCCAACGCCGTCCCCGGCCTCACCACCAAGGCCCTGAGCAAGGTGGTGGACTGTGTGATGGTGGGCTTTGAGGAGAGCCGCGCCCACTACGACCACCCGGAGCGGGTGGTGGTCACCGGCACCCCGGTGCGGGGGGACTTCTTCCGCTACACCCGGCAGGAGGCCCGGGAGAAGCTGGGCCTGGCCGACGGCCGGCCCCTGCTCCTGTCCTACTGGGGGTCCCTGGGGGCGGAGGTGATGAACCGCCGCATGGTGGACTTCCTGGAGCGGGAGGCGAAGGAGGGCGCTCCCTTCCGCCACATCCACGGGGCGGGCCGGGACTTCGCCTGGATGCAGGAGGAGCTGCTCCGCCGGGGCGTGAAGCTGGAGGGCACCGGCATCGAGGTGCGGGAGTATATCTACGACATGCCCCTGGTGATGGCGGCCGCCGACGTGGTGGTGTGCCGGGCGGGGGCCTCCACCATCTCGGAGCTCACCGCCATTGCCAAGCCGTCCATCCTGGTGCCCTCTCCCAACGTCACCGCCAACCACCAGGAGAAGAACGCCCGGGTGCTGTCCGGGCAGGGGGCGGCGGTGCTGCTGCTGGAGAAGGACTGCCCCGGCATGGAGCTCTACGACCAGGCCTCCGCCCTGCTGCGGGACCCGGCCAGGCGGGATTCCATGATCCGGGCCCTGAACTCCATGGCGGTGCCCGATGCGGGGGAGAAGATCTATCAGACCCTGGCGGGTCTTTTGAAAAAGTAGGGGCGGCGTTCCGCCGCCTGCCGCCCGGGTGGGAGTCCCGCGGGCGGCCTGTCCCTGAGAGGGGAAACCAATTTTTGCGTTTGGGCATAGGATAGCCTGAATCCAACATATAATTGGAGGCTATCCCATGAGTCATCTTGAAATTCGCGGCGGCGTGCCGCTCTCCGGACGGCTGAGGGTCCAGGGGGCGAAAAACAGCGTTCTGCCCATCCTGGCCGCCGCCCTTCTGGCTCCGGGCCAGAGCATCCTCCACAACTGTCCCCGCCTGTCCGACGTGGAGGCCACTGGGAAGATCCTGCGGCTGCTGGGCTGCGGGGTGGAGCGGGAGGAAAAGACCCTGCTGGTGGACGCCTCCCAGCCCACGGGCTGGACCATTCCGGACCCGCTGATGCGGGAGATGCGCTCCTCGGTCATTTTCCTGGGGGCCATGCTGGCCCGGCTGGGCCGGGCGGAGCTGAGTTACCCCGGGGGCTGCGAGCTGGGGCCCCGCCCCATCGACCTGCACCTGGCCGCGCTGCGGAGCCTGGGGGCGGAGATCGTGGAGGAGCAGGGCCGCCTGCGCTGCACAGTGGGGAGCGGCCTGGTGGGGCGGGAGCTGTGCCTGTCCATCCCCAGCGTGGGGGCCACGGAAAACGCCATGCTGGCCGCCTGCGGGGCCCGGGGGACCACCACCATCGTGGGGGCGGCCCGGGAGCCGGAGATCGTGGACCTGCAGAACTTCCTCAACGCCATGGGGGCCCGGGTGTCCGGCGCGGGCAGCCCGGTGGTCGCAGTGGAAGGGGGGGCTCCCCTCCACCCGGCGGAGCACACCGTCATGGGGGACCGCATCGCGGCGGCCACGTACTTATGCGCGGCGGGGACCGCCGGCGGACGGCTGGAGCTGGAGGGGGCGGAAGCGTCCAGCCTGGCGGCGGTGACCGCCTGCCTCCAGGAGGCGGGCTGTGAAATCAAGATTCTGGGGGACCGGATTGCCCTGAACAGCCGGGGACGGCTGAGGGGAATCCGTCCGGTGCGCACCGCCCCCTATCCCGGCTTTCCCACCGACGCCCAGGCGGTGCTCATGGCCGCCCTGGCCGGGGGGACCGGCACCACCATGTTTGTAGAGAATATGTTTGACAGCCGGTACCGGCATGTGGATGAGCTCTCCCGGATGGGGGCCGACATCCAGCTGGCGGGGCGGGTGGCGGTGGTCACCGGTCGGCCCCTCCACGCCGCCAAGGTGCACAGCACCGACCTGAGGGGCGGAGCCGCCCTGGTGGTGGCCGCCCTGGGGGCGGAGGGGGTGAGCCAGGTGAGCGGCCTGGAGCACATCCGCCGGGGTTACGAGGACCTGGAGGGACAGCTGACCGCCCTGGGGGCGCAGGTCCGGCTGATACACTGAGATAAAAAGACGCCGCTCCCGCGCGGGGCGGCGGCAGGAGAACACCTATGGCGTCAATGCGGCACAACCGAAAACGGAAACGGGGCCGGCGGCGGTTCGGCCTGCTGTTCAAGCTGCTGTGCGGGGCGGCCCTGGTGGCCGCCGCCACCTTGGGGGCCACCGTCTTTTTTCAGGTGGAGACCATTGCGGTGGTGGGCAACAGCCGCTACACCGCCCAGGAGGTCATCGACGCCTCCGGGGTCCAGATCGGCGACAACCTGTTTCAGATGAACAAAAACCAGATCAGCCAGCAGATTTTGCAGCGGCTGCCCTATGTGGGGGAGGTATCTCCCCAGCGGGGGCTGCCCAGCACGCTCACCATCCAGGTGACGGAGATCTCCGCCGCCGCCCAGGTGGAGGTCTATCGGGACGATTCGGCGCAGGCGGAGCCGGCGGCGGACGGGTCCGGGGACGGCGGGGAGGCGGACAGCTCCGCCCAGGGGGACAGCTCCCAGGCAGAGGGGGAGGAGCTCCCCGCTCTGGCCGATCAGCCCTGGCTCATCAGCGCCAGCGGCAAGCTGCTGGAGGCGGCGCCGGAGGGGAGCGGAGTGCTGTCCGTCACCGGGCTGACGGTTCTGGCCCCCCAGGCGGGGACCATGCTGGCGGTGCCCCAGGAGCAGCAGTCCCGGCTGGCCACGCTGAAGGAGCTGCTCTCCGCCCTAGAGGCGGCTGGGGAGCTGGATCAGGTCTCCTCCATTGACCTGACCCACTCCACCTGGGTGGGAATGCGCTACCGGGAGAATTTTGACGCGCGCCTGCCCCTGGGGGAGGATATGGCCCACTCCCTGGCGGTACTCTCGGCGGCGGTGGAGGATACCCTCCAGAC
Organism: Pseudoflavonifractor sp. An184; assembly: GCF_002160305.1. Taxonomy (GTDB): domain Bacteria; phylum Bacillota; class Clostridia; order Oscillospirales; family Oscillospiraceae; genus Lawsonibacter; species Lawsonibacter pullicola. The sequence continues at coordinate 35,205 of NZ_NFKI01000008.1, forward strand.
CCGGGGGCCCCAGGCCGCCGGCACCATGGATCTGACTCAGGAGATGGCGGACGCGATCTTTACTCCGGCGGAAAGCTGAGAGGCCGTCCTGAGCTGTTCTCATTCAGTTAAATCACCCATCAGAATGTTTGATTGCTCTGATGGGGGCGGCCGGCTGGACGAAAAGGTATTTTCCGCGAGCTGAGCTGGAAAGTTTCTGTAATTCCGCCTTTTTCTCTTGACCTGCCTGAGAAAGAGCGATACAATAAAACAAAATATCGACTTTGCAATTCTTCCGACCACAAGAAGTAGGCTTGTGGGGGATTTTGACTTTGTACTTAGGAGGAACGACAATGGCCTTCGGAATGGACATGGGTCCCGACAGCGTGGTAAATATCAAAGTGATCGGTGTGGGCGGCGGCGGAAACAACGTGGTCAACCGCATGGTGCGCACCGGCACAAAGGGAGTTGACTTTATTGCCATCAACACGGATAAGCAGGCGCTTTCCGTGTCGGCGGCTACTTATAAGATCCAGATTGGCGAGAAGCTCACCAATGGACAGGGGGCGGGCTCCGACCCGGAGGTGGGCCGCAAGTCCGCCGAGGAGAACCGCAACCAGATCTCCAAGGCACTGGAGGACGCGGATATGGTGTTCATCACCGCCGGCATGGGCGGCGGCACCGGCACCGGCGCGGCTCCCATCGTGGCCGACATCGCCAAGGAGCTGGGCATCCTCACCGTGGGCGTGGTGACGAAGCCCTTCCGCTTTGAGGGCATGCGCCGGATGAAGCAGGCCGAGGGGGGTATCAACGAGCTGCGCAACAAGGTGGACTCCCTGGTCATCATCCCCAACGAGCGGCTGAAGCTGGCCACCGACCAGAAGATCACCATGCTCAACGCCTTCGAGATCGCCGACGACGTGCTGCAGCAGGCGGTCCAGTCCATCTCCGACCTGATCAAAAACACCGGGTTCATCAACCTGGACTTCGCCGACGTGTCCGCCGTCATGAAGGACGCCGGCCGGGCCCATATGGGCGTGGGCCGGGCCGCCGGCAAGAACAAGGCCGAGGAGGCCGCCAAGATGGCCATCTCCAGCCCCCTGCTGGAGACCTCCATCAACGGAGCCAAGGGCGTGCTCATCAACGTCACCGGCTCCATGGACATCGGCCTGGAGGAGGTGGAGACCGCCGCCAATCTGGTGCAGGAGGCCGCCCACCCCGAGGCCAACATCATCTTCGGCGCCGCCTTTGACGACACCCTGGAGGACGAGCTGCGGGTCACCGTCATCGCCACCGGCTTTGACGAGAAGGAGGAGCAGCCCGCCGCCGCCCCCGCCGCGGCCGCCAGCAGCAAGCCCTTCACCAGCGCCGGAGCCCGTGTGGAGGAGCAGCGCGCCGCCGGAGCGGCTCAGCCCGCCGCCCCCGCCCCCGCGCAGGAGCCCGAGGCCGAGAAGGCCGCCGTCAGCGACGACGACTGGGACATTCTGGAGCGCATTTTCAACCGCAAGCGCTGAGACCTGCGGTTCCGACAAGCAAACCGGCCCTGGAGAGGAAGCAAACGCCGCTCCAGGGCCTTTTTTAGCCCGAGGGGGTGGAACAGGTCCATGCTGATCTATCTGGCCATGATTGACGCGCCCGAGGACCGGTCCAAGTTTGAGCGAATCTATGAGAAGTACAAGAACCTGATGTTTTACCGGGCCAGGCAGATATTGGGCAACGACCGGGACGCGGAGGACGCAGTCCACGAGGCCTTCGTCCGTGTGGCGAATCACATCGAAAAAATTTCCGACCCGGAGTGTCCAAAAACCCGGGCCCTGGTGGTTATTATGGTTGAGAGGATCTCCATCAACGAGTACAACCGGAAAAAGCGGCGGGGGAGCCTGCCCCTGATGGAGGAGCTGCTGCCCGGGGAGGACCGGATGGAGGTCCTGGAGGAGGGAAGCGCCGTGGCCCGGGCCATTGCCGCCCTGCCGCCCCGGTACCAGGAGCTGATTCTGCTCAAGCACTGGCAGGGGTACTCCGACCGGGAGATCGCCGCCCTGCTGGGGATGACCCAGGGCAATGTGGCCCGCACCCTCCAGCGGGCCAAGGAGAAGCTGCGCCAGGCGCTGAAGGATGAGGGGGTGGAGGTATGAGAGACGAGCTGGACGGACTGCTGGACCGGTACGCCCCGGAGGCGGGTGAGCTGTGGCTCTCCGCCCTCCCGGAACAGGCCCCCGAGCACGAATTTTCCCCAAAGTTCCGCCGGAAGGTGGAAAAGCTGCTGCGGCGGCAGCGGCGGTCCCCCGCCGTCAATTCTGCCCTCCGCTATGGCCGCCGGGCGGCGGCCTTCGCCCTGGTGTTCCTCACCCTGTCCTTCTCCTGCCTGATGACCGTGGACGCCGCCTTCCGGGAGCGGGTGATCCAGGTGGTGGTGCAGGTGCTCCGGGATTTTACCGAGTTTACCTATACCTCGGATTCGCCCGCCGCAGACGAGCCGGGAGACCTGACGTTCACCTATCTGCCGGAGGGGATGGAGGAGACCGGCCGGGAGCAGAGTGCGACAGCATGTTATGTGTATTATGAATCGCCGGACGGAGCGTTTGTGGAATTCAGTCAGACCCTGGTTGCAGATGGCGTGGAAATGCAGCTTGGACTGGATACGGAGGACGCGGAGGTCTTTGACCTGACGGTCCATGGCACGGAAGCCCTGGGGATCGTGAAAGGCGTGGACCGCACGATCCACTGGACGGAGGGACCGTTTGTGTATCTCTTGTCCGGGACCATTCCCATGGAGGAATTGGAGCGGGTCGCGGAAGGGATCCAATAAAACAAAAACAGCCCAAAGCCTTGCAGCACAAGGCTTTGGGTTGTTTCATCAACAGGCCGGAAAAATTTTTAAAAACAGTGTCCAAAATCGGCGCTGCCGATGGTTATATATAGTAGAAGCCAAAGAAAGGATGTGGTTCCAGTGTTCCACAAAAAAGCGTTCCTTCCGGCCCTGTGTGTATCCCTCTGCCTGTGCGGCGGCATGGTCCCCGGCGTATCGGCGGCGGCGCTCCCTGACCCGCCCGGTCAGGGGGAGATCACACCCTATGCATTGTTCATAAGAGGGAAGTCTTTGACCTTTGACATCTCTGCGGGTGTGGCCGCTGTGAATGGGTGGGTCACCGGGCAAACCGGAGTGGCGGACCGCTGCCGCATCGTGGTTGAGCTCCAGGAGAAATCCGGAAGCAGCTGGGAAACGGTTGCAACGTGGTCCGATGAATCCGACGGCAGGCGGGCCTCGGTGTCTGAGACGAAGACGGTGACCGCAGGCAGGACCTATCGGGCCAAGGCAGAGGTGACGGCCTGGTCGGGCGGCGCGTCGGAAACGCAGACGATCCTGTCGTCTGAAAAGAAAGCGTAAATCATGGCATGAAATGACTTGTATTTGAGTGGTGAAAGGAGTATTTTAAATATGAAAAAGCGAATTGTGTCTATCTTTTTAGTATTAGCGATGACTTTGGGAGTGGTGTCCTCCGGTTTTGCAGCAAAGATGCCAAATGGAAATGAAATTGAGCCACATAACAACCGTTATTATTATGTGACGGAGTATTCGTCCCCAGATTATAAAGTGGAGTCTGTGAGGAGTTTTACTGTCGAAGATTATGAAGCAGCGGTAGTAGCAGAGGTGGTTGGTGCAGGTTTGCTTGGTGTGGTAGCGGCTGCTATTCCGGGACATTTGGATGATGTATCAATGGCCCCATATATTACACGGGTTGTGTCACAATTAGCTCTTTTCTATACTTCTTTGAAAACTGTTTTATTGGATGATGATATTTTTTATACGGTTACAGTTTCCAGTCGGCATGAATACCGATATCAGGTTGATCGGTTAGATGAGACAAATAGACACTGTGTAAGCGAGAAAATTCATTTTAAAGTGGTTACTGAATACATTGATGGAAGTACGGATGTCAAAACAGACACAATTATAATGAAGTAATACACTATTTGACCTGTGTATATTTGAGGGGAAGCAAGAAAATATGAAAAAATCTTATATAAAGTGTATGCTATGGCTAATAATACTTTATATTTTAGGAGTAGGGACTGTAATCTTAGTGGAATTATTGGTTCCTCGGCTAATTGCTCCAGTACGTTCATATATTCTGCTCGGACTACCTCTTATTTTACTAACCCCATCGCTGATTATGATACCAATAATTCGGAAAGATTGCTATGGTGGCTTAGATGACAGGTGGACAAAGATAGCCAAGGTGTTGGAACGCTCAATACCGCTTTTAATGTATTTAGAGACATTGTATATTGTATTTTTTGAATCATAAAGAAGCCACCCTGAAACTATTTTGTTTCAGGGTGGCCTAAATTTTGATCATTGCGTCTGTTTACTGGGCTGGTAAGATAATGGATGAGCGTTTGGTATTCTTGGAAGGACCGAACCCCATATCCACCACCAGCTGTTTGTCCGGGTCTAAGTACAGGCTCTGGGCGGAGCCGTCCAGGAGGGCCTGGTGGCCGTCCCACTCCTGGCCGATGTCAGTCTGGGCCAGGCCGGGGATGTTCATCAGGCGAAGCAGCATGGTGGTGTGGCTGTCGGTACTCCCGTGCCAGGTGACCAGACCCAGCAGTTTTTTCCGGTCCAGGGCCATCACCTCGCTGGGGAGGAGCTCGTCGGACACCAGGATCGCCGGCCGGTTCCCCAGGGGATCGGGGGTCTTCTGCCCCAAAAGCAGGCGGATCACCCGATTGGAGATGTCCCGCAGGTCGGCCCCGCGGGCCGCCATGTAGGGGTTGTCCAGGGCGGCAAAGGCGGCAGAATAACTGGTCCCTGCCACCTGAACGGCGTATTCCGCGGTGGTGTATTGAGTCTGAATGATAGATAAAATACTGTCCACAAAGGAGGTGTCCTCCAGCAGCATGGCGTGGATGGCAAAGATGGATGCCGCCTGCGGACCCACCACCAGCGCGGCCTGGTCGTACAGATCGGCCAGCTGGAGCACCGCCCGGCGCTGGGCGGCCTGGAACCGGAGGACCTCATCCCCCGAGGAGAGGTGGGAGAGGAAGTCCAGCTGGAAAGGCTGGCGGTGGTAAACCCGAAGGGGACCGTAGGCAACCTGATCCAAAATGGATTTGCCGGTCAGGATTTTCATACGATCACCGCCCCTCTGCGTTGAAAAATGTTTGGCTGTTCGCAGGGAAGCAGCCTCGACCGGAGGCTGTTCCCAGGGCAAATGTGCCAAGGACCTTTCTGTATTTTTGATTATAGTGACATTTGTGCAGTTTGTAAATCGGAAAAATTGCACAACAAAGAATGTTAAAATTTGGTAAGATCAAAGAAACGGAAAACATTTTGCCTGGTATATTGGGGAAAGTCGGGGAAAAAATGCGAAAAACAGAGGAGAAATCGACGCTTTACAGCGTTAAACAGTCGTGCTATAATAAGACCAAATCCATCCTGCCGCAGGGAGCTTTTTTCTGCCCGCGGCTGCAAATTTGGTAAATTTCGATTTCCAGGAGGTTTTGTGTCATGGTTTCCAAACGCATGCTTGGGCTGGGCACCGCCCGCTCTGTGATCCGGGAGCTGTTTGAGTACGGCAACCAGCGGGCCGCCGTCGTCGGCCGGGAGAACGTGTATGACTTCTCCCTGGGCAACCCCAGCGTCCCCGCCCCTCCCCAGGTGAATGAGACGGCTATCCGCATTTTGCAGGAGCAGCCCGACCTGATCCACTGCTACACCAGCGCCCAGGGGGACGCCGCCGCCCGGCAGCGGTTTGCCGATTCCCTGAACCGGCGCTTCGGCGGGGACTACACCGCCGATCAGTTCTACCTCACCGTGGGCGCGGCAGCCTCCCTGTGCTGCGTGTTCAACGGCCTCACCTGCCCGGAGGACGAGTTCATCGTCTTCGCCCCCTACTTCCCCGAGTACAAGGTGTTCATCGAGGGGGCCGGAGCCAAGATGGTGCTCATCCCCCCGGAGATCGAGCACTTCCAGATCGACTTCGCCGCCTTTGAGCAGGCCCTCACCCCTCACACCAAGGGCGTGGTGGTGAACAGCCCCAACAACCCCTCCGGCGTGGTCTACTCCCAGGAGACCCTGGAGCGGCTGGCGGACATTTTGAGAAAGAAGGAGGCCGAGTACGGCCACCCCATCTACCTCATCTCCGACGAGCCCTACCGGGAGATCGTGTTCTCCGGCGTGAAGGCCCCCTGGATTCCCCATCTGTACGACGACACCATCGTGTGCTACTCCTTCAGCAAGTCCCTCTCCCTCCCCGGCGAGCGCCTGGGCTATGTGCTGGTCCCCGGCAAGGTCACCGACTCCAAGGAGGTTTACGCCGCCGTGGCGGGGGCCGGGCGCTCTCTGGGCTATGTGAACGCCCCCAGCCTGTTCCAGCAGGTGACCTCCCTGTGCTGCGATTTGACCTCCGACCTGTCGGTATACGAGCACAACTGCAAGCTTCTGGTGTCCGCCCTCCGGGAGATGGGCTACCATGTGGCCGAGCCCGGCGGGGCCTTCTACCTGTTCCCCCGCAGCCTGGAGAGCGACGACATGGCCTTCAGCGAGCGGGCCAAGCAGTTCGACCTGCTGCTGGTGCCCGGCTCCGGCTTCGGCGCTCCCGGCCACTTCCGGCTGGCCTACTGCGTCCAGACCGAGATGATTGAGCGGGCGCTGCCGAAATTTAAGGAGCTGGCTGATTCGTATCGATAAAATCGGCGTAAAATACAGGCAAAGCGGAGGCGCAACGTACCGCTTTGCCTGATTTTTATGGGCTTCGGACGGCTTTTTTCATCGTTTTTCCCCTAGTCAAACCCCATGCCCGTCTAGTATGATTAACATGGAAAAGAAGAGAAAAAAAGAATCAAATTCCCGTAGGAGGAAGAATTGTATGACTTTGAGAAAAACAAAAGTGATTTGCACCCTTGGCCCCGCGGTGGACGACGAGGAGCTGATCCGCAAGCTGATCCGTGCCGGCATGGACGCGGCGCGCTTCAACTTTTCCCACGGCGACCACGAGGAGCATCTGCAGCGCCTGAACAAGCTGAACAACGTCCGGGACGCCATGAGCCGTCCGGTGGCCACCATTCTGGACACCAAGGGCCCGGAGATCCGCATCAAGAGCTTTGATACCAAATCGATTACCCTGGAGGCGGGCGCCTCCTTCACCCTGACCACCCGGGAGGCGGCGGGCAATGCCGGGCTGGTCTCCGTCACCTACCCCAATCTCCACAAGGAGGTGGGCCCCGGCCAGGAGATCCTCATTGACGACGGCCTGGTGGCCCTGAAGGTGGACCGCATTGAGGGCCAGGACATCCACTGTACCGTGGAAAACGGCGGTACCCTGTCCGCCAACAAGAGCATCAACATCCCCGGCGTGAAGATCCACCTGCCCGCCCTCACCGAGAAGGACGTCAGCGACATCAAGTTCGGGGTGGAGCACGACTTTGACTTCATCGCCGCCTCCTTTGTCCGCCGGGCCGCCGACGTCCAGGCGGTCCGGGAGGTGCTGGACCAGTTCGGCGGCCAGGACGTGAAGATCATCGCCAAGATCGAGAACCAGGAGGGCGTGGACAACATCGACGAGATCCTGGCGGCCGCCGACGGCGTCATGGTGGCCCGGGGCGACCTGGGCGTGGAGATCCCCGCCGCCCGGGTGCCCATCCTGCAGAAGCAGATCATCCGCAAGGGCCTGCGCCTGGGCAAGCCGGTGATCACCGCCACCCAGATGCTGGACTCCATGATCCGCAACCCCCGCCCCACCCGCGCCGAGGTGTCCGACGTGGCCAACGCCGTCTTTGACGGCACCAGCTGCGTCATGCTCTCCGGCGAGACTGCCAACGGCAACTACCCGGTGGAGGCCCTGTCCGCCATGGTGGGCATCGTGGAGGAGGCCGAACAGTCCATCCACTACTGGCGCCGCTTTGAGAAGATGATGGGGGTGTCCGCCTCCAACATCGACGACGCCATCACCCACACCTGCTGCCTCACCGCCAAGGATCTGGATGCCAAGGCCATTCTGGTGGCCACCAGCTCCGGCCGCACCGCCCGGATGATCTGCCGGTTCCGCCCCTCCTGCCCGGTGGCCGCCCTCACCATGCACGAGAAGGTGCGCCGCCAGCTGGCCATTTCCTGGGGCATCATCCCCTTCCTCACCGGCGAGGTGACCTCCACCGACCGGATCTTCTCCATGTCTGTGGAGGTGGCCCTGAAGGAGGGGCTGGTCCAGAACGGGGACACCGTGGTCATCACCGCCGGCGTGCCCCTGGGCCGCAGCGGCTCCACCAACCTGATCAAGGCGCAGATCGTCAACGAGGAGGATCTGCTGTAAGGCAACCGCTCCATAAAAACGGCCGTCCCAACCGGGACGGCCGTTTTGTGTTTCGAAGCTCGCCGGGAGGAGCAAGTGTGAAATATAGGGGAAAAATCGGACACACTAGACACCGACGGGCCCTTGTTTGTACACGGGAACCGTGATACAATCAGGGCAAATGAAACAGGAGGCGGAGCCATGGAGACCACCCTTTACTTTGGCGGGCCCATCGTGACCCTGGAGGAGCCCCGGTATGCCCAGGCCCTGGTGGAGCGGGGCGGACGGATCGCCTATGTGGGGGACCGGGAGGAGGCGGAGCGGCTGGCCGGTCCCGGGGCCCGCCGGGTGGACCTGGAGGGCCGGGCCCTCCTGCCCGCCTTTTTGGACCCCCACAGCCACCTGCTGGCCTGCGCCTACGCCCGCCTCCAGGTCCCCCTGGGGGAGTGCGCCGGCTGGGGGGAGATCGCGGACCGGCTGAGCAGGCACGTTCAGGAGCGGGGCGTTCAGCCCGGGGAGTGGGTCAAGGGTACCGGCTACGACCAGAACGCCCTGGCGGAGGGGGCGGCCCCCGACCGCTTCTGCCTGGACCGGGCCTGTCCCAACAACCCGGTGGTCATCCAGCACGCCTCCGGCCACGCGGGGGTGTTCAACACCCTGGCCCTGGAGCGGCTGGGGGCGCTGAACGGGGACTGTGGCCTGGAGCGGGACGGGCAGGGGGAGCTCACCGGCCGGGGGGAGGAGAACCCCTTCCTGGACCTGCTGGGCCGGATTCCCATGGAGGGCCTGGAGGACGTGCTGAGGGCCTTTCAGGGGGCCCAGGAGGAGTACGCCTCCCACGGCATCGCCACCGCCCAGGAGGGGCTGCTCCAGCCGGTGATGGCCCCGGTGTACCGGGAGATCTTGCGGCGGGGGCTCTTGTACCTGGATGTGAACGCCTACGTCCCCCCGGCGGACTATGACCGCCTCCGGGGACAGTTTGCCCAGGGGGTGAGCGCCTCGCCTGGAACCTTCCGGGCGGCGGGCATGAAGATCTTTCTGGACGGCTCCCCCCAGGGGGGCACCGCCTGGGTGCGGGAGCCCTATGCGGGGGGCGGCTGTGGGACCTCCACCATGACGGACGGCCAGGTGCTGTCGGCCTTCCGGCAGGCCCTGGACCGGGACGCCCAGCTGCTGGCCCACTGCAACGGGGACCGGGCGGCGGAGCAGTATCTGACCCTCCTGGCCCAGGCGGAGCGGGAGGCGGGCAAAAAGCTGTGCCGCCCGGTGATGATCCACGCCCAGCTGCTGGGCCTGGACCAGCTGGAGCGGGTGAAGACCCTGGGGGTGATCCCCTCCTTCTTTGTGGCCCATGTGTACCACTGGGGGGAGATCCATGTGAAAAGCTTCGGTCTGGACCGGGCCGGCCGCATCAGTCCGGCGGGGAGTGCTCTGGCCTGGGGCATCCCCTTCACCTTCCATCAGGATTCCCCGGTGATTCCGCCGGATATGCTGGAGACCATCTGGTGCGCCTGCGTCCGAAGGACCAAGACCGGCCGGGTGCTGGGGGCGGAGGAGCGCATCCCGGTGGAGGCGGCCCTCCGGGCGGTGACCCAGACCGCCGCCCTCCAGTATGGGCTGGAGAGGGAGCTGGGAACCCTGCGGCCGGGCAAGCGGGCGGACTTTGTGCTTTTGTCCGGCGACCCCCTGAGAACGCCGCCGGAAGAACTGAAAAAACTCCAGGTGGAGCGGACCATTCAGCGGGGCCGCACCATCTGGAGCCGATAGAGAAAGAGAGGCAACTATGGGCAATATTTTTCGGGAACAGCGGCGCAGCAGCATCGTCATGGCGGCGCTCACCCTCCTGCTGGGGCTTCTGCTGGTGCTGGCCCCCAACCGGTCCATCCGGCTGCTGTGCACCGTTTTGGGCGCGGCCCTGCTGGTGACGGGGCTCATCTATCTGTTTACCTGGCTGGCCAAGCGGCGGGACGGGTTCCCCGCCTGGTTCCTGATCCCGGGGCTGATTCTGGCGGCCCTGGGGCTGTGGCTGCTCACCAGCCCCGGGTCGGTGATCGTCCTCATCCAGTTCAGCGTGGCGGCGGTGCTCATCTTCCACGGGGTCATCGACCTGCAGGGGGCGGTGAGCCTGGCGCGGCTGGGGATTCCCAACTGGTGGGTGGACCTGGTCCTGGCCGTCTTGACGGTCGTGCTGGGGGGCGTGGTGCTGCTGAACCCCTTTGGGACCATGGAGGCCATGACCATGCTCATTGGGGCGTCCCTGGTGTACGACGGGGCCAGCGACCTGTATCTGATCTACCGGGTGTCCAAGGCCTTCCGGGACGGAGGAGGCCTGTGACCGCCTCCGCCGGGCGGCTGCGGGAGGTGAACCTGGAGCTGGGCAAGCCCACGGTGAACGCCGCCATCAAGCGCCTCACCTTTGAGCTCCACCACAGCCGGTCCCTGGGGTGCGCCGCCCTGAAGATCATCCACGGCTACGGCTCCTCCGGGACCGGCGGCCGCATCCGGGTGGAGGCCCGGTCTTACTTAGCCCGCCTGAAGGGGAGGGGAGAAATCCGGGACGTGATCTATGGGGAGGACTTCTCCATCTTCAACCCGGCGGTACTGGAGGCGTTCCGCCGCTGTGACGGCCTGCGGAAGGACCCGGACCGGGAGCGGCACAACAACGGGATTACCATTATTCTTCTCTGAGGTCACGGTTCAGCAGGGGGAGGAGGACGGACCGGTCGTTGGGCAGGTCCCCCGCCGCCACCTGATCCAGAAGGCGGTTCAGCGCCCGGCCCACGGCGGGGCCGGACAGGCCGGCGGCCAGGGCGTCCCGGCCGTTCACCGCCAGCTCCTTCAAGGTGAGGCAGGGTTTTTGGGCCAGAATCTCCCGGGCCATCGTTTCTGCTTGCGCGCAGCGGTCGGGCTCCGGGGCGGGCCGGGGGGCGCAGGCCATGCCGTCCGCCCGCTCCAGCTCCAGCAGGTCGAAAAAGAGGTCGGGTCCCAGCCGCTGGAGCCAGCGGCGGACCACTCTGGGGCTGGCCTCGATCTGCAGCCCGTGGCGGGCCACCAGCGTGACCACCCGCTCCTGGGTGCCCTTGTCCAGCCGCAGCCGGGCGGCGGCCTGCTCCGCCAGCCGGGCGCTCTCCCCCTCGTGGCCGTAGAAGTGGCCCACCCCCTGGCCGTCCAGGGAGAAGCAGGCGGGTTTGCCCCCGTCGTGGAGGAGGGCGGCCAGCCGCAGGGCGGGCTCCGGCCGCACCCGGCCCAGAGCTTTTACGCTGTGGGTGTACACATCATAGCAGTGGTGGGGATTTTTCTGGTCAAAGCCCACCGCCGGGGTGAGCTCCGGGACGATCTGGCAGACCGTCTCCGGGAAGTCCAGTAAGATCCGCTCCGCCCCGGGACAGCACAGCAGACGGAGAAATTCCGCCTGGATGCGCTCCCAGGCCACATAGGACAGAAGGGGGGTGTTCCGCCGGATGGCGGCGGCGGTCTCCCCCTCCAGCCGGAAGTCCAGCTGGGCGGCCAGCCGCAGTCCCCGGAGCACCCGCAGGGCGTCCTCCTGGAAGCGGCGGTCCGGCTCCCCCACGCAGCGGATGACCCCGGCGGCCAGGTCCGCCTGTCCGCCGAAGGGGTCAATGAGGCCGCTCCGGCCCCAGGCCATGGCGTTGACGGTGAAGTCCCGCCGGGCCAGGTCCTCCTCCAGGCGGGAGGTGTACGCCACCCGGTCGGGATGCCGGTGGTCGGAGTAGGTCCCCTCCTTTCGGAAGGCGGTCACCTCCACCGGGAGGCCGTTGTGGACCACGGTCACCGTCCCGTGGGCCAGGCCGGTGGGGATGCATTTGAACTTTGAACGGCAGGCGGCCAGGATCTCCTCCGGCGGGGCGGAGACGGCTGCGTCGTAGTCGTGGGGCTCCCTGCCCAGCAGGGCGTCCCGGACGCAGCCCCCCACCAGCACCGCCTGATGGCCGGCCCGCTCCAGGGTATTTAAAATTTCCAGCGCTCTGGCATCCCATTGGAACATAAGCTCGCCTCCTGGCCTCTTATGGGATAAACTGCCCCTATCATAACAAATTTTTTGGGGAAGTCAATGGCCCGCGGGGCGCATAGGATGGAAGCACATGAGGAAAGGAGCGATTCCATGTCCGCTGTTTTTGACCTCCACTGTGATACCTTGACCGCATTTATGACCCCGGGCCGCTGCTTGGACACGTTGAACGACCCGCAGTCCGCCTTTGCCCTGTGCCGCCTCCCCCAGGGGCAGAGCTGGGCGCAGTGCTGTGCAATTTTTGTGCCGGACGGACTTCCGGAGGGAGATGTATTCCCATTTTTCCACACCCATGTGGAAAGTTTCCGGCGGCAGGGGGCGCGGTTTGCGGACCGGGCCCGGATCTGCCGCACCGCCGGGGAAGCGGAGGCGGCCTGGGAGCGGGATAAGGCCGCCCTGTTCCTCACGGTGGAAAATGGCGCGGTTCTGGGGCGGGACCTGGGGAGAGCAGAGGAACTGGCACGGGCGGGAGTGGTGATGGTCACCCTCACCTGGAACGGGGAGAACGCCATCGGCTCTGGCAGTCAGACCGATCACGGGCTGACTGCCTTTGGTCGGGAGGCGGTGAGGGAGCTGATTCGGTGGGGAATTGTGCTGGACGTCTCCCACCTGAACGACCGGGGGTTCTGGGACTTAATGGAGGAGACGGACGGCCCGGTTGCGGCCTCCCACTCCAACGCCCGGGCCATGTGCCCTCACCAGCGGAACCTCACCGACCGCCAGGCCCGGGAGATTGCCCGCCGCGGCGGACTGGTGGGACTGAACTACTACTCCCCCTTCCTGCGCTCCGACGGGAGGGCGGCGGAGTTTGAGGATGTGTACCGCCACGCCGCCCATTTTCTGGAGCTGGGACTGGAGCACTGCCTGGCTTTGGGCTCCGACTTCGACGGGGCTGATCTGCCTGCCTGTCTGGACGGATGTGAAAAAGTCCCGGAGCTGGGGCGGTACCTGGAGGAAAAACTGGGACGGGATACGGCGGAAAAAGTTTTGTGGAAAAACGCATGGGACTTTTTTGCCAGGAAAATACAAAATGGATAGAGAGACAGGAGGGAATCCTCGTGGCGCTGGAACATCTGGAATTTTTGGAGGAGTACCGGGAGGACAACCGCATTGAGGCCAAGCGGGCCCAGGGCGGTCTGCCCCGGAGCCTGTGGGAGACCTACTCCGCCTTTGCCAACACCCTGGGGGGCGTGATCCTCCTGGGGGTGGCGGAGGACAAGGGGGACGGCTCCCTCTACTCGGTCCCCCTCTTTGACCCGGAGGAGCTGGTGGAGGAGTTCTGGTCCATGGTCCGGGATCGGAGCGTGGTCAGCGTCAACCTGCTCCGGGAGGAGGACGTGCAGATTTTGAAGAATGGCCGCAATGAGGTGGTGGCCATCTTCGTCCCCCGGGCCCCGGCCAAGGACCGGCCTGTTTACATCGGTCAGGACCCCTACACCGGCACCTACTACCGCCGGGGGGAGGGGGACTACCGCTGTCCCCGCCGGGAGGTGGAGGCCATGCTCCAGGACCGGGAGGCCCTGTCGAAGAAGTAAACTGTACAGAGAGGCCCCGGGACACGCGTGCCGCGCATGCCCCGGGGCCTTCCTTCCGTATGAATTAGGACAGCTCGAACATCCCGTGGTAGAGCTGGTAATACTCCCCCCTCTGGGCAAGCAGGTCCTCGTGGCTCCCCCGCTCCACCACCTCCCCATGTTCCAGCACCAGAATCACATTGGCGTTGCGCACCGTGGACAGGCGGTGGGCGATGACGAACACGGTGCGGCCCTCCATCAGGGCGTCCATGCCCTTTTCAATAAGGGCCTCGGTGCGGGTGTCGATGGAGGAGGTGGCCTCGTCCAGAATGAGCACCGGGGGATCGGCCACGGCGGCCCGGGCGATGGCCAGCAACTGACGCTGGCCCTGAGACAGGTTGGCCCCGTCCCCGGTGACCATGGTGTCGTACCCCTGGGGCAGGCGGCTGATGAAGGAGTGGGCGTTGGCAATGCGGGCGGCCCGCTCCACCTCCTCCTGAGTGGCGTCCAGCTTGCCGAAGCGGATGTTGTCCGCCACGGTGCCGGTGAACAGGTGGGTGTCCTGGAGGACGATGCCCAGACTGCGGCGCAGGTCGTCCTTTCGGATGTCCCGCACATCGATGCCGTCGTAGGTGATGGTCCCGCCGGTCACGTCGTAGAAGCGGTTGATGAGGTTGGTGATGGTGGTCTTGCCCGCCCCGGTGGAGCCCACGAAGGCGATCTTGTGGCCGGGCTTGGCATAGAGGCTCAGGTCCCGCAGAACGGTCTGCCCCGGCTCATAGCCGAAGGTGACGTGGTCGAACCGCACATCCCCCCGCAGAGGGACGAGAGGGGCCGAAGGCCGGGCGGAGTCCCGCCAGGCCCAGCGGCCGGTGGACTCCCGGCAGGGGATCAGCGTCCCGTCCCCCTCCCGGCGCACCCGGACCAGCTCCACAGCGCCCCGGTCCACCTCGGGCTCCTCCTCCATGGTGCGGAAGATGCGCTCGGCGCCGGCCAGGGCCACCAGGAGGAAGTTGCCCTGCTGGGTCAGCTGGTTGATGGGCATGGCCGACTGGCGCACAAAGACCAGATAGCTGGCCAGACTGCCCAGGTCGGACTGGCCGTTGAGCACCATCAGTCCCCCCAGCACCGCGATGATGGCGTAGTTGAAATAGGAGATGGTCACCACCGCGGGGATCATGGTGGCGGCGTATGCCTGGGCCCGGGAGCCCGCCTCCTGGAGGGCCTGGTTCCGCGCCCGAAAGCCGTCCAGATTGGCAGGCTCGTGGCTGAACACTTTAACCACCTTTTGTCCGGCGGTCATCTCCTCAATGTAGCCGTCCAGGCTGCCCAGGTGCTCCTGCTGGCGGTCGAAGTAGAACTTGCTGCGCTTACTGCTGTATCGGATGTAGGCGAACATCACCCCATAGCCCGCCAGGACCAGGATGGACAGCCTCCAGTTGAGGAGGAACAGCAGCAGCACCATCCCAAAGAGCTGGACCATGCTCTGGATGACCACGGCGAAGCTGTTGTTCAGGGCGTCGGAGATGGTGTCCACGTCGTTGGTGAACAGGCTCATCAGGTCCCCCTTCCGGTTCTGGTCAAAGAAGCGCAGGGGGAGGGTCTGAAGCCGGTGGTACAGGTCCCGGCGGATGTCCAGGAGAATTTTCTGGGCCGCCCGGACCATGATCTGGGTGTAGCCCAGGGTGGACAGGACGCCCACGGCATAGATGGCCGCCGTGATCCCCACGCCGGCCATCAGGCCGGATACGCTGCCCTGGGCCACCACCTGATTGACGATGGGCCGGATCATGTAGGTTCCCAGCAGATTGGCGGAGGCGCTGAGGGCGGCCAGCACGGCCACCAGCGCGATGAGGACCCGGTGCCGCCCCAGGTACCGGGAGACCGCGCCCAGGGTCCGCTTCAGGTCCTGGGGCCGCTTTCCGCTATAAACTCTGGCCATCCTGGTCCCCTCCTCTCATCTGGGAATGGTAGATCTCCTGGTAAATGGGGTCGCCGGCCAGGAGCTGCTCATGGGTGCCCACCGCGTGGACCCGCCCGTCCTCCAGAATGACAATCTGGTCGGCGTCCATCACCGAGGTGAGGCGCTGGGCGATAATCAGCTTGGTCACGTCCCGCCGCTGGGCCAGAGCCCGGCGGATCTTCCCCTCGGTGGCGGTGTCCACCGCGCTGGTGGAGTCGTCAAAGATGAGCACCTTGGGCCGCTTCAGCAGGGTCCGGGCGATGCACAGCCGCTGCTTCTGGCCGCCGGAGACGTTGACGCCCCCCTGGCCCAGGTCGGTGTCCAGCCCCCTGGGCATCCGCTCCAGAAACTCGTCGGCACAGGCCTCCCGGCAGGCGGCCCACAGGGTGCCGTCGTCCGCCTCCGGGTCGCCCCACTTCAGGTTGTCCCGGATGGTGCCCGAAAAGAGCACATTTTTCTGCAGGACGATGCCCACCGCGTCCCGGAGGGTTTTCAGGTCGTACTCCCGCACGTCCCGGCCCCCCACCCGGACCGTCCCTACGGTGGCGTCGTACAGCCGGGGGATCAGCTGAACCAGGGTGCTCTTGGCCGAACCGGTGCCCCCCAGGATGCCCACCGTCTCCCCCGCCCGGATGTGGAGCTCCACATCCCGCAGGGCGTATTTCTCCGAGCCCGCCTGGTATTGGAAGGAGACGCAGTCGAAGTCGATGCTCCCGTCGGGCACCTCCCGGACCGGGTCCTCCGGCTCCTCCAGGTCGGGGGCCTCCTCCAGCACCTGGCCGATGCGGTGGGCGCTGGTGAGGGAGCGGGTGAGGAGGAGAAACACGTTGGAAATCATCATCAGGGAGTTCATCACCTGGAGCACATAGCTCAGAAATCCCGTGAGCTCGCCCACCTGCATCTCCCCGGCCAGGATCAGCTGTCCGCCAAACCACAGGATCATCACCACAGCGGAGTACATGACCAGCTGGAAGAAGGGTAGGTTGAGCACCGCGTTTTGGAAGGTGGTGCGGCTGGCGTCGGAGAGCTCCTGGCTCACCTCCTGGAAGCGCTCCTCCTCGTACTCCCCCCGGACAAAGGCCTTGATGGCCCGGATGCCGGTGAGCCCCTCCTGGATGCGGCTGTTCAGGCGGTCCATGGCGGTCTGCTGGCGGCTGTACAGGGGACTCACCTTGCGGACGATCAGGGCCAGGATGATCCCCAGAACGGGGGTGCAGATCACAAAGACCAGGGCCAGCCTGGCGTTCATGGCAAAGGACAGCCCGATGCCCAGCAGGAGCATCACCGGCCCCCGGACCATGGGCCGCAGGCCGCCGTTGATGGCGTTCTGCATCACCGTCACGTCGGTGGTCATCCGGGTCACCAGGGACGAGGAGGAGAACCGGTCCAGGTTGGAGAAGGCGAAGCTCTGGAGCTTCTCATACTCCGCCTCCCGCAGCCCCCCGCCGAAGCGGTAGGCGGCCCGGGCGGCGAACCGGGCGTAGATAAATCCGGCGATGAGGGCCAGGCCCGCGCACAGGGCCATGGCGGCCCCCAGCTTCCAGATGCGGGGCACGTCCCCCAGGGCCACGCCGTCGTCAATGATCCCCGTCATCAGCAGGGGAATGGCCATCTCAAACCCGCACTCCACCAGCAGGAGCAGGATGGCAACGAAAAAATCCCACCGGCAGGGGCGCAGATACCGGGCCATGGTACGTAGATCCTTCATGGCGTCTCCTCCTCCAGGAAGCGCCCTCCCACGTTGCGGTAGGTCCGCTCCAAAAAGTCCCGCAGCTGGGCGCGCTCCTCCGGGGAGAAGCCCTGGAGCATCTGCTCCTCAATGACCTTGCACCGCCCCTCCCAGGCGTCCAGGGCGTCCCGGCCAAGCTGGGTCAGCTCCACCTGGCCGCTGCGCCGGTCGTTGGGGGAGGGACTGCGGGTGACAAAGCCCCCCCGCTCCAGGCTGTCCAGCATCCGGCAGATGGCCGAGGGGTCCACGTCGCAGCAGTCGGCCAGCTCCCGCTGGCTGCTGTGTCCCAGCTCGCTCAGATACCGCAGCACCTTGGGCTGCCCGGGGGAGAGGCCCATCTCCTTGAGGTAGGGCCGCAGATAGTTCCGCTGGGCGTGGGCGGTGCGGGCCAAAAGGGTATGAATGGCATAGCGCACAGGAATCGACCTCTTTTCTTGCCATATCAATGATTGATATATCAATAATACGGGATGACTTTATTATAGCGCGTTTCATTCGGCTGTCAACTCTGTTTTCCTAAAATAAGACTTCCACGTTTGCCTTACATTTCTGGAAAAATCTTTTCTTGGCGTTCCCGCCCCCGGCGGAGGCGGGAACGCAGGTTAGGGCCGAAAAAAACAGCCCCTGGAGGCTCCAAGGGCTGCGGAGAATATTCAGGCCTCTCCAGGAGGGATCTCTCCCACCCCGTTGAGGATCAGGCGGGGCCGGTAGGGGAAGCGCTCCATCTCCTCCCGGGTGGTGACGCCGGAGAGGACCAGCAGGGTGTCCAGGCCGCTCTCGATGCCGGCCACAATGTCGGTGTCCATCCGGTCGCCGATGATGGCGGCATCCTGGGAGTGGACCCCCAGCAGCTTCAGGCCGGTGCGCATCATCAGGGGGTTGGGCTTTCCGATGAAGTAGGCCTGCTGGCCGGTGGCCATCTCAATGGGGGCCACCAGGGCCCGGCAGGAGGGGACCAGCCCCTCCTCGGTGGGGCCGGTGAGGTCGGAGTTGCAGCCGATGAACCGGGCCCCCTTCTGCACCAGGTGGACCGCCTTGCAGATGGCGTCGTAGTTGTAGTTGGGGGACTCCCCCATGACCACATAGTCCGGATTGATGTCGCTGAGGGTGATGCCCCGGTCGTACAGGGCGTTGTACAGCCCGGGCTCCCCGATGACATAGGCCTTGGCCCCCGGCATCTGGGCGGCGATGAACTCCGCCGTGGCCAGAGCGCTGGTATAGAAGTGCTGCTCGTCCACCTCCAGCCCCATGCGGGCGAGCTTGTCCTGCAGTTCCCGGGGGGTCTTGCCGCTGTTGTTGGTCAGAAACAAAAACTTCTTTTTCTCCCGGTACAGCCACTCCACAAACTCCTTGGCGCCGGGCAGCAGACGGTTCCCGTGATAGATCACGCCGTCCATATCACAGATATAGCCGCTCTTGTTGCGAAATTGATCCATAAACTCACTCCTTTGTCCGCAGAGAGGTATCTCCGGGCTGTCTCCCATTATACCGGAGTTTTGGAGCGGAAACAAGGGCGGGTTTGTAAACATTACAGACCCAGGGCCCGCAGCGCACGGTCCATCCCCTGGGCGAAGGCCAGGTGGCCCCTCTGAGTGAAGTGGACGCCGTCAAAGGCCAGCTCCACCCCCCACGCGCCCCCGTCGGCAAAGGCGATTCCCTGTTCCCGGGCCAGGGCGCCGTACTGCTCCGCCAGATGGCGGGAGGCCTCCGCCCAGGCTTCATCCGCCACCCAGGCGCCCCGGCGCATGGGGGGCGGGGCGGCCAGAAGAAATTGCGTCTGGCCCCCCCACTGCCCCCGCCGCACCAGGAGCCAGGCCAGGAGGGCGCGCATCCGCTCCACCACCACCTCCGCCTGGGGCGGGGACATCTGCAGCAGGTCGTTGCTGCCCAGCAGAATCACCACCGCGTCCACGGGGGAGGAGCGCTTCAGCGCCTCCTCCAGGCGCTGGACCTCCCAGGGGCGGCGGGGAATCTCACGGCCGTTCTCCCCCAAATTGACGATCTGCCGGTCCGGTTGAAGAGCGGCCAGCTGATCGGGCCAGCGCACCTGGGGCGGATACCGCCCGCCCAGGGGGGACTGGGGGTCATAGCCGTAGGTGTTGGAATCCCCATAGCATAAAATGGTTCGCTTCATTGCAGCTCCTCCTCCAGGCGGACGGTTCTTCGGAAAAAAGGAAATTTTCCAGCCTGACGTCTTTCTCTGTATCATACCACAGATTGCTCCGGATTGCTCCCGCCGCCGTCATAAAGAAAGAGTAAAATTATTCTTCATTTTCCGGGAGCCGCCGGTGTGCCCGGAACAATGCAGAAAGAAAAGGCCTCCGGCGGACAGACTGTCCGCCGGAGGCCCCTGGGGTCCGGATGGGGATTTACCGCTTGATGTCGTAGTTCATGTTCATCAGACTGCGGATGGTGTCCGCGTCGTCGGTGATGTTGCCGTCCCCGTGGATGGTGTGCTTGATGGCGCTGCTGGCCACGGCGAAGTTGAGCATATCCATGGGCTTGTACTGGTGCATCATGGCGTAGATAAGGCCGCTGGCGAAGGCGTCGCCGCCCCCCACTCGGTCCAGAATGGTGAAGGTGAACAGGCGGCTCTCAAAGGTATGCCCGTCATACCACATGAAGGCCTTCAGGCTGTTCTCACTGCCGCTGTGGGCGTAGCGCACGTGGCGGGCGATGCACTTGAGGTTGGGGTAGCGGTCCACAAAGGCCTGGAAAATCTCCTCCTGCTGCTCATAGCTGGGCTGGAGGGGAACCCCGTCCTTCCAGTCCCCCTTGCTGTGGTCCGCCTCGTCCCGCCACAGGTGATAGGGCTCGATGCCCAGCAGCACGTCCACATAGGGCAGGCACTGGGTGCAGAAGTCACGGGCCTCCTCCCAGGTCCACAGGGCGGAGCGGAAGTTGCCGTCAAAGCTGACGGTGAGGCCGTGGGCCTTGGCCGTTTTCAAACAGTCCAGGGTGAGCTTGGCGCAGCCGGGGCCTAGGGCGGGGGTGATGCCGCTGAGGTGGAGCCAGTCGAAGCCCTCCAGCAGGGCGTCCAGGTCCACCCGGCCGTAGTCGTACTCCACAAAGGCGCTGTGCATCCGGTCATAGGTGACCTTGCTGGGCCGGATGCCGTAGCCCGTCTCCAGGTAGTAGGTGCCCAGACGGTGGGTGGGGGTCTCCTCCGGGGTGGAGAGGATCATGGGAGTGCAGTGGACGTCGTTGCTGCGCAGCATACGCACGGCGCTCTTGCCCACGCTGTTGTTGGGGACCACGCTGAAGAAGGTACTGTCGATGCCCAGATTGGCCAGAGCCAGGGCAATGTTGGCCTCGCTGCCGCCGTAGCTGGCCTGGAAGCTGGTGGCCATGCGGATCTTCTCGTAGTCCGGGGGTGTGAGCCGCAGCATGATCTCGCCGATGGTGATGAATTTCTGGGGAGAGCTGGCCCCCCGAAGCAGCGGATTGAAATGCTCCATAAATACGCCCCTCCTGATTTTAATTGGTGTCCCGAACCCGGCGGGTGCGGGAAGAATTCAAATGGATGGAAAGAGGACCGATCACCGCAGGGGACCGGTCCTCTCTCGCTGTGTATCTGGATCTGGAAGATAATATCCTGTTACCGCTGGATGCGGCCGGAGCCGTCGCCGCCGGCCAGCTTCTCCACCTCGGCCACGGTGACCATGTTGTAGTCGCCCTCGATGGTGTGCTTGAGGGCGGAGGCCGCCACGGCGAACTCCACCGCGTCCTGGGTGCTCTTGCCGTTGAGCAGAGCGTAGATCAGGCCGCCGCCGAAGCTGTCGCCGCCGCCCACGCGGTCGATGATGCGCAGCTCGTACTTTTTGGAGAAGCAGTACTCGTTGGAGGCAGCGTCGTAGAGCATGGCGCTCCAGCCGTTGTCGGAGGCGGAGTGGGACTCCCGCAGGGTGATGGCCACCTTCTCAAAGCCGAACTTGTCGGAGAGCTGCTTGGCCACGGACTTGTAGCCCTCGTGGTTGATCTCGCCGGCATAGATGTCGGTGGCCTCGGCCTCGATGCCGAACACGTCCTTGGCGTCCTCCTCGTTGGAGATGCACACGTCCACGTACTGGCACAGCTCGGTCATGGCCTCCCGGGCCTGCTCCCGGGTCCACAGCTTGCCCCGGTAGTTCAGGTCGCAGGAGATCTTCACCCCGTGGGCCTTGGCGGCTTTGCAGGCCTCCTTGCAGGTCTCCACCAGGTTGGGCCCCAGGGCCGGAGTGATGCCGGTGAAGTGGAACCAGTCCACCCCCTCGAAGATCTTGTCCCAGTCGAAGTCGGAGGGCTGGGACTCCTGAATGGCGGAGTGGGCCCGGTCATAGATGCACACGCTGCCCCGCTGGGAGGCGCCCTTCTCGTTGAAGTAGATGCCCACACGGTCGCCGCCCCGGACGATCATGGAGGTGTCCACGCCGTAGCGGCGCAGGGAGTTCACCGCCGCCTGGCCGATGGCGTGGGCGGGCAGCTTGGTGACGTAGGCGGCGTCCAGGCCGTAGTTGGCCAGGGAGACGGCCACGTTGGCCTCGCCGCCGCCGAAGGTGAACTCCAGGTGGTCCGCCTGGACAAAGCGCTCGTAGTTGTAGGGCTGGAGCCGGATCATCAGCTCGCCGAAGGTAACGACTTTCATGTTCAGCACTCCTTAAATATTGTAAAGTTTATCGGTCCAAAAGAAAAATCAGCGCTTTACCAGGTGGATGGCGAAGCCGCCCACCTCGTCCTGGAGGTAGATGGCCTTGGTGTTGCCCTTGGCGTCGGTCTTACGGCTGGCCTGGTCAAAGCGGACGCCCTGGAGGCCCAGGTGGTACACCGCCCGGTCCACATTGTAGGTGCCGATGGCGATGTGGCCGTTGGCGCCCCGGCCGGGGGCCTTGTTGCACTCCACCATGGAGCCGGCAAAGTCGGAGGAGTTGCCCGCCTTGTACTCCAGGCCGAACAGGGCGCACAGGGTCTTGGCGGTCTGGGCGGCCTCGTCGGCGTTGGCGCAGTTGATGCCCACATGGGCCAGAGTGAAGCCCATCATGGTCTTGACGGCCTCCTGGCAGATGCGGGTGATCTCGTCCCACTTCTCTCCCTCAATCAGATCCTTTTTCACCATCCAGGTGCCGCCGCAGGCGATGATCTTATCGAAGCTCAGGTAGTCCATCATGTTCTTGGTGTTCACGCCGCCGGTGGGCATCCACCGCAGGGTGGTGTAGGGTCCGGCCACTGCCTTCAGCTTGGCCACGCCGCCGTTCTGCTCGGCGGGGAAGAACTTCACCACGTCCAGGCCCATGCTCATTGCCTGCTCCATCTCGCCGGGGGTGGCGGTGCCGGGCATCATGGGGACGCCCTTGTCAACGACATAGCGGGTGACAACGGGGTTGAAGCCGGGGCTGACGATAAACTGGGCCCCGGCGGCGATGGCCCGGTCGGCCTGCTCGGTGGTGAGGACGGTGCCCGCGCCCACCAGCATGTCGGGGACCTCGGCGGCGATGCGGCGGATGGCCTCCTCGCCGGCGGCGGTGCGGAAGGTGACCTCGGCGGCGGGCAGACCGCCCTTCACCAGGGCCCGGGCCAGGGGGACCGCCTTGTCGGCGTCGTCGATGGCAATGACCGGAATGATGCCGATTTGATACACTCGCTGAAGAACTTCGTTCATATTGCGCACACTCCTTCAAATTTATTTCTGCACCCACACGCTGGATGCTGTGTCCGGATCAACATGTACACTTGCATACTAGAAAACAAGACGTCAAGAAAAGAAATGTCCGCGCAATATCTGCGGGACGGCGGACAGGAACACGAGGCGGGGCCTCGCAGGGTGGAAAAACAACGGTTTGCTTACTTTCACCCTCTATTTTACATTCAAAATAAGATTGCGCAAGAGGGGAAACCATTTTTCGGAGAAATATACAAAGGAGGGAATGAATTTTTGTGCTAGTATACTAGTATACGAAAAGGCGGACCAACTTGTGTTCAGAACCTTGGAACAGGAAACCGGGGAAATGCAATTCTTTTGTGAAAATGGTAAAGACTTTCTGCCAATCCCCTTGTCATATGTTCAAAACACTGATATACTAGTATTCATAAAGGGCATGGAATCCGGTATGGCTGAAATTGCCAGGCCTGAATTTTGTGCGTTCAACGATAGGCCAAGCGGGAGGCGCTCTCATGCAAATTTTGGAACGACTGCCCCGGGAGACAGGGCGGGACTATGCTCTGCGCACGATTCGGGATAATATCATCACTTTGAAGCTGGAGCCAGGCAGCCAGATCAGCGAAAATGAGTTGGCGGCAGAGATGAATTTGTCCCGCACTCCGGTGCGGGAGGCGCTGATCGAGCTGTCCAAAGTAAAAATCATTGAGATATATCCCCAGAAGAAGAGCATGGTTTCTCTGATCGACTATGAGCTGGTGGAGGAGTCCCGCTTCATGCGGAATCTGCTGGAGTGCGCGGTGGTGGAACTGGACTGTGAGATGGCCGCTCCTCAGGATATCCGCCGTCTGGAGGACAATCTGCAGCTGCAAAAGTTCTACCTCAACAGCTACTATCCGGAAAACCTGCTGAAGCTGGACAATGAGTTCCACGGCATTTTGTTTGACATCGCCCGGAAGTCCCAGGTCTATACCCTGATCCAGAGCATCTCCATCCACTTTGACCGGGTGCGGAGCATGGCGTTGGCCACGGTGAAAAACCAGAAGATCGTGGAGGACCACGAGGGACTGATCCGCTGCATTGAGCGCGGACAGGCGCAGCAGGCGCGGGATCTGATGGAAAAGCATCTGAACCGGTACAAAATTGATGCGGCGGAAATCCGGTCCGCTTACCCCCAATATTTTAAATAAAATGGGAATTGATGCCCCATACGCGGTGCGGCTGCGGCGGAGCAGAGAAGGACAGACAGCGGCTCTCTGTTAAGAATACAGGGAGCCGTTGTTTGTATGTTTACGGCGAACAGTGCCGGGATCATCCTTCCAAAATCACGGAGCGGAGGCAAAAATAAGACCGGAATTTTATGATTTGTATAAAAATGAACGGCAAGATTTGTTTATAAATGCGTCTTGTTTTCTAGTATACAAGTATTGTAGAATATGGGTAGATTGAAAAGGACCCAGCCGGTAAAGCGAGGCAAAATGCAAGTCTTTGACAAGGGGGGTGCCCCCCTTGTCCCGCAGATACGTCTGCGGGACAAGCTGCTTTGAAGCGTCAAGCGTGGAAAGCGGAGGAGATTTGATCGGGCCGGCGCCGGTCACAGAAGCACGGAAATGAAATTTTTTAGATAAAGGTGGTAGACAGCAATGAAAGAGACCATGAAGGAAGTCGTCATTACCGGACCCAAGCAGTATGAGATCCGTGAAGTCCCGGTGCCCAAGCCGGGCGACGGCGAGGTGCTGATCCAGATGAAGGCGGCCGGCGTGTGCGGCTCCGACGTCCATCAGTTCCTGGGGGAGAACCCCAACGCCGTGTTCCCCCGGGTCCCCGGCCATGAGAACGCCGGCGTTATTGTGGCGGTGGGCAAGGATGTGAAGAACATCAAGGTGGGCGACCACGTGGTAGTGGACCTGGTTGTGGCCTGCGGGGAGTGCCCCCAGTGCAAGAAGGGCCGCCGCAACGTGTGCCGCACCGTCAAGGCCCGCGGCTCCGCCATCGACGGCGGCTGGCGGGAGTACTTCGCCGTGCCTGAGCATGAGGTGTACCTCCTGCCCCAGGACATGCCCTTCAAGGACGCGGCCCTGATCGAGCCCTTCGCCATCGGCGGCCACTGCACCACCCGCGCCGGCATTCAGGGCGGCGAGTCCGTGCTGGTCCTGGGCAGCGGCACCATCGGCGCCGTGATCCTCCAGACCCTGAAGCTGAAGGGCTGCCGGGTGATCTGCGCGGACATCAACGACGCCTCTCTGGCCCGGGCCAAGGAGTACGGCGCGGACGCCATTGTCAACACCAAGACCAAGAGCCTGAAGGAGGCCGTCCAGGAGTTCACCGACGGCGCCGGCGTGGACGTGATCTTCGACTCCGCCTGCTACCCCGGCTCCCTCACCGCCGTGCTGGAGATGGGCATCCCCGCCAACGGGGCCACCATCGTCCCCATGGGCTTCTGCACCGCCCAGGAGGGCATCACTCAGGCCATGATCAACACCCGGGAGCTGTCCATCATCGGCACCCGCATGTCCTGCAACCAGTTCCAGCCCACCATCGAGCGCTTTGCCAAGCACGAGTACCAGCTGGACGGCATGGTGAGCCACTATATCCCCTTCAGCCAGGTGGGACAGGTCTTTGAGAACATCATTCATCCCCCCAAGGATATGAAGAAGATGGTCATTGTCTTTGACGAGGAGTAATCCCGCCACCCCAGAGGAATTTAGCGGCCGGTGTGACGCCGTTAAAGAATACACTGTGAGAAAAGCAAAGGATTAGGAGGATGTAACATGAAAGTGAAAAAGTTGATCTCTGTTCTCTTGGCTGCCGGTATGATTGCCACTGTGGCGGCCGGCTGCGGCAGCAGCGGCGGCGAGGGCGGCGGCGGCGCCAAGACCCTGCGCATCGGCGACAACTGGGGCGCCAGCCACCCCATGGCCGCGGCGCTGGACAATGTGTTCAAGACCCAGATCGAGGAGCAGACCAACGGCGAACTCACCGTGGAGGTCTATCACGACGGCCTGCTGGGCGACGAGGCCAACCTGTGGCAGAGCGTCCGTGACGGCTCCGTGGACTTCGTGGTGGTGGGCACCCCCATGAACCAGGAGTTCTCTGAGATGCTCATCTCCGACTGGCCCTTCCTGTACCGCGACCTGGAGCACGCCAAGGCCGTGTGGACCGGCGAGGTGGCCGATGAGGTGACCGCCGACTTCAACGAGTTCTTCACTGAGGTGGAGCTGCTCTCCTGGGGCCCCAACTCCGCCCGTACCTTCTCCTCCAGCAAGCCTCTGACCTGTGTGGAGGACTTTGCCGGCCAGAAGTTCCGTATGCCCAACAACCCCATCCACATCGGCATTGTGGAGGATCTGGGCGCCTCCGCTCAGGTCATCGGCCTGGGTGAGCTGTTCACCGCTCTGGAGACCGGCACTGTGGACGGCCAGGACAACGGCATGGTCACCATCGTGGACCAGAGCTTCCAGGAGGTCCAGAGCTACCTCTATGAGACCAACCACATCATCGCCACCCTGGAGATCATCGCCAACAAGACCACCATGGACTCTCTGACCGAAGAGCAGCAGCAGATCGTCCGCGACGCCGCCAAGGCCGCCGCTGTCCAGGCCTGGGACGACTACATCGCCTCCATTGACGAGGACCGTCAGATCATCGAGGACGCCGGCGTCACCGTGACTCAGCTCACCGACGAGGAGCGCGAGAAGATGATTGCCGCCATCCAGCCCACCATTGACACCCTGCTGGAAGAGAACGCCGACTGGGCGCCCGACCTGATTGCCCAGATCGACGCGGTGCAGTAAGACTTACAGTTGCTCTGCGCAGGACCGCGCCCCGTTCCCGGGGCGCGGCCCGTTTAAAAACGCAGAAGAGGAGGTTCATTTATGTCCGACAGACAACATAAGAGCGGACTGGGTTCGGCGGTGGATAAACTGTTCCGCGCCATTGAGATCCTCATTGCCATCTTCCTGGGCGTGATGATTTTCTTCACCTTCCTGAACGTGGTGCTCCGCCAGTTCGGCATTGGTTTTGCCCAGACGGAGGAGATCTCCCGGATCTGCTTTATTTACCTGATTTATTTAGGGTCGATCATCGCCGCAAGAGAAAATCAGCACCTGATGATCGATACCTTAATCAGCAAACTGCCTGAGGTGGGACAGAAGATTTTGTATGTGATTATTCAGGGCCTGATCATCTGGCTGATGGCCACTCTGACCAACGGCGCGTTCACCAACGCCTGGAATAACCGCAACGACTTCTGGGTTGCCACTCACATCCCGGTGTTTATGGTTCACTTTGCCGGCGTCCTGCTGGGCGTATCGGTGATTATCATTTCCATTGTCAACCTGTACCGTATGATCGTGAAAAAGGAGCCGGTCATGGAGCTTCTGACCGGACACGGAAATTCGGATGATCCTACGGCGGCGGAAGGAGGCGGCCTGCAGTGATTATTGCTGTCTTTATTGTTTCCATGCTGGCCGGCATTGCCATCGGCCTTCCCATCGCCATGGCCCTGCTGCTGTGCGCCATCTGCACCGCCATGGCCATGGGCGGCGGCGTGGCCAACCCCACCATCATCGCCCGGACCCTGATGCAGGGCTCCGACTCGGTGACCATGATGGCTCTGCCCTTCTTCATCCTGGCCGGTGAGATCATGAATCAGGGCGGCCTGACCAAGCGCATCATCAATTTCTGCAACATCTTCCTGGGGCGCATCCGCGGCGGCCTGGGCTATGTGACCATCTTCGCCTGCCTGATCTTTGCCGCTCTGGTGGGCTCCGCCGTGGCCGCCTGCGCGGCCTTGGGCGCCATGCTGATCCCCATGATGGTCAGCTCCGGCTACAACCGGGAGGAGTCCTCCGCCCTGGTGGCCAGCGCCAACCTGGTGGCCCCCATCATGCCCCCCTCCGTGCCCATGATCGTGTACGGCGTGTCCGCCGGTGTGTCCATCAACTCCATGTTCATGGCCGGCATCGCCCCCGCCGTGTATCTGACCATCGTGGCCTGTGTGGTGTGGTTCTTCCGCAGCCACCGGAAGGGTGTGGTGCCCACCACTGAGCACTTCGTGCCCCCCACGCCCAAGGAGGCTCTGCGCATCTTCGGCGGCGGCATCTGGGCCCTGCTTCTGCCGGTCATCATCCTGGTGGGCCTGCACTCCGGCAAGTTCACCGCCACCGAGGCCGGCGTCATTGCCTGCGTCTATGCGCTGCTCATCGGCCTGCTGGTGTACCGGGAGCTGAAGATCAAGAATCTGGGCAAGGTCTTTGTCAACGCGGCCAAGACCTCCGCTGTGGTTATGTTCCTGGCGGCGGCGGCCAACGTGGCGGCCTACTACATGACTGTCTCCCGCATTCCCCAGATCCTCACCGGCGGCCTGGAGGGCCTGGTGGAGAACCGGACTCTGCTGATGATCGTCCTCATGCTCATCGTCATCGTGGTGGGCCTGGCCATGGACGTGACCCCCAGCATTCTGATCCTGACCCCCATCATGATCCCTCTGGTGGAGGCGGCCGGCATCAACAAGGTTTACTTCGGCGTGTGCTTCGTGCTGATGAACGTGCTGGGCCTGACCTCTCCCCCTGTGGGACCGGTTCTGAACGTCGCCTGCGCCGCAGGCAATGTGAAGATGGATAAGATCATTGGTCCGACAATGCCCTATTTCATTTGTCAGACGATTCTCTGCTTCGCCCTGGCGATTTTCCCCTTCCTGGTGGAGGTCCCCATGGGTTGGTTCGGAGCGTCCTGATCGCCGCCGGTTCCGGCACAGCTTCCAATTTGCCCAAAACCGCGCTCTCCTTCGATGGAGGGCGCGGTTTTCTGCATTGAGAGGAGAATCCGGCGCGGGATGGGCGGCCGGCAGGGAAATGAAAGCCGCCGTGAGGAGGCGGGGACAGAACGGCGTCTGGGAATCAGGGCAGAGCGCTCTGGAGAATGATTTCGGAGAGGACCGCCGTCCGCCGGCATCAGTGGGCTATGGAGCCGTGGGGGGATGGGGGCGACCGTCCGGAGACGAAAAACTGCCCCGCGCCCATTGCTCTGGACGCGGGGCAGAGTTGTACACAGGTGGATGTCTCAGGTGGCGCTGGGCAGGGCCAGGAACTCCTCGGCCTCGGGGTCGGTAAACACCTTGGTAAACTCAGCGCCGCTCATGGTCTCATGGGCCAGCAGATACTGGGCGGTGAGCTCCAGTTGGGGCCGGCACCGGGTGAGGATCTCCTCACAGCGGGCGTAGGCCCGGTCCACAATGGACTTGACCTCCTCGTCGATGAGGCCGGCCACGTCCTCGGAGTAGCTGCGGGCCTGGGCCATGGTCCGGCCGATAAAGACCTCGTCGCTCTCGTTGCCGTAGGCGATGGTGCCCAGCTTCTCGCTCATGCCGTACTTGGTGACCATGGCGCGGGCGATGGAGGAGGCCTTCTGGATGTCGTTGGAGGCGCCGGTGGAGATATCCCCCAGCACCAGCTGCTCGGCCACCCGGCCGCCCAGACACACGGCGATGTGCTCCTCCAGCTCCGCCTTGGACTGGTAGGCCCGGTCCTCCTGGGGGAGGGAGATGGTCATGCCGCCGGCGGGGCCCCGGGGGATAATGGTGATCTGGTGCACCGGGTCCTGGGTGGGCAGCTCGTGGATGACAACGGCGTGGCCCGCCTCGTGGTAGGCGGTGAGCCGCTTGGCCAGGGGAGTGACCACCCGGCTCTTCTTCTCCGGGCCGGCGATGACCTTCATCATGGCCTCGTGGAGGTCGGACATGGTGATAAACCGCTGGTTGACCCGGGCGGCCAGGAGGGCGGCCTCGTTGAGCAGGTTCTCCAGGTCGGCGCCGGTGAAGCCGGCGGTGGCCTTGGCGATATCCGACAGGGAGGCGTCCTCGGACAGGGGCTTCTTCCGGGCGTGGACCTTCAAAATCTCCTCCCGGCCCCGGATATCGGGGAGCCCCACATAGATCTGCCGGTCAAAGCGGCCGGGGCGCAGCAGAGCGGGGTCCAGAATGTCCTGGCGGTTGGTGGCGGCCATGACGATGACCCCTTCGTTGGAGGCAAAGCCGTCCATCTCCACCAGCAGCTGGTTCAGCGTCTGCTCCCGCTCGTCGTGTCCGCCGCCCAGGCCGGCGCCGCGCTGGCGGCCCACCGCGTCGATCTCGTCAATGAAGACGATGGCGGGGGCCTCCTTCTTGGCCTGGTCAAACAGGTCCCGGACCCGGCTGGCGCCCACGCCCACATACAGCTCCACAAAGTCGGAGCCGGAGATGGACAGGAAGTGGACCCCGGCCTCCCCGGCCACCGCCTTGGCGATCAGCGTCTTACCGGTGCCCGGAGGGCCCACCAGCAGCACGCCCTTGGGGATGCGGGCCCCCAGGGCGATAAACTTTTGGGGGTCCCGGAGAAACTCCACGATCTCCTGGAGTTCCTCCTTCTCCTCATCCGCCCCGGCCACATCGTTGAAGGTGACCTTTTTCCCCTGGTCGGCCAGGGTGCGGGTACGGGCGTGGCCGAACCGGCTGGGGCCGGGGCCGCCCCCGGAGTTGGCGTTGGCCTGGCGCAGGTACATCATGTACCAGAACGCCCCCACCGCCAAAATGATGATCAGATAGGGCAGCAGGCCGAACCACCAGGCGGACTCAATGCCCGGCTTGTAGTCGCAGTCCAGCAGCACGCCGCTGGCCCGCTGCTGGTCGATGAGCTCGTGCAGGTCATTGTAGAAGATATAGAGGTTGGCCACCTCGTAGTGGAGGGTGCTGGTGGCGTCGCCCTCCCCCCGGACCTCCAGGGTGAGGTTGTTGCCCTCCAGGGAGAAGGATTGGACCCGCTCCTGTTCAAACAGGGTCCGCACCTGGCCGTAGGTGGGATCTCTGGACTGATCCATCCGCTGGAGGGTGGTGACGGCAAAGACCATCAGCAGAATCAGCATCAGATAGAGGATCACGTCCCGGGAACTGAATCGCTTCAAAGGGGATGCACTTCCTTTCCGGCGGTTTTGATGGGCAGTCCGCCAGCCGCCGTGCCGGAGAAGGGGGAGCTCAGCCCCCGTAGACCTCCGGCTTTAAAATTCCAATGTAGGGCAGGTTGCGGTAGTGCTCGGCGTAGTCCAGGCCGTAACCCACCACAAAGGCGTCGGGGATGGTGAAGCCGGAGTAGTGGACCTCCACCGGCTTGACCCGGCGGTCCGGTTTGTCCAGCAGGGTGCACAGGCGGACGGAGGCGGGGCCCCGCTGCTCCAGCACCCGCAGCAGGTAGCTCAGGGTGTTGCCCGAGTCCAGAATGTCCTCCACCACGAGGATGTCCTTGCCCTCGATGTTGCCGGACAGATCCTTGGTGATCTGGACCTGTCCGCTGGAGGAGGTGCCGGTGCCGTAGGAGGACACCGCCATAAAGTCCACGGTGCAGGGCAGGTCGATCCGGCGGCACAGGTCCGCCATAAAGACGAAGGAGCCCCGCAGGACGCTGATGAGCACAATTTCCCGGCCCTGGTAGTCCTGGGTGATCTGGTGGGCCAGTTCGCCCACCCGGCGGGCCAGCTGTTCCTCGGTGAACAGGACCTCCTGAATATCTTTCTCTAGCATGTTTGGTTCCTCCTCGCAATACAATACCACAGCCCGGCCTTCAAAACCAGGCGTTTTTTCAGTTTTTTTCTCCGAATTTCGGATGGATCAGGCGGATGTGCCAGGCTTCGCCGTCCTCTGAGGGCAAAAACGCCGCGTCCGGTCCCAGGCCGGCCGCTCCGGCCACCTGTCCGCCGCTTTCCAGGACGGGGAGCTGGTCCCGCAGCGTCCGGGGGATTTTCTCGTCCACGTACCACTTCTTCAGAGGACGCCCGGGACGTCCGGGGAGGGTCAGCCGGTCCCCGGTTTGCCGGGAGCGGGCGGTGAGGGCCGGGGCCGCGCTCCGGTCCAAAAAAAAGTCCAGGGGCCGCTGGGCCTGTCCGCGGTACCGCTCCAGGGTGCAGGCGATCTCCCAATCCCCGGCCCGGGTCAGACCGGGCAGCGCCAGCTCCACGGCGGAGAGGGGAGGGGGAGAGGCCAGCCGGGTGAGGATCAGGCGGCCGTACTCCCGCCGGGCGGTCAGCCCCCCGGGCAGGTCGATCCGCGCGGAGGGGTCCTGGGTGCGGCACAGGTCCGTCAGGGCCTCCAGATGGGCGGCGGAGCACCGGTCATCCCCGCCGCTGGCCCGGGCCAGCAGGGCCCGGACGGCCCGGACGGCAAGGGGCTGGGGCAGCCGGGCCACATCCTCCGCCGGGAGGGAGAGGGTCCCGTCCGCCCCCTCCTGGAGCCGCCCCAGAGCCTCCTCCGCCTGGGCGGCGAGGCAGTCCTCGTCCTCCCGCAGCCGCTGGGCGGTGTCGGTCAGCCGCACCAGGAACCCGGGGTAGAGGGCCTCCAGCTCAGGGAGCACCCGGTGGCGGAGCCGGTTCCGGGCGTAAATATCCTCCCGGTTGGAGGGGTCCTCCCGCCAGGGAAGCCCCCAGAAGCGCAGGTAGTCCTCGATCTCCCCCCGGGTGGTGGTGAGCAGGGGGCGGATGACGTCCCCGCTTTTGGGGGCCATGCCGCACAGCCCCCGCAGGCCGGTCCCCCGGGCCAGATGGAACAGCAGCGTCTCGGCGTTGTCGCCGGCGGTGTGGGCCACGGCGATGTACTGGGCGCCGGCGGTCCGGGCGGTTTTCCGGAGAAAGGCGTAGCGCAGTTCCCGGGCGGTCTCCTCCAGGCCGCGGCCGGTCTCCCTGGCCCGGGCCGCCACATCGCCGGAGCCGGTGAACAGCTCCACCGGGGGCAGCGTCTCCACGGTTCCGTCCGGACGGAGCGTCCGCTCCCGGCCGCAGCACAGGGAGACAAACTCCCGGACAAACTCCATGTCCTGGGCGGACTCCGCCCCCCGGAGCCGGTGGTCGAAGTGGGCGGCGGCCAGGGTGAAATTCAGCTCCCGGCGCAGCCGCCAGAGCCGGTGGAGCAGATAGATGGAATCCGCGCCGCCGGAGACGGCGCACAGCACGGCGCTTCCCGGAGGGATCAGACGGTATTCCCGAATCAGCTGGACCATGGGATCGGTCATAATTCCTCCTGATAATACGGTCAGTACTCCTCGTGCTGCCACTCCATGTTGCCGAAGGTGGTAAACTCGGGCAGCCACTGGAGCTCCACCGTCCGGGTCTCTCCGTGGCGGTTTTTGGCGATGATGCACTCGGCCAGATTGGGGTTGGGGGTCTCCTTGTCGTAGTAGCCCTCCCGGTACAGGAACATGACGATGTCCGCGTCCTGCTCGATGGCGCCCGATTCACGCAGGTCGGAGAGCATGGGCCGCTTGTCGCTGCGGCTCTCGTTGGCGCGGGAGAGCTGGCTGAGGCAGAGCACCGGCACGTCCAGCTCCTTGGCCATGATTTTCAGGGCCCGGGAGATGTCGGACACCACCTGCTGGCGGTTTTCGCCGGAGTACTGCCGCCCGCCGGCGGACTGCATCAGCTGGAGGTAGTCGATGATGACCAGCCCCAGGTTGTCCACCCGGCGGCACTTGGCCAGGATGTCGGCCACCGACACGGTGGAGTCGTCGTCGATGAGGATGTGGGAGCGGTTTAGGGACTCGGTGGCCACCATGATCTTCTCCCAGTCCTCCGGGCCCAGGTTGCCGGTGACCAGCTTCTTGTTGTCCACAAAGCACTCGCTGGAGATGAGACGGAGGGCCAGCTGCTCCCGGCTCATTTCCAACGAGAAAAAGACGACATTTTTTCCGGATTTCTTGCCCGCCTCCAGCAGGATGTTCAAAGCCATGGAGGTCTTGCCCATGCCGGGGCGGGCGGCCAGCAGAATCAGATCGGACTTGTTCAGGCCCGAGATGGCCCGGTCCAGATCGGTCAGGCCGGTGGAGAGGCCGGGAATGGCCGAATCGCTGGCGGCCAGCTCCTCCAGCCGGGCGTACACGTCCAGCAGCACCTGGGAGATGGGGGTGAGCCCCTGGGCGGCCCGGCCCTGGCGGATGGCGTAGATCCGCTGCTCCGCCGCCTCCAGCACGTCCTGGCCGGTCTCGGTGCCCTGCTGAATGAGAACGGTGAGCTCTCCCGCCGTCTCCGCCACCCGGCGCAGCAGGGTCTTGTCCTTTAAGATCCCGATGTACTCCTTGACGTTGGCGGCGGTGGGAGTGGTGTCCATGAGCTGGAGCAGATAGCCCCGGGAGGTGTTCTCGTCGTACACCCCGTTCTGCTTCATGTTCTCCAGCACCGTCACCGGGTCGATGGTGAGGGAGTAGTTGAACATGGAGTAGATGGTCTCATAGATCTCCCGGTTCTGCTTCACGTAGAAGTCGTCGGGACGGAGCTGGTCGATGACCTCGGGCACGCACCGGGCGTCGATGAGCATGGAGCCCAGCACCGCCTGCTCCGCCTCCACCGAGTGGGGCAGCTGCTTGAGCAGCAGCTCCTCGTCTTCCAAAGCCAAAGAAATCACCCGCCCTTTTTCAGTGAGATAGGAGTGAGGAGATAGGAGATAGAAGATAGGAGATATGGAGAAGGGAGCAACTCCTATCTCCTATCTTCTATCTTCTATCTAACAAAGAGTATCAGGCCTCTACCACGACCACGTTGACCATGCCGGTGACCTCATAGCCCAGCTTGGCCTTCACCTGATAGCCGCCGCAGGACTTGATGGGCTCGTCCAGCACCAGCTTGGCCTTGGCGATGTTGACGCCGTGCTGCTGGGAGAGGCACTCGGAGATCTCCTTGGCGGTGACGGCGCCGAACAGGCGGCCGCCCTCGCCGGCCTTGGCGGCCACCTTCACGGTGAGCCCCTCCAGCTTCTTGGACAGGGCCTCGGCCTCCGCCTTCTCGGCGGCCTCCTGGGCCTTGCGGGCCTTCTCCTGCTGCTTCATGGTGTTCACATTCTCAGCGGTAGCCAGAACGGCCAGCTTCCGGGGGAGCAGGAAGTTCCGGGCGTACCCGTCGGAGACCTCCACCATCTGGCCCTTCTTGCCCTGGCCGCGCACGTCCTGCTGTAAAATCACTTTCATGTTCAGTTCCTCCTATATAACGATTCGAAATAGTAAGATGAGAAAATACAATTCGTAGGGGCGACCCTTGCGGCCACCCGGATCAGCACCGGCGGGCGGCCGCAAGGGCCGCCCCTACACATGATCAATGGAATATGGAGCGGATCGGTGTGGAGCGATCTGGCGTTCCGGGGGCAGAAGCCATTCTGCCTTCTGCATTGTAATTACTCCTCCAGGTACTGGTCGATGGCCTGGGCCAGCTCCTGGGCCACCTGGTCCAGAGTCTTGCCCTGGATCTGGCCTCCGGCGGCGGCGGCGTTGCCTCCGCCCCCCAGCTTCTCCAGGATGACCTGCACGTTGGTGTCCCCGATGGAGCGGGCCGAGACGATGATCCGGTCCCCGTCCGGGTAGAGGACGAAGGAGGTGTCGATGCCGATGATGTTCAGCAGCTCGTCCGCCGCCTGGGCGGCGGTCACCCGGCCCACCGTGTGGTCCACCACCGCGATGGCGATCTGGTCCCGGTAGAGCTTGGCGTTCTGGATGATGGCGTATTTGGCGATGGTGCCCGCCAGGTCGTTCTGGAAGAGTTTCTTGACCTCGGCGGTGTCCGCCCCGGCCCGGCGCAGGAAGGCCGCCGCCTCAAAGGTGCGGCCGCCGGTGCGCATGGAGAAGTTCTTGGTGTCCAGGACAATGCCCGCCAGCAGGGCCTCCGCCTCCGCCCGCGTCAGGTCGGTGGGGTCGGCGATATACTGGAGCAGCTCGGTGACCAGCTCCGAGGCGGAGGAGGCGTAGGGCTCGTGGTAGTTGAGGGCGGCCCCCTCGATATAGGTGGCGGCCCGGCGGTGGTGGTCGATGACCGCGATGCGGTTGCAGGACTCCAGTACCTCCTGGGACTGGACCTGCTCGGGGCGGTTGGTGTCCACCACCACCACCAGAGAGCGGTTGTCCATGAGGAGCAGCGCCTCCTGGGAGGAGAGGAAACAGTCCTTATACTCCGGCAGCTGCATCAGACGGTCGGTGAGTACCTTGGAGGGGGGAGAGCCCGGCTCCTGAATGATGTGGGCGGGGACTCCTCTCTTTCGGGCGATGGCGAACACGCCGGCGGCGGCGCCGATGCAGTCGTTGTCCGGGGAGCGGTGGCCCATGATGAACAGGCAGGAGGAGTCGGACACCAGGGCGGACAGGGCGTTGGCCATGACCCGGCTCTTGACCTTGGTGCGCTTCTCCGTCTCCTTGGAGCGGCCGCCGAAGAACTCAAAGGTGAACTTGTTGCGGATGACCGCCTGGTCGCCGCCCCGGGACAGGGCCATCTCAATGGACAGGTTGGCGTACTGGAGCAGCTCCTGGAAGGAGTCGCCGTCCACTCCGATGCCGATGGAGAAGGTGGCGGACAGGCCGCTGGGGCTGACCACCTGGTGGATGGTGTCCAGAATGTCAAATTTCTGGTCCACGAACCGGGACAGGTACTGCTGCTCGAACAGGAACAGGTACCGGTCCCGCTCCATGCGCCGGAGCATGCCGCCGGTGCCCGCCGCCCAGGCGTCCAGCCGGGCGTTGATCTCCGAGTAAATGGTGGAGCGCTGGTTCTCCGTGAGGTTTTTCATCAGGTCCTCATAGTTGTCCAGCAGCAAAACCGCGGCCGCGGGCCGGCTGGCCTGGTACCGGTCCCGGGTGTTGGCCAGCTCGGTCACGTCCACCCAGTAGGTGGTGGCCAGAAAGCCGCCGCCCCGCTCGCTGGCCCGCACCAGATGGCCGTATACCAGGAAGCGGCGCTCCCCCAGCTTCACCTCGTCGGGGCACTCGCTCTTGCCCTCCAGCAGCCAGCGGGTGTCGAAATCGGGGAGGACCGTCTCCAGCTTGGCGTCAAACAGGTGCTCCTTGTCGCCGGTGAGCTGGAGAAAGCGGTCGTTGGTCCAGATGATGTCCCCGCTCTCCGGCCGGAAGATGATCATGGGCAGGGGGGAGTTCACCATGGTGTCCTTGGTGGCGATGTCCACATTGCCGGTGATGTTCTCAATATACTTGGTGATCTCCCGGCGGCGCTTGTGCAGGCCGCTGCGGTGATGGAGGGCCAGCAGCACCACCACCGCCAGTTCCAGCACGGCCAGGGGCAGACTGAACATGGCGGAGGCCAGAGCGAACAGAACCAGGCAGATAAAATAGAGCTGCAGGCTGGGCTGAAGCAGCTGGGGCAGTTTTCGATTCAAGAAGGGACCCTCCTTCCAGAGCCATGGGGATAAAATCAGCACTTTATTATAGCAGATTGCGGGAGGAAATACAACCAAAACCACAAGAGAAGTGGGAGGCGGAAATGAAAACTTCGGCTCCATGGGGGCGGCTGGATCGGAGAGGAAAATCAGACACCAAAAAAATACAGAAAAAAGTGCTCGCAGCCCCGGTCCAGCCGTTGCAACCAAAGAAAAAGACTGATATAATAAAGGCCACAAGCGTGTTTTTTGCAGCGCTGCTGCAGAGCAGAGCCGGCCCCCGGGAGAGGCCCCGCCCGTAAAAGGGACGGGGACAGGATGGGGGGACGACCCTAAGCCTGTTACATTTTATTACCTTAGGAGGCTGTTCCAACATGCAAGAGATCAAAATTACCCGCGCGCAGACGTTGAAAGAGAAGCCTGACTCCTCCACCCTGGTGTTCGGCAAGAGCATGACCGACCATATGTTCATCGTGGACTATGACGCCGGTCAGGGCTGGCACGATCCCCGGATCGTCCCCTACGCCCCCCTGCAGATCGACCCGGCGGCCAAGGTGCTCCACTATGCCCAGGAGATCTTTGAGGGTCTGAAGGCCTACCGCACCGAGGACGGCTCCATCCAGCTGTTCCGCCCCCTGGACAACGTGCGCCGGATGAACGCGTCCGCCGAGCGTATGGCTCTGCCCCAGATCCCCGAGGACCTGGCCCTGGCCGGCATCACCGAGCTGGTCAAGGTGGAGCAGGACTGGGTGCCCCATGAGAAGGACACCTCCCTGTACATCCGTCCCTTTATGGTGGGCCTGGACGCCGCTCTGGGCGTGCACAGCTCCCACCACTGCCAGTACATCGTCATCGTCTGCCCCGTGGGCGCCTACTACCCCGAGGGGCTGGACCCGGTGAAGATCTATGTGGAGGACCAGGACGTCCGCGCCGTCAAGGGCGGCACCGGCACCGCCAAGACCGGCGGCAACTACGCCGCCTCCCTGCGGGCCGGCGACCGGGCCGAGGCCCAGGGTTACAGCCAGGTGCTGTGGCTGGACGGCGTCCACCGCAAATATATCGAGGAGGTCGGCTCCATGAACGTGATGTTCAAGGTGGCCGGCAAGATCCTCACCCCCGACCTGAACGGCTCCGTGCTGGACGGCATCACCCGCCGCTCCTGCATCCAGCTGCTGAAGGACTGGGGCTATGAGGTGGAGGAGCGCCGTATCTCCGCCGAGGAGCTCTTCGAGGCCGCCGAGAAGGGCGAGCTGGAGGAGGCCTGGGGCACCGGCACCGCCGCCGTGGTGTCCCCCATCGGCGAGCTGGCCGAGGGCGACAAGAAGGTCACCGTCAGCAACAACCAGATCGGCCCTGTCACCCAGCGCCTGTACGACGAGCTCACCGGCATCCAGTGGGGCCGCCTGCCCGATCCCCACGGCTGGATCATGAAGCTGTGCTGAGCTGCGGCTTATCCCATGAAATGAAAGTAAAAAACTGGACCCGATTTCGGGTCTAGTTTTCAGGCTGTCGGAAAAGTCCAAAGACTTTTCCGACAGCCTGAAAAAATGCCAATACTTTCCCGCCGCTGCGCGGCGGAAAAGTCCTCGCTGCGCTCGCTGAACGCCTTGTCATACAAGGCATTCAGGGCATTCGATCCCACTCGAGGCGGG
>NZ_NFKI01000080.1 GCF_002160305.1 Pseudoflavonifractor sp. An184
GTCCACCCGTTCCCATTCCGAACACGGAAGTTAAGCTCGCTTCTGCCGAAAATACTTGCCTGGAGACGGGCCGGAAAGATAGGTAGTGCCAACACAAAAGGACGGACAGCTTGCTGTCCGTCCTTTTTGTTATAGGAACGGGCAGAATGAGGGGTATGCGCTTATGCTTGAGAAAGGAGCGTATGCATGACAATAGAAGATAGACTCCGCGCCTGGAAAATTCCGGTGGGGATGCGGACGATTAAGACGACAATCGCAGTTATTTTGGCGCTGCTTGTGGTGCAGCCCTATGGCACCAGCACAGCGAAGGTGGTGTTCGCCACCATCGGCGCGATGTCCGCGGTGGGACCGACATTTAAGGCCTCGGCGGTGGCCTGCCTGACGCAGATCTGCAGCGTGACTGTGGGTGCGGTGATGGCTGTTATTATGGCCGAGCTCAAGGTCCCGCCTATGGCGGCGGTGGGAATTGGGATCATCATTTTGCTTTGGATGTATCAGTATTCCCATTTAAAGCTGCTGCCGGTGCTGCCCTGCCTGGTATTGGTGAATATTTGTTTGACTCCGGAGATTGAGGCCGCACCCTATGCACTAGGGCGGCTTTGGGATACCGCGATCGGCCTGGGAATTGGAATGCTGATCAACACGCTGGTTTTCCCCTATGACAACAGTCAAAAAATCCGGCAGACCATGGTCAGCTTGGATTCAGACCTGATTGAATTTTTGGAGGATATGTTTGACGGCGACGAGCATCAGCCCGAAGCTGGGAGCATTGGACGAAAAATTGCCGCCCTGGAGGGACAGTTGAAGCTATTTGCGGACCAGCGTCTGTTTCGGCGCAAGCGTCAGAAGCGAGAGCTTCAGACCCTGCGTACCTGTGAGGATATTGCCCACGAACTATTGATAGAGCTGGAAACTCTGCAGAATATGAAGCGGAAGGGGACCTTAAATGAGGAGAATAGGCATACCCTGCAGGAATTGGGGGCCACGCTGTCCCAGACACATCACCAGAGACCGGAGTCTGTGGAGGATGTGGTGGTAAATTACCACGTTGCCCGGGCTCTTCAGCTGCGGAAGGATCTGAAAGCGGAGCTGGCTGGGCGTGCGGAAAGGAAAAGGGGAAAAATGTGAGAGAAAAATCCCTCTCCCGGGCTGATTTGGCTCGGGAGAGGGATTTTTAGGTTCAAAGGGAAATCAACCGATGAGG
The DNA here is from genome assembly GCF_002160305.1 of Pseudoflavonifractor sp. An184. Lineage (GTDB taxonomy): Bacteria > Bacillota > Clostridia > Oscillospirales > Oscillospiraceae > Lawsonibacter > Lawsonibacter pullicola. The sequence goes on from NZ_NFKI01000080.1 coordinate 1,205, forward strand.
ACCGCCGTGCCGCTTGCAGTTACCATGAGCATGCCGTTGTTGGAGCCAAGCACCTCATAATCCACATCTACGCCAACCACCGCATTGGCGCCCCGCTCCTGAGCACGCTGTTCCAGCTCCCGGAGGGCGGTCTCGCGGGCGTTTGTCAGCTCCTCCTCATAGGCGCCGGAACGACCGCCGAAGAAGTTGCTCAGACCGGCCGTAAAATCCCGGAGCACATCTACGCCGGAGATGACTTCGCCGAATATAATGCCCTTGTACTCTAAAATCTGTCGTCCCTCCACAGAGGGGGTGGTGGTCAGGATCATAGTTCTTTCCTCCTTATATGTTATGTAGCTGACAGGTGGTCCAGATAGCCGCTGACGTCAAAAGGCTCCAGCACGCTGTCCTTCCTCAGATACAGTGGGTGGTGAGGGTGTCCCTTTTTGGAGCGCTTCCCGGCGGAATACCATACGGCGTTCCGCGCCTCGCCGATGCGGATCATGTCCCGGACACAGCCGGGCAGATAGTCCCGCTTTTCAATGATGGTGCCCCAGGCGGCCCAGACCGCGGGAGCCCCGGCCTTGTCCAGGGAGAGGACGTAGTCGAAGGCCTCCATGTTCTCACGATGGAGCGCTGGGTTGCAGGCAGGCTCCATGTCGTCCGGATTGGTGGCCCGCTGGGCGTAGACATTGAACATGATGAAGCTGTCGTAGCCATTGTGCAGGGCTACCCGTTCCACAGATTTCAACGTGTTGTCCAGGGCGTCCGGCGCGGCGGTGGAGGGGTTGATGCCGATGCAGATCAGGGGCTTTTCGCCCCGGGTACCTAAAATGTAACGGTACTCCGAGTAAAAGTTTGGGACGTACAGCCAGCGGCCGACGTCGTAGTCCGGGGAGGGGCGGTTGGCAGCCTCCAGGGCGGGCTCAAAGCGCACCAGCTCCAGCTGATTGGTCTCGCAGGTGGGAATGTGCATGGGAATCCCTCTTTCTCCATTTGTTTCTGAAATTAATATAGCAGGAAACGGGATGCACTGCAAGTCTGGCAGGCATTTTACCTGGATTGCTATTGCTTTTTTACACAATGGGAGGTATAATAAAACTGCAAATCCTCGTATTTTATACCAAAAGGGAGGTATCGCCATGAAAAACACTGTCATCCGTTCCAGATTGAATCCCAAGTTGGAGGTATCCCTGATTTCGGGACACTTCGCCACCCGGCATTCCCACAACAGCCACTACATTGACATCACCCGCATGAAGCATGAGCATACCATGGCGCGGGAGGCGGCTATGACCCTGGCCCAGCGCTACGCCTATGAGAAGGGTGTGGATACCATTGTCTGCCTGGACGGCAGTGAGGTGATCGGCACCTTTTTGGCGCGGCACCTGGCGAAGAACACTCTGTTTGCGGTAAACGGCTCGAAGAACATCAATATCGTCACTCCGGAATATGATTCCAGCGGATTGATGATTTTCCGGGACAATCTGATCCCCATGGTGGCGGGTAAGAATATTCTGATTCTGATTTCCACCATCAACTCGGGCAAGAGCGGACGCCGGGTCTCTGAGTGTGTGGAATACTATGGCGGAAAGGTACAGGGCATCGCGGCGGTTTTCAGTTCCATGGAGGAACTGGACGGATGGCCCATTTACAGCTTGTTTGTTCCCTCGGACATCCCCAACTATGCCACCTACGCACCGGAGGAGTGCGAGATGTGTAAGGCGGGGAAAAAGATCGACGCCCTGGTGAACAGTTACGGACTGTCCATTCTGTAACGGGCAGAATCAGCCATAAAAAGGGCGCTGGAGCAATTCCAGCGCCCTTTCCCCGATGGTTAGAAGTACTGTTAGCCGGGAATGCATCCCGAAAAATGAGATGGCGTTCGGACCACGCTATGCGTCGATCTCGATGGCGCTGACCGGGCAGCTCTCCGCAGCCTCCTGGACAAAGCCCTCCTGGTCGGGGTAGATGGTGTCCTTGGCGGCGGCCACCCCCTCCTCGGTCATGAGAAAGACGGCTCCGCACATGTTGACACACAGACCGCAGCCGATACAGTTTCCGTTGACATGGACGTTCATAACGAATAATTCCTCCTCCGGTGTTCTGCACATTAGCTTGACCGGAGAAGGAATTTTTATGCGCGGCTCACTCAAACGTCCCGAAAAACAGGGGGACCCCGGTTTGCAGATCCACGATCCCATAGAGAAAGGGCCGGTCGAAGATCAGGGTGACGCCGGTCTCCGGCGGGGCGGCAGAGCCGGAGTCGGCCTCCACCACCGTGGCAGCTGCTGCCTCGGTACCCTTCTCATTCACCTCGATCTTGGCGGCGTGGATCACCTGGGAGAGATAGTAGCCGTTGGGGTCGTCCCCCATGAGGGAGAAATCGGCCTCCCCAAAGGTAAAGGCCAGGTCCAGGCCCAGGGCGGACAGAATGTCCTGGAGCTGTCCGCTCCACTCCGCCCCGAACTTTGGCAGGGCCAGGGTGCGAAATTCCGTGTTCCTCCGGCTCTCCAGCAGCTGGGTGAAGGTTTCTCCGTCCAGGCTGTTCAGCCAGACTTCAAATTCAGCGCCCTCCTCCGGCATCAGGGCGAAGAAAGCCAGCCGCCCGTCGTCGTAGGGGAGGACCGCCCCCTGAGCCGTCTCGCTCTGGAGATAGGGAAAGGTGACGAAACCGGCGTTCAGGAAGTCCATGGATTCCTTGTCGCTCCCCTGGTGGTAAAACCCCCGAAGATAGGTGTTGTTGGGGTCAAACTCCGTCTCCCAGGTGTTGTTCAGGTAGAGGGCATTCACCAGCAGCAGGGCGGCGTTTTCGTTGAACGGTTTAGAGAGGATGCTGGGGATCATCTTGTTGGTGTGCTCTGACACCCAGCTGTTTACCGCCGGGACCACCGAGGGGGCAGATAAGTCCTGGGAAAATACCTGGGCGTCGAAGATGCCTTGGCACTTGCCGATAAAATCCTCCCGGATCATGCCCTCCGGGTCTGTCCACAGGCTGTTGGCGATGAGACACTCTGTGGAGCCGTCCAGGTCCCCGTAGTCGGAGAGGAGCTGGGCGCAGGCGGCATTCAGCTCATCCAGGGTGACGCCGCCCCCCAAAACGGTTTCAAACTGAGCCAAGGTATCCCCGTCCGCTCCGTTGGCCGCCATGGACAATGCCAGGGCCGCGGAGAGGGGAGAGAGGAGGACCGGACCGCTTTCCGCCTCCCGGGCACTCTGGAGCAGGGAAAGGCCAAAGCTGGTCAGGGCTTGGTCCACGGCCGGACTGCCCGCTGGCTGAACGGACACAGGCTGAGCGGTGAGCTCCTGGGCTTGGACCGCCGGAGCGGCCGGTCCGCAGCCGGACAGGAGTCCAAGGGACAGGGAGAGAGCGAGGGACAGTGCAAGGGTGCGCCTCATAGAGAAAACCTCCTTTTCAACGGTGGGGGAGACTTGAATCTCCCACTCTACTAGTTAAGACGAAACGATGCCGGCCCGGTTGCGTCTTTTTCGGAGAAAAAGACAAAAAATTCCCAAAACTTCGTCTTGACTCCCTCTGTGAAACATGCTACAATACCAAATTGCGGTGGTAAGGGCAAGTGCGCCCTTTTACCCGATGAAACACCCCCAGAAAACGGGGGAGAGGAGGGCGCCGAAATGCTGGAAGAACTCAAGCAGGGCAGCAAGCTGGTGGGAGCCAAACAGACCCGCCGGGCCCTGAAGGATGGCCGGGCCAAGAAGCTCTATATGGCCAAGGACGCCGACCCCCGTCTGCTCCAGCCTCTGGTTCAGGAGGCGGTCCGCACCGGCGTGCGGGTGGAGCAGGTGGACACCATGCGGGAGCTGGGCGAGGCCTGCGGCATTGCCGTGGGAGCCGCCGTGGCCGTTCTGGTGTAAGTTTTCTGTTTTCTTTTGGTTTTAGCAGAATAAGGTCCCCTTATTTTGTTAAAATAAATACCATGCCCCACAGGGGCAGAACGTTCAGAAAGGAGGAAAAACATGCCTACTTTTAATCAGCTGGTCCGCAAGGGTCGTCAGCAGGTGACTGCCAAGTCCACCTCTCCCGCCCTGCAGCATGGCCTGAACACCCTGAAGAACCGTCAGACCGATCTGCCTTCTCCTCAGAAGAGAGGTGTGTGCACTGCCGTTCGTACTTCCACTCCTAAGAAGCCGAACTCCGCTCTGCGTAAGATTGCCCGTGTGCGTCTGACCAACGGGATGGAGGTTACCGCCTATATCCCCGGCGTGGGCCACAACCTGCAGGAGCACTCCGTGGTGATGATCCGCGGCGGCCGTGTCAAGGACCTGCCCGGTGTGCGTTACCACATCATCCGCGGCTCTCTGGACACCCAGGGCGTCAACGGCCGTATGCAGGCCCGTTCCAAGTACGGCGCCAAGCGTCCCAAGGCCGGCAAGAAGTAATTTTTGCTCCGCAAAAATTGCGTAACATGCAGGCGCTGAAAACCTGCACCCTGAATTGCATTGTGCGTTTCGCGCAAGGCAGCTCCGCCTTGCCGAGCGTTTCCTATATATCTGATATATGGGCAGACCTCGGACAGGCATTACACGGAGCACACTCGTGTTTCGAGTACCTATGATTTCTAATTTTATAAGAAGGAGGGAAGCAACGTGCCCAGAAGAGGAAATGTACCCAAGCGGGAGGTTCTGCCCGATCCGCTGTATAACTCTGTTTTGGTGACTAAGCTGACCAACAGCATTATGCTGGACGGTAAGAAGGGCGTGGCCCAGAAGGTGGTCTATGGCGCCTTCGATATCATCAAGGACAAGACCGGTAAGGAGCCCATGGAGGTCTACACCCAGGCTCTGGAGAACATCATGCCCTCCCTGGAGGTCAAGGCCCGCCGTGTGGGCGGCGCCACCTACCAGGTGCCCATCGAGGTCCGGCCCGAGCGCCGTCAGACCCTGGGGCTGCGCTGGCTGACCACTTACGCCCGCAACCGTGGTGAGAAGACCATGAAGGAGCGTCTGGCCGGCGAGATCATGGACGCGGCCAACAACTTGGGCGGCGCCGTGAAGAAGCGTGAGGACACTCACAAGATGGCCGAGTCCAACAAGGCCTTTGCCCACTATCGCTGGTAATCCAAAAGGAGACGAAGTATGCCTAGAAAAGTTTCTTTGGAGAATACCCGGAACATCGGCATCATGGCCCACATCGACGCGGGCAAGACGACCACCACCGAGCGTATTCTGTATTACACCGGCGTCAACTACAAGATCGGCGAGACCCACGAGGGTACCGCCACCATGGACTGGATGGCCCAGGAGCAGGAGCGTGGTATCACCATCACCTCCGCCGCCACCACCTGCTACTGGCAGGGGACCAAGAACCAGTTCCCCCAGACCCGGATCAACATCATCGACACCCCGGGCCACGTGGACTTCACCGTAGAGGTGGAGCGCTCCCTGCGCGTGCTGGACGGTTCTGTCACCGTCATGTGCGCCAAGGGCGGCGTGGAGCCCCAGTCCGAGACTGTGTGGCGCCAGGCCGACCACTACAAGGTCCCCCGCATGATCTACGTCAACAAGATGGACATCATGGGCGCCGACTTCTATCATGTCCTGGACATGATCGCCGACCGCCTGAAGGCCAACGCCGTGCCCATCCAGCTGCCCATCGGCTCTGAGGACACCTTCAAGGGCATCATCGACCTGGTGGAGATGGACGCCGACATCTACTATGATGAGCTGGGTAAGGACATGCGTGTGGAGCCCATCCCCGAGGACATGATGGAGCTGGCCCAGGAGTACCGCACCAAGCTGCTGGACGCCTGCGCCGACATCGACGAGGAGATCATGATGCTGGTCCTGGAGGAGCAGCCCGTTCCCCAGGATATGATCCGCAAGGCCCTGCGCAAGGGCACCATTGAGAACCTGCTGGTTCCCGTGACCTGCGGCACCTCTTACCGCAACAAGGGCGTTCAGAAGCTGCTGGACGCCATCGTGGATTACATGCCCTCCCCGGTGGACATCCCCGCCATCCAGGGTGTGAATCCCGAGACCGACGAGGAGGACGAGCGGCCCGCTTCCGACGAGGCCCCCTTCTCCGCTCTGGCCTTCAAGATCGCCACCGACCCCTTTGTGGGCCGTCTGTCCTTCATCCGTGTGTACTCCGGTATGCTGAATACCGGCACCACGGTGCTCAACTCCACCAAGAAGCAGCGTGAGCGCATCGGCCGCATCCTTCAGATGCACGCCAACCACCGGGAGGATATCGAGACCGTGTACTCCGGCGACATCGCCGCCGTCATCGGTCTGAAGAACTCCACCACCGGCGACACCCTGTGCGACCCCGCTCACCCCATCATTCTGGAGTCCATGGAGTTCCCTGACCCGGTCATCCGCGTGGCCATCGAGCCCAAGACCAAGGCCGGCCAGGAGAAGATGGGCATCGCCCTGGCCAAGCTGGCCGAGGAGGACCCCACCTTCAAGACCTACACCGACGAGGAGACTGGTCAGACCATCATCGCCGGCATGGGCGAGCTCCATCTGGAGATCATTGTGGACCGTCTGCTCCGGGAGTACAAGGTGGAGGCCAACGTGGGCGCGCCCCAGGTCGCCTACAAGGAGACCATCCGCAAGGCTGTGGATCAGGACACCAAGTATGCCCGCCAGTCCGGCGGTAAGGGCCAGTACGGCCACGTCAAGATCCACGTGGAGCCCAACGAGTCCGGCAAGGGCTACGAGTTCATCAACAACATCGTGGGCGGCGCCATTCCCAAGGAGTATATCCCTGCGGTGGACGCCGGTATCCAGGGCGCCATGCAGGCCGGTGTGCTGGCTGGCTACCCGGTGGAGGACGTGAAGGTCACCCTGTACGACGGCTCCTTCCACGAGGTGGACTCCTCTGAAATGGCCTTTAAGATCGCCGGCTCCATGGCCTTCAAGGAGGCCTGCCGCAAGGCCAACCCCGTTCTGCTGGAGCCCATCATGAAGGTGGACGTCATTGTCCCCGAGGACTACATGGGCGACGTTATCGGCGACCTGAACAGCCGCCGCGGCCAGATCCAGGGCATGGAGGCCCGGTCCGGCGCCCAGCAGATCGACGCTCTGGTTCCCCTGAGCGAGATGTTCGGCTATGCCACCGACCTGCGGTCCCGCACTCAGGGCCGCGGCCAGTACTCCATGGAGCCCCACAGCTATGTGGAGGTTCCCAAGAACATCGCCGAAAAAATTATTGCCCAGCGCGGCCGCAGCCAGGACTAATTTTGGCTGATTCCCGGCCTTTGCGCTGAAATTGGGGTTGCATTTCCAGACGGAATAGGATAAAATAACCCTGATATGCAAATCCCATCTTTTCTCGATTGATAACTGCAATATAAGGAGGAAATTACTCATGGCTAAGCAGAAATTCGAGCGTACCAAGCCCCATGTCAACATCGGCACCATCGGCCACGTTGACCACGGCAAGACCACTCTGACCGCCGCGATCACCAAGTATCTGGCTATGAAGGGCCAGGCTCAGTTCGAGGACTACGCCAGCATCGACAAGGCTCCCGAGGAGAAGGAGCGCGGCATCACCATCAACACCGCTCACGTGGAGTATGAGACCGACAAGCGTCACTATGCTCACGTGGACTGCCCGGGCCACGCCGACTATATCAAGAACATGATCACCGGCGCTGCTCAGATGGACGGCGCTATCCTGGTCATCGCCGCCACCGACGGCCCCATGGCTCAGACCAAGGAGCACATCCTGCTGGCCCGTCAGGTGGGCGTGCCCGCCATCGTGGTCTTCCTGAACAAGTGCGATCAGGTGGACGACGAGGAGCTGCTGGAGCTGGTCGAGATGGAGGTCCGTGAGACTCTGGACAAGTACGAGTTCCCCGGCGACGAGATCCCCATCATCAAGGGCTCCGCTCTGAACGCTCTGATCTCCGAGTCCAACGATCCCGACGCTCCCGAGTATGCCTGCATCAAGGAGCTGATGGACGCTGTCGACAACTATATCCCCACTCCTCCCCGTGACGACTCCCTGCCCTTCCTGATGCCCGTCGAGGACGTGTTCACCATCTCCGGCCGCGGCACCGTGGCTACCGGCCGTGTGGAGCGTGGCGTGCTGAAGGCTGGCGAGACTGTCGACATCGTGGGCCTGTCCGACGAGAAGAAGTCCACCGTCGTCACCTCCATGGAGATGTTCCGCAAGACCCTGGACTTCATCGAGGCCGGCGACAACGCTGGCTGCCTGCTGCGTGGTATCGCCAAGACCGACATCGAGCGCGGCCAGGTTCTGTGCAAGCCCGGCTCCATTCATCCCCACACCAAGTTCACCGGCCAGGTGTACGTTCTGTCCAAGGATGAGGGCGGCCGTCACACCCCCTTCTTCAACAACTATCGTCCCCAGTTCTACTTCCGTACCACCGACGTGACCGGCATCATCACCCTGCCCGAGGGCACTGAGATGTGCATGCCCGGCGACAACGTGGACATGAAGGTTGAGCTGATCACCCCCATCGCCATCGAGAAGGGCCTGCGTTTCGCCATCCGTGAGGGCGGCCGCACCGTGGGTTCCGGCGTTGTTATCGACATCGAGGAGTAATTTTTGCTCCCTTTAAGAAATCCCCGCCCAAAGGCGGGGATTTCTTTTTGCAAAGATGCCGTGCGGCCGCCCGGGGCCCCATCGCAGATGGGGCGCGCCGTAAGGCGCGTACAAGCGTTTTGTCCGAAGGACAAAACCTTGGCGGAAGGGCGGCTTTGCCGCCCTGAGCATTTCAATTAACAGGGTACCCACGAAAGCGAAGCTTTCGTGGGATTGGCCGCACCGTGGGAAAAGCGTTGTTATCGACATCGAGGAGTAATTTTTGCTCCCTTTAAGAAATCCCCGCCCAAAGGCGGGGATTTCTTTTTGCAAAGATGCCGTGCGGCCGCCCGGGGCCCCATC
>NZ_NFKI01000081.1 GCF_002160305.1 Pseudoflavonifractor sp. An184
GCGAAGCGTGACGGATGAGGTGAGCGGCCAAAGGCCGCCCGCGGCCGGTCTGGGACCGGCCCCTATGCAAAGACATACGCCTTTCCGGGCGCTCCGTAGGGGCGGGTCCGAGACCCGCCCGCCGTTCCCCTGAGCCGCACTTGAGCCCCACCCACACAAAGGCGCGCTCCCCACCAGGAGAAGCACCGCCCAAAGGTTACCCGACCCTCAGCGGCAGCGGAAATAGAACGGAAACCAGTCAGCTGAACCACCCGCGCCTTTGCGTTGACCGCCAACACCTCCGCATTGGCGGCCCCCGTAAAATGGGGGGTCCAGGGGGTGGGGCACATGGAGGATGAGGCGGAGCCGAATCCGATTGGACCCACCCCCTGGCGCTTTTTTGGTGACTTTTTGGGCGGCCAAAAAGTCACTCGCCGCCGGAGCGGCGGAACTTCCCCAGTCAAAAATCCCCGCTTGAGGATACAATCACAGGGATATCTGTACTATTATACCCTATCTTCCGGAAATAGGCCAGTTCTTTTTCGGAAATCCGCTCCCCGGGGGCCACCACGGGCACGCCGGGGGGATAGGGGGCGATCTGAGCCGCCGAGACCCGCCCAGCGCTTTGGTACAGGGGGACCCGCTGGGTGGGGGCAAAGAGGGCCTCCCGCAGGGAGCACGCCCGCTCCGGCAGGGGAGGGGAGGGGAGGGGGGGACAGGGCCCCATCCGGTCCTCCATGCCCTCCAGGGCCCGCTCCAGGCGGTCGAAGTTCTCCTCCAGGTCCTGGGGGGTGCAGATAAACACCACGTGGCCCCCGTCCTCCATCTCGGGAAAAATATTCTGCTCCTCCAGGGACCGGGCGAAGGAGGGACCGTCCTGGACGTTCAGAGTGAGCCGGGCGGGGTCCAGGGACAGGTCCCCGGCCAGGGAGGGGAACTTCTGCCGCAGCTGGGCCACCCGGAGGGCGGTCTGCCGGTAGGCCCGGGCCCCGTCCCCCTCCAGCCAGGCACGGGCGGCGTCCATGCTGGCCAGGATGGGGTAGGAGGGGCTGGAGGTGCCGAACACCGAGGCCATCCGCCGCACCCGGTCCGGGTCGATCCCGTTGGTGAACAGCAGGGCGGCCTGACCCAGGGCGGGGAGGGTCTTGTGGGCGCTGACCACCACCCCGTCCGCCCCCGCAAAGGGGGTCAGCCCCAGGAAGGGCAGGTGGGCCCCGTGGGCCCCGTCCACAAACAGCCTGGCCCCGTGGGCGTGGACGACGGAGAAAATGGCCCCAATATCAGACAACACTCCGGCATATGTAGGGGAAGTAATACAAACTGTTTTGATATTTGGGTGGGTTTTCAGAGAAAACTCCACCTGCTCCGGGGTGATGGGGCCGATGAGATTCTCCTGCTCCAGCCAGGGCCGCTCCAGGTACACCGGCTCCAGGTCCAGCAGGGCCATGGCGTTGAATACCGCCCGGTGACAGTTCCGGTCCACCAAAATTTGATCCCCGGGGGCGCACAGGAGGGACAGCCCCGTGTGGATGCCCATGGTGGACCCGCCGGTGAGAAACTGGCAGTGGTCAAAGCCGAAGCGTTCCGCCCACGGTTTTTGAGCGGAGTCGAAGGGCTCTCCGGCCAGGTACAGGTTGCCGGTGCCGGGGATCTCGGTCACGTCCAGAGAAGCGGCGTCGGACAGCTCCGGCAGGGGGAGAGGGCCGCCCTTGTGCCCCGGCATGTGGAAGCGGGCGGGGTTCCGGGCGGCGTAGTGTTTCAGAACATCACAGAGAGGGGTCATGGGATAACCTCCGAGGGCGGATTTTTTCCACATCCAGGGGCGGAACTGTGGAAATTTTTTGGGGCGGAAACTCCGTTCAGCGGAGAAAAAACGCGCGGCCGGAGAGGTTCCCGGACCGCGCGCGTGGTTTAATAGCCCAACAGGCCGAGGTCGTACTTCCAGGAGAGGACCCGGGCCACCGACTGGTCGATCTGCTCCATGGGGATGGTCCCGTCCTCCACGGCGGCGATGACCTGGGGGATCTGGGTCTCAAAGTCGGTGGTGAGGACCATGTCGTTGCCCGCCTGAACGGCCAGCACGGCCGCCGAGCCGTCCTGGGCGTACTGGGCCACGGCGTCCATGGCCAGGTCGTCGGTGAGGATGACCCCGTCAAAGCCCAGAGTGTCCCGCAGGATCTGGTGGACGGCGGGGGAGAGGGAGGCGGGCAGGCTCTCATCCATGGAGGTGACGATGTTGTGGCTCACCAGCACCGCGTCCGCCCCCGCCTGGATGCCCGCCTGAAAGGGGAGAAAGTCGGAGGTCTCAAAGGTCTCATAGGGCCGCTCATCCACGGCCACGCCGGTGTGGGTGTCCTGGTTGTTTCCATAGCCCGGGAAATGCTTCAGCACCGAGCCGATGCGCTCCTGACCCATGACGGTCACCACCTGGGCCACATAGTCGGCGGTGGTCTGGGCGTCCTGGCCCAGGGCGCGCTCATAGATAAAGTCGGCGGGGTCGGTGGACACGTCGGCCACCGGGGCGAAGTTCACGTTGACCCCCAGGTCCAGCAGGGTGACGCTCTTCTGCCGGGCGTCCTGGAGAATGGCGTCCAGCCCGCCCTGGGCGTACAGCACCTGGGGGGATGGCTCCCGGCTGGGAAACAGGTTGGGGTTGCTGCTGGCCCGGACCACCGTGCCCCCCTCCTCATCGGTGCCGATGAGTATGGGGATGCCGGAGGACGCCTGATAGGAGGCGATCTCGTCCCGCACCTGCTGGGCGGTCTTATCCTTGAAGTCCCGGCCAAAGAGGATATAGCCCCCCAGCTTATACTGGGACACCTTGGCCGCCTGGTCGGTCTCGGGGCAGCGGACGAAGAACATCTGCCCCACCTTCTCCTCCACCGACATGGCGGACACCAGCTCCTGGATGATCTGGTCCTTGTTCTGGGGGAGGGGGTCCTGGGTTGTGCCGGAGGAGCTGGAGGAGGAGCCGGATGGGGCGGAGGACCCGGCGGGGTCCTCAGAGGCTGAGGGGTTCCCCTCCTGGGAGGCGTCCGGGGCGGGCGTCTGAGAGGACGCGTCCCCCTCCTGGGGGGAGGAGACCGAGCCGGAGGCGGCGGAGCCGGAGGACCCGGAGCTCACCGAACCTCCAGCCTGGGGTGCGGCGCACCCGGTCAGCAGAAAGCACAGCAAAAAAATCATCAGTTTTTTCATAAATGCCTCCTGGGAAAAACAGCGTGGAGAGGTTCTCCACGCCAAAATCAAACTGTGTTTTTCTTAGTTTATGGAAGTATACCACTTTGTGTGCATGGTGTCAATTTTTTTGGGGAGTTTTCCTCTCATTTTCTGACATTCCAAGGATTTTTAAGCGTACGGCGGAGATTTTTGGGGGGATAGGCGGGGGAGCTGCCGTTGGCCCGGGCCTTCCCCACTGACAGGGGGAATCGGCCCCCAGGGAGACGGCTTGCGGGCGGCCAAAGGCCGCCCCTACGGAGCGGAGGGAACCTCTTGGGCGGGCGGGTGAGGACACCCGCCCCTACACGGATACAGGAACGGTCCCATTCCCCTCGTAGGGGCCGGTCCCAGACCGGCCCGCGGGCGCAGTGCGCCGCCCATACAGGAAAAAACGGCGGCGAAATTTCCCAAAGAAGCAAGGAAGATCCCCGCCGTTCCAGCGAAAGAACAGCGGGGATCCAATCTTCAAAAAACCGAGAAAAGATTACTCCTCGTCAGAGGCTTCCTCTCTCCGGGTAACAGCCAAGCTCAGCTCATCCAGCTGCTTGTCGTCCGCCCACAAAATGCGGGCATTTTGTGGGGACCCGTTGGGATTAAAATGCTCGGGCGAAATGAATTCGCCCTGCGCCAAGGTTTTGCCCTGGCGGGCAAAACGCTTGTACGGCGCATACGCGCCGCCCCATCTGCGATGGGGCCCCTTCGTGGACGACCGGGAAACGTTACTCCTCCTCGGAGGTCTCCTCTTTCCGGGTGACAGCCAGGCTCAGCTCATCCAGCTGCTTGTCGTCCACGAAGTCGGGGCAGTTGGTCATGGGCTCGGAGGCGTTCTGCACCTTGGGGAAGGCGATCACGTCCCGGATGGAGTCAGCCCCGGCCATGAGCATGCACAGCCGGTCCAGGCCGTAGGCCAGGCCGCCGTGGGGGGGCGCGCCGAACTTGAAGGCGTTGATCAGGTGGCCGAAGCGCTCCATGGCCTCCTCGTCGGTGAAGCCCAGGGCCCGGAACATGGCCTCCTGGGTCTCGGGGACGGAGATGCGGATGGAGCCGCCGCCCAGCTCGGTGCCGTTGAGGACAATGTCATAGGCCTTGGCCCGGCAGTTCTTCTTGTCGGTCTCCAGCTTGTCGATGTCCTCGTCCATGGGGGCGGTGAAGGGGTGGTGCATGGCCACGTAGCGCCCCTCCTCCTCGCTGTACTCAAACATGGGGAACTCGGTGACCCACAGGAACTTGAAGTCCTTGGGGTCCAGGATGCCCAGCTGCTTGGCGCACTCGCACCGCAGGGCGCCCAGGGCGGCAAAGACCACCTCGTCCTTCACGTCGCCCACGATGAGGACCAGGTCCCCGTCCTTGGCGCCGGCCCGCTCCAGGATCGCTTTGTTCTCCTCCTCGGTGAGGAACTTCTGGTAGGAGGAGGTCACCTGGCCGTCGTGGAGGCGGGTCCAGGCCAGGCCCTTGGCCTTGTAGGTCTTGACGAACTCGGCCAGCTTGTCGATCTTCTTCCGGGGGAAGTCGGCGGCGTGGCCGTCCACGTTGATGAGCCGTACGGAGCCGCCGCCCTGGACCGCGCTGGAGAACACGGAGAAGCCGCAGTCCTTCACGATGTCGCTGATGTCCTTGAGCTCAAAGCCGAAGCGCAGGTCGGGCTTGTCGGAGCCGAAGCGGTCCATGGCCTCCCGCCAGGGCATGCGCAGGAAGGGGGTCTTTACGTCTACATCCAGCACTTCCTTGAAAACTCTCTGAAGAAAACCCTCCTGGATCTCCATCACGTCGTCCTCGTTGACGAAGGACATCTCCAGGTCGATCTGGGTGAACTCGGGCTGGCGGTCGGCCCGTAAATCCTCGTCCCGGAAGCAGCGGGCGATCTGCATATAGCGGTCAAAGCCGGAGAGCATCAGCAGCTGCTTGTACTGCTGGGGGGACTGGGGCAGGGCGTAGAACTTGCCCGGGTGGACGCGGGAGGGCACCAGGTAGTCCCGGGCCCCCTCGGGGGTGGACTTGGTGAGCATGGGGGTCTCGATCTCATAGAAGCCCTGCTCGTCGAAGTAGTCCCGGGCCACCTTGGTCACCTTGTGGCGGGTGGCGATCATGTGCTGCATGTCCGGGCGGCGCAGGTCCAGATAGCGGTACTTCAGGCGCAGCATGTCGTTGGCCTTGGAGTGCTCCACGATCTCAAAGGGAGGGGTCTCCGCGCGGGCCAGCAGGCGCAGCTCGGTGACGTACACCTCGATGTCGCCGGTGGCGATCTTGTTGGTCTTGCTCTCACGCTCCCGCACCAGGCCGGTGGCGGCGATGACGTACTCGGAGCGCAGGGTGGAGGCCTTCTCGAAGATCTCCTTGTCGGTGCTGTCGTCGAAGGAGAGCTGAATGAGGCCCGTGCGGTCCCGCAGGTCCACAAAGATCAGCCCGCCCAGGTCCCGCTGCCGCTGCACCCAGCCGCACAGAGAGACGGTCTTGCCCGCGTCGCTCAGACGCAGGTCGCCGCAGTAGTTGGTGCGGCGGAAGTTCTTCAGATTGTCCATAAAATCAACTCCATTTTGTAATATATATTTTAAAAATTGAGAAATGTATTAGGATTGTTCCCCATTCGCCTTCAAATATTGGAGCACCTCCGCCTGAATCTGGGGGTCAGAGGCATCGTACTGCCAGTATCCGTGGGAGCCGGGGATGGGAATGGTCATGGTCTGGGGGACTGGGATATGGACGGGAAAGGGCTCGCCGTCCACGGCAAAGTTCAGCGTCACCCACTGCTCCGAGCCGGGCTGGCTGTCGGAAAATGGGGCGGTCAGATTGCTGAGTTTGGCCCGGTAGCTGCCGCGCTCCAAGAGCGCGATCAGCGCCTCATAGTCCTCATCCCCAGGACCGCGGTGGTCCATGGTCCAGGACGTGGTCCGGGCACGGCTGTGCTCCACGGAGAGCTCCATCCCATGGCCGGAGACTCCGGAGATGCGGCTGGGATCAAGGCCGGTAACCGCCCAGAAACTCTGAGGCCGGGTGTACCACAGGCCGCCGGCCGCCAGCAGGGCGGCGAGGATGCATGCCCCAACGGCGATTTTCTTTTTCATAGCATCATATCCTAATCGCAATTTTGAAATCTATTTTCCAAACAGTATTTTAATAGCGGGGGTTCATGAGGTAAGAAGATAATATTGGGTCCGGGGAGACGAGCTCCAATATCTGGATGGGCCAGTCTGTCTCGTCCGGGGTCGATACAAGCCATGTGCCGCCGGTATTGTTATGAATCTCCAATTCCGCTGTATAGTTGTTATAGCAAATAAGAAGCGACTGTCCGGCGGGGGTTTGCCCGTCGGAAATCTTGGCAGAAGCAAATTCCAAATGCAGCTCCCACTCAAACAGGTCCGGGTCTGGAGAGCGGATATAGGTCATATACTCGTCAAGATGAAGCAGGCCGGCAAGCAGATCGGATAGAGAAAAAGAGGGCAGTTCAAAAGGAAGGATATTGTCTATGGAGCGGGAAAACGTCTGCCCCTGAAGTTCTGTGAGCAGCGGCTGAAAGAGCGGATCGTCCGGCCCTAAGGTCACGGAATCCATCTCGATCCCAAAGCCTGTGCTGGAATACGCCGTGATGGCATAGCAGGCCTCCAAGTCCAGTTCCGGACGGAGCTGCTGGATGGTCACCGGCCGGGTGTACCACAGCCCGCCGCCCACCAGAAGAAGGGTGATCAGGACCGCCCCAACGGCGATTTTCTTCTTCACAAAAATCCCTCCCGTTCCAGCCGCCGGACCGGATTTCCGGCGATATACCCGGCGGCCTCGTCGAAGTCCTGTTGGTTACGGAGGATGTGTTCATAGTAGCCGCGCTGCCAGATGTTGCCCATTGTTTGATGGTTTTCCTTACATATGTGCAGCCATTGTGTAGCAGTTTTTGATTTATACGCACCCACGACCCGGCCCAACGTAGGGGCGACCCTTGCGGTCGCCCGTGGTTCCAGGACAATAATGGCATGAACATGATCGGGCATTACAACGAAACATGGGACCGAAACCGGATAAATGGATTCTAAAAGCGAGAATGTTTGATAGGCAATTTTTCCAAGCGCAGTGTATTCCACATAGGCCGGTCCAGGTGGGCGACCGCAAGGGTCGCCCCTACGGACAACGCCGAACAGGGGGCGTTTGTGCGCCGTGCAGATGGTGACGAAATAGGCCCCGTTTTGGGAATAGTCGTAATTTTGCAGGCGGATGGTTTTCCGGCGGGGGAGGGGAGGGGTGTCCATAGGCGTGACCTCCGAATGAAAATCCAAACCAAAGGGCGGGCGGCCCGGGTGTGCCGCCCCTACGTTGAAACGGCTCCGGCTTCTCCATACTCCCGGGCCAGCCGCTGGATAGCCGCCTCAAATTCTGTGGGATTGGTAGAACGGTAGCCCAAGTAGTGGTTCCCAAGCCAGTTTACCCACAGGGTCTCTCCGTCCCACAGGAGGGTGTGTGGGTGGATCGGCGAGCCGGGCGACCGCAAGTGTCGCCCCTACAACGTGACCGGCTGCCTTACTCTCCCCGGTCCAGAATGGGCGCGCCCTGGTTGAGCTTGTCCAGGCCGGCCTGGATGTGAGCGATGGCCTCGGCGGGGGGCAGCTTCACCTGCTCGCCGGTGGCCAGGTCCTTGACGGCGGCCACGCCGGAGGAGATCTCGTCCTCCCCCAGGAAGATGACATAGGGGATGTGGAGCTTGTCGGCGTAGGAGATCTTCTGCTTGAATTTCTTCTGCTCGCCGTGGATCTGAGCCCGGATGCCCGCCTCCCGCAGCTGGGTGGCCAGGGCGATGGCGGGGGACAGGTCCTCGGTCATGGGCAGGAGGAGCACGTCGGCGGGGGCGGTGTTCAGGCTGTCGTTCAGATAGCCCTGGTCTTCCAGCACGAAGAACAGGCGGGTCAGACCGATGGAAATTCCAACGCCGGGGAGTTGTTTATCGGTATAATATTCCGCCAAGTTATCATACCGGCCGCCGGAACAGATGGAGCCGATCTCCGGGTGGTCCAGCATGGTGGTCTCGTACACGGTGCCGGTGTAGTAGTCCAGGCCCCGGGCGATGGTCAGGTCCACGGCGAAGTGGGTCTCGGGCACGCCGAAGGCGGCCAGGTATTTTACTACCGTGGTCAGCTCGTCCAGGCCGGCGTCAAAGACCTCGTTCCGGCCCCGGTAGGTCTCCAGGGCGGCCAGCACCGCCTGGTTGCCCCCGGAGATGCCGATGAAGTGGAGAATTTCCTGGGCGCTGTCCTCACTGACGCCGCCCTCCACCAGCAGCTCCTTCACCTTGGACGCGCCGATCTTGTCCAGCTTGTCCACGGTGCGCATGATCTCTCCGGACTGCTGGGTGAGGCCCAGCATGGCGTAGAAGCCGTTGAGGATCTTCCGGTTGTTCACCCGGATCTGGAACCGCTTCAGGCCCAGGGCGGTGAAGGCGCGGTAGATGATGGAGGGGATCTCCGCCTCGTTGGAGATGTCCAGCTTGCCGTCGCCGATCACGTCGATGTCCGCCTGATAGAACTCCCGGAACCGGCCCCGCTGGGCCCGCTCGCCCCGGTAGACCTTGCCGATCTGGAAGCGGCGGAAGGGGAAGGTGAGGTGGCCGTAGTTCTGGGCCACGTACTTGGCCAGAGGCACCGTCAGGTCAAAGCGCAGGGACAGGTCGGTGTCCCCCTTCATAAAGCGGTAGATCTGCTTCTCCGTCTCGCCGCCCCCTTTGGCCAATAAAACCTCGCTGGCCTCGATGAGGGGGGTGTCCAGGGGGGTGAAGCCGTACAGGGAGTAGGTGCGGCGGAGAATCTCCACCATGCGGTCGAATTGCGCCTGCCGGGCCGGGAGGAGCTCCATGAAGCCGGACAGGGTGCGGGGTTGTACTTTGCTCATTGTATTGTCTCCTTTTTTTGGTTGTTGACAAGTAAAGGTTTGGACTACATTTTTCCGCCTGCCCTCCTAATAAGCCTTCCCCCTGGGGAAAGGTGGCTGGCCGAAGGCCAGACGGATGAGGAGATAATCCCCCCAAAAAGCCTTCCCCTCGGGGGCCGACTCCCCTTGTCAAGGGGAGATGTCGCGAAGCGACAGAGGGGATAGGGAAAGGTGGCACGGCGAAGCCGTGACGGATGAGGGGACTCCCCCAAAAGCCTTCCCCTCGGGGGGAAGGTGGCCCGAAGGGCCGGATGAGGGGGCGATGGTAGAGCGGTTTTTTGTGTAGGGCGCGACGACCTCGGCGCGCCGCCTTTGAGGTATTGTTTGCGCAGGGGAGTTTCGCCGCCTGCGGGCGGCGAGTTACTTTGCCCATGGCGGCTCGTCGTCGCAAAGTCCGCTTGTCTCCGTTTCCGCCTAGCGGCGAAAACTGCGACCGCTTCCTTGCTCCTCCTCTTCCCGGCGAACCCGCTGCGCTGGGCTTCGCCGGGAGTACGGGAGAGATAACCCAAAACGCCGCCGGGGACGGCTCCGGATGAGCACTTCGTGCTCATAGTCGCCCACCCTACCCCCTCTGGCCCTTCGGACCATCTCCCCCTGACAGGGGGAGTCGGCCCCGGACCCCATTTACGGAGGTTACCCCTTGGGGTGGGCAAAACATTTCCGGCGCGCAAAATCTGAGTGGCTTTCTGCGATTTCTTCCGGGCCACTGGGCCCTGGGTTTTTGGAAAATTGGAGTTGGTGCGGTTCCACAACTGCGCCTGGGGTTGCCGAGCCAACATGCCTGGTTCGAAACACGGGATACCTCATCCGCCCCCTTCGGGGGCACCTTCCCCTAAAGGGGAAGGCTTTGGAAGGCCCATCCCCCTGCCTTCCCCTTTAG
>NZ_NFKI01000082.1 GCF_002160305.1 Pseudoflavonifractor sp. An184
CTCCAGGGGGTCGCCCTCCCGGATGCGCATGGTGCGGCGGATCTCCTTGGGAATCACGACGCGGCCCAGATCGTCAATTCTTCTCACAATGCCAGTCGCTTTCATCTATATAATTCCTCCCACGGTGTTTTCTTGAAACCACCCATAGTATCCGCAGGAACGGACTGGCTATGCAGATTTTCACAGGAGAGCGCTGGGAATTGACGGAATTTCATTGGCGGCGGGACAATATTTGGAAGAAGGGCACAGCCGGTTCCGCTCCGTTTCAAATTTACGTTCCGCGCTGGCGGAAGCCCAGCAGGCGGGCGGAGTTGACGATGACCAGCACCGACCCGGCGTTGTGGACCAGGGCTCCCACCACCGGGTTCAGAATGCCGGTGATGGCCAGGAGGATGGCCGCAAAATTCAGGGCCATGGAGAAGGTGAGATTGTATTTGATGGTGGTCATCATGCGCCGGGACAGGCGCAGCAGGTGGGGCAGCTCCCGCAGGTCGTCGTTCACCAGGGCGATGTCCGCCGCGTCCACGGCGATGTCGCTGCCCACGCCACCCATGGCGACGCCCACCAGGGCTTTTTTCAGAGCGGGGGCGTCGTTGATGCCGTCGCCCACCATGCACACCGGGTGCCCCGCCTGCTGGCTGCGGTCGATCCAATCCAGCTTGTCCTCCGGGCGGCAGTTGGCCTGATAGACTGGAATGTCCAGGGCGCGGGCGATGGTGTGGGCGGCGTTCTCGTGGTCCCCGGTGAGGAGCACCGGAGTCACCCCCGCCGCCTTCACCCCCCGGATGGTCTCAGCCGCCTGGGGGCGCACCTGGTCGGCCAGGGCCAGAAAGCCGGCGGCCGCTCCGTCCGCCGCCAGGCAGATGAGGGTGCAGCCCTGCTCCAGCCAGGGCACCGCCCGGGTCGCCAGCTCCGGAGGCTGGGGAATGCCCCGCTCCGCCAGCAGGGCGGGGCTGCCCGCCAGTACCTCACGGCCGTCCACCCGGGCCTGCACGCCCCGCCCGGGGAGCATCTGAAAGGCTTCTGAGCCGGGGAGAGGCTCGCCGGGGTGCTCCTCCCGCCAGCAGGCCGCCACCGCCCGCCCCAGGGGGTGCTCCGACCGGGCCTCCGCTCCGGCGGCCAGGCGGTACACCTCCTGCCAGGTCCGCGCGGGGTCCAGCGAGCACACGGCGGTGACGGCGGGGGTCCCCTGGGTGAGGGTGCCCGTCTTGTCAAAGGTCACCTGGGTGACGGAGGAGAGCCGCTCCAGGGCGTCCCCCTCCCGCACCAGGAAGCCGTGGCGGGTGGCGTTGCCGATGGCCGCCATGATGGCGGTGGGGGTGGCCAGCACCAGGGCGCAGGGGCAGAACACCACCAGAATGGTCACCGCCCGGATGATCTCCCCGGTGATCAGCCAGGTGAGGAGGGCGGCGGACAGGGCGATGACCACGATCCAGGTGGCCCACCGGTCGGCCAGCCCCACGATCTTGGCTTTGCCCGCGTCGGCGGACTGGACCAGGCGGATATAGCGCTGAATGGAGCTGTCCTCTCCCACCCGGACGGCCTCCATGTCAAAGGAGCCGAACTGATTTACCGTGCCGCTGGACACCTCGTCCCCCGGCCCCTTGTCCACCGGCAGGGACTCTCCGGTCATGACCGCCTGGTTGATGGAGGTCTGTCCGGCGAGGATGAACCCGTCCACGGGGACGGTCTCCCCCGGGAGCACCCGGAGCCGGTCTCCCTTCCGGACGGCATCGGCGGAGATGATCTCCTCCCCGGCCTCCGTCAGCCGCCGGGCGGTGCGGGGCGTGAGGCGGACCAGCCGCTCGATGCCCGCCCGGGCCCGGGCCACGGTGAGTTCCTCCAGCAGGCCCCCTAGCTGCATGATGAAGGCCACCTCCCCGGCGGCAAAGATCTCCCCGATGGCCACCGAGGCGATGAGGGCGATGGACACCAGCACGTCGGCCTTGATGTCAAAGGCCGTGACCAGGCCGATGACCGCCTCCAGGAGGATGGGGACGCCGCACAGGAGGATGGCTGCCCAGGCCGGGTGGATGGGAAACAGGGCGGGGTCGATCAGACTGACCGCCAGGGCCAGCCCGGACAGAATCAGAAAGACAACGTCTCTCTTCACGCCGCCCCAGGACGACAGGGACTCCAGAAATCGGATCATGGTGCGCCTCCTTTATACCCATGGGGGTATATGTTTTGACGAAGGCATTATACCCCCATGGGTATCGCCTGTCAAGGGCGCGGACAGACAAAATCCCTCCGCCGGCTGTGCCGGCGGAGGGATGCCGCTTTTTGGGTGAGATACGCCCGAAACGGCGGATTCAATCCCGCAGGTCCGCGTTCCAGTCGAAAATCCGGCCGGTCCGGGGGTCGATCTCAAATTCGTACTTTATGCCCCCGTACAGGAGGTCCCCCTCATAGCGGGTGCGGCCGTCGTCCCCCTCCTCCCACAGGCGCACGTCCGAGGCGGAGGAGCCGGGGACTTTTTCCTGCACCAGGGCGGCCGCCTGCTCCAGGGAGATGGGGTTCTCCGGCAGGGCGGCCAGGTGTTCCTCGTCCACCTCATAGTCCGCCCCCACGATGGCGCCGCCGTCCATGGCCACCTGGAAGTCGTAGTCCCCGTAGCCGGTCTCAAACTCAATGTCGTAGAGGGGGACGCCGTTGTCCCGGTCCCGCTCAATCTTGACGCGGCTGGCGTCCGAGGAGGGCACCCCGGCGTTGTCCAGGGCGATGGCCAGAGCCTCCTGTTCTCCGATACCGCTCTCCTCCCCCTGTCCGCCGGGAGGGGCCGAGGAGTGGTCCGAGGGGGCGGCGGTCTGTTCGCCGGAGGGGGCCGCCGAAGCGTCGGACCTGGCGCCGCCGTCCTGGCTCCAGGAGGACGCCGGTCCGCCGGAGGAAGCGCCGGCGGGAGAAGCGGGGGGCGTTTGGCCGCAGCCGGCCAGGGCGGCCAGCAGAGCGGCCGCCGCCAGGGAGAGAGGAAAGGCGCGTTTCATAAGAGCTGCACTCCTTTTCGATGGGGTCCGCAGGGGACCGGATACCTCCATTTTAGCGGCCCGCCCGAAAAAATGCAACCACAGGACAAGGCCACGGTTCCGCCTGCCCCCTGCGGCGGAGGTTTTACAGAACATTTTCCGGGAAATAAGGAGGGCCGCCTGGCTCAGGCGGCCCTCGGTTCAGGATTTACTTCAGCTGGAAGGAGGCACACTCGGTGCCCTTGCAGCTGGTGGGAGAGCTGTCGCAGCAGCCCACGTTGATGCTCTTCAAAGAGCAGCAGTTCTGGGGGGCGTGGTAGGCGCAGTTCTCCACGGTGCAGTGAATGCTGGAATTACAAGTTTTCTGATCCATTGTTTCAAACCTCCTCACAGTGGATGGAGGTAGTATGGACAGAACCGCCGGCCTTTATTCCTCCGGCCGGTCCGTCTCCCCGTCAGATTCCCCGTCGGGGAGGACCTGGGGAATAAAGTTCCGGGCAAACCAGCCCTTGCCGCGGTTTTTCACGTAAAAATAGCCCACAAAGGAGAATACGGCGGCGCCGATGAAGTTCACCAGCAGGTCCTCCATGGTGTCCAGCAGCCCGATGTCCAGATAGCCGCCCAGACCCAGGGAGATCTCCTCCCCGCCGCCGGTGACCACGATCACGTCGGTGATGTCCCGGATGGCCTGGGCCCGCTGGCTTCCGGTGGGGTCCAGCATGACGGAGGAGATGGCGTTCACAATGGTGTCCTTCTGCATGTCCTGCATAAAGATCTGGTCCATGGCGCACTCGAAAAACTCCCAGAGCACGCCCACTGTCATAGAGAAGCAGAAGGCCACAATGGCCATGTACACCGGGGACAGGGACAGGGAGACCCGCTCGTGGCGGTTGAGCAGGTCCACCAGGGAGAAGCCGATGGCGGCGCACAGAAAACCGTTGAGGGTGTGGAGCATGGTGTCCCAGTAGGGGATAATGGTGTAGTAGGTCTGCACCTCACCCAAGATCCAGGCGGAGAAGATGAACAGCAGAATGACGATCTCCAGCACGTTGGGCAGATCGATCTGGAGCTGCCGCTCCAGAATGGTGGGCATGAGAAAGAGCACCAGGGACAGCACGCAGAAGAACACGTTTTCAAAATTTCCGTGGAGAAACTGGGATATCAGGGTCAGGATGACCAGCACCCGGAGCACCAGGTACACCGCGGTGACCACGCCCTTTCGATGCAGGGCGGCATAGGCGGAGTCCCGAAAATCCCGCCGCGGCTGCGGCCGCTTTTTTGACATAAAGATCCTCCTTGTCACTGGGGGCTGCGGGGGCCGATTCCACCCCCCGCGCATACAATAGGGGATGGAGGTGAACACATATGGATTTACGGCAAAATCAGATCACTGTGGGGGAGCTGCTGCAAAACCCCCGGGCCCGGGCGGTGTTTCAGCGCCGGTTCGGCAAGTGGATGAAGCACCCCATGGTCCAGGCGGCCCACTCCCTGACCCTGGCCCAGCTCTCTGAGATGGCGGCGGTCTACTTACCGAAAAAGACCATCGAGGAGACCATTCAGGAGCTGAAGGGGATTTAATGCGCTGCGGGGGGATTTCGCCGCCTGCGGGCGGCGAGTGACTTTGCCCGCGGCGGCAAAGTCACCAAAACGCCGCCGGGGGACGCGGCCGACGGGCACTTCGTGCCCATAGGACCGCTTACCCCCGGACCCCCATTTACGGGGGTTACCCCTTGGGGTGGGCAAAACATTTCCGGCGCGCAAAATCAGGAGTGCTTGAGCGCGGTCCCGTCCGGCCCCACTGGGGGCCTGAGCGGGAAGAAAATTGGGACTGCTGCGGTTCCGCTTCTGCGCCTGGGTTTGCCGAACCAACGCTCCCGGTTTGTTTCTTGTGTAGGGGCGACCCTCGCGGTCGCCCGCAAGCCTTCCCCTTTAGGGGAAGGCCGATTCCCCCTGACAGGGGGAAATGGCTGAAGGCCAAAAGGGGTAGGGGGGCTGGCCGTAGGCCAGACGGATGAGGGGAACGGCCCTGGTTATGAGAGGGGCCGTTTTCCGCCGTAGGGGCGGCACACTGGGCCGCCCGCCGCCCCCCACCGCACAGCTTGAGCCCCACCAAAACAAAGGCGCTTTCAACCGGGGGAGTGCCGGGCTTTCGACCAATGCCAGGTCAGCGGCAGCGAAAGACGAGGGGCGGTGTGTCGACTGAACCACCCGCGCCTTTGCGTTAACTGCCAAGGCGCCTAATTGGCGGCCCCCGTAAAATGGGGGTCCAGGGGTGGGCGTCATTGGGACAGGAGCGGCACAGCCGGTCCTGTCCCTCTGCGCCCACCCTTGGCGGCTCTTTGGTTCCTTTCTGCCCGGGCAGAAAGGAACCCGCCCTGCGGGGCGGAAACCTGCCCCCTCATCCGCCCCAGTGTGCGCACTGGGGCACCTTCCCCCCAGGGGGAAGGCTAAAAAGGGACGGCGAAACCCCTGACAAAGAAAAATTTACCCCTCCCGCCGGAAGAAGGGCTCCACCCCCTCGGTGGCGGCCTCGGCGAAGCTGGTGCCGTAGGGGATCATATCCACGGGGAGCCGGCCGAAGTGGGGACGGGCGGCCTCGGCCACCGCCTCAAAGACCTCCGCCTGGGCGCCGGTGTGGTCCACCACGATGATGAGGCTGGGGGTGCCGTCGGGGCGGATCATCTGCCGCAGCCACAGGGTACGGATGTCCTCTCGGCCCTGGGCCATCTGAACCACCGCGTCCAGCATGGCCTGGGGGACCTCGTCCGGGTCGCCCACCATCACCTGGGCGTCCTTCTCAATGGTCTCCTGGGAGTAGGCGGCCTGCTGCTGCCGCTGCTGGCGGAGCTGTGCCACCTCCTTCTTCTTGGCGGCCAGGCTCTCCACCGTCTTCCGGTCCAGGGTCAGGCTCAGGCCCAGGGGGTTGACCACAAAGCCGCAGGCCTTCTCGTTGCGCTGGATCAGGGAGACGTAGTCGTCAAAGCGGAGCACCACCGACTGCACCGGCTTCTGGCCGGCGAATTTCCGCAGCTCCTCCGCGTCGGTGAAGGCGGGGAAGAAGGGGCGGCCGTCCTTGGTGGTGATGAGCTGGAACTGGATGGTGGCCTGCTTCCGGGCGGAGTCGGCCTGCCCGGGCTGCTGGGGGGCGGGGGTGACCACGGCGGGGGTCAGAAAGACGGCCCGCTCCACCACCAGCCCCAGGACCTTGCCCTGGTTCTGGGGGGTGTTCTCCTGGTGCAGGGCCTTCAGGGCCTCCACCAGCTCGGGGTTGGTGATGGGCTTTTGATTGGGGGTGGGTTTCTGGTTGGGCATAACAAGGGCCTCCTACATATAAAAAGATAAGATGGGGCGGCGGGGAAAGAACTTGCCTTCCGGCCGGGCCCGGAGTATACTGTTCCAACAGCGGACATATTCCGCTATCTGTATATCATACCAGAAAAGGCCGGAGGAACACAAGATGCAGTATCAGAAAATTCATCCAGCTGTTTTTCGCGCCCGGCCCAACCGCTTTGTGGCCCAGGTGGAGCTGGCG
Source organism: Pseudoflavonifractor sp. An184 (assembly GCF_002160305.1). GTDB lineage: Bacteria > Bacillota > Clostridia > Oscillospirales > Oscillospiraceae > Lawsonibacter > Lawsonibacter pullicola. Next base: position 6,496 of record NZ_NFKI01000082.1, read on the forward strand.
GGGGAGACGGTCACCTGCCATGTCAAAAACACCGGCCGGTGCCGGGAACTGCTGGTCCCCGGGGCGCGGGTCTATCTGGAGGAGAGCGGCAACCCCAATCGAAAGACCAAATACGACCTGATCGCCGTGGAGAAGGGGGAGCGGCTCATCAACATGGACGCCCAGGCCCCCAACCAGGTGTTCGGGGAGTGGGCCCGGGCGGGAAAGTGGGTTCCGGACTTGACCCTGCTGCGGCCGGAGACGAAATACGGGGCCTCCCGGTTCGACTTCTACTGGGAGGCCCCGGGCCGCCGGGGTTTTGTGGAGGTGAAGGGGGTCACCCTGGAGGAGGACGGGGTGGTCCGCTTCCCCGACGCCCCCACCCTCCGGGGGGTGAAGCACCTGGAGGAGCTGATGGCCGCCAAGGAGGCCGGCTATGAGGCGGCGGTGTGCTTTGTGGTCCAGATGGGGGAGGTGCGGTGGATGGAGCCCAACGACCGCACCCACCCGGAGTTCGGGGAGGCGCTCCGCCGGGCCGCCCGGGCGGGAGTGCAGGTGCTGGCCCTGGACTGTGATGTCCGGCCGGACCGGCTGGACATCGCCGGACCGGTGGAGGTGCGGCTGTAAAAGAGGGAGAGACGGCGCCGGTTTTCCGGCGCCGCCCGTCGTTACGCCGGGTGGGAGGACCCGGGCGTTTGGATATGGGAAAGAATGTGTGGTACAGGGATCAGGACTCGCTCTTTTTGCCCTTCTTCTTCCAGATCAGGCTGTAAATCCAGGCCAGAGCGCCTACGATGGACATGGCGGGGAAGGCGAAGGCGTCCGCGGTGGTCTCGATGGTGGTGATCATCTCGGGCATTCCCACGATCAGGCAGATGGCCTGGCCGAATACAAAGACCAGAGAGCCGATGGCATAGACCAGCAGGCACAGGCCGATCAAAATATGAAACAGTTTCTGCATACAGTTTGCCTCCTATCTGTTACGGTACCGGCAGAATCCCAACGGCCACCAGGCAGCCCATCACCACGATGGGGGCCACAAACCAGCCGATGAGGGGCAGGTAGATCTTGGGCGGGTCGCACTCGGTGAGGCCGCAGGCCACGAACAGAGCGCCGGAAGCGGGAGGAGAGGCGCCCTCGGTGGAGGAGATCATCAGCAGAGCCGCAGCGGTGGTCAGGGGGTCGAAGCCCACGCCCACCAGGACGGCATGGCCGACCACGCCTACTGCGGTCAGGGTAGCGGTGGAGGACAGAGGACCGGCCACCACGGCCACCAGGACATAGACCACGATCAGGGTAATGATGGGGGACAGATTCATCTGGTCCAGCACGGCCACTACGTCGTCGCCCAGGCCCAGCTTGGTGATGGTATTGCTGGCGGCGAAGATGAAAAACAGCAGGCCGCCGGTGTTGGCGATGTGGGGGATAAACTTCTTGACAAAGTCCTCCCAGCCGGAGAACTGTTTGACGATGTTCTTGCCGTCCAGGATCAGGATGATGCAGATCATCAGGGTGGGCAGCCAGACCAGCAGGTTCACGCTGTCCATGGCGGACTCCCAGGCCTCGGAGCGAGCCACCAGGGCGTCGAACAGGGGGCCCATGGTCAGAGCCACGGGGATGATGGCGCCCAGGAACAGGGTCAGATTGATGCCGTACTTGCGCAGGACCTCGCCAATGGTCTCAGTGGAGCCGCTGGAGGTGGGCTGCAGGTGGTTTTTGTGCACGACATACTGGATGTAGACAATGCGCCACACCACCTGGTACAGGCCGGTGACAAACAGGGCGATGTACAGCTGGCCCTCAGACACAAAGCCGGCCACGGTGGGGAAGCCCAGCACGATGAACAAGCCGGCGCAGGGCGGGAAGCCGGCGCCCAGGCCGCCGTTGGCGGCGATCAGGGTAGCCGCCTGCTCCCGGGTCCAGCCGGACCGGAGCAGCCACTCGGCGGTGAAGGCGCCGGAGGTGGCGGCGTTGGGGGTGTTGCCGCCGGACATACAGCCCAGCACGGAGGACAGGCCGGTGTTTACATAGGCCGGGCCGCCCTTCAGCCGCCCGAACAGGCGGGTGAAGATGTGCAGCATTCCGTCCAGCACATGGGAGTGCTGCAGCAGGAACGACATGACGATGAACGCCAGCGAGGCGTACAGCACCTCATAATTCAGTACGTACTCCAGACTGCCGACCAGCAGCCCGGGGCCCGCTTCCACCCCGCCGAAGAAGGGCAGGATGATCATGCTGATCAGGGCGGCCTCCACGATGTTGCGCTTCAGCACCACGGCCCAGATGATGATCAGGGCAATGAACACGATCAATGCCAGCAGACCAGGTCCCATAAATTTCATCTCCTCATTCTCTCATTTTTGATTCAGCTCCCCGGCCGCCGCGGCGGCTGAAGCTGTGGGGCACAAAGAAAGGTGCGGGGAATCAGGGGTGATACACGCCGTCGATGATCTCGTAGCCCTTCTCCTCCAGGGACTTCTCCACCCAGCCGCGCTTGGCGGTGCCGTCCTTGGCGGCGGCCAGCTTGCCCTCGTCGGCGGCCTGGAACTTCTTGGCGTCCTCCAGGATCACCGCCGCGTCCTTGCGGGGGATGACGATGACGCCGTCGGGGTCGGCCAGGATGATGTCGCCCGGGTTGACGCTGACGCCGCCGCAGGCGATGGGCACGTTGATCTCACCGGGGCCCTCCTTGTAGGGGCCGCCCGGGGTGGTGCCGGTGCAGTACACGGGGAAGTCCCAGTTGCCGATCTCGTCGATGTCGCGGATGGGGCCGTCCAGCACGATGCCGGCGATTTTCTTGGTGTAGCGCAGGTAGGCCATCATGATCTCGCCCATGAGGGCCCGGGTGTCGTCCTCCTCGTTGGACACCACCAGCACGTCCCCCTCGTGGCAGAAGTTCAGGGCGGCGTGGAGGGTCAGGTTGTCGCCGGCGCGGCACTTCACCGTGTAGGCGGGGCCGGCCATCATCTGGGCCTTGGGCTGACTCACCAGATGGATCCGGGGGTTCATGGCACAGCTGCGGCCCATCACGTCGGCGGTGTTGGAGGCCGGGATGGACTTGAACTGCTCCACAATCTCGGGGTCGGGCATTTCACGCTGCAGATAGATTCTCTTTCCTACGCTCATAATGAAACTCTCCTTTTTTGTGTATCTGGGTATTTGTATCTTTGACTTTGGAGGGGGAGGCTTGCCGCTTCCGCCTTTTTCGTGCTCTTCTTTACCGCAGGGGCCTTTGTTTCGCAGGGGATTTCGCCGCCATCTCCGCGCTAAGAGCCGCCGCTGCGCGGCGGTTGCGCTCCGAACCCCCCAGGGGGCCTTCTCTTGGTCCTTCGGACCAATTCACCTTGTCGCGCCTGCGGGCGCAGTGCGGGCGGCGAGTTTCTTTCCCAGCGATGGGAAAGAAACCAATGGCCCAGGCCACCCTCTCTTGCCCCTTCGGGGCAATTCACCTTGAGGATCGCCGGGGGACGGCTCAGGATGG
>NZ_NFKI01000083.1 GCF_002160305.1 Pseudoflavonifractor sp. An184
GGTCGCCTTTCTCCAAATCAAGGTCCTCCCACTTGAGGCCCAGCAGCTCTCCCCGCCGCAGGCCGGTGGCCAGCTCCACGTAGTACAGCTCGAACACACCGCTCTCTTTGGCTTCCCGGAGGAAGGAAGCCAGCTGTTCCACCGGGAGTGTTTTCATCTCTTTGTGTTCCAGCTTGGGCAGGGCGCAGCCCTCAGTGGGGTCTGTGGCGATGAGCTTCTGTTCTTTGGCCAGCTTCATGGCAGAGGCGATGATCTGGTGCAGATTCCGTACCGTCTTGGGACTCAGGCCTTTGCTCTGTTTCTTGCTCTCGATTCGGTCTACTCTGCCGCTGCTGAGCAGCTTCTTGTAGAATTTCTGTAAATCCAGAGAGGATAACTTTCCGAGGGGGATTTTCCCGATATTCGGCTTGATGTGGTTGTCGATGTACCCCCGGTAGGTCTGATGGGACGAGGGCCTCACCTTCACCTTGGCGTAGTTCTCGAACCAGATATCCATCCACTCTCCTACGGTGTACTGCTTTGATTTCACCGGGTCAACCTGCTTGGCTTCCTCAATGGCCTGCTTCAGCTTGGACCTGGCCTCCGCCTGGGTCCGGCCCAGGACGTTTCGGTAGATGGCCTTCCCTGTCTCCGGGTCGTGACCGGCGGTGTACCGGCCCTCCCAGCGGCCGTCATTCCGTTTTCGGAGGTTGCCCTCCCCGTTGGCTCTGCGTTTTGCCATGGCTCTCACCGCCCTTCCGGGAGGGCAGACAGGCTGCCGTCGTCCTCGTCCATGGCCTCAATGGCCAGGCGCATCCCCAACCGGAAGCCCAGAATGAAGTTCTCCAGGGCCAGGGTGCTGCCGATCTCATTCTCTGCGTTGAGGAGCCGCAGGAGCATGGTTTTTTCCTCTCCTTCCAGCAGAGCGGTGAGCTTCTCCTCGTATTCCTCCGCCTGGCCCATGGCTTGCTGCAGTGGGGAGCCTGGGGTGATGTCCTGCTCGTTGGGTGTGATTTTCCCGAAGTACAGATCTTCCAGTATGTTTCGCATGTGTGCCGCCTCCTTTGCAACAACACACAATACCACAGAAATGGGAAATAGCCAGGGCTGTGGCGCAGAGTTATCAAACAATTCACATTTTCTAATTCTTGCCCTTTTCTTTGTTAAGCATCGCATTTTCCGGCTCCAGGGAGAATTTCTATCTTTGTTTCATGCGACGCAAATCTTGAGGGGGCGTCCAGTCCGAAAAGGATGTCTCTTGCAGCAAAGGAGACTCGTGTGACCCCTGTTTTTTTGTTATGACAGTAGGCGTTTGGGGATAGTGACCGCCCAAGTGATAGTACAGACCGGATTTTGACCCCACTTTTGATACACCCAAAACCCCCGTAACTGCCCGCACTGCGGGCAGATGTGACCGGCCGGAGGCGCCCACGGCGACCCCGGCCTTTATCCTGCTTTTCTTTTCGTCCTCCGTAAAGAGCCCAGGAGGGGGGAGGTCTTCTCTCCAAAGAGGGAGAATAGCGGCCCCGATCCGGCTTGTATCCGCCGGGAGGGGCAGGGACACTGCCCCTCCCATGATCGGGGCAAACAGCGGCTCACACGGCCAAACAGGGGTTATAGTTGTGTTTGTCCTCTCCCCGCTTGGCCCAGGGCAGCTTCTCCTTGTTAACGGCATCGCAATCCTGGCAACCGGCAGAGCTGCTTTTTTCTCTCTGTTTTCGGCCCTTGGCCGCAAAGTGGGTCCGGGCTTCCGCCCGGAAACTGCGTTGGCTGCCGCTCGCGGCAAGCCAAACGCTCTGCTTGCCCCACCCAAGGGTGAGTAAAATCGTTTCCTATCTTGATGATTGGGAGTCCGTTAGCTTTGACGATAAGCGCAAAGTAGTCGATATTCTCATATCAAAAATTGACGCTACCAGTGAGAATATTACAATCCACTGAAAAATCTAAAATCTTTTAACTCGGTATTATGCCCTTGTAAAAAATAGTTTTCTATTTCTGGAACAAATTGTAATAGAGTGTTAAGGACACAAGGAGGAACCGTGAGGCTTTACAAAAAGGTAGACCACACAGTGATTTCCATGTGTCTACCTTTATCTTGATAGTTTCACTTTTTCGGTGGCACCATCATAAACATAAATATCTGCTATAATTTATGTTGACTAAATGTTTGGCTTATTATTATACTCTCATAATTTCCTCGCCGCTTCAAATTCTCTTGCCTTGGATACAACTTCTTTGCTCATACACCAGAAATAGTCAGCAGGCGTTCCCATGGAGACAAAGGTTGCTCCGCGCTCAATCCAGAACTGGATCAACTCATAATTGACGCCAATCGAGACACCAAATGGAACTTTATGGTTTTTGCAGGTATCAATGATCCGCTGCATCAGTTCCAACACTTCCGGATCAGTTAGCTGCCCCATTTTGTTAATGGAAGCGGACAGATCCATCGGACCGCAGATGATTCCATCGACTCCGGGTACCTCCAGAATTTCGTCCAAGTGATTGACTGCGTCCACATGCTCACACTGCATTAGTTTTAAAATACTTTGGTCTACTTGCTCTAAATAAGTATCCAGGGGCATATTGCCGTATTGAATCGCACGCAACGGGCCAAATCCACGGATTCCTTTTGGGGGATACGTACACACCGAGACACATTTTTCGGCTTCCTCCGGTGTGTTGACCATGGGGAATATAATTCCATCGGGCCCAACCTCAAGTACCGGCTTTACATTTGCAATGTCGTGGTTTTGCACCCGCACAAACGCAGCGCAGCCCCCAGCATTGGTGGCCACAATAGCGTTTTGAACCATCGGCATGGTCATACCCGCATGTTCGTTATCGATCCAGACGTAGTCGTACCCTAAAAAGCCGCACATCTCATAATACCAAGGCTCGGTGGTAGAGCAGTGTGTACCAAAGCAGAGCTGGTTACGTTCCATTTTTTTGCGAATTCCATCGATTTTCATAGCTATAAGACTCCTCGTTTCGTTGTTTTCTTGTCAACCAGCTGGTTATCCCAGATTCAGACAACCCTTTTGCAAAATTTCGGTGTTATCCATTCTGCTTATTTTTATCCTCCCGCAGATGTTCAGCTGCCTCTGAAATTGCCTTTGCATCGTCATCCTCTTCAAGATTTGCTGCCTTTTCCATGTCCAGCTGCTGGGTTACTTTTCCTTTGGTAGCAATATCCCAAATACTGAGGAGCAAATCCCGAAACGCATACAGCATCATGAAGAATGCGGAAACTGGGATACAGCTGTAGTAATAGCTGCGTTTCATAAACGGCAAAGTGTACATTGTCGCATTGGAATTCAGGCACAGACGCACACCGAAATAGAATATCACCGCATACGTGAGCAGCATGAGACAGTTTGAAAGAACGGCCAATATCCGACCCATCCCAGTACCATGAAATTTGTCGGTTAAAATATCCACCACAAAATGGCCATGGATCCGTACTAACTCAGCTGCCCCCAGAAAAATGGTCCACACCAAAAAGAACTGAATTGTCTCATCCACCCATGTGGGATTATAGGGGATAAAGGGCAGCCGGGTTACAACGTTCAAAATAAACAAGACAAATACAATTCCAAGGCAGGCGGCGGATAGCCCCCGCATGATACCGCCCACAATTTCCTCGAATTTTTTCCAAAGTTTCATTGAATATTTCCTCCCTTACGCACCCAAACCGGGCAGGAATAGGGACAGCGGACTAAAGAAAGCGGCCAAAATCGCTACCACTGACATAATCGCTACATAGGGCACCGCATCCTTGGCAATTCGTATCAGCTTTTCCCCTGTAATACTCGACAAAACATAGAGGTTCAATCCGACAGGCGGTGTAATTGCTCCTACCGACAGCGTAATACACATCACGACTGCGAGCTGAATAATGCTGTAGTCATATGCTTGGGCCAGGGGCACAAAGATCGGAACCGTGATCATTAGAATAGAGGTGCCTTCCATAAAACAGCCCATAATCAGGAGCATAATAATGATGATTATCATGACCGGTCCTACACTGCTAAACACGCTGACAATGGCGTTCACCGCCTGTTGAGGAATCCGAGTGCGCAGCAGGACGTACTGGAAGAACGATGCAGTGGAAATGACAAACATAATTTGCGCAGAGGACTTGGCTGTCGCCCAAAAGATATGCGGCAAGTCTTTTAGTTTGATTTTTCGATACTTAAATACCCCCAGCAGTGCGGCGTACAAAGCGGCAACCGCCGCAGCTTCCGTGGCAGTAAACAGGCCGCCAAACATACCGCCCAGCACGATTACAGGAATCAGCAGGGCCCAAATTGCCTTTTGAAAATAATGTATGCGTTCCCACATGGGAATGGAGGGCACCCGGCCTACGTTATGCTTTTTGCAGTGATAGCTGGCATAAACGATAAACAACAAGCCAATCAGTACCCCGGGAAGGGCTCCGCCCATAAACAGATCGTTAACCGACACGCCGATGCTTGGATCGGAAATCATGCTGGCAAACAATATCATGGTTATGCTGGGGGGAATAACGGGGCCAAGACACCCTGAGGCTGCAATGGTAGCGCAGGAGAAAGGCTGTTCATAACCCGTCTTACGCATTTCGGCAATTGCAATCATTCCGATTCCGGCGGCAACCGCCGCGGCGGAGCCAGACATTGCAGACATTACCATGCAGGAAACAATCGCGGCGTTTGCCAAGCCGCCCCACCGGTGCCCAAGACAAGCCCGTGCAAACCCAAACAGATCCTGCGAAATACCGCCGGCGTTCATAAAATTCCCCATCAGTAAAAAGAAGGGGATGGACATCAGCGTGATGCCGCTGACCTGATTGAACATTCCCTGCGGAAGCGTCATCATATTAGACATGGTGGCTTCCCCTAGGGCAACATAGGTCCCAATCGAGATAAGTGCCATGCTGCATGCGGTGGAAACCCCAATAAAGAGTGCCACCAGCACAGCAATAAACATTACAAACATGATCATGAGGGGGATACACACTCCTTTTCCCATAGACTGGCGCTGCAGCGCCAAACAAATTTTTTCTGCGTTATCCCACAGTCATGGCTTTTATGCGGCAACCTCCGCGGCGGCCAGCAGAGCATCCAATTCCTCCTGTCCGCAAAGGGAGGCAATTTCCTCGTAAGCGGGACCCATCTTATCAATGAAAGATTGCTTATCCGGTGTAGTTACGTTCATGCCCAAACTCTCCAATTCCGCGATGTCCGCTTCCTCACCACCGGCAATCAGTTCACGAGTCACCGCCTGCGCTTCCAGTGCCGCCTCCTGGATAACCTCCTGCAGCTCCGGACTCATCGAGTCCCAAAGATTTTGATTGATCAGCAGCGCTTGTACATCAAAAAAGTGGCCCGTCAACGCCAACTGATTTTGGCACTCATAGTAAGAGTCGGCTAAAATAGTAGCCACAGGATTTTCTTCCCCGTCAACGACTCCCTGCTTCAAGGATTGGTACAGCTCGGAGTAGGCAATGGTCTGCGTATTGCAGCCCAAGGCATCGAAGGTGGCCAGCAGACCAGCAGAACCGGGGACGCGGATCGAGGCGCCTACCAAGTCTTCCGCGCTGTTGACTACGATATTGTTGGTCGTTACATGCCGAAAACCGTAGTCCAGCATAGCCAGGGCGTGCATATTCATCTGCTCCCCAACATCCTCATTAATCCAACCCAGCACATAGTCGTCCATGACCTGATGGGCATGGTCATAGCTGTCGAACAGGAAAGGAGCCGCCAGAGCGTTCAGTTTTGGCATATAAGTCGCCATATTGCTCTGGGAGGCAATGACCATATCCACATCGCCGTTGGTATAGCAGTTTTCAATCAGCGCGGGCTGGTCGCCCAGTTCACTGGCCGGGTAAACGATGACGGTTACTTGGCCATCGGTTTTTTCAGAGACAATTTCCGCAAAGCGCTGCGCGGCAGTATTGTGAGCATGGCTGGTTGCCGCAGAGTGAGCCAAGCTGATTTCCATGGTAGGAAATCCAGATGTGTCGTTGCCGTTGCCGGATCCGCTGGAGCTGCTGCCTGCATCTCCGCAACTGGACAGCAGAGTAAGGGACAGGGACAGGCTAATTCCGAGAGATACCATTCGATTCCACCGCATTTTTCTATTCCTCCTATTTTTGTGTTTACGGGTTACGTCAACCAGAATTGTCGTTTTTGACAAAACCGTTTAGTGTAATGCATTTTAAACATATCATAAATGCTGAAAGTGCACCACTGAATTTCATAAATTTCAGAAATTTCATGAAATTTTGATTGCCATTTTCTTATAAATTGAGTATCATAAAGACAAATATACATTCATTTTTCTTTCTCAATCAATCCATAAAATCTATTATTATCTCCGAAAGTTCACTGGGCTACCAAAATCAGTGAGATTTGATGTAAATTGTTAAGAAAGAAGAGACTTAGATGAATATTTTACAAAAGACAATTGCAGAAAAAGCTGGCGTTTCATATGCTACTGTATCACGGGCATTTACAAATAGTGCAAAAGTCAAACCACAGACACTCCAAAAAATTCGAAATGCAATGCAAGAACTTGGAATTTCAGACTATGACGATGTATTGTTGGGCAAGAGATTTATCGCAAGAGCTGTATTGCTGGCAGTTAGCGATATTTCTAACCACTTTTATTCTAAAGTAATTAAAGGAATCTGTGAGGGACTGAATCCATTAGGCTATTCCATACTGCTCTACAACTACGACTCAGATTCTGGCCAGGAAATTAGCGCTCTTCGGCACGCGATGGAAAATGGATACTCTGGCATTATTATGATTACTGTTTCAATGTCTGAGGAAATGATTCGTTTTCTCCAGAATACCTCTATTCCCATTGTACTGGTTAATCGTTACATTCCCTCTCTTGATTTGGATGTAGTACGCATCGATAACTATCGCGGTGGGTATATGGCAGCAAAATATTTAATGGAGCATGGTCATAAAGATGTTGCTATGCTCACTGGTGTCAAGGGTTCTGGAACTGCTTTAGATCGGAGCCGCGGCTTTTTTGATGGTATGCGGGATTATGGATTATCCTTTACCGATCAAGATATCGTTTATGGCGATAACTCTTTAAAGAGCGGCAAACAGTTTGCAGACTGGCTTGTTAATCAATCGCGCCCATATACCGCAGCATTCATTGGTAATGATTATATGTCTGTCGGAGTGGTTCGCCGTTTACAGGAACTCAATTTTCAAATTCCAAAGGACTATAGCGTTCTATGTTTTGATGATTCCTATATGGTAGATGAAAGCGGTTTAAACTTAACAACAATCAGTTGTGACCCAGAAATGATGGGGCGTTCTGCCGCGGATATTTTTGTGAAACGTCAGGCAGATTTGCTGGGTGGACGATTTCGAATCATTTATTCTCCTATATTAAAAGAAAGAAATAGTGTCCAATCATTGGAGACGATTAATTTCTGACGATAATATTTCTTCCAATTCCCTTTCGTGTTCCTGATGCCCCGTAACGGTTGTAATGTCAAGGCATTGACCCAATCAAGGGCACAAAGCCGAATTGGGACTAATACTTGGCAGATTTATGGAGGCCGCTTATAACAACGTATATTCCACTCGGTTATGTTTCACTTTTGGTTATTTGCTAATTTGAATATATTTGAAGTCCAGCATATGATAAATTAATTCAATACCTGGTACTAGGCCTTGTTTAAAAAATAAGTCCCAATTCGACTTTGTGTTCCCGGTCAGGTCAATGGATTGACATCACAATAGCCAAAGAGCAGGAGGAACACAAAAAGGAAATGGGAGAAAAATAAAAGTTGCACAAAAGGGGTAGATATGCGAAACTAAAGAGATAAAACGCTATAAACTAACAAAAGGATAATGGGAACGGATTAGACTGCTGTTGCCACCGTAAGAAACAGAGAGGCAGGGCTGTCCCTGCAAAGACAACCCAGACGATGCCGAACGAGATGCTCTGGATTATCCGAAGCGGCCCCCAGTGGTAGGAACTGCCGGAGGCCTACGCCACCTGGAAGAATATGTATATCCAATTTGCAAATGGCGAGGGAAAAACAGAGGATAAGGAAGTTTGCCGTACCAGAGGATGTCTGAACACAAAGATCCATACCATTGTAGATGGACTGGACATCCCAGTGAAACTCCTTCTCTCAGCCGAAACTGATAACGATATGTTCATGCCATAGTGTTGATTGAAAACGTTGGACTCTGCGGAAGTAATGTGCTGACAGTCCAAACTTATGGTACCCAATCCATTCGGGAATATATCTCAGAGCATGGCGTTAGTTACGTGATTCCACCCCAAAGCAACGTGTCTAATCCCTGGCCAGTAGACTGGTATCTGTACAAGAAACGACATTTGATTGAGTATTTCTTCCTGAAAATCAAGTGGTTCTGCAGAATTGCTGCCGGATACGACAAGTCGGACTCCCCTTCTTGGCCTTCGTTTACCTTGCCGCCATTGCAATTCTGTTGATTTAGATCACACCTTCCGATTTTTCAAACAAGGCCTAGTTTTGCGAGGACACTCTTTTTGCTTCGTGAACGCGGACCGACCTAAAACTTGACCCAAATTCTGACCCAGATCGCTGAAAAGCGCCGTGGAGCGGAGAGCAACAACCTTCGGGTTTTGGGGCATTTAGGACCTAAAAATGCCCGGAAATCCTTAAAGCGCAGCGGATGGAGAAACCGACAGCAGCTCATAACCCGGAGGTCGGAGGTTCAAGTCCTCCTCCCGCAACCAGAAATCCGCTGGAATCGTCTAATTCCAGCGGATTATTTTTGTTTTCCGCAACTTTTTCGCGAGGTTTATTTTGAGTTTCTGAATCTGACCCAGATTCTGACCCATACGGGAATTTTTCCGGACTGGAGAGGGCTATAAACTGCCGGAGAGGACGTGTTCCATGGCTTCCGCCGCCTGCCGCTGGGCCGAGGTGGTCACATGGGCGTAGGTGTCCAGGGTAAACCCGGCGCTGTAATGGCCTAGCATCCCGGACACCGTTTTCACGTCCACTCCGTTTTGCAGGGCCAGGGTGGCGAAGGTGTGTCTTAAATCGTGGAACCTGACTCGAGGCAGTCCCGCCCGTTTCAGTACTCGGTGGAGCATGTGGAGCACACTGTCTGGGGACATGGGGCCGCCCGTGGGGCCAGGGAATACCCAGGGGCTTGCTCCGACCTTCTTTTTCTGTTGATCCAGAACGTCTACCGTATCCTTTGCCAGGGGCAGGGTGCGGTAGGCGTTTTTTGTTTTCAGGGGTGCTTCCACCACCTCGCCGTTGATTCGTGCTATTTGCCGTTTAACCCGGAGGCTGCCCCGTTCCAGATCAAGGTCCTCCCACTGGAGCCCCAGCAATTCTCCCCGCCGCAGGCCGGTGGCCAGCTCCACGTAGTAGAGTTCGAACACTCCGCTCTCTTTCGCCTCCCGCAGGAAGGAGGCCAGCTGCTCCACTGGAAGCGTTTTCATCTCTCTGTGCTCCACTTTGGGCAGGGCGCAGCCGTCTGTGGGGTCTGTGGCGATGAGCTTCTGCTCCTTGGCCAGCTTCATGGCCGAGGCAATGATCTGGTGCAGGTTCCGCACCGTCTTGGGGCTCAGGCCCTTGCTCTGTTTCTTGCTCTCGATCCGCTCCACTCTGCCGCTGCTGAGCAGCTTCTTGTAGAATTTCTGTAAATCCAGAGAGGATAACTTTCCGAGGGGGATTTTCC
>NZ_NFKI01000084.1 GCF_002160305.1 Pseudoflavonifractor sp. An184
CTATGTAGAGATGAATCCGCTCAAGTTTTGGCGGGGGAGCTCGAGGGGGCGGCAGCCCGCCTCGAGTGGGATCGAATGCCCTGAATGCCTTGCATGGCAAGGCGTTCAGTGAGCGCAGCGAGGACTTTTCCGCCGCACGGCGGCGGGAAAGTATCGGCATTTACCAGGCGTCGAAAAAGTCCAAAGACTTTTTCGACGCCTGGTAAGGGCGCGGCCATTTGGCCGCGCCCCTCTGCTTTGTAAGCTGGCCGGCTATGCGCGCTCCAGCTCCCCGCGGATGGCCTCAAACACTGCATCGCCATCCTGGCACATGACCAGCAGGACGGTACCGTCCTCCAGAGTCTCCAGCCGGGCGTCCTGAGCTATCTGGTACTGATCGGGCAGGTAGAACTCAAAGCTGCTCTGCTGCCGGTCCACATAGCCCTGGAGGGCCTCCCGCACCGCGTCTGTCTTGCCCTGGACCGGCCGGACGGCGGCGATGGCGTATGCCTGGGTGTTCATCACGGATACGCTGGCCCCGAAGGCCTCCATGTCCTCCTCTGCCAGCCCCAGAGACTCCAGAGCCAGCGCGGAGGTCCCGTCCTCCGGATCAAATCGGCTGATTACCGGGTTGTACTCCACCATTTCGCCGCCGTGGTTTGTGATGGCCTGGACGTACAGGTCGGTCCACTCCTCCGCCGTCCGCTCCGGCTCCCCGCCGGAACAGCCGGTCAGGGCGGCCAGGGCCAGCGCCGCGGCGCACAAGAGCGCAGCTCTCTTCTTCATCAGCAATCCTCCCCATGCTGCAAAAATCAGGGCCGCCGGACAGTGGTCCGGCGGCCCGTTGTTGGCAGGATGCCCGCTTTCACAGCGCGTTATTCATGGTGCGGGAACAGCAGCTGGACGGAGGTCCCCCGGCCCACCTGGCTGTCCATGTGGATCTGGGCCCCGTGGAGGGAGGCCCCATGCTTCACGATGGACAGCCCCAGACCGGTGCCGCCGATCTCCTTGGAGTGGCTCTTGTCCACCCGGTAGAACCGCTCGAACACCCGGGACTGGTCCTCCACCGGAATGCCGATGCCGGTGTCTTCCACGGTGACCTCGGCCGACCCGTCGTCAGTGGGGGCCACCGTCACATTGACGGTGCCGCCCGGGTGGTTGTACTTGATGGCGTTGTCACACAGGTTGTACACCATCTCATCCAACACGCTGGGGATGCCGCGCACCTCCACCGACAGGCCCATCACCTTCAGGGTGACTCCGGCCTTCTGGGCGGCGGAGTCCAGCCGCCGGGCCACATCCTGGGCGATGGAGAGGAGATTCACCGGCTCCCGCTCCAGGCTCTCGGCCCCCTCATCCAGCCGGGAGAGGCGGATGATGTCCTCCACCAGGGCGATGAGGCGCTGGGCCTCCTGGTAGATGTCGCCGGCAAAGCTCTGGATGTCCTCGGGCTTGACCATGCCGCTCTGCATGATCTCTGCGATGCCGGAGATGGAGGTGAGGGGGGTTTTCAGCTCGTGGGAGACATTGGCGGTGAACTCCCGCCGCAGCTCGTCCCGCTGTTCCTGCTCGGTCACATCCAGAAGCACCAGCACAGCGCCGGCGGGCTTTCCGTCGGCCAGCACCGGATTGGCCAGCAGTTTGCAGTACCGGCCGTTCAGATGGAGCATCTGCTGGCTGCGCTTGCCCGAGAGGGCCTCGTCCACCGCCTGGCGGAAGGGCTCCTCCCGGTTGAGCACCAGCACATTGACCTCGCCCTCCGGCTCCTCCACGCCCAGCAGGCGCAGAGCGCCCGAGTTGTGGGAGAGCACGTGGCCCTGCCGGTCCAGAAGCAGAAAGCCCTCGGACATGTTGTCGGTGAGGGCGGCAAACTCGGTCTGCCGCTGCTTGAGCAGATTCATCTGCTGCTGGATGGTGTCGTTTTGCCGCTTCAGGCGGGAGAGGAGGGGGGTGAGCTCGTCGTAGGTCTCACAGTCCTCCGGGTGCTCCAGATCCAGGCTCAGAATCGGCTTGATCAGCCCCTTGGACAGCCGGGAGGCCAGCACCGCCGAGAGCAGCAGGGACAGCACCAGGATGATCAAAATGGGCTGGATCATGGAGATGAGCAGCAGTCCCACCGTCTTCTGGGCGCTGGCCAGACGGATCACCGTCCCGTCGGAGAGCCGCTGGGTGACATACAGGGTCTGCTCTGACAGAGTGGAGGAGAAGCGCTGGGCGGTGCCCGTCTCAGAGGTGAGGGCCTCCCGGATCTCCTCCCGGTCGGCGTGGTTCTCCATGGTGGAGGCGTCCGCCTCGTTGTCGTAGAGGACTGTGCCGTCGGCGGCCACCCAGGTCACCCGGCTGGTGGTGTGCAGGCCGTTGAGGTAATCCATGCCGTCCAGCTCCACCCCGTGGGACACCAGCCAGGTCTCGCTCTCCAGCTCGGTCATCATCTGGTCGCTGAAATACTGGTACAGCATCCCCATAAAGAGGGCAATGGACAGTACCATCACCGATACTGCCACTGCCATGGAAGTACGAAAGAGTTTTGCCGTCATGTCCGCTCCTTATTCATTCCGGGCTGTGCCCGCGGAAAGGTCTGTGCTGATCTTATAGCCGATGCCCCGCACCGTCTCAATGCAGTCCCCGGAGTGTCCCAGCTTCTGCCGCAGGGTGCGGATGTGCACATCCACCGTGCGGCTGGCTCCGTCGAACTCATAGCCCCAGATGGTGTTGAGCAGCTGGTCCCGGGTAAAGACGGTGCCCGCCCGCTCCAGCAGGAGGCAGAGCACCTGAAACTCCTTCAGGGTCAGGGTGACCTCCCGGTCCCCGTCCCGGACGATGTGCCGGGCCGGGTCCACAAAGAGAGAGCCCAGGGAGTAGGTCTTTTCCTTGGGGGCCTCCTGCCCGCCGTGGCGCAGGGCGGCCCGGATACGGGCCATCAGCTCCATCATGCCGAAGGGCTTGGCCACATAGTCGTCGGCCCCCTCATCCAGGCCCAGCACTTTGTCGTATTCGGTGCTTTTGGCGGTGAGCATGATGATAGGCACGCCCTTGGTGGCCGGCAGGGAGCGCAGGCGCTTGAGCACCTGGAGCCCGTCTTCCTCCGGCAGCATGATGTCCAGCAGGACCAGCTCCGGCGTCTTCTGCTCCAGCGCCTCCCAGAACTGGGAGGGGCGCTCGAAGCCCTCGGCCTCCATGCCCTGGCTTTGGATGGTGTAGACCACCAGCTTCCGGATGCTGGCGTCGTCCTCCAGTATATAGATCACGGCGTTTCAACCCCTTACATGTATCTGATTGAGAAGGAGCGGGCGTCGTCCGTCCGCTCCCAAAGCATATTCTATTAGTCCTCGCTGTGCTGTCCGGTGAGGGAGTACTCCACCCACTGGGCGATGTTCACCGCGTGGTCGCCGATGCGCTCCAGGTACTTGGCGATCATCAGCAGGTCGATGCACACCTCGCCGTCGTCCCCCTGGCCGATGAGGCGGATCAGCTCGTTTTTCACGTTCAGGAACAGTTCGTCGATCTCGTCGTCCTTCCGGACCACGCTCTGGGCCAGCTCCAGGTTTTTGCGCACATAGGAGTCAATGCTGTCGGTGACCATGCCGATGACGCTGCGGGCCATCTCCGCAATGGACACCCGGCTGGTGAGGGGGCTGTCGGCAATGAAGCGGGTGATCTCGGCGATGTCCGCGGCCTGGTCGCCGATGCGCTCCATGTCGGAGATCATCTTCAGGGCCGCCGAGATGGCACGCAGGTCGCTGGCCACCGGCTGCTGCTGGAGCAGCAGCTTCATGCACAGGTTTTCGATGTCCCGCTCCTTCTGATCGATCTCCCGCTCGGCCGCCATGGCGGATTCCCGAAGATCGTCGTCCTGATCCAGCAGGGCCTTGGTGGCGGCGGAGATGCCCTCCTCGCACAGGGCGCCCATCCGGATGAGCTCTACATTCAGCTGTTCCAGCTGTTCGTTGAATTTGTCCCGCATTATCCGAACCTCCCGGTGATGTAGTCTTCCGTCTTCTTGTTCTTGGGCATGGAGAACATCTGCTCGGTGTCGCCGAACTCCACCAGCTCTCCCAGCAGGAAGAAGGCGGTCTTGTCGGAAATACGGGCGGCCTGCTGCATGTTATGGGTGACCATGATAATAGTATAATCCTTTTTCAGCTCGGCGGCAAGATCTTCGATCTTAGAAGTGGAGATGGGGTCCAGGGCGGAGGTGGACTCGTCCATGAGCAGGACGTCCGGCTTGACGGCCAGGGCCCGGGCGATGCACAGGCGCTGCTGCTGGCCGCCGGACAGGCCCAGGGCGGACTTCTTCAGGCGGTCCTTTACCTCGTCCCAGATGGCGGCCCCCCGCAGGGACTCCTCCACGATCTCGTCCAGCTTCACTTTGCTGCGGATGCCGTGGGTGCGGGGACCGTAGGCCACGTTGTCATAGATGGACATGGGGAAGGGATTGGCCTTCTGGAACACCATGCCGATCTGCTTGCGCAGCCAGGTGGTGTCCACGCCGGGGTCGTAGATATTCTGGCCGCCGTAGTTGATCTCTCCCTCGATGCGGATGCCCTCCACCAGGTCGTTCATGCGGTTGAGGGTCTTCAGGAAGGTGGACTTGCCGCAGCCGGAGGGGCCGATCAGGGCGGTGATCTCATGTTCGGGGATCTCGATATTCACATCGTGGAGGGCGTGGTGGGCCCCGTACCACAGATTCAAATTCTTGGCTTCAATGATGGTGGACATATTCTGATTCTCCCTATTCCGAATTATTTCTTGAGCTTGCGGCCCACCAGGCTGGCGGACAGGTTGATGACCAGGGTCAGCACCATCAGGATGGTGGCGATGGCGAAGGCCACGTCGGTCTCGCCACGCTCGCTGGCATAGACGTACAGAGCTACGGTCAGGCTGGCGGAGGAGGACTCCAGAGAGGTGAAGAAGTCGTTGAGCACCAGACCGAAACCGGCGGTGTACAGCAGAGCGGCGGACTCGCCCACGATGCGGCCCACGGCCAGGATGCAGCCGGTGACGATGCCGTCGATGGCATTGGGCAGGACCACGGTGCGGATCATATGCCACTTGCCGGCCCCCAGGGCCAGGGAGCCCTCCCGGTAGGACTGGGGCACCGTCTTCAGAGACTCCTGGGTGGTGCGGACGATGGTGGGCAGGATCATCACCACCAGGGTCAGGCCGCCGGCCAGCACGCCGGTCTGCCAGCCGATGAGCTGGATGAAGAACAGCATGCCCACCAGGCCGAAGATGATGGAGGGGATGCCGGTGAGGGTCTCGGTGGCAAACTCGATCATGGACACCAACTTGCGGTTGGTGGCGTACTCGGTCAGGTAGATAGCGGCGCCCACGCCCAGGGGCAGCACGATCACCATGGCCAGGGCGACCAGGTAGATGGTGTTGAGAATGTTGGGCAGGATGCCGATGGTGTCGTTGATGTAACTGGACTCGGTGGTCAGCAGGCTGAGGCTGATGTGGGGGATGCCCCGGAAGAAGATGTAGCCGATGATCAGCACCAGCAGGGCGCAGGTGAGGAAGCCGCACAGGTACAGCAGAGCCCGCAGGCCCCGGTCATAGAGGCGGCGGCTGGGAGAGAGTGTCTTGCTTTCCATGGCTCAGCCCTCCTTTTTGTTTTTGATGAACACGTTCAGGAAGACGTTGATCATCATAATGAACAGGAACAGCACCAGGCCGATGGAGAACAGGGCGTTGCGGTGCAGGGAGCCCACGGAGGCGTAGGACATCTCCGAGGCGATGGCGGTGGTGAGGAAGCGCACCGGGGTGAGCAGGCCGGGCATATTGGCCACGTTGCCCGCCACCATGATGATGGCCATGGCCTCGCCGATGGCGCGGCCGATGCCCAGGACGATGGCGGTGGCAATGCCGCTGCGGGCGGCGGGGACGGTCACCCGGAACACCGTCTCGATGTGGGTGGCGCCCAGGGCCAGGGAGGCCTCCTCATACTCCCGGGGCACCGCCCGCAGGGCGGTCTCCGACACGGAGATGATGGAGGGCAGGATCATAATGGACAGCACGATGATGGCGGCCAGCAGCGTGGCGCCGGAGGGGAGGCCGAAGGCCACCCGGATGGCGGGGACCAGCAGGATCATACCCACCAGGCCGTACACCACCGAGGGGATGCCGGCCAGCAGCTCCACAGCGGTATGGACCACCTTGGCCAGCTTGGGGTTGGCCACCTTGGCCAGGAAAATGGCGGTCATCAGGCCGATGGGCACGCCGATCAGAATGGCGCCGGCCGTACCGGCGATGGAGGTGAGGATGATGGCGAAGATGCCGAAGTCCCCGGTAGAGGCGTACCAGCGGGTCCCGAACAGGAAATTGATGGGGCCGATCTCCAGAATGGCGGGCAGGCCGGAGATCACCAGATAGATGCTGATGATGAGCACAAAGGCCACGGCCACCATGCCGCACAGGAAAAACAGGGCGTTCATGAAGACCTCCAGCGGCTTGCGCTTGGCCTTCACCTTATATTTGGGCTGTCCCACGGCGGACCCGTCCACGGCGGCGCCCACAGTTTCGTATTCCATAGTATTCTCCTTCTAACGCGGGGACCCGCGGCCCCCTCCTTCAATTCTCAATTCACACAAGCGGCCGCCGCCCCAGGGTGGAACGGCGGCTGCTCCGCGTATCACAGATTCGGTGCTTCCCTTAGGCAGCGGAAGCGGCGTCGGTGCCGGCCACGGGCACAGCGCCAGCGCTCTCGATCAGGGAGTTGGCGTCCTCAGAGGTAGCCCAGTCAAAGAAGGCCTGAGCGGCGTCGGACAGGGCCTCGTCGGTGCGGGTGGCGAACACGAAGGGACGCTGAATGGCGTAGGTGCCGTCCAGAACGGTCTCCTCAGAGGGAGCCACGCCGCCCACGGTCAGAACGGTGATGCCCTCCTGGCCCTCAACAGCGGACAGAGAGGCGTAGCCGATGGCGCCGGGGGTGGTGCGCACGGCCTCGATGACAGCGCCGGTGGAGTTCAGCTCCTGGGCCAGAACGCAGGCGTCCTCGGTGCCGGTGATGGACTCAAAGCCGTCCCGGGTGCCGGAGCCGGACTCGCGGCCGATGTTGGCGATGGTGCCGGCCTCACTGCCGAACTCGGACCAGTCGGTGACCTCGCCGGTGTAGATGGAGGCGATCTGCTCCAGGGACAGGTCAGTGACGGAGTTCTCGCCGTTGACAATGATGGCGATGCCGTCCAGGGCCACGATGGTCTCAGTCAGGCCCCCCTCCTTCTCCTCGTCCTTCAGGGCGCGGGAGGCCAGGCCGATGTCACAGCTGCCGTTG
The DNA here is from genome assembly GCF_002160305.1 of Pseudoflavonifractor sp. An184. GTDB lineage: Bacteria > Bacillota > Clostridia > Oscillospirales > Oscillospiraceae > Lawsonibacter > Lawsonibacter pullicola. Next base: position 7,253 of record NZ_NFKI01000084.1, read on the forward strand.
GTCACGGCCTCGATGCCGGCGCCGGAGCCGGTGGGGTTATAAGTAACAGACACGTCGGGGTGGTCGGCCATGAACTGCTCGCCCAGCACGCCGATGACAGACTCCATGGAGGTGGAACCGTCAGTGGCCACAGAGCCGCTCAGCTCGGTGGTGGAGGTGGCAGCGTCGGGGGTGGAGCCGGCGGGCTCGCTGGTGCTGGCGTCGTTGCCGCCGCAGCCGGCCAGCAGGCCGAGGGCGAGGACCATGGACAGGCCAAGGCAGGTAAACTTTTTCATTTTCATCGTTCTCCTTTATTGAAGTGATTATGTAGTTTCTTCTTCGGATTACGGTTGCCAGTATAAAAAGCCAATGTAAAATTGGAAACAGCCTCAATGTTAAATACATGTAAAATGAAATTTTATTTTGTAAAATCTGGCCTTTTTGAACAAAAGAGAAGGTTTTTGAACATTATGACATGTAAAATAAGACGGCTGGGATACGAAATCCCAGCCGCCCTTCTAACAGAAAGGTTCCGCCCCGTCCGCGGTCAGTTTTTCTTGTCCGACATATCCCGGAACAGCAGAGAGATGCACCACACGGCGGACAGGCCCACAATGGTATAGATGATCCGGCTGATCATGCTGGCCGATCCGCCGCAGGCGAAGGCCACCAGGTCGAACTGGAACAGCCCCACGCTGCCCCAGTTCAAACCGCCGATGATCAGCAGAGCCAGGGCAATTTTATCGATAATCACGGTTTCTTACCTCCTCCGATTTGGGCTTCGCAGGTAGTCTGCCCCGCCTGGGGAAAAATATGCAGGGAAGTGTGGGGCCGGAAGATTTTATACTTTGTTTTAGAAGGAGATGGCACGGATGCTGTATGCTACGAGAACAGCTTGCGGCTCGGTTTTTGACCGGGGGGAGCGGGAATAGGGCAGTTCCCTATAAATATGAAAATCAACTGCGGCGGGCCGATCATGGGATGGCCTGCCGCAGTTGATTTTGTATATTCAGAAATCAGGTGCTGGAGATGTTTCTCAGATCATAGGGGGTAGTCTGGTACACATAGTAATTGAGCCAGTTGGTATAGAAGAGCTGGCCGGCGGAGCGCCAGCGCACCACAGGGGGCTGGCTGGGGTCGTTGTCAGGGAAGTAGTTGTCCGGGATGTTGATGTCGATTCCCTTGTTCACGTCCCGGAAGTATTCGCTGGCCAGGGTCTCCGGGTCGTACTCCGGGTGGCCGGTGATAAAGAACCGGCGGTTGTCCGAGCTCTTGACGGCAAACACCCCGGCCTGTTCCGAGACGGCCAGCAGCTCCAGCTCCGGGACCTTCTGAATGTCCTCCAGCTTGTTTTCCGTGTAGCGGGAGTGGGGCACATAGAAGATGTCGTCAAACCCCCGGAACAGGGGGGACTGGGGACGGACCATGGTGTGGGGGAAGACGCCGAAGAGCTTTTTGCCCAGGTTATATTTTGGGATTCCATAGTGATAGTAGAGTCCGGCCTGCGCCCCCCAGCAGATGTGGAGGGTGGAGTGGACGTGGGTGGTGGTCCAGTCCATGATCTGACACAGCTCGTCCCAGTAGTCCACGTCGGTGAAGTCCAGATTTTCCACCGGAGCTCCGGTGATGATCATGCCGTCGTAATTCCGGTCCTTGATCTGGTCAAAGGAGGTATAGAAGGAGGACAGATGCTCCGCATCCGTGTTCTGGGAGACGTGGCTGAGGGTGTGGAGCAGCTCCACCTGTACCTGAAGCGGGGAGTTGGACAGCTTCCGCAGCAGTTGAGTCTCAGTCACGATCTTTGTGGGCATCAGGTTCAGAATCAGCAGCTTCAGCGGACGGATATCCTGATGCATGGCCCGGTACTCTGTCATGACAAAGATATTTTCGCTCTCCAAAGTGGCGGTGGCGGGCAGAGAGTCGGGAATCTTGATTGGCATGGGAAAGACCTCTTTCCTATTTAAATATAGTATCGTAAGGATAGATTCAAGGGTATCATAATTGCGGTGGTTGTGCAAGAGAGAATTTCGTGGAGAAATGTGCGCCGCACACGGACAAAAGGGGGCGAGAGGGCAATTTGCAGAAAAAACGCGAAAAAGAGGAAAAAAGTGCTTGACAAGGGAGGGAGGGTGTGGTATCCTACGTAAGCTGTCCGCGAGGGCGGCGGAAAACTCCCTTCCAGAGCGAGTTGAGCGCGAAAACAAATCGAAAAAGATTTGAAAAAAGTGCTTGACAAAGCGAGGAAGCGGTGGTAATATAAACAGGTCGTCCGCGAGGGCGGCCGGGGAGCGAACCGGATGGTTTCCTCTTGGAAAAGCGCTGAAAAAAGTTTTGAAAAACTTGAAAAAAGTGCTTGACAAGGGCGAAACGAGATGGTAAAATAAACTCCCGCCGCTGAGAGCGGTGTG
>NZ_NFKI01000085.1 GCF_002160305.1 Pseudoflavonifractor sp. An184
CGTAAGCGTAAAAACAGTCGGCGACTTGTCAGGGTAAAATGCCTTTGCCAAACTATAAGAGTCTGAGGAAGTGCATGGTAGTACAAGGTAGTACCAGAGAGTATCCAAGACTCTGAGATAGCGAGGTGCAGGCATGGAGAAGGCGGCAAGTTTACAGAGAGCCAATCAACAACAGCGGTTGGTGGAATGGAGCCGGCGTGTGGAGGCCTGCCGGAGCAGTGGGCTGCCGGTAGGTCAATGGTGCCGGGAAAATAGGATAGCGGTATCCACCTATTTCTTCTGGCAGAGGAAGGTATTTCAGGCGCTGAAAGAACTCCAGGAGGTGACCTTCGCAGAGGTGCCGGTCATGGAGCGTACCCAGCCCTCCGGGCATATCGTAGCAGCCATGGAGGTAAGCGGTGTGCGGATCCAGGTCTACGGGGGAGCGGATAAGGCCACACTGCAGGCAATTCTCCAGGCGGCAAAGTCATGCTGAACGATTTCAACTGCAGCTGCCCGGTGTACATCGCCTGCGGATACACAGACCTGCGGCGAGGCATTGACGGACTGGCCAATCTGGTAAAGAGCCAGTTCCAGATGGATCCCTTTCAGCGGGCGTTGTTTCTGTTCTGCGGGAGACGGCGGGACCGGCTCAAGGCACTGTACTGGGAGGGAGACGGCTTTCTGCTGCTGTATAAGCGTCTGGAGAGCGGCAGTTTCCAATGGCCCAGGAACACGGAGGAAGTGCAGACCCTGACACCCCAACAGTACCGCTGGCTGATGGAGGGACTGAAGACCGAGCAGCCGAAGGCAAACAAAGCGGTGTCCGGCCTGAGCGTAATCTAATGCCAGAAAGCGCTGAAAACAGTGGCTTTTGGGCCAGTGCTGTGGTATCATTTTTTTATGGAAAACAAGAAGAACACTGCCGCAAGCACCCCGGAAATGGTGACCATCTCACGGGCGGAATATGAAGAGTTAAAGCTCCAGAACCAATGGCTTCTGGAGCAGCTTGGTCTTGCAAAAAAGCGGCAGTTTGGCGCATCCTCAGAGCGGCTCCAGGAGGGGCTGATGGAGCAGCTGTCTCTCATGGCAAATGAGGCGGAGGCCTACGCCTATGGGACCAAGAATGCCACAGCGGAGCAGGTGGCGGTAAAGGCCCATGCCCGCAAGCGGCAGAGCGGCAATGTGCTGGATATCGTGCCGGAGGGCACCCCTACGGAAGTGGTGGAGCACCGTCTTTCCGAAGAAGAGCGCATCTGTGATGCCTGTGGTACAGTCATGGAGGAGATTGGCAAAGAGGTGCGCCGGAGCCTGAAGATGGAACCGGTCCGGTTCTGGATCCGGGAGGATGTGTACTACACCTACGCCTGCAAGCAGTGCGAGGCGGAAACAGGCGAAGGCAATCTCCGAAAGACACCCAGACAGCCCGTGCTTTGCCCGGGCAGCTTTGCCTCACCTGAGGCGGTAGCCCATATCATGACACAGAAATTCGTCATGTACGCACCGTTGTACCGTTTGGAGCAGGATTTTCAGCGGCAAGGGCTGAAGCTTTCCCGGCAGACCATGGCCAACTGGATCCTACAGGCCTCGGACACCTGGCTGCGGCCTGTGTACGATGAACTGCACCGGAAGCTGTGCAAGGAAACCGTGCTGCACGGGGATGAGACCACACTGCAGGTGCTGAAGGAGCCGGGCAGGACTTCTACGAGCAAGTCTTACATGTGGCTCTACCGTACCAGCGGCTGCGCTGAGCATCCCATTGTCCTGTACGAGTACCAGCCCAGCCGGAAGGCAGAGCATGCTCAGGCATTCCTCAAGGACTTCTCTGGTTGGCTGCACGCGGACGGCTACCAGGGCTACCACAAGTTGCCCGGGAACATCCGGGTAGTGGGCTGCTGGGCACACGCCAGGCGAAAATTTGATGAGGCGCTGCAAACCCTGCCCAAGGAGAAACGGCAGGATTCTCTGGCAGCTACCGGCGAGTGTTACTGCGCCAGGCTGTTTCAGCTGGAGCAGTCTTTTACCGGACTTACAGCGGAAGAGCGCTATGACAAGCGGCTGGAACTGGAGAAACCGGTTCTGGACGCTCTGTTGGCATGGGCAAATGAAGCCAGCGCCAAGACAGCGCCCAAGTCCGCCCTGGGTAAGGCGCTGCACTATCTGCGGGAACAGTGGCCTTACCTGGTACGCTATCTGGAGGACGGCAGGCTGGAGCTCTCCAACAACCGTGCCGAGCGCAGCATTAAGCCATTCGTCATGGGCCGGAAGAACTGGCTCTTTTCCAACACCCCCGCCGGCGCCCAGTCCAGCGCTGTGATCTACAGTCTGATTGAAACCGCAAAGGAGAACGACCTGGATCCCTACCGCTACCTGGTTTGGCTTCTGAACACCGCACCTGGGCTGAGCCAGACGGATGAGGCTTGGGCAGAATCTTTCCTTCCTGTGAATGCTCCGCAGGAATGTAAAATTCCAAAATAATAATGAAAATGCCGACCGCCATCTCAATGCCTGGGTACTGAGATGGCGGCCTTTTTATACGCCGGGAGATTTTACGGTTACCTGGATGCGTTTGCGGACGCAAAGGCACGGGGAGTGTCAAAATAAATCTGTCGCTTCCCGTATGGGAGGCGTGGATTGAAGTGAAATATCCAGGCGATTTATCCAGAGAGCCGTCCGTCCCCGCTTTTAGTCAATTGTCAATGACCGTCTTCGAGTATGGTCTATGATAGCTGTCCATCTGTAGTTCGGTGCAAAGTTTGCCGATATCCGCTTTCGCTAGCTTAAGACCAACCTCCGGTTTGATAACAGCATCGTCGTTTTGTTGTTTCCAACAATTTGTCATATAGAACACTTATCCGCCGATCACGCAGCCTCTGGGGCATGACAAGCTATCGCAGCACCTAAGCAGCCCTGGTTATCTGCTGCTGCATCTGGAGTCGGAGCACAAGGCTATCATTTATCACTTTATAAAAGCCGCCTTAGTTACCGCTGTGATTGCTATTCTCTATTTCTTGCTCATGGGGTGGTTGTTGTTGGAGATCGCAGACTTCATTTATATAATCTCCAATTACGGTTTTTTATACTAACAGATGACTTTTATCCCGCGTTGCTACAAAAGATACCTATTTATCTTTTTTCTCGCGCAAAACAAGGTGGACAGGCCGGGAGATGCTAATACTCCCAGCCTGTCCATACTGTGTCAACAGAGCGATTATTATCCTAATTACGGAAACGATCCAACAACGCAATAATCTCTGGCTCTGCATTGCTAACGAGGTATTGGCTGTTAAGAACAACCATGTGGCGCCCATCAACTACTTCGATCCCGTCGGAGGTGTCCTCGGTGTAATACATTGCAAGACCCAAACCAAAATAGTCGTAATTGCAGATAAAAATAATGTACACCTCTGGCAGATCTGTGGCACTACGGCTACGGTGATAATAGTAGTCATCCACAGTTTGCTGGTAATATCGACGCAATTCTTCCAAATCATATTTTGTGCCCTGCAAATATTGTATAACATAGCAGTTTTTTCCTGTGTCCTCCAGAATGATATCAGGCATAGGGGTACTCACATCAAATATATCTTCCAGATCAGTGCCCCTACAAATTAGTTTAAACTCAGATATTTTTGTGTCCACCAGTGCCTCTAAAAACCTCTTGGTATCGGCATCGTTTTGAAGCGTGTGTACCATGATATATTCCTCCGTGTTCCTTGTACTGTAATTCATAATTCCAAATTGCAGCTTATCTAATATATGTATATGCAAACAGGAAGAATTCTATTGGCACAAGCTCATAAGCGTGGAGATACGCTATGAGGAAGAGGCTTTCTGGTTGACGCAAAAAATGATGGCGGAGCTGTACGATGTGGAGGTTCAGATAATCAATGAGCACACCCAAACTATCCGGAATTCCCGGATAGTTCAAACTGAGAGCTTGAGAAGAACACAGTTATTAAGTGTCTCTTAATAACTGCTTCTGACGGAAAGAGTTATAACACAAGCCTCCACAATGCCGGAGCGGATTACTGACTGCGTCCTGTGCTACAATCGTGTTCACCCCAAAGCTTTAGCAAGGTAAATTGTTGAACGCTTCTGAGGATGAGTTAATCATCACCCCTGTCCGAGCCAGTAGGGATTGTTGATATTGGCCCTGTGCAACCGGAGCAGACACTGACTGCGTCCTGTGCTGCAGGGGGAAATCAGTCAGATGTTGAAAGACTGCCTGGCAGACCACTGGAGGCAAGCCCTTGAGTCAAGCGTCCTGACTACCCTGTACCTGCCCTGGGAGGCCATGAGCCAAAGGCGCTGCCACACCTGCACCTGGCAAATGGACCGACTGCTCAGCACATTCCTTTTGTGTCAAAGAATCATGATCCTTGGCTGTCGGGATAAGGCTGGAAGGCATAATCTTGTCGTGAAAAGAATGCAACACCCCCTGAGCATCGCGAAAAGAGTATAATACGACTCTTTTGCGCTGCTCAGGGGAGTCCAAGACCTCATTTGATCTTGTCAGCGATGATCGACCAGCCTGCTCTCCGCCGTATTCTCGCTCCTCGGCGACCATCCTTGAGCAAGCTCCCCCGGCTCATCGCCAGCGAGAAACCCTCCTGCCTAATTTCTATAATCCCGGACAGGCACACCCGGTTGACGGGAGTTCTTGGATCATCTTTCCCACACATTCCCCCGAGCGGACGCATTGCGGCGGCTCCGCCAGACCTGATCGCGCTTGTTGATATCGAGGGCCGTGATCGCCTAAACCCCCGTCTCCGGACAAGCCGGAAAGAGTCTGTATGCAGCCAGCCCGCTGCGGGGGATTCGCCAGGAATTATGGGTCTCCTCCTGTACTAGCCCCTCATCTCCGTGCGCTGTCTGGCTATGTCTATTACATCCTATGCGGTTTTCCTTTTTTGTATTTCCACTTTTTGATTGTTTTATATAACAAAGGACAGTTTTCTTCAATAAAAGTTGCAGAATATATTGTTATTAGACATTTTTTGAAATAATATAAGAACTAAAATTCCTAAAAAATTTTTTGTGCGGCACAAATCCAGTGTTCATTATTTTATACGACACACCAACTGTTTTTCGGAAAATAGTTTTATAATATTCTAATTTAGAGATTATTTGAACATTTTAATGCATTTTTCTTTTCCTTATTGACACATTATATAAACACTAAATTACCTGCAGGTTGTCTTGCAGTAAATTTTAGAAGGCTGCGAGCCAAAGATGTAAAAACAATCGGGAGTGCATACCTGTATATCTCTTTTCTTTGTGCAAAAGAATGTAACTGCAGAATAAAAAAGTTGCAGGACACAAAACTCTCTGATAAGATAGTAAATATAAAGATCATAAACAAAGAAGCCGCGAAATTACCCCAGCATCTGGACAAAGTCTGCAAGGACATCTTGCAGGCTGCTAACAATCGCGTAGATTGTAAGTGCATCAAAAAGTTTGCATAGGAGCCAATTGATATGGGTAAGACAGAAATTATCACAATTACAATCGATAGTGAGTTAATGGCTCAAGTCGAAGATCTGATCAAGCCCATGGGTATTAGCATCGGAGATTTGATCAACCGGTTTTGCCATTGGTGTATCTATGACACAGAAAAAGCTATTGCTTATCTAAAAGCGGACCAAGAGGCACAAACAGAACAAGCATAATTCCCCCAATCATGTAAAAATAATCACGGTAACAGGACAAAACATCGGGCCCGATCAAGCGATCGAGCCCGATATTTTTCATTAACCTCACCACCACTTCTGGGGATGTCACTCTCAAGGTACCTAAGCTCAAGGGAATCTCCTTTGAAACTGCCATCATTGAACGGTATCGCCGCCGGAAGAGCAGTGTGGAAGAGACTCTTAAAATGTACCTGGCAGGTGTATCAGTCCGGCGTGTAGAGGACATCACCGAGGCCCTGTGGGGCAGCAAGGTCTCTCCCTCCACCATCAGTGGGCTAAATGAGAAAGCGTATGTCCACATTGAAGATTCGCTGCGTCCGAGTTTTGCAGTATCCTACTGATAAGTCGTAGGGTTTTAAGCACATCTTTTCGGGTAGCAAGCAAATACCTAAACTATACAACCTATTCCCCTCCAATGGTGTCTTTCATCGCCTTCAGCGCATCCTTGGAGAAATAGCGTTGCTCTGTCAACTCAGTTTCTTTCTCAGCCTCCTGTAACTTGAAATATACTTCACCTCCGAACTGCAAGTTTTCGAATGCCTCCATGCTCAAAACCACCATATCAATATATCCGTTTTTCGTCAAGAAAACAGGTTGAGCTGTTTCATGAACTGTCTTTGATATGTCTACAAAGTTATTTGTCAAATCAGAAACAGGTCTAACCATATTCATAATATCAACCTCCTTGCGAGAATTTTAGCATGATTATGCTGAAATATCCAGGCGATTTATTCAAGGAGCCGTCCGTCCCCGCTTTTAGTCAATTGTCAATGACCGTCTTCGAGTGTGGTCTATGATAGTAGTTTGGTGCAAAGTTTGCCGAATAGCTGTCTCCAATGGTCAACCCATCTGCATCATCCGGGGCGTACCACATACGATTGATCCGGAGGCCCTTACGGGTCAGCTTGGCGGTATCCCGTGGCAGCGTCTGTATGTACAGCTCCTGAGGATCCACCGCCATCAATCGGGGTGATAGCTCCGTCCATCTTTCTGCTGGAGTCTTGCCATCGACAAGTCTCCCGCTGTTTAGGTACAGTACAGAGTGGATTACAACCCGTGCAAAATCATCAAGGTCAAGGGTTGCCTGCGTGCGGTAGTCGGTAGCCCATCGCTCTTGTGCGTCATCCTCGATTACGCCACGGCCCCGCAGCATAGGCTTGTATCTTTGCTGCAGCAGATCAATCGTTTTTTCGACGGCCCCCTTGCAGTCCGGCCGAAATGGCGGTAAGGTCAGTACTTCCAGACCATACCGGCGGCATAGTTCCGACATTCTGGGACCAAAAAACTCACGCCCCTGATCCGTGATGATCTCCGATGGCATCCCAGCAGATGGCCATTGCTCCGGAGTGATCTCGATTCCATAGCGGGCACAATATGCTACCTTATCCATAGTGGCCTGCTCAATGCAAGCCATCACAGCAGTCTCATCGCATGAAAATCCGATATAGACACCAGCAATCAGGTGGGTGGCTGTGTCTACCGCCAAGTAGATATACGGCCTGCCCACCACGATGGATCGTTCCTGCCTGGACACCAGGTAGATATCCGCCTGTGTGGCGTCCATCTGATAGCTCCCAGGCTGTGGCCGCCATCCGGCAGAGGAGCCCCATGCAGGTCGGTGGTCTCTCTGATATTTGGTAAGGCCCTCTCGTGCAATGATCTTTTGAGGGTCCTTGTGCAAGCTGTGTCCATAGTAGTAGTGGCGGAACTGGCTCCATGTCGGAGCATCGCTATCCATCTCTCCCTCGGGTCCCACATAGTCCTCCAGCAGCATCATCTCATAAGCGGATCTTAGGGATAGCCGTTTGGCACCAAAATAGTATCGCCGGATTGCTCGCTCTATCATCTGATTGCTTTTGCTGGCCTGCTGTGTCCGCTTTTGCGTGAGTCGTCCTGTGGCAAGATACCGGTAGTACAGCCGCAGGATGCGGCGTGTCGTAGTCTGGTGCTGCTGTGCCGCCTCTGCCGCCATCTTGTAGCGCAGGGTTTTGTCTGAGATGCAGTCGTCGCAGTCCATCATCGGCTGGATCATCCTCAGGCGGACTTCTTGAGCCGGTGTTATAGTGTGCTCGTCCATCCAACTATTCGGTGCTGGTACTCGCTCATACCTGTCCAAGCTGACCTCAAAAAATGGTGGAGAGGGGCCGTTACAGTCAGTCAGCCAGCAACCGGCCGGAGTCTCAAGCAAAACTCGATATATGGCGCCCAATCGTTTCACAAAGCGCAGTGGTCTATCCATCTACGATCACCACCATCCACTCCGTATCGGTCGCCGCCCAGTACCTGCGAGATAGCTCCAGGCGCTCTACATGGGCCTTTTTCTTCAACTGTCCTCGCTGCACTAGCTCTCTTACGCCTTTGTGTCCATCAGCGTACCGGATGACAAAGTCGGTAGCCCACCCGGTCTGTAGGTAGTCCGTGCGTATGCCCGCCCGTGATATGCGGCCCATGATGTCGGCATCCAGAGGACAACCTACCTGATAACTCTGCACCCACGCTTGCTCCTCCAACCATCGTGCGTAATTCCTCGCCCACTTACTGTGCAGGCATACGATATCTCCGTTCTTGTTACTGTAAAATCGGATGTCTCGTGTGCGCTCACCTAAGCGTTCCATACGACACCCCTCCCCAAAAAGTTTGTTTCCCCAGTGGCTTATATCTCCATCAGTTTTCTATATCAGCAAATTTTTATCTTAATTTTTTGAATTAACTCAAAATTTTGATGATGGCACGGAATTAGCTCAAAATTTTGCATCCAAAAATCGAATTAAATCAAAAATTTGATGATGCTACCCGCAAATTTTTCATTTAATTCAAATTTCGCTGTCAATTTTTTGAGTTAATTGCCATTTTCCTTAGATACCATGTGGTCATCCCTTCCAAAACGGTCGTTTGTCCAACCATTTTGACCACAAGCTGCTCGCCCAATCTCTTTCTCAAAAAATTCTAAATTAGTTCTAAATCAAGCCAAAA
>NZ_NFKI01000086.1 GCF_002160305.1 Pseudoflavonifractor sp. An184
GACTTTTCCGACAGCCTGCAAAAATGCCGTTACTTTTCCGCCGCGCAGCGGCGGAAAAGTTCTCGCTGCGCTCGCCGAACGCCTTGCCGTGCAAGGCATTCGGGGCATTTGATCCCACTCGAGGCGGGCTGCCGCCCCCTCGAGCTCCCCCGCCAAAACTGAGGAGAGTTCTACTCAACAGCGGTTTTTTGACAAGCTGACGGGCCTGTTGCAAAGTAGAATTTTGAAAAAACAGGCCAAAGAAAAAGTTAGCGAGAACCGTCGGACTGGCGGTTGTCGCTAACTTTTTTAAAACAAAAATTTTCTTTCCGGGTCTGAAAACTGCATTTTGCAACAGGCCCGTATCGTCATCCCCCTCTCTGCCCACCACCTCTTCAACAGGCACCCCTCAAACTGATTTATAAAAAAGAAACGTGCCTGGAGCATGCTCCAGACTCATCTCCATTCCCCCTATAAAATCTTAAACAATCCTTAAATATCGCTTTATAGTAATTTCTCAATATTCTGGTATACTGTGGCCCATATCAGAGAAACCCAGACAGCTATATAATAGGAGGTATGCCCATGGGGTACAGCACCAGCGTCTACCTGCAGATCCGGGACTGGAACTATTGGTGGAACGTCTATCAGTTCGGCGGAGCAGAGCCCTCCGTCCCACAGGGAGCCGAATTCAGCCTTACCTTTGACCAGGACGGGGAGGCGTTTTATTTTGCCTTTGACTTCTACAACCTGTCCGCTCTCCGGCAGTTCTGCTCAGCCGAGTCGGAGGCGTTTGTGGAGCCGGACCACCCGGACCGCCCTCTATTTCTAAATTTGGCGGAACAGCTCCTGGCCGGGAAGCGGGAATTTTTCATCGGCGCCCTCTACTATGAGAATCCAGCTCCCAGCCTGGCCCTATGCAATCGTCCACTCTCTGAGAAGGAGACGCTGTTCGACCGGAAATCTCTGCCGGCCGCGCCCTATTACGCGGTGGTCTTTCTGCGGGAGGACCGCCCCCTCACGCCGGAGGTCCTCATCTCCTGGGTGGAGCGGCTGGCTCCCGCCCTATTGGGAAAAACGCTCTCCTGCCGCCTGGGCTGGTCTCCCTCCCGGGAGACGGCCCTGAGGAGCTATCAAGAGGAGGGTTCCCCTTGGAGCACATAATTTCCATTCCCATCACCCCGCCGGATCAGGACGCGCTGGTTCCCCAGGTGGGCTTCGCTCTGGAACAGCTGAGAGAGCTGGCCTCCCGAAGAAAACACCCCAAGCTCTGGGCCCTGTCGGACAGGCTCTGCCCGCTTCCGCAGGACTCCTATGGGGTCATCCAAAAACGCCGGAAGCGGCGGCGCGCTCTGGGTCTGATGAACTGGATGCTGGGCGCCTTTGGCACACTGATTGTACTGATGCCCCCGGAGATGCCCTTCTCTGTCACCGCCGCGGCCTCCATCTGCCTGGGGGGTGGGGTCGCGTTTCTGTGGCGGTACTGGCGGACTGTGCTGGGTGTGCTCAGCCTGCTCCAGGCGTCCTTTCTCTGCTTTCTCAGTCTGGGCAGCCCCGAGGAGCTGCGGGACCTGATGCACTTCGGACTTTTCTGCGCCGCCCTGGGGATCGCCGCGCTGGCCACCCGCAAGCGGGGCGGCCGCTCTCCCTATGATCCGGCGGCCCGAAACCTGCTCCGAAAACAGCAATTCGGTCATGGTTCATCCCCGGTTCAGGCCGTCTTTTCCCCCTCTGACCTGTCACTCCACTTTGACCAGGGACCTGAGCCCATCCAGAAGCTCTCCTACGACTGCTTCGAGTGCGTCATTGAGACCCAGGACCTGCTCCTGCCGGTCCGTGACGGCCGTGTCATTGTCCTGCAAAAAAAGGACCTGCCCGCCGGGGCTCTCCCGGAGCTGCGGGAGAGCCTGCGGGAACAGGTCCTCTACATGACCGTGGCCCCATCCGCCGCGCACCGATAGTTGGGAGGCTCTGCCTCCCGACACCCAACTCTCAAAAAGAAAAAAGGGGGGAAACCCTATGTCCTTTACCCCCGGTGTCACCGGTTTCTTTGGACCACGGGATCTGTTGATTGAACCACTGGACCCTGGAGGATTCCGCACCCTCGTCTACACCTTCGCCCGGCTCCAGTACGGCCGCGTCCTCGCCCTGGATGAGGACCTGTCCGCACGGAACTTTTACGCCGCCCAGATCGCGTTCCGCTCCCGGGAGCTCTGTCTGCTCCTGAACGTCTACGCCCCCTAGCCCTCCAGCTGATGCTTGCCCAGCTTGCTCATTTTGATGGTGTATGCCACCGCGTACAGCTGGCCGACGGCCGCCTTGTAGGCTCCGCCCTCCTGGTTGGGGTCCCCCTGGCCCCGCACGGCGAGAAAGTCCATGGCGGGGACCTCCACGATCCGGGGCGTCTTAGGGGGCAGGTAAAACTCCTTGTACTCCTTTTTATAGTCAAACGGCATAGTCATTTTCTCCTTTTTCTGACTGATTGGGCCCGCAGCGCCTCACAGGTCACCTGGACCAGCCGGGTCAGTCCCTCCCGGTCGTCCACGTCCTCCGCCAGCAGATAGTCCTTCGCCCCCTCATAGGGCGGCTCCTTGGGCAGCCGGGGGAAGGCGTCCTCCCCCTGGGGAGTGGGCTTCACAAACAGCTGATCGTCGCAGATCACCGCAAAGAAAACCCCGCCGCAGTACAGGCCGTACTCCCCGAACATGGGTCTGGCACGGACGTCTCCCGCCTCCCGCAGCTGTTCCGTGATAAACTCCACAAATTCTCTATGGGACGCCATGGTACTCCCCTCCTCCGTAACGCTCGGCCAGCCGCGCCCCCACCTGCCGCAGGGTCTCCCGCAGCTCCGCCGGCTCTAAAAGCTCCGCCCTGTCCCCAAAGGTGAGCAGCCAGGGCAGCACGCTGTCCCGGTCAGGAAAACCCCAGGCAAACCGCAGCCGTCCGTCCGGCTCCGCTTGGAAGCTGTCCGCCCCGTACTCCTCCACCAGCCGCCACTTACAGGAGGGGTCGAAGAGGACCGTCACCTGGAACGCGGCGGGAAAGACCCGCTCCGGCTCCAGGTCGGGCAGAGGGACCGTCCGGGGCTGAAAGGGCTCCCCCAGGGTCAGGTCCGTCATCCGGTTGAGCTTGAACAGGCGGAAGTCCCCCCGGTCCCGGCACCAGGCCCACACATACCAGGCGGACCAGCGGAACATCAGGTAGTAGGGCTCCCCCTCCCGCTCCGACTCCCCCTTGGGGGCGTGGTAGGTAAACCGAAGCGTGCGGTGTTCCCTCAAGGCGGTGCGGATGGCCTCGATCTTGGGGGCCAGGGCGGTCCGGTACCAGGAGGACAGGTCGATGAGGGTATCCGCCCCCTCCGGAACCAGCGTCCCCGCCCCGGCGGACAGCTTCTCCATGAGCTGGGCATAGCGGCTGGTGCCGCTGACGCTGTCCAGGCTCCGCAGGCCCGCCAGGATGTCCTGCATCTCCGGCCCGGTGAGGACGGTGCGGTCCACCCGGTAGCCCTCCAGAATGGAGATCCCGCCTCCCGCTCCCTGGACGGTGACCAGGGGAATCCCCGCCCGGCACAGGGCCTCCACGTCCCGCTGGATGGTCCGGCGGGACACCTCGAACCGCTCCGCCAGCTCCGGGGCGGTGACCCGCTCCCGCTGGAGCAGGATGGACAGAATCCCGATGAGCCGGTCCAGCTTCATACCGCTCCCTCCCCTCTTGAATTGAGTCCATTATACCACAGGAACCGGACAGCAGCCTGTCCGGTTCCTGCGGGGATCTGAAATTATTACGTGCTTTCCTCGCAAAAGACCTGGCGCGGGTTCTCCCCGCGGCCAGGTCTTTCGTCTTTCCAATACGGTCCCACGCTTTGGCGCTTGCCGTTGAGCCGTTCTATCCCGAAAAGGAATTCGCCCTTACAGCTCCAGCCCCCGGTACCGGTTGAAGCAGGCGAAAATTTCCTGCCGCCTTGGCCGGGCCAGGAAGGGCACGCCGGAGCGTTCCTGGCACAGGCCCTCCAGGCCCCGCCGGTCCAGCACCGCCTCCAGCTCGTCCACCACCTGGCGCAGGTCCCGTTTCCCGTCCAGGAGGCTCCGCTGGGCGTACACCATGCACTCCCCCAGGGCGGCGGTCTGCTCCCCGTCCACCAGCTGCTCCACATGCCGCAGGTCGATGGTCTCCCGGTCGATGGAGACCCCGTCCCGGCCCAGTGATTTGAGCTTGATCCGGCCCCCATCCCCAAATTTCCGGGATGCCCTGGGGCGGCGGTCAAAGCTGGGGGCCGCCGCCGGCTCCAGCCCCTCGGCATGGAGGGGGAAGGCCGCCGCCTCCCGCTTGGCCAGGGCGGTGACGTCCCGGGGCTCGTACCGGTCCATCTGGATCACCCGGTCTGCCGCGTGAAAATAGGCGCCGGAGCTCCCCGCCACCAGGACGGTGGACACCCCCCAGCGGTCGTACAGCTCCCGGACCCGCTCCAGGAAGGGGGTGATGGGCTCCATGTCCCGGCTGATCACCCGCTGCATCAGCTCGTCCCGGATCATAAAGTTGGTGGCGCTGGTGTCCTCGTCGATGAGCAGCAGGGAGGTCCCCGCCTCCAGGCTCTCCGCCACGTTGGCCGCCTGGGAGGTGCTGCCGCTGGCGTCCTCCGTCTCAAAGGACACGGTGTCCTTCCCGTTGGGCAGGCCGTTGATGAACATGGAGATGTCGGTGCGCCGGATGCTCCGGCCATCCTCCGCCCGGATTTTCACGGCGGTGCGGTCGGTGATGACATACTCCCGCCCGTCCCCCGCCACGTGGTCATAGACCCCCAGCTCCAGGGCCTTCAGCAGGGTGGACTTCCCGTGGTAGCCGCCCCCCACGATCAGGGTGATCCCCCTGGGGATTCCCATGCCGGTGATCTTCCCCCGGTTGGGCAGGTCCAGCGTCACCGCCAGCTCCCGGGGGGCGCGGAAGGGCACCGCCCCCTTCATGGGCCGGGAGGACACCCCGGACTCCCGGGGCAGGATGCTGCCGTCCGCCACAAAGGCGCACAGCCCCAGCTCCGGGAGCTTTTGGCGGATATACTGCTGGTCGTCGGCCAGCTGGGCCACCGCCCGCAGCCGCCGGCCGTCCAGGCCGGAACAGCACAGGGTCTCCTGCACGCACCTGGGCAGGAAGTCAAACAAAATCTTCTCCAGCTCCCGGGCGTTGATGGTCCGCCCGTTGGCCGGAAAGCCCACCTCCAGGCGCAGCAGCACGTCCCCCCGCTCCGGGTCCAGGCGGCAGGCGGTGCGCTCCAGCACCTCCGGCCCGCAGCGGCTGACCGAGATCAGGCCGCTCTGGCCCGAGCCCTTGGCCTGGAAGGAGAACTGGGCCGCCCGGCGGCCAAACTGACGGGTCAGCTCGTCCTGGAGGGCCAGACGGCGGCACCGGGTCTCATAAAGGGCCCGGGGAAAGCCCGCCGTCTTTCCGCTCACATGGATGCTGAGCTTGGAGGGGGCGGCAAAGGGGTCCCCCTGGACATGGTCGATGGACAGCACATACCCCGGGAACTGGTACGCCCCCCGGGTGTCTTTATAGGCCGGATAGCCCCGCCGGTCGATCCGGGCCAGTAAATTTTTCAAATCAGCAGACGTCTGCATGAGCTTGGTTCCTCCGCTTTCATGTGATTTCGTAAATCGGTCCTGAGCGGGATTGCCGGAGAGGGCTCCCCTACTCGGGACTGGTTGCGTTTATTCCCCTTCCTCATTGGGAAACAGTTGAATGTTCAGCGCCTCACAGATTCGAAAAAAGACCTCCAGGGATGGGCTCTTCCGTCCCTTTTCGATCTCATTCATAAACGATTGGGCGATTCCCACTTCTTTCGCTAATTTATACTGGCTCCAGCCTAACTTTTTCCGCTTGTTCTGGATCACTTCGCGATAGTCCTTCATATTCATCACCAAGTCCATTATAGCTCACAGCTATGCCCATGGAAATATATAGCTCCAAGCGATCGACTTATATCGCTCTCAGTGATATAATCGCCAATAGAGATAGGGAGTGACTTGAACAGTCACTCCCCATAATGAGGTGATATATATGGATGATTTCTCTATGGACTGGGATCAGGAGATTCAGGACATGGTGGACGACCTTCTTCTGGACGCCCTGGTTCTGGAGCTGTGCCGGCTGGCCGCGGCACAGGCTCCCTCCTCCCTGGCGCGCTTTCCCTCGGAATGCCTTCCCGGGCTGGTCGACCGCTGCGGGGACCACCTGTCCCAGCACGCCTTTGGATTACAGATGTGGAGCCGGGAGCTGGCCGCCCCCGTCAGGGACAGCTCTCCCACATCTCCCGGGTGAGAACATAGAATTTTGTGGGCTTTTCCTGCCCGGTGGGCCCGTCCACCACGGTCTCCTCCATCCGGAAGGAGAAGCCGCTCTTTTCGATCACCCTCTGGGACTGGGGGTTGTCCGCGTAGTGGCTGCACCACACGGCGGCCAGCCCCATCTCCCCAAAGGCGTACCGCAGCAGCTCCGAGACCGCCTCGGGCATGAGCCCCCGCCCCCAGAACGCCGGGCTCAGGGCATAGCCCAGCTCGTCGTTCTTCTGGGGGAACTCCGCCCGGGTCTTTCCGGTAAACCCCGCCGAGCCGATCACCTTCCCGGAGGCCCGGTCCACCACCGCAAAGGTGTTGGGTGCGGAGAAAACCGTGCGGATGATCTCCCGGCTCTCCTCCAGGCTCCTGTGGGGCGGCCACCCGGCGGGCAGGCCCACCTTTGGGTCCTTGGCGTACTCATACAGGTCCGCCGCGTCATTCTCCTGAAACGGGCGCAAAAATAAGCGTTTTGTCTCTAACTGCGTCATTCCTGCTTCATCCCCCGTCTCATTCTGCCTTCTGCATTTCCTAATCTTCCCACGGCTCTTTGTGGGGCTGCCAGCCCTCCACCAGGGGGCCCAGCTGTCCGATGGTCTTGGGGGTGCACACGGCCACCACGTCGATGGTCTCGCCGTAGTCCACCTGCTCCACCTTGGCCTCCTGATAGAGCCGCTCCACCAGTCCGCCCTTGTCGTAGGGCAGATGGATGGTCACCCGCTTGGCCCCGGCGTCCAGCCGCTCCCCGATGGCGGCGAGCAGCCTGTCCAGCCCCTCCCCGGTCTTGGCGGAGATGGACACGATGTTCTCCCCGTGGGGCCGGATCTCCCCGGTCCACAGGTCGCACTTGTTAAAAATCTCCAGCCGGGGGGTCTTTTCCGCTCCCAGCTCCAGAATCAGCTGGTCCACCACCGCCGCCTGCTCCCGCCACTCCGGGTTGGAGGCGTCGATGACGTGGAGAAGCAGGTCGGCAAAAGATAACTCCTCCAGGGTGGCCTTGAAGGCCTCCACCAGGTGGTGGGGCAGCTTGCGGATAAAGCCCACCGTGTCGGACAGGAGCACCGTGCAGGTGTCGGAGATCTCCAGGGTCCGGGTGGTGGTGTCCAGGGTGTCGAACAGGCGGTTGTTGGCGGGGATGGCCGCCCCGGTGAGCTTATTCAGCAGGGTGGACTTGCCCGCGTTGGTGTAGCCCACGATGGCCACCACCGGCACCTCGTTCTTGATGCGCCGCTCCCGCTGGGTGGCCCGCACCCGGCGGACCTCCTTCAGCTCGGACTCCAGCTTGGCAATTTTACGGTGGATGTGCCGCCGGTCGCTCTCCAGCTGGGTCTCGCCGGGGCCGCGGGTGCCGATGGCGCCCTCCTGGCGCTCCAGGTGGGTCCACATGCCCAGCAGCCGGGGGAGCAGGTACTTGTACTGGGCCAGCTCCACCTGGAGGCGGCCCTCCCGGGTCCGCGCCCGCTGGGCGAAGATGTCCAGAATCAGGGCGGAGCGGTCCAGCACCTGGACCTTCAGCTCCTCCCCCAGCACCCGCTGCTGGGAGGGGGACAGGCTGTTGTCAAAGATCACCATGTCCGCGTCCATGGCCCGGACCAGCTCCCGGACCTCCGCCACCTTGCCCTCGCCGATGAAGGTGCGGGGGTCGGGGGCGTCCTTCTGCTGGAGCACCGTGCCCACGCACTCGCCCCCCGCCGTTTTCAACAGGTCGGAGAGCTCCTCCATGGACTCCTCGGTGGCATTCTCCTCTCTCTCCAGGCGGTAGGCCCACAGGCCCACCAGTACCGCCCGGTTTTTGGGTTTTTGTGTGTTGGTCTCGGTCATAAAACCTCCAAAAGCATCTAAATGGAATCCGCGGGGCAGGTGTGTCACCTCAACTGTGCCCCGCTTGGAAAAGTATCATCAGCGCCCGGCTAAAAAGCCCTGATAAATTTGCTTCATCTCCAAAGCGTCCTCTGCCTGGGTCCCCGCGCTTCTCCCATTCGATGTTCCATCGAATGGGGACCCTTATTTTTTTAATGCTCGGCGGAAATCAATTCCGCCATCTCCGCGCTAAGAGCCGCCGCTGCGCGGCGGTTGCGCTCCGAAACGCCTCGCTGCGGCTCGGTGTCCGCCAAGATTTTTGCTTCGCAAAAATGCTTGTACGGCGCAAACGCGCCGCCCCATCTGCGATGGGGCCCCCTGCGAAAGCGCCCGGTTACTACTCCGGTAAAAATCCTTGATAAATTTTCTTCATCTCCAGCGCATCCTCCGCCTGGGTCCCCGCGCTT
>NZ_NFKI01000087.1 GCF_002160305.1 Pseudoflavonifractor sp. An184
TTTCATGCTCGGCGGAAGTGAATTCCGCCTCCGCCAAGGTTTTCGCTGCGCGAAAACGCTTGTACGCGCAATGCGCGTCCCGGCTTCGCCGGGTCCCTTAGTGGCCCGCGCCGATTACTGCGATATCATATTCTCCTGCGTCGTATCGAATCATTGGGATTCCTCTTTTAACAAATAATCGGATATCTATATCCAAGGGGCGCTCGCCGCTGGGGCGGCGAACTCCTCCCAATTATAACTGTGGTATTTTATCACGTTTTTCCGCCGGGGACAAGAGCGCTCGTGGACGGCGGTGAGAGGGAACTGGCACTTTGTTTTCCCCGCAACCCCCTGGAGCGCAAGGGTTGGGGGGATGGCTGGCCGGAGGGCTGTCCGCAGGAGGCGTACAGTCAACGGGAGCTTTTAAAAATCCTATATCTTGTGCATAGAACTTTTCTACAAAACAAGATATTGACCCAACGTAGGGGAAGTGTTATAGTAGAAATACGCCTTTTGCGGCCCCGCGTGTGTCCGGGGCGTTTGGCTATATGGAAAAAAGTGAGGGGGATTTGAACATGTATCAGGTAACTAAGCGGGACGGTACCGCTGCAAAATTTGAGATCGGGAAAATCAGCGCCGCCATTACCAAGGCGTTCCAGGCCATGGACAAGCAGTTCCACCCCAGCGTCATTGACCTTTTGGCTCTGCGGGTGACCGCCGACTTTGAGCCCAAGATCAAAGACGGCCGTATCGCCGTGGAGGACATTCAGGACAGCGTGGAGAAGGTCCTCTCCGAGGCGGGCTACGCCGATGTAGCCAAGGCCTACATCCTCTACCGCAAGCAGCGGGAGAAGGTGCGCAACCTGAACTCCACTTTGCTCAACTATAAAGAACTGGTGGACAACTATTTACAGATCAACGACTGGCGGGTGAAGGAGAACTCCACGGTCACCTACTCGGTGGGCGGCCTCATCCTCTCCAACTCCGGGGCCATCACCGCCAACTACTGGCTCACCGAGATCTACGACCAGGAGATCGCCGACGCCCACCGCAACGCGGAGATTCACCTCCACGACCTGAGCATGCTCACCGGCTACTGCGCCGGCTGGTCCCTGAAGCAGCTCATTCAGGAGGGGCTGGGGGGCATCCCGGGAAAGATCACCTCCGCCCCGGCCAAGCACCTGAGTACCCTGTGCAACCAGATGGTCAACTTCCTGGGCATCATGCAGAACGAGTGGGCGGGGGCCCAGGCCTTCTCCTCCTTTGACACCTATCTGGCCCCCTTTGTGAAGGTGGACAACCTGACCCAGAAGGAGGTCAAGCAGTGCATCCAGTGCTTTGTCTACGGGGTGAACACCCCCAGCCGCTGGGGCACCCAGGCCCCCTTCTCCAACATCACCCTGGACTGGACGGTGCCCAAGGATTTGGAGAACCTGCCCGCCATCGTGGGGGGCAAGGAGATGGACTTCACCTACGGCGACTGCAAAAAAGAGATGGACATGGTCAATAAAGCCTTTATCGAGATCATGATTGAGGGCGACGCCAACGGCCGGGGCTTCCAGTACCCCATCCCCACCTACTCCATCACCAAGGACTTCGACTGGTCTGAGACGGAGAACAACAAGCTCCTCTTTGAGATGACCGCCAAGTACGGCACCCCCTACTTCTCCAACTATATCAACTCCGACATGGAGCCCTCCGATGTGCGCAGCATGTGCTGCCGCCTGCGCCTGGACCTGCGGGAGCTGCGGAAAAAGTCCGGCGGCTTCTTCGGCTCCGGCGAGTCCACCGGCTCTGTGGGCGTGGTCACCATCAACCTGCCCCGCATCGCCTATCTGTCCAAGGATGCGTCCGATTTTTACCAGCGCTTGGACAAGCTCATGGACATCGCCGCCCGCAGCCTGAAGACCAAGCGCACTGTCATCACCAAGCTGCTGGATGCGGGCCTGTATCCCTATACAAAGCGTTATCTGGGAAGCTTTGATAACCACTTCTCCACCATCGGCCTCATCGGCATGAACGAGGTGGGCCTCAACGCCAAGTGGCTCCGGGCCGACCTGACCCACCCGGAGACCCAGAAGTTTGCCAAGGACGTGCTCAATCACATGCGGGAGCGTTTAAGCGACTACCAGGAGCAGTACGGCGACCTGTACAACCTGGAGGCCACCCCCGCCGAGTCCACCACCTACCGCTTCGCCAAGCACGACAAGGAGGAGTTCCCCGACATCATCACCGCCAACGAGAACGGCACCCCCTACTACACCAACTCCTCCCACCTGCCCGTGGGCTACACCGAGGACATCTTCTCCGCCCTGGACATTCAGGACGAGCTCCAGACCCTGTACACCTCCGGCACCGTGTTCCACGCCTTTTTGGGAGAGAAGCTGCCCTCCTGGCAGGCGGCGGCCAACCTGGTGCGGAAGATCGCGGAGAACTACAAGCTGCCCTACTACACCATGTCCCCCACCTATTCCGTGTGCGCCGACCACGGCTACCTCACCGGAGAGCAGTTCACCTGCCCCATCTGCGGCAAGCCCGCCGAGGTGTACAGCCGCATCACCGGCTACTACCGCCCGGTGCAGAACTGGAACGACGGCAAGACCCAGGAGTTCAAGGACCGGAAGGTGTACGACCTGGCACACTCCCACCTGCGCAAGGCGGGCCGGGCGGGCTCCCAGGTGACCGCGCCGGAGGAGTATACTAAGGCAGAACCCGTGCAGGACCTGCTCCTGTTCACCACCCGCACCTGCCCCAACTGCCGCCAGGCGGAGGCCCTGCTCCAGAAGGCGGGCGTCTCCTACCGGAAAATAGTGGCGGAGGAGTCTCCCGACCTGACCACCCGGTACGGGGTGCGCCAGGCCCCCACGCTGGCCTGGGAGGCCGGCGGCCAGGCCGAGAAGATCACCGGCGTGGGCCCCATCAAGAAATTCATTGAGGACCACCGGGCCCGGGAGGCGGGATAAGCTCACGTCCGCCGGTTCTTGCCAAAAGGACGGCTGCGCGGGTTACGCGGTCGGCCTTTCCTCCCTCCGGAGGCCCGCTCCCAGCCCCCAAACAGCAGTCCTTTCCCACCGGACCATTTTGAAGAGCCCTCAAATGTAAACACAATCGTTGCAACAGAAGAAACTCAAGCAGCCGAAAGGGCTTGCTGTCTGTGAATCGCAGCCGGCAAGTCCTTTCGCTTTGTCCGCAAGCCCGCACCCGAAGAAAAATTACCCCACCTTTGTCAGATTTTCCCCACTTCATTCGTATTCTAGGTGAAAGCGCTTTTGAAGAACACACCTGCAAAGAAGGTGAAGCATTTGAAATCACACATCGACCGGGCCGAGGCGGAGCGGCTGGTGAACGCCTACTCCGATCTGATCCTGCGCCTGAGCTATACCTATCTGAAAAGCACCGAGGACGCCAAGGACATCTGTCAGACGGTGTTCCTCCGGCTGCTGGAGAAGCCCCGGAGCTTTGAGAGTCCGGAGCACGAGCGGGCCTGGATCATCCGCGCCGCCGTCAACCTCTGTAAGGATCAGCTGAAGAGCCACTGGCGGAAAACCACCGTGGACCTGGAGGCGGCCCGGGCCGTCCCCGCCCCGGAGGCGGAGGAGGGAAGCCTGTTGGCGGCGGTGAACCTGCTGCCCCCCAAGTACCGGACGGTCATCTATCTGTACTACTACGAGGGGTACTCCGCCAATGAGATTGCCCGGCTGCTGGGGGAGAAGCCGGCCACCGTGGCCACCCAGCTCAGCCGGGGCCGAGAGAAGCTGCGCACACACCTGGAACAGGAGGGATTTGCATGAAAACCTATCGTCAGTCTCTGGATGAGCTGCATTTTACCCGTGAGGAGAAGAACGCTATGGCGGACCGCCTGACGGCGGGAGAGAGTAGAGGGGGCGGAAAGGTGCGCTCCATCCGCCGCACCGTGGCCGTGGGGGTGGCCGCCGCCCTGCTGATGACCATGGGGGTGGGGGCCGCCGTCACCCTCACCCCGGCGGGGGAGGTGTTTGCCTCCGTCTTTGGCGGGGCCCCCGCCCAGACGGAGATCATGGACCGGATGGGGGTGCCCATCGGGGCCAGCGACACCAGCGGCGGGGTGACCATCACCGCCGACGCCATCATCGGGGACACTTACAGCTATGCCGTGGTGTACTCCATCGCCCGGGACGACGGGCAGCCCCTTGCGGAGGATCTGACCCCGCTGGGGGGAGGGGACGGACCGCTGCCTCTGACCTTTGACCAGGCCGATACAGACATTGGGATGCTCGGGGGCAGCCACGGAACCGCCTACTTTTACGACGCCGACCCCGCCGACAACGCCATTCAGTACGTGGAGATGATGACGGCGGATACCCCCATTGAGCCGGGGACGGCCACCGCCACTTTCCAGAATCTATACCTGCGGGGGGAGGACATTCAGGACAGAACATTGCTGGCGGAGGGGAAGTGGAAGATTCGCTTCCAGTTTGATTTCCCGGACAGCGGCGTGAGCTTGGAGGCCGGGCAGACATTCCAGCTCAACGGCATGGAGGCCACTCTGGACGGGGTGACCATCTCCCCCCTGTCCATCCAGGTGGGCTACACGGTTTGGGAGGAGCTGGTCTGGGACCACCAGGATCAGGCGGACGGCCAGATGAGTGAACATGACCGGGAGCAGTCTTACCGCTTCTTTGAGTCCCTGCCCGTGACCGTGAACTTTACCGACGGGACGGCACTGGATCTGAGCGGCAATGGCGGCGGAATCCG
The DNA here is from genome assembly GCF_002160305.1 of Pseudoflavonifractor sp. An184. GTDB lineage: Bacteria > Bacillota > Clostridia > Oscillospirales > Oscillospiraceae > Lawsonibacter > Lawsonibacter pullicola. Next base: position 4,714 of record NZ_NFKI01000087.1, read on the forward strand.
TCCGGAGGACGGGAAGACCGTCTGTCAGAAGGGTCGGGTCTTTGAGGAGATCCTGGATCTGTCCACCGTAGAGAGCGTTACGGTTGGGGACGTTACTCTGCCGGTGGAGGCGGAGTAATTCCGAAATCAGCCGAGAGGCGGGGGAAGCCCCGCCTCTCAGGCTGTCGAAAAAGTCTAAGGACTTTTCCGACAGCCTGCAAAAATGCCGTTACTTTCCCGCCGCTGTGCGGCGGAAAAGTCCTCGCTGCGCTCGCTGAACGCCTTGCCATGCAAGGCATTCAGGGCATTTGATCCCACTCGAGGCGGGCTGCCGCCCCCTCGAGCTCCCCCGCCCCAACTTGAGCGGATTCATCTCCACATGAGTTTTTTGACAAGCTGAGAGGCGGGGATAGCCCCGCCTCTTTTCCACCTTCTGGTGCTCCAGGACTTACAGCTTGCGGTTTGACACCCGGTCCGTTACAATTTGGGTGTATTTCGAGGTTTTTGGAAAACCGCGGAAAATAAACCCAAAGGAGTATACACCCACGATGAAACACAGATGGAGAACGGGTGCGGCCGGCGTGCTGGCCGCCCTGATGATGACCACATCTGCGGGCGCTGTGGGCGCAGCCATAGAAATTGATGGAACGTCCCTGGACGCCGGCGAGGCATGGATTGAAAACGGGACCAGCTATGTCACCCTGGCGGCCTTCAGCCGGGAGACCGGGCGCAGCCTCAGCTGGGACGGGACCTCCGCCCAGGTGGACGGAGGGGGACTGGACCTGGAGGCCACTCCAGGGGCCATCTATGTGTGGTCCAATGAGCGGGGCCTCTATGTGGCCGAGACGGTGCGGGTGGTGAACGGGCGGGCCGTCCTCCCCCTGCGGGTGCTGGCCGACGCCAGCGGTTCCTCCCTCACCTGGGACGGCTCTACCGCCGCCCTGAGCACCTGGGGGGCGGTCCCGCCTCAGGCGGACTACGACCAGGAGGACCTGTACTGGCTCTCCCGGATCATCTCCGCCGAGAGCCGGGGGGAGCCCCTGGTGGGACAGATCGCCGTGGGCAATGTGGTGCTCAACCGGACCGAGTCCGGCCAGTTTCCGGATACGGTGAAAGAGGTGGTGTTTGACAGCCAGTACGCCGTCCAGTTCACCCCCGTGGCCAACGGGACCATCTATCTGGAGCCCGCGGCCTCCTCCGTTCTGGCGGCCAAGCTGTGCCTGGAGGGGGCGGAGGTGGCGGGAGACAGCCTCTACTTTTTCGCACCGGCGGTGTCCGCCGGCAGCTGGATCACCCAGAACCGGACCTACTTTGCCGCCATCGGCAGCCACCACTTCTACCGCTGAAACGGAACCGATTCCGCCTCTCCGCACCTTTTGGGGTGTGGAGAGGCTCTTTTTGTGCAAAAAACGAATTTTCCCACCTTGTTTGTCGGGAAATTCTGCCTCCTATCCCTTGCGGCTCCCGCAAGTCTGTGATATGATTTCCATGCCGAATGGCGCGCCTCCGCCCGCTCCGCCGGAGCGAGAAGGCCGATGTTTTGGAGAAGGGGGAGAGTTTGCTTGGAGAATACCGCCCGTGTGATCCACCCGGAATTTGCCGCCGGCCGCCGCATCCTGGCGGTGAGCGACATCCATGGAAATCTGCCCTTCTTCCGGGGACTGCTTCAGACCGTCCGGTTCACACCGGAGGACATTTTGGTGCTGGACGGGGATATGCTGGAGAAGGGCCGGGACAGCCTGGCTCTTCTGCGGGAGATCATGGAGCTCTCCCGCACCCACACGGTCTACCCAATCTGCGGCAACTGCGACGGTCTGGTATCCAACTTTTTTGAGACGGACCGGCTGGACGAGCGCTTTTTTGCCAGCTATCTCCCCCAGCACCCGGAGAGCATCATCCGCCAGCTGGCGGATGAGATGGGTTATGTGGATTGGCGGGATTTCCCCGGCCTGCGCGCCGCCCTGCGGGAGCGCTATCCGGAGATCCGCGCCTGGCTGGCCGGACTGCCCACCATTCTGGAGACGGAGCACCTGGTGTTCGTCCACGGGGGCGTCCCCTCCCTGGAGCACATGGAGACCCTGGACCGGTGGAAGTGCATGAAAAATGACGACTTCCGGGGACAGGGACACTCCTTCTCCAAGTACGTCATTGTGGGACACTGGCCGGTGACCCTCTATAACCCCAAGATCCCCTCCGCCGCGCCCCTGTTCGACTGGGAGCGGAAGATCATCTCCATCGACGGGGGCTGTGTGCTCAAGGCGGACGGGCAGCTCAACGCCCTGATCCTCCCCTCGGAGGAGTCGGAGGATTTTTCCTGGCAGGCCTACGACGGGCTGGAGGTGTACACCGCCCTGGACCGCCAGGAGCCGTCCGACGACTCCATCAACATCCGCTGGGGCCAGGCCGACCTGGAGCTGCTGGAGCCGGGGGAGGAGTTCTCCCGGTGCCGCCATCTGGAGAGCGGACGGGAGCTGGACATCCTCACCTCCTACCTGCGCCGCACCGGGGAGAGGCTGTGGTGCGAGGACTCCACCGACTACCGCCTGCCTGTGGAGCCGGGGGACCGGCTCTCCCTGGCAGTCCGCACCAGCCGGGGCTGCCTGATGAAGAAAAATGGGGTGACAGGTTGGTATTTCGGCCGCCTGGCGGATACAATAGAACAGAAATAAACAAATAAGGATTGGAATGTATGCTTGAATTTAACCCCCTGCAGCTAAAAGACCTGCCCAAGCTCCGCGATTATTTCGGGTACAGCGGAAGCCGGATCTGTGACACCACCCCCGGCACGGTGATGATGTGGCGGGATATGTACAAGACGGAGTGGGCCATCTACGACGGCTCCCTCTACTTCAAGGTGGAGTACCCCGGCCTGGGGAGCACCTTCACCCTGCCCCTGGGGGGCGGCCGCCGGGAGCACTACCGGCAGATCGCCGACTACTGCTGCCGCCGGGGCATGCCCATCGCCTTCTACCCGGTGCCCAAGGACGAGCTGGAGCGCCTCCAGGAGTTCTTCCCCAACAGCGCCGCCATCTCCAACCGGGACGCCTTCGACTACCTGTACCGGGCGGAGGATTTGAAGTACTTCCGGGGCAAGAAGCTCAGCGGTCAGCGCAACCATGTGAACAAGTTCTTAAAAACCTACGGCAACTGGTCCTTCCGGGTGATCACAGAGGAGGACGTCCCGGCGGTGAAGGCCTTCCTGGACCGGTACGCCGCCGGGCGGGACAAGGCGGCCGCCTCCTTCCACGAGGACCTGCGCAAGACCCACGAGGTGCTGGACAACTACCAGCTCTACGACATGGCGGGGGGCATGCTGCTGGTGGACGGGAACATCGTGGGCTTCTCCCTGGGGGAGATCGTGGGGGACACCCTGTTCACCCACATCGAGAAGGCGGACCGGGACTACCAGGGCTGCTACCAGATGGTGGTGGCCCAGTTCGCCCAGCAGTTCGCCCACGAGGGGGTCCACTTCATCAACCGGGAGGACGACGCCGGAGACCCGGGGCTGCGTACCAGCAAGCTGTCCTACCACCCGGTGGCCCTGCTGGAGAAGTACACCGTCACCGTGGACGAGCCCTGCAAGTTCTGCGACCTGGCGGACTGACCATTTCCTGAGACAAAAGACGCACGCGGCAAGGACCGCGTGCGTTATTGTACAAAGAAAACCACTCGCCTGAACAGCACCCCAATTGTTAGACAGTATGGTATACTACTAACGAATGGGGTGTTGTTTTATGCCAAAAGGGAAACCAAATAAAAGATACACAGGGGAGTTCAAACAAG
>NZ_NFKI01000088.1 GCF_002160305.1 Pseudoflavonifractor sp. An184
CCCCCTCCCCCCGGACCCTCCTCCCCTCTTTTTGTACTTTCTTCTATTTCGTCCTTTTTCCGTTCTTATTAAGCAAATTAAAGCGATTGTTTGTGCATTTATAGTTCATTTTGGATTATCTCTCCGGTTGCTGAATCCACAGAAACTACATCTTCTACCACAGTGGGCTGCACCAAGTACATATCATCGCTAATTTCTTGCTTGATAGTCTCATCCTGGGCCAGTCCACGCAAGAACTCTGTCTTGAGCGGGGCATATTTTAGCACTCGCTTTAGGACCGTTTTCTTCGCCATTTCTTCAAAATTGGTTTGCCACGGGCCGTTGTCATAGGTTTTACTGTACTTTTGCGCAAATGCCCGAATCTCCTCGATGGACATGACCTCAAATCCATACCCGCCCTCTTTCGTCTTGAATACCGCATATACAAATACAGGTTCGCCACGTTTACTGGCGGTGGGAATGTGCTTTAGCGTCGGCTCCAGCCCAAAAGAAAAGGCAAAATCGTCCTCCGAGTAGACCACTTGGGCCTGAATTATGGAGATCTCCCCAGAGCGATAGGCCAAATCAATCAGGCCCTTGTAGCCCAACTGGAACTGGCACTCCATCACGCCTTTGTTCCGATAAGGGATCAGGTAGGCCTGACCAAGCGGCGTGTTTGGCTCGACACCCAACTGGGCTGCTGTCATCATGGCTCCCAGGAAGGACTGCGGTGTTGTCTCCGCTAACTTCGGATTGGTAGACAATGCGGATAAGACAATACGAGTAAAGCGCTCCGGAGTTATCACACTCGGGAGCGCCTTCTTGATCTCTCTTTCCATCTGTTTGATATACTGCTGTAATGCGGGTTTACCCGTAGTTACAACGGCTGACTTCTGCATCGCCTGCTGAATCATTTTGTTTGCAGTTGCCATATTTCAATTCCTCCCGCTTAGGCCACCAGGGACACGAATTTGTCCAGCATGGCGTGGCCGTCCATGATGCGTCCCCAGTTGTTCTCCCGATAGTTCGCTGTCTTTCTCCTGGGAGCGTTGTGGGAGATCATATCGCTCATGGCGTTGACGGCTCCCCAGGCTGTTCCTCGGAATTTCAAAATGTCAGGGGCAAAGTAGCAGACCATGTACTCATTTTTTAATTTTTGGATATTCTGTTTTTCTCGGTCGGTGCTTTCCTCGGTAACGGGGAACATCTCGTCCAGAATCTCCCGCAATCTGTCACGGGTGACAGTTGTATTTGCCAGACGGTCTGCCGTCTGGCTCAAATCGTTCATATAGGCGCTTGCCATTTCCAGACAAACCCGGGCCTCATGCATTTTACTCGCCATGTCTCCGGTATGGCGGACAGACCACGCCCGTCTCGCAGACCCCAAAGCCAGGTTCAGGGTATTGTTGCAGACGACCCGGATTGGCGTCATACAGACCCGGATGGCCCCGCTCCCATCATGGGTGTTCGTAAAACAAAGATATGGCTCGGTCTTGTCGCCAACGATTTCTGTTTCGGGTAGCCTCGCCAACAGCCAGATCTTCCGGCCTCCATTCAGGCTCCCGGCAGTCTCATATCGCACATCCCCACCAATCAGGGAATCGGTAAACTCAAATGCCTCGGCGTTCTGGACGATTTTATAGCGGTCAGAGACAACGCCCAGCACTGTTCCATCCGAATCCCGAACATTTGCTCTATAGTTCTTGATTTTGGCCCCGCCGCAAACCTGGATATTCCGCTGTACTACACTCCAGTCCAGACCTGCCATGCGGAGCGCATCGGTACTGGTAGGTGCCTCTTCTACTCGGGTTCCCAGGCCGTGCCACGGCTTTTCACGGACATACATCATGCTCTCTACTAATGCTGGCATAATAAAAACCTCCTTAAATTATCCTGCGTTTTTCAGATTTTTCTCAACTTCTGATACCTTTACCTTGAAGGGCCTCGCTGTGATCTGCTTGTAGAATGGTGCCAGGTCAATCTCAGGGTGCGCCCTGGCAAATTCCTGGGGCTGAAAGATCTGCCGGGTCTGGGATTTCCATGAGACAGAATAAATTCCGCAGTCTCCACGCTCTGCCTCGCCCATATCCGCCTTGATGGTGTTCTCGATAGCCCCGATACTTTCCAGGATTTCTTTCTTCTGGGATTGAAGTTCAAAATACCGGGACAGCAACTGTTCTCTCCCAAAGAGGTGGATGTCCCCGCCTCTGCTAATAGGATAGATGCGCTGCAAAGCGTTTCCAGTAGGCTCCAGGCCATCCAGGGCTGGAGGGCTACCCTGCTCCACCAGCTTCCAGAAATCCTGCTCTGCGGCCATGAGTGCGTCGATCTCCGTTTGATCTCGCTCCAGAGTAAAGGTGAAAAAACCACGTCCATAGACCAGTACAGCGAGATACCAGCGTGTAGCACCTGTTACCGCCAGATAGTGGACACACTGGGCGTAATATTTCTCCGGAAACTCTATTCCCTTGAACTGTCGGAGATTCAGCGTTGAGGTGGTCTTGCACTCCAGCCCAGCGTTCTCACCCACCACAGTCCGGTCAATGTCAGCGTGGGCGAAGGGATAAAGAGAATTGTAGAGTATGGCATTGGAGCGACGGACAGTCTTTCCGGTGGCCTCCATCCATCGCTCCGCCACATACTCTTCCAAGTCTCTCCCTTGCCGCATGGCCTCGTTGTCCTCCTGATCTGCAAACCTACCTGTCTTATCCGCCCATACCGTGTAGGGTGTGGCATACTGACTTAGGCCCACGATCCCAGCGGCATCGCTTCCGCCTATGGACTTCCGCCGTTGGGCCAGCCAGTCTGCCCGACTCATGGAGCGGGTGCTGAGGCGCACCAAGTGTTGATTCATTGTGATCGGCTCCTCTCTAAATTGATTTCGATATGCTCCAGCCCCTTCCGGTTGCCCCGGAGTATATCACAGGGATGATATATCACTGAGAATCGCCACTTTAACGAAAAATACCCTGGGCCATGTGGCCCAGGGTATTTCTCATATTAGGTTTGCTTGGGTTTTGATATATTCCTCAATCGCAAGGCGGGGGATTCTCCATACCCTTCCATTTTTATAGGCTTTCAGTTTCTTTTCTGCCAACAATGCATACAGCGCATTTTTACCGACCTTCAACGCCTCGCAAGCCTCGTCCACTGTCAGAAGGTCATCGTACATTTCCAGCATGGCTGCAATCCTTTCCACAGTTTGCACAGGAGTTATTCCCACAGAATGGACAGAGGCAATCCTGAACAATGCGCTCTAACTTCTTTCTGTTTCTGGGCTTGCATTGATTTGCAAGAAATCCCTTCTTCTCTAACTGCTGGTAAATGGCCACTTCGGTACGATCCAGTTCAACCGCAATCGCAGAAATTCCGATGCCCTCTTCGAACATGGTCGTCAATTTCTGCACTTCATCCTCTGTCCAATATTCCCCAGAGCGTTGCGGCGGTCGCTTTCCAGTTCTTAGGCCACGCAGTTCTTTACGGTAATTTTCCATAGGTTGTAACACCTCCTTAATGATTATTGAGATGTTACTTCCACAATGAAAAGAATTAAATTGTTAGAAATTTTCGAGAATGACAGTGACTGTCCACTTCATTTGCTATACTACAAACAACATGAGGACTATTCATCAAATTGCAAGAACTTATATGCCGGCACATCCAGAACAGAGGCGATCTGAAACAGCGTGTCCAGTGATACTGCCTTCTTGATATTTGGGGCCTCTACATGGCCGATAAATGCTGGGGTACGGTCCACCTTCTCTGCCAGCTGCTCCTGTGTTAGACCACGGAGTTTTCGGTAATATGCAATACGCAGCCCCAGTTGGCGGTACTCTGATTCGTAGGCAGAATTCATGTCATCACCTCGCTGGGTATATGTTACCCAAGAATGACAGCAATTGACATGGCCTGAAATTTAGGTTAATATATTTTACAGATATAGACATATTGCACAAATAATTGGAGGGAGGATTATGGAACACTTACCGGAGGCAAAATCGGCAAGAATGCTGGCCGTCTACACCCGGTTAATGGCCGGGCAGGTCTTGAACAAGCGTACCCTAGCGCTGGAATATGGGATTACCGAGCGGAGCGTTCAGCGAGATATGGAGTCTCTGCGGTGTTTTCTGACAGAACAGAACCTCCCCCAAGACGTGATTTATGATCGCAGAGAGCGGGGTTACCGCTTGGTCAACAGCGTACCCAAAGGGCTGACTAACGGCGAAATATTAGCCGTCTGCAAGATTCTATTGGAAAGCCGCTCTATGATTCGAAATGAGATGTTGCCGATCTTGGACAAGCTGATCGACTGCTGTGTACCGGAGGAAAATAAGAAGGCCGTCTCTGATCTGATTGCCAATGAAAAGCACCACTACATGGCACCTCACCACGGGCGGCCCATTCTCACCGGCCTGTGGGAGATTGGACAGGCGGTGAAAAAACAGCAGATACTGGAGATCACTTATGAGCGGATGAAGGAGCCAAAGCAAGTACAGCGGCGGGTCTGGCCCGTTGGGATCATGTTTTCGGAGTATTACTTCTATCTGACCGCTTTTCTGGAGGACAGGTCAGACTTTGAGAACCCGGATGACCTGTTCCCTACCATCTACCGAATCGACCGAATTCAAAATTTTAAGGTGCTGGACGAGCATTTCAGGATTCCTTACAGCAATCGTTTTGAAGAAGGTGAATTTCGCAAGCGGGTGCAGTTCATGTACAGCGGCAGGCTGGAACAGCTCCGGTTCCATTACTCCGGCCCCTCGCTGGAATCGGTGCTGGATCGTCTGCCTACCGCCAAGGTCATCAGCCAGGATGCGGAAGGCTGGTTGATTGAGGCAGAGGTATTCGGAAAAGGCGCCAAGATGTGGTTGCAGAGCCAGGGAGAATATATTACGCAATGTCAGGAGGTACAGCATGGATAGAGAATTAAAACGGTTGAAACGAGAGAAAGACGCCATCATGGAGAGAGCCATGGACACATTGGACAGTACCACACAAAAAATCGAAGATCACTTGACGCAGGTGCAGGACGAATACGCAAGAGTAGCGCAGTTTTCAGGTCAGGCCGGGTATGTAATTGACCAGATTGACCGACAGTTCCGGGAAAAGACGAAACTCAGCGGAAGCGATACAGTGTTTCTCTTCCTGTGTGTTGCCCTGCAATGTGCCAGGCAATACCTACTGACAAATGACAAACTGCGAATTACTGCGGCTCAGGGCGATACTCTGGTTGGAGATACCATCGGCCAAATCACGCCGCCAACATGGGAGGATGCTCTATTTCAGAGTGTTCCCTATGACGCAATCAAGACCAGTACCCATATTTCTGAAACAGGACTTGCAGGGACGACGCATCGTTACCGCACGCTGGGCCACGATCCCGTCCTCGGCTGGATCTTCGGCACGGCTAATATTATGACAAATTCGTTGACAAAATCCGATATTGTCACAACCTATCAAGTTTCCAATGGGTATATTATTCGCCATTATCCTCTGGGGACTATGGGGATGATGAATAAAGCAGTTGAATACGCCCAGAATGACCCTATGTTGCTGGCGGCATCCACGGCAAGGCAGGCGATCCACTTTGGCTCCGACTACTTTACCAAGCAAAGTCTCCCAATCCCTTTCTTGGGGACATTAAGCCCTGAAATGGCCCATCGATTTATGTTTCCATTCAAAGACGATAATAAACGCGCTTACATTGACATGTGGAGCATTACTAGAGGGGCTGCGCTGTCGGCCCTCATTAACCAACTGATCGCGACCATCCATCGGCTGTTCTACAACGAAGACCGGGACGGCACCCCTTCCATGTACGAAGTCAGGACCCGGAAGATCCTCAGTTACTCCAATGCCATGGCGACAGGGAGCAATATCCTCGTCACAGCGTTTACTAAGGACTTGACAAAACTGGACGTTGGGGGCGCCCTTGTCACCTTGTACCGCATTGTCAGCGACTATAAGTTCATCCATGAAATCAAGAGGGACTTCCTAAAAAATGAGTTCTATAATATTGTGGTTGGAGAGGACTATGATTTTATGAAGGAGGAGCACCATGTTTAACAAAAAATATAAAAAAGGGATGGCCGACGCCGCGAAAGCGTATGAGGCATTTGGCAAAAAACAAGAGGATGCACTCAAGCACATCCTGGAAGAAGTCCGTCAGGGCAATCGAGATCTCGAATCGGTGTTGAGAGAACTCAATGGAAACATGGATAGTTTGTATGACTACATTGATTCCAAAGAGAAAGCCCACCTCTATTCTGTCTATACACCCTTTGATATTATCAAACTTGACAAAAATGACCGCCTGTTTCTGGTTGGCGTACTCTACCGGCTTACTGCTGATAAGGCACCGAACGAAAATCAACAGAACTATATCCGGGCTGTACAGAGATATTTGGAGATTAAGGAGCCGCCTTTTGGCATTGATCCCATGTACATCGAAACAATTGAGGACATTCCCACCCAAAAGGCCATTTTGCAGACCGTATTAGAGTATCTGTATCTCCAGGATGGTGACAGCTACGATGAGACGGAGTACCAGCAGGAATTTCTGGATGCCTTCAGCGTCAATACCAAAGGCCGCAAGGAGATCATGGACCGTATCGACCTGCTCTATACTGCTACCGGGGCCAAGGGTTTGGCGGAGAAATATGGGTATGTGCCAGAAGATACTGCTGAATATTCCTCTGAAATAGATAGTGAAAACGAAAATACATATACAGGTTTTCATGAAATTAGTGATGAATTGCTAGGTCAGATTTTCTCAAAAGATGTTTCCATAAAAAAATGTATTGAAACGGATAGCTTTGTTTTTACCATTCCGAATACGACGTTTCTTTCTGTTTTAGCAGTTTTCGGAGGTCTTGATAAGACTAAATACGAGTTTAACCTATTCGACAAACGGACCAACGCCAAAGTGGAATTAGCAGAATTTCCACCTACCACTCTGCATTCTGCGCAATTCTTAGAAAATGACACTATCGTTGTAGAATTGGGGCGGCAGGAGAAATCCATAGAATTATTTGACTTATCCTGTCAGGAACATAGAGCGATTGTTAATGGGGATACCTCTTTACAACTGTTGCGTGTCACAAGAAATTATGTCGTTTACACAAAAAGTGCGTATTGTCCAGCATATACAGTATGGATTTACGTTTATGATGTGATTACTGGGAGGACGAGAGAAGTCCCTATGCCGCCAGATAAGTGTACATATTATAAAAAGGCCGCCGATATATGCGGGGGAAGTCTTTACCTTCTTGATTCTGAACAATTTATATATCAGATGGATTTAAACAATAATTTCACCATTCAAAAGAAGTATAAAGTCTCTATTCCCGGTCATCCGTGCAAAGAGATCCGAGGACTTAGAGTTTCGGATAAGCAAGTTTTTTGTTGGAGTAACGAAGGTATTTATAAAGATTATCTTGCTAGACTAGATCTTGAACATGGTAAAACTCATATCCTCGCAACAATTGGTGAGAATGGGCTAGTAGATGAAGGGAATCTTTATAATGATTACTTTATTTACCGAGACAGTGTTGAGGGATCGTTATATGGCATCCGTCTCGATACAGTTGAAACAGTAAAACTTGCAGGGTCCCAAGTCGGAAGTCAATTTCCCAATATCCGAAATTTTATATATTTTAAACGCAATGATGAGTATTGGTATAGAGTTGATATAAATTCCCCTATGCAAGTTGATGTTGTTCCATAATAGCGATTTATTGCAGCAAAACCGTTATAACCACTAGTTTAATTATTGGTTTGAATTGACCTTATAATGGCTTAAGATGCATTGAATTCTGCGAGGTGCCTACATAGACAGAGCCATTGGTTCCCTCTTCCCATCAAAAAAGAAAGCCAGTGCGTCATTGCACTGGCTTTCTCATAGCCTTGTCAGCGGCTTGTCCCCTTCCACTTCGGTCTGTCTGGATAGTTGAGTGTCTGCGGCTTTGCAAGGAAAAAATGGACGCGAAAAACGTCTATCTCACCAACCCCGCTTTCGACAAACAGACCGCCGTGCAACCCCAGCCCAGGAACATGGCCCACGGCTGATCCGCACTTCTTCGCCCAGCACAAATACGGCCCGGACCGCACTGTGTGCGGTCCGGGCCGTCAGGCTGTCAAAAAAGTCCAAGGACTTTTCCGACAGCCTGCAAAAATGCCGTTACTTTTCCGCCGCGCAGCGGCGGAAAAGTTCTCGCTGCGCTCGCCGAACGCCTTG
>NZ_NFKI01000089.1 GCF_002160305.1 Pseudoflavonifractor sp. An184
TGAGCAGCGCTGTAACCGTTCACAATCCCATTGGCGGAGGCCCAGGTCACCGCGTCAGCGAACCAATCGTTGGAAGCCACGTCCGCAAAGCTCTCGGAGCCGCTCACCTCTGGTTTGCCCGCCATCGCGTACAAGGTCTGCACCACCATGGCACGGGTCAAAGTGTTATTAGGCGCAAAGGAACTGCCGCTGACGCCAGTCATCAGGCCGTTGTCATAGACATACTCCACCGCCTCGGCATACCAGGCGCTGGAGGACACGTCGTTGAACATGTTCTCATCCTGGCTGGGCTGGTCGGGCTGATCCGGCTGCTGGGGCCGGCTGCTGGAACTGCCGCCGCCTCCGCCGCCGCTGGAGCGGCTGTCAAAGGCGTCCTCATCCGCCACCACGTAGATGGCCTCAGGGGAGGTAAACTGGGCGTTCTTCTCGCCGTCGCCGAAGAGGAAGAAGCCGCGATCCTCAATCTGGCCGCGATCCGGGAAAGGATTCTCGTGGGTAGCCAAATATTCGTCGTTCAGCTTGTACAGGTCGGTCTTGGACTCGGCCACCACCGTGGACACACCTTCATAGGCGCCGTCTGTAATGGCCAGATTAACCGCCACATAGACCGAATTGGGGTCCTCCTCCGTGGTGCGCACGGAGTAGAACTGGTCCTCATCCTCACCGCTGGACAGCGTCAGAGGAATGGCTTCGCCATCTTTCTGGATGTAGAAGGTCAGGTCGTCCAGACCGTTTCTCACGAAGTTGTTCCAGCCGGAGTTGCTCACGCCGTCAGGACGCTCCACCTTGAACTCCAGGCGCATGGGCATCACAAAGGTGTTTTCCAGGAAATCGGGGTCATCCAGGGGCAGGTACACGCCGCCTTCCCCGTGGCCGGCGTCGTAAGCGGCCTGGGTGAAGGAGCTGTTGCCCCGCTCTTTCCACATGTGGATGTCGAACTTGGTAGCGCCCAGGAGGAAATCGTCACCCAGATCAGCCGCCACATCGGCAGAGGCGTCCTGATAGGTGCCAACAGTGATGTCCAGCAGGTCCAGTTCCGCCCGTTCGGAGTTCAGGCCGGGGATGTCCGCCCACATGAGCTGAGCGCCCGCCGCGTCGGAATAGCGGGCCATCTCCAGCATTCCGTCCGCCATCATCTTGGTCATCTCCACAATGGAGTCCACCTTGATGCGCTCGTTGGCGGAGTGCCACCAGCGCTCGTTGCCGGGAATCACCGCGCCGAAGGCGGTCATCTTATTGGTATAGTTGCTGGCCAGGGTGCCGCCGGTGGTGCCGACGGGGTAGGACAGACTCAGCAGATCGTACACGTCGGCGAAGGCCTCCGGGTCGCTCTGCATCGTGGCCAGGTAGCTGGCCAGCTGCAGGTCAATGAGGGGATTATCGTGATCGGCGTACAGAGTAGGATCAGAAAATTCGTTGAACCCGCCTTGGAGTTCAAAACCCCAGTCCTCCCAAGACTCAGTTACTGCATCAACGGCAGTATTGTAGTCCTGCGCATTGGTGTGCATGCTCCGCACATAGAGAGGGATCTCCAGTGCCCCGGTTTCCGGATCATAGAAGGAGACTAGGTCGTAGGTACCCTGGATCCCGCCCATCAGAGCGAAGGTCAGGTTGGCTACGCCGCTGTCCGGGTTACGGAGCAGGTTCTCCGGGATGCCCATGTACCGGCCGATGTAGGCCTCACCCTCAGTGTAGTTCTGGAAGAACAGGGCGGTGATGCCGTCGGCAGCCTGCTTGAGCTTCATATCCTCGGCAGTGATGCCCTGATCGCCCAGGGCCTCGGAGATGAGGTACATCCCCCACACCACGGCGTTCTTGCCGTACTGGGGCGTGGGCATCTCCATGGCCACGTCGGTGTTGATGGTGAGCACCACCGCGTCCTTCTCCGTGTCGTAAACAGCGGAGACCTTAGCCGTCTCACCCTCAGCGGTGGGGAGCCAGCCCCGCTCAGTGGCGGCGGCCTCCACGCTGGCGATGAATTCCTCGTTCGCCTCCGCGTACGGGGAAGCCTGGAGTTCAAACACCGCCTTAGAAGCGATCTGGGAGGTGCTGCCGTGGACGATATCTTTCAAGGTGGGATCGCCCTCTCGCTCCGTCACGTTGGCGCCGGCAGAAATCAGATGGTAGGGCTTGGCGGTGTCATCCCACAGGTTCATATATACCGTGGGAGTAGACGCTTTAGAGTTACCAACCACCACCGGGAACCGGGAGTCAGAGGTATACGCCGCAATGGGAATCTCCTCCCGGTTCAGGGATTTGTAGGACCAGTTATCGTAGAAGCTGGGATTGGAGGTGTAGTAGGGGATGTCCATGTAATCCAGAGTATCCTCTACGGTAGGCACGCCGGGGTTGCTGTCCTCATAGGCGCCCATGACGATGCGGATACGCCGGTCAAAGGACACCCCAGAGTCCATCAGAGCCTTGGCGGCAAACAGGGTAGCCAAGGTGGGGCCGCTGTCATCCTGCACGCCCGCACCGTACAGCCAGCCGTCACGCACATAGGGGGTATGATAGGCGGTAGAGCTCTGGTTCCCATCATAATCTACCCAGCGAGATAGTTGCTCTTCCGAAATAGAGGCCGTGGGCGAATCCAAATGGCTCAGGGCCATAACCATTTCGGGCGCGTCGGGGTCGCCGATCTCAACATAGACGTACTTGTCGTCCTGGCGGTGGACCACGACCTCAAAGCCCAGGTCCTTGGCCAGCTGCTCTACCCAGGCCAGCTTGGCGGTCTTGCGGTCACCCTCATTGCGGTTCGCCTCGGTATTTGGTACCTCAAAGGGATATTCGGTGGGAATTGATCCCGCCGCTCCAGGGCCGTGTGAGATGGAGTCATAGCTGGACCCGGTGGCCAGTCCGCCCACCAAGGTCAGGGGGTCATAGGTTCCATCGCCCACGACCATGTCGCCGATGTAGCCGCTCAAATCATCCACAGCGTCGTGAATGGCTTCCCGCTCCTCAGGGGTAATTGTGACTTGGTACTCCGTCTGGGGACCGTTTTCGCCGGGTTCAATGGCCATGGCCGGAACGGCCAGGGAAAGCACCATGGATAGGGTCAACGCTCCACTGAGTAACTTCTTCACTTCAATGCCTCCTTTGATTATCGATTTGTCTGGTTTTCCCTGCACAACACTACGCCGTTGGCAATCGCATCACCTGCACTCCCTTCCTCTGGCTCCAGCCAGGCTCACACAACAATTAGGCCGCCCTGGGCAGTTTCTGGCAAACAAACCATCTGTTGATTGCCGATTCCTGAAATTATGCTGAAACACTGTAACTATTATAACACTGCGCCGGTTTTGTTTATATTGCTGTAATACATCAAAATTAACGTAGATATATATCTATATTGCACAACAATATCCTGTTTTTTCTTAAAATATCCAAGTATCTGGAAGAATTGGATGGAACCATCCAGCTGGCTTTTTCACATAAGGCATGATGGTCTATCCGCGCCGCAGCCGTGAACCGCGCCGCATTTCTGGGCCATATTTTTTCATATTTAAAGATTCTATCAGTATCCTTCACTCCTTGCATTTCTTTTCAGAAATGATATAATTTTAAACAGAACACACAGAGAATGGGATGACGGAAAGGATAATTTGTTCCGTAGGATGTCTATCGTTTCATTGAAAGCAGGTGATGTAGGAATGGGTCCATAATTCTCGTTTTCTGACCGTCAGCGGCCTGTCCAGCCGCTCTGTCATGACCAAGCGGTTGGACCACTCAACAGCAATCCGGCAAACGTATTTTCATGTGACGAGCGTCTCCGCGTTTCGTTCAAAATTTTTTTCGTCATGGAATCCAGTTTTTTGAAAGAAACGTAAATTGTTCCTGTGCCATATAGCGTCAAAATTTTGATATGTCATGGAGAGATGAAATATGAAGCTATTTGCGCGAAAACAAAAGAGCAGGAGCCTTCGCCTGGCTGCGGTCATACTCCTGCTGGCCGCTTTTTTGTCCAACAGCACAATGCTCGCTTACGCGGCGGAGGGCACGGCCGGCGACCCGGCCGGATACTCCTTTGCCATAAACGGCGCGGAGTTTACCCTTACGCCTGACACAGCTCCCTACCTCGCAGCCTCAGACGGCCGCGGGTCCGTGGAGATCGCCACCGAGGACGCCGCGGTCATCTGGACCGACCTGGGCGGCGCGGGAAGCGGCGCGCTGACGGAGGGGATGCTGGAGGGATTGGAGGGTGTGGACTACTCCCTCTCCGGCAACACGCTGACCGTCGCGGGCTACCCCATTACCGTCCGGGACGACAGCGCCAGCGGAACGCCGGTGGCGGACGGTTCCACGACGACCTATGATTTCCGGGACGGAAGCGTTGTCTCCACGCTCTATCAAGCGTATCCCATTAAAAACGGAAAGAGCGTCTCTTCCTCCGATAAACTGCTGACTTTGACCGGTAACAACAACATCTCCTATAACGGCGGCCAGCACGGCATTCAAATTTCACGAACCGATACGGTCAGTGTTAAAGTTGCAGGCAATGCAGCGATTACCTTATCGCTGTGCGCTTACGCTGCCGGAGACGGAGCGTTTACCGTAAGCGGCACTTCGGGCGGCACGATTTCCCCTTCAACAGTTACCGCCAAAGTCACCGAAGACGGGAATACGGCAACGGTCGCCTATGAGGGCGCTGCAACCACACTCACCTTCACTTACAGCGGCGGTTCCGGTTATATCCATTGGATATCTGTTGCAAATGAGGCGGAAGAAACAGAGATAACTGAACAAGAGGAAATGCCCTCCGTCGGCACAGGCAGCGATGTAACCGTCACGCCCACCGGCCAGCGGCTGGCCATCTCCCAGAGCGGCGGCAGCCTCAGTACGTCGGGTTCTTCAACGCCTGAAGGGGTAGGATACTACGGCTTTGACCCCACTTCAGATTTGAACGCTCTGGAAGCTGACGTCACATTGACCAACTGCGGCGGCAGCAGCGCCTATGGTATTTTCCTCGGTGCTTATGACCTTTCCGCGCAGCGTATTGCGGTTGCTGGGATCCGCAACTCCACCAATCTGCGCTGCGTCTATTCGAATCCAAATAATGACTACTACCTTGGCGCCGGCGGTTTTAATGAGACAATCCGCGCGGGAGAAACCGTACACATCCAAGCAGTGAAAACAGCGGACCGGCTGTCCGTCACCATGACCACGGACGGCGGCGGCGAATATACCGCGGATCTTCCGTACACCAACAGCGAAAACTGCCAGCTCGGCTTTGTGGTGGCCAACGCCGCCGCCACCGTAACCAACATGGTCTACAAGACCGAGGACGGCGCCGTGCTGTACGACCAGAACGACTGCTATGCCCCCGTCGGCCAGGCTCCGGTGGTGACCGCTGTGGAAGCGGCGGCTACGGGAACCCGGGAGGCTATCATGATCAGCTGGCGCATCAGCGCCGCGGCCAGCGGCGACGGCTATTATCTGGTGGAAGCGCAGCACGACGATGGTCCTTGGACAGAAATTGCCCGAACCACAGAAACGTCCTACACCTATCCGATCTCCGAGGGCGGCATTTACCAGTTCCGTGTCTCCGGAGGCCTTGGCGAAAGCGGCCAGGGGACCAGTCCGGTCATTTCTGAGCCCATAGACATTCTGCGCGCCTTGGAGACTCCCGTGCTGACGGCGGAGGCAGGCGCGGACCGCGTCACACTCTCGTGGGATGCGGTTGCCGGAGCCGCCAGCTATGACGTCTACCGCACCTCCCATGATGCGGCGGTACAGCTGCTTTACACCGCATCGGAGGAAGAGACGTCCTATACCGATACCGCAGTTACAGCGGAAGTCCCGTACTACTATTACATAACCGCCCGCTCGGCGGGCAACTGGAGCAATCCCTCCCCCACTGTCTGGGCAATGCCTTCCGCCGGCCATACCGGAGCCTATCTCCCGGCGGAGGAGAGCGCGCACTTCACTTTGACCCAGGGTGCAGCGGAGACCGTGTTCTCCGACGCGCTGACGCTGGCCGGCACGGTGGACCGCGCCGGTGTCGTCCGCGCATATCTGGGCGGGACGCAGCTTGGAGACGACCAGACCGTCAGCGCGGGCGGCTCCTTCTCCTATGATTTGACGCTGGCGCAGGGCGGCAACACTGTCACACTCATTCTCACCGACACGGACGGCGGCTGGTCCCGAGCGGTTTACAACTACTACTATCTGCCAATGAACAGCCAGTCCGTCGGCGGGATTGTAGACGCGGCCTATACTGGCGTGGACGGCGCGCAGGATACAAACGGCATCCCGAACTACCGCACCGTGCAGGCGGCGGTAAACGCGGTCCCGATGAATAACCCTTCGGAAACTGTGATTTTCGTCCGCGCGGGCGACTATGAGGAACGCCTGGTGGTCGACGCTCCCAACATCACCCTAATCGGCGAGGGGGAAAATACCCGGATTCACTGCTATCCGGCGGATCTTTATGAGAATCCAGATCCGAACCAGCCCGGCTATGAAGCGGGCGGCGATATGACCATGCGCTGCGCCACCTATATTCAGAGCACAGCCCTTAATTTCCATGCGGAAAACCTCAGTTTCGCCAACGACTACGTCTACGATTCCGTACAAACAAGCAACCAGTCTGCCGACGCTCTGCGGTGCGACGCGGACGGAGCTCGTTTTGTGAATGTAACCATCTCCGGCGTGCAGGATACCCTGTACCTGCATCAAGGAGTTCAGACCTTCACCAACTGCCGGATTGAGGGGCTGATCGACTTCATCTACTCTGGCGACAAGGCGCAGGTACTGTTTAACGACTGTGAGATTGTCTTTGTCTACATACCCACCCACGCGGAGAGCGGCATCATATGCGCGCCACGGACGGCGGCCGACGCCGATTGCGGCCTGGTGTTCTACCGCTGCTCAGTGACCGCGGAAGAGGGCTGTGCAGGCGGCGAGGCCGGCGAATTTTATCTTGCCCGACCCTGGGGAGCGGATGCGGCGGTCTATTGGATCGACTGCTACATGAGCGGCATTCTGTATGCGGCGCTTCCGTATGACGATATGAGCGGCAACTCCTATCAGGACGCCCGCTTCTATGAGTGCGGCTCCTACGGCCCGGGCTATACGGTCAATGGAGACCGCCGGCAGATTGCCCGCGCCCAGGCTCAGGAATTGCTGGCCATTTTCGGCGCGGCGGATGAGGAACCTCTTCCTGGCGCGCCGGTGAGCACACAACCCCCTGAAACGCCCGACACACCGTCGGGAGGCGGTTCCTCCGGCGGCGGCTCCTCCAGCGGCCGTCCAAACGCCTCGGTCAGCGGCACGGGCGGAACCGTATCCGCATCCAGCAGCGGAACCGTTACCATTACGCCGGACGAGGGGTATCAGATTTCCTCCATCACGGTCAACGGGAAGGCGGTAGCCATACCTGCCAACGGCAGATTGACAGGGCTGGATCGGAACGACGAAGTGATTGTCACCTTTGAGCGCATCCCGGAGGAAGAGCCGGAACCCGCGCAGGAACCCTTTGCCGACGTGACAGATGACGCCTGGTATGCGGACGCGGTGCAGTACGTCTATGACAACGGCCTGATGACTGGCGTCAGCGGCAGTTCCTTTGCGCCTAATAACACTTTGACCCGTGCGATGGTAGTGCAGACCTTGTACGCAATGGCGGACAAACCTAAGGTGAGCGGCTCCGAGAGCTTTGCGGACGTGGCTTCCAACGATTGGTTCGCTGACGCGGTGACCTGGGCCTCCGCCAATGGGATTGTGAACGGTTACAGCGCTGCTCA
>NZ_NFKI01000009.1 GCF_002160305.1 Pseudoflavonifractor sp. An184
CTCCACGTCTGAACCCTCCCCCGCCCCGTCCGGTTCAAACCGGCCCGCGCAGCCCGCAGCCTCCTCCTCTCCGGCGGAACCGGAGGCCGGAGCCGCCCCCGACCTGTCCCTCTCCCTCTCCCAGCTGATCTTCGGCCTCTGGCTGCTGGGGGCCGCGGCGGTCCTGATTTGGAACCTGCTGTCCCACCTGCGCTTCTGCCGGTACCTGAACCGCTGGGCCTCCCCCGTCCGGGACGCGGACATTCTGGCCCTCTACAACGCCCTGGGCGACCAGCTGGGGCTGGACCGCCGCCCCCGCCTGCTCTCCTGCCCCGGCCTGGCCGTCCCCATGCTGGCCGGGCTGTTCCGGCCCGCCCTTCTCCTTCCGGAGAACCCGCCCGCCGGAGACGCCCTGCGGTTCTCCCTCCTCCATGAGCTCACCCACTTCCGCCGCAGGGACATCTTCCGCAAGACCCTGGCCCTGTGGGTGCGGGTCCTCCACTGGTTCAACCCCCTGGTGTGGCTCACCGCCCGCACCATGGACCGGGACATTGAGCTCTCCTGTGACGAGAGCGCCTTGAAACACCTCCCGCCGGCGGAGCACGCCGCCTACGGCCGCACCATTTTAAGCGCCGTGTCCGCCCTCACCGGGGCGGGCAGGCCACAGTCTGTCTCCATTTCCGATTCGGATTTTTAAAGAGAGGTGCCCTATGCCTACTTCTATCTTTCACTCCCCCTTCACCACCGCCCTCTCTGGCTCCGCCAAAGAGACGGAGGACCGCATCCGCAACATCTTTCAATATGAAAAGAAGCGCCCGCCGGTGCCGGCCCTGCTGCTGGCCTGTGCCCTGGCCCTGACCTGCGGAGGGCTGGTGTCCTGCCAGCCCGCTTCGGGCGCGGATTCCGCCCCGCCAACCGGGTTGGGCATCTCTATGGACATTCAGTACTACGACACTTTGGGGAATTACATCGAAATTCCCACGCTGACTCTGCCCAGTGACACAGAACCAGACGAGGGGATAACCGCCATCAACCAAGCTCTGGCGGAGCTGAAAGCGGAATACACTCCACTTCTCTCCGCCTTGGAGGGCGGTACGGCGGCCCATCTGGACTATATTTCCACCTTTGAGAACCGTTGCCTGTTCTATCCCACCCAGACGACTCAACACTTGAATCTAGTGTTCTTTCGCTCCAGCTATACGACCGACCTGAACACCGGCCATGTCCTCACCTTGGTCTATGATTTCCGTGAGGGACGACAGGTCACTCTGGAAGACGCCCTAGAGGCGGCAGGGCAGACCGAAGCCGGCCTGTATCAGGCCCTCGCGGACCAGTACGCCCCGGAGCTGGCTCAGCGCTCTCAGGAGATTACCCGAAATCAGGCTCCCGACCTCCCCCCGGCAAATCTGGCTATTCACGCTTTGGCTTTAGAAGGCTTCCGTATGAAGTCGGATGGGGAGCCCGTCTTCTACCTTACTGCCCGGGTAGATGACCAGGATGATACCGTGTCCGACGCGGTCAGCGGCTCCGATAACCTCTATATCTGGTCCGGAGGGCATTTTGAACTCTACGACCAGTACGCCCCAAATCTCCCGCCTCTGGTACCACTGGAGGAGCAGCTGGATCAGTGGTTTGGGGGTCAGCCCCTGTGGTGCCAGTGGTCTTTGCATGGCGGGGAACCGGAGGGCGGGTTTGTTACCCCCAGTTCCCCTGCCCCCGATTCATCCGAATATCCCGGCGGCAGCTCCGCCGCTCCAGTCTCTCCAGATTCGGAGTCCGCTTCCGAGGAGGATGCTGTGTCCAGCACATCGGAAGACTACGGCCTGTGGAACCTGGAGTACTCCCTTTGGCGGGATGGATGGGATTCCCCCGCCGGTCTTGGGATGCAGACCAGCACCATCTTCTTTGATGCTCCAGGGACCCGCATCGAGCGGCCCGGCGAGAGCCTGACCCAGAACGAGGAGGACTACTGGCTCACCTATGAGTGGGATGGTTTTTCCGCCCGCTATTACCACCTGGCCTCCAACGGCTCCGAGACTCTGCGCACCATCGACACCACCCGCACCGACGTGACCACCCAGCGGGGCGTGCGGGTGGGGGACAGCCGGGAGGACGTGCTGGCCGCCTACCCGGAGGCCAAGTCCCACTCGGACCGGAACCCCTCCCTCAACGAGGAGAGCTGCCTTTGGATTTCGGAGGACCTGGAGAACGACCAAGGATTGGCGCTTCTATTTTATCTGGACGGGGACACGGTGCGGCAGATCACCCTGACCCGTCTTCTATAAGGGGCCAGGCGCCCCCCACTCTGCAAAGGAGTATACGCTATGAAAAACACCTCCCTCCCCCGCTCCCCCTTCTCCACTCCCCTGTCCGGCTCGGCCAGGGAGACGGAGGACCGCATTCGGAATATCTTTCAATACAAAAAGAAACGCCCGCCCCTTCTGCTTTTCATTCTGGCCTGCGCCCTGGCTCTGACCTGCGGGGGGCTGGTGTCCTGCCAGCCCCCCGCGGGCGGAAGCGCCTCAGACATAAGCGAGGATACGGCCCCCACCGCCGGGCCGGGCATCGCCATGGCCATCCAGTACTATGACACCAGCCTCAACTACATCGAGGTCCCCACCCTGGTCCCGCCGGAGGGGGAGGAGCTGGACGAGGCGGCGGCCTCCATCAACCAGGACCTGGAACAGTTGGCCCAGGAGTACGCCTGGGTCCAGGATTCCTCGGGGGAAGAGGCCGTTTACACGTCCCAGCAGTGCATCTTCTACCCCGCCGAGACGGACCGGTACCTGAACCTGGTACTCTATCAGAACGACGGCAGCTACGGCAGCAGCGGGGATATCCACACCTGGTGCTATGACAAAGAGGAGCAAACCCTGGTGACCACCCAGCAGGCCCTGGAGCTGGCCGGGCTTACGGAGGACCTGCTCTGCTCCGGCCTGGACCAGTATGTGACCAACAACACGAACAACACCCTTGCCTATGCGCTCACCCCTGTTCCCATTCAAGAGCCCGCTCAGATCCAGGGCTTCCGCATCGGCGGGGACGGCCATGTGGTATTTTACCTGTCTGTCACCACCGACTTCGTCCACACCGATACCGGCGGGGAGTACGACCCCTGGTGGCACATCTACCGCTGGGAAAATGGCTCTTTCACCCACTATAACCCAGCCTCCTGGGAGACCGTTCGCCTGGTTCCGGCGGAGGAAACGCTTTCGCTGGACCCGCCTCTTTGGTGTCAGTGGAACTTTGCCGGTACAGGCCCCAAGGGGGGCTACACCAGTTCCGCCGTGGGCCCCTACGACGACTACCAGGAGGCCTATGCCGCTGTGCTGCGCAATCTGCTCCAGGACGATATCTCTCCCGAGGGCGGTAATGCCCATATGGACCCCTCCGGCGACAGCGGGATGGACCCGCCCCTCAACTCCTTTGCCGTCTCTGATGTGGACGGAGATGGGCAGGAGGAACTGGTGCTGCTTCAGTCCTGCGAAATATACGCCGGTTACCGGGGCTATGTACTGGCCTATGATCCGGCGTCGGGGGCAGTGAAGATCGCCCTGTCCGGATTCCCTGACATGACTTTTTATGATACCGGGGCTGTGACCGTCGGTGCAAGCCACGCTCAGGGGTCGAGTGGCCGCTTCTGGCCCTACTCCATCTATACCTACAACGCCTCAACGGATACCTACCGGGATGAGGGCTGGGTGACCGCCTGGGACCGGCAGATCTGGGACAACAACCCAGACTTTGCTCCGTTTCCGGAGGAGCTGGACACCAGCGGCACCGGATTTCTCTACTATATCACGGACGCTCAAACCTCCGAGAGGGTCGGCCCAGTGGACGCGTCGGTATACGAGGCCTGGCGGGACCAGTACCTGGACGTGGACGGAGTACTCCCCCTGACCTGGCATGCCTTGAATGAAGAAAATATTCTGGCTCTGGAGAACGGGACCCTCCCCGCCAATTTCTAATTCCTAACTCCTAATTCCTAATTCAATTTGAGGTGTTTGATATGCCCAAAGCCGCGCCTCCGAACACTCCCTTCTCCACCCCCCTGTCCGGCTCGGCCAGGGAGACGGAGGAGCGTATCCGAAATATCTTCCAATACCAGAAGAAGCGCCCGCCGATCCTGCTTCTGGCCCTGGCCTGCGCCCTGGCTCTGCTGTGCGGGGGGCTGGTGTCCTGTCAGCCTCAGTCCCCGGCCGTCTCCCTGTCCCAGGAGGAGGAACAGCTGCTGTCCCTGCTGGCGGCGGAGGATCAAAGCATTTGGGAGGAGGGGGATGAGCCCCGCCTTCTGGTCTGTGTGGAACAGGGGGACTACCTGCTGGGGGCGGCCGCCTACTCCCACCGGCTGGGCGATACCCTGCTCATCGGGGTGATGGACCGGGAGACCGGGGAGCTCACCGCTCCGGCATATCAGCAGGGGATCTACTATGGCACCCCGTATGTCACCACCTTCCAGCAAAATGGGGAGAACTACCTGCTGTATACCCACAACGGCATGCACCAGGGCCTTTCGGAAGGCAGCTCCGGGCTGATCCGTCTGGAGGGCGACGACTTTACCTGGACCTGGCCGGTGGAGGGCGACCTGCGGGACGAGAGTTCCCAGGCTTTTGCCGACTATAAGAACTACTGGGAGGACCACCTGGCCCTGCTGGCCCCCGGCGGGGTGGATGTGTTTGTGGAGACGGACTACGACGTGCTCCGCGGCGTGGGGCCCCAGTGGGCGGTGGACCACAGTGAAAACTTCTACATCCCGGAGGAGGGGGACCTGCCCATCCCCATCCCCTACCAGACCCGGGTGTGGGTGGAGAACTTCACCCGGGACAGCCGCAATGCCCTGAACGCCGGCAACCGCTCCGCCCTGTACCACATCGTATCCATGAAAGCGGAGGAACCCGTCCCCGGACAGGGGGAGGGGGACTCCCTCTACTCCCTGTTGGCCTTCTGCGATGGCCGGGCCGAAGCTGGGGAGGGCGGCTGGCTCTCCGCCGTCCTCCTCTTTGACCAGGAGACCGGACAGGTGGGCGACGTGCTGGCCTGGGCACAGGGAGACCGGGAGGAGGTGGAGCTCCCCCGGGAGACCTGGGGCGGTCTGGAGGAGCGGGACCGGCTGATTGCGGAATATTATCAGAGCCAGGGCTACTCTCAGATCTATTTCCCGGGCGAAGCGGCCCCCGAGGTCCTTCCAGAAGCTGCGTTAGCCATCGAGTCCATTGTCTATGGAGATGAGATGGCCAACGGAGCGACAAGGAGCATCGCCTATGAGGTGACCTTCCGAGCTTACTATACGGAAGGCGTGTCAGACTACCTCGTTTTACAGAGAGACGGAGCGGACGGCTCCTTCCTCCGGCTGCTGGGGCAGTACCCAGCTCATACAGGAAAATCCGCCCGGGATGCCGCCTTCCAGGAGACCTTTGGGCTGATGGATGTGGACGTCTCCCTGCTGTATGACAGCAGCTCCCCGCCGGTAGGGCTGGGAGATTGGCGGGAGCCCTCCTATCTGATCCAGAAGGGCGGGCCTGCGGTGGAAATTCTGGAAAACGGGGAACCGATCTATAACCCAGGGGACTACTGGGACCGTTGGAGTGTGGATGGCTTCACCGCCCTGCGATATTACCACGCTTCGGAGGACCGCTGGACTGTCCAATCTATCGAGACCACCCGCACCGACCTGCGCACCTACCGGGGAATCCAGGTGGGGGACAGCCGCTCCATGGTGCAGAACTTGTATCCGGAGCTCCGGGACAGAGACTACTGGCACCTGTACGACAGCGCGGAGGAGGATTTTCTGTGGTACTGCGACAGCTCCATAGACCTGGGTCCCGCCCTGCTGTTCTTCTTTGAAAATGACCAGGTGAGCCGGATTGTCCTCTACGACATGTTTGATTGAGAGGCCGTGATACAAAAAACGCGGAAGCCCAGAGGGACTTCCGCGTTTTTCTGCATCGGATCTTATGTTACGGCGTCAGGTCCGCCTGCCGCCGGAGGAGGGACAGGGGCGGGGCCGCCTGGGGCAGCTTCAGGGTAAAGCGCATCTGGGGCTTGCGCACCTGCTCCAGCACATTGCCCTCCTCGTCCCGCAGCTCCCCCACCTGGAAGGACACGGGGCGCACGTCGGGGCCCACCAGCTCCAGGGTGTCCCCGGTGGAGAACTTGTTGTTCAGGGTGAGCAGGGCGTTGCCCTCCCCGTCGCAGGAGCGCACCTTGGCCACGATCTGCCAGTCCCGGATGTACCGGGAGTCCTCGGTAAACTGCCCCGGCTGTCCGTAGTAGAAGCCGGTGGAGTAGTGGCGGTGGCTGATGTGCTCCACCTCGTCCCGCCACACCGGGTCCAGGGGCTCCCCCGCCATAGCCGCGTCGATGGCGTGGCGGTAGGCCCCGGTGACAATGGCGGCGTAGTAGGCCGACTTGGCCCGGCCCTCCAACTTGAGGGAGTTGAGCCCCGCCTCCATCAGCTCCCCCACGTGGTCAATCATGCACATATCCCGGGAGTTCAGGATGTAAGTTTCCCCATTTTCCTCAAAAATGGGGAAATACTCCCCGGGGCGCTTCTCCTCCATGAGGGCATACTGGTACCGGCAGGGCTGGGCGCAGGCCCCCCGGTTGGAGTCCCGGCCCGTCATGTAGTTGGACAGGAGGCACCGCCCGGAATAGCTTACGCACATGGCCCCGTGGGCAAAGGCCTCCAGCTCCAGCTCCTTGGGGGTCTTGGCCCGGATCTCCCGGATCTCGTCCAGGGACAGTTCCCGGGCCAGGATGACCCGCTTGGCCCCCAGGTCGTACCAGGCCCGGGCGCACTGGTAGTTGACCACGCTGGCCTGGGTGGAGATGTGCCGCTCCACATGGGGGGCGTACTTCCCGGCCAGGGAGAACACCCCCATGTCGGCCAGAATCACCGCGTCCACCCCCAGGCTGTCCAGGTACTCCAGCCACTCCGGCAGGCGGGCGGCCTCCTCGTTCCGGGGCATGGTATTGCAGGTGACGTGGACCCGGACGCTCTTGCCGTGACACAGCTCCACGGCGGCCTTCAGCTCCTCGGGGCTGAAATTGCCCGCGAAGGAGCGCATGCCAAATGTAGTACCGGCCAGATAGACCGCGTCGGCCCCATAGGCCAGGGCCATCTCC
The DNA here is from genome assembly GCF_002160305.1 of Pseudoflavonifractor sp. An184. Lineage (GTDB taxonomy): Bacteria > Bacillota > Clostridia > Oscillospirales > Oscillospiraceae > Lawsonibacter > Lawsonibacter pullicola. Next base: position 7,105 of record NZ_NFKI01000009.1, read on the forward strand.
AGCCGCTCCATGTCCCCCGCCGGGGCCAGAAGCTCAATTTTCTTCTCGTTCAAGGAAATACCTCCCAAAAACGGGCCCCGGAACATTCCGGGGCCCATTTCCAAACTGTTAAGAATTGCCGTACCGCTCCTGCGAGGCCATAAAGCTCTGCATCTCGCTGTATGTGCGGAAGAAGTGGTGGGTGTTGTCGTCCCCCAGGGCGTAGTAGTAATAGGACGTGTCCGCGGGGTTCATGGCCGCCTGGATGGACTCCATGCCGGGGTTGGCAATGGGTCCGGGGGGCAGGCCGGGATAGAGGTAGGTGTTGTAGGGGGAGTCGATGGACCGGTCCGCGTCGGTGGGCACATTCCCGCCGTTGATATAGGCCAGGGTGGCGTCGATCTGCAGATAGCCGTTGGTGCCCGCGGAGGCGTTGGGGTTGTTCAGACGGTTGTAGATGACCGAGGCGATGGTCTCCCGGTCGCTGCCGTCGGTCTCCTTTTCAATCATGGAGGCCACCGTGAGCACCTCATGGATGGACCGGCCGCTGTTCAGGATCTCCTGGCGCATCTCGTCCGTCAACTTGGCGTCAAACTGCACCAGCATCTTGTTGATGACATACAGGGGGTTCTCCGGGGTGGTGAACTCATAGGTGTCCGGGAACAGATACCCCTCCAGCCGGTGGTAGTCCCCCAGCTCGATGTCCTGGAGGAAGGAGAAGGCGTAGTCGTGGTTGGCGGCCATATCCTGGAGGTCCTCCACACTGGCCACGTTCCGCTCCTCCAGCAGGGTGAAGATCTGGTCGATGGTATAGCCCTCCGGGATGGTGACGGAGATGGTGGCTTTGCTGGAGGAATTGGCGCTCATGCCGGTGAGCAGGGCCCGGTAGTCCATGTTGGTGTTCAAGGTGAAGGTGCCCGGCACCACCTCATCCTTGCTCCCGGTGAAGGCGGCAAACAGGTTAAACAGAAACTTGTACTCAATGAGTCCGTTCTCCTTGAGCATGTCCGCCACATCATCGAAGCTGTCTTCACTGGAAATGGTAACGGTAACCGTTTTCTGCTCTTTGTTCAGGGCCAGCACATCGTTGGCCGCCACCCAGCCGATACAGGCCAGCAGGGCGGAAATTCCGATGACAAACACCACATAGAGCAGAGCAAAGCTCGTCGCGGCGCGGCCCTTTTTCCGTCCGCCGCGATTCTGAGTCGTCCGGGACCGGCCGGAAGCGCGGGATCGGCGCTCCGGCTGATCGCCAGTTCTGCGTTGTTCTTGTGCCATAGGGTCAGCTCCTAACAAGAGAAAAATTTCCCCCCGGAAGAACCTGGGACAGGGGGGCGCCATAGACTATACCAGAACGCGCGGGAAGGAGAAAGCTCCCCCCGGCGAGGCAAGCGAGGTGAAACGAATATGTGTTGTGGGAACAACGGGTTTGGCGGCAGCGGCTGCCTGTGGATCATCCTGCTGATCATCATCCTGTGCTGCTGCTGCGGCAACGGGAACAGCTGGGGCGGCAACAACTGCGGCTGCAACAACGGCTGCGGCGGCTGTGACAACGGCTGCGGCTGCTGAGGTCCATCCTTGGAGGAGAGCGGGGCGTAAGCCCCGCTTTTTTCCGTGTGGGCCGGCCTCAGCGGGAGAACCGGTGCATTTCCGTCAGCAACAGGTCCACCCGCTGGTCGTGGGCCTCCCGGGGCACTTGCGGCTGGAGGACACCCTCCCGGCACAGGCCCACGGTAAATCCAGGGAACCCGGACAGCCAGCGGTCGTAGTACCCCCCGCCAAACCCCAGGCGGTACCGCTCCCGGTCGTAACACAAGGCGGGAACCAGGGCCAGCTGGATCTCCTCCCGCGCCAGCAGAGGGGCGCTCTCCGGGGGCTCCCAAATGCCGAAGGAAACCTGTACCATGGGGACCTCCGGCTGAAACAGGCGGACCTCCATCCCCCGCTCCGGGAGCATCCGGGGCAGGCCCACCCGCTTTCCCTGGGCGGTCAAGGTCCGGACCAGCATCTCCGTCTCGGGCTCCCGGCCCGGGATTCCCCAGAACAGGAAGAGGCTGTATGCCTCCTTCACCTGGGGCAGAGCCAGGAAGGCCTCAAACAGGGCCTGGTCACTCTCCCGGAGTTCTTCCGGGGACAGGTCGGACAGCCGGTCACGGACCTGGCGGCGCAGGCGGGCCTTCTCCTCAGCGGTGGTAGAAGATGCGGTCATTGATGATCTCAGCCGCCTCCCGGCCCCGGAGGGCCTCCACCAGCTTCAGGCCGAAGTCAAAGGAGGAGCCGCAGGCGTGACCGGTGACGAACTTTCCGTCCAGCACCGCCCGGGCCTCGGGCAGGACCTGGGCCCTGCCCAGCTGGTCCTGCCGGGTGGGGTAGGAAACCGCCTTGCGGCCGTCCAGCAATCCCCACCGGCCCAGCAGGATGGGTCCGGCGCACAGGGCGGCCAGCCAGATGTCCCGCCGGGCGGCCTCCTGAATGAGGGCGGACACCCGGCCGTCGTTCCACAGGTTCTCCACGCCGGCGCCGCCGCCGGGGAAAACCAGCATCTCCGCCTGATCCAGATCCACTTCATCCACCGTCAGATCAGCCTGGACCGTAATGTTGTGGGCCCCGGCGACGGCGTTTCCGGACAGGGATACCAGGGCCGTCTCCACCTCCGCCTGGCGGAGCAGGTCCGCAGGGACAACCGCCTCCGACTCCTCAAAGCCGGGAGCCAGGAATAAATAGACCATTGAAAGACCTCCTTATTTTTATTCACATGGACGGCCCGGCTGTCACAGCAGAGGGGCCGCCAGAGACCAGACTTCTTCCTGAATGCTCTCCACCGGGCGCAGCGCCCCGGAGGCGTCCACACATGGGATCACCTTCCACCCCAGCAGATCGGCAGCCTGGAGGGCGCTTTCCCGGCAGGAAGCCAAATAGGCGGTGTCCAACTCGTGAATATCCGCCTGGGTATGGGTGTCCGCCTCCCGCCGGCGCAGGAGGGCCGCCGCCTGGTCGGTGGGCATGTCCAGATAGAGGACCAGATCGGGCCGGGGCAGTCCCAGCTTGGTATGCTCAAAATCGTCCAGCCACCGGAGGAACTCCCCCCGCTCCTGAGGGGGGCATTTCACCGTCTGGTGGACCGCGTTGGAGGTGGTATAGCGGTCGGTGAGGATCAGGCCGCCCCGCTCATAGTACGCCCCCCATACCTTTTTGTAGGAGGCATACCGGTCCACCGCGTAAAAGGCGGAGGCGGCGTAGGGGTTGACGTCCTCCGGGCGGGGTCCGAACTCCCCATTGAGATACATGCGGATCAGGGCGGAGGAGGGCTCACTGTACTGGGGAAAGACCAGCTTTTGAAATTCCCTTCCCGTCTGAGTGACCCGCTGGCAGAGCTTTTGAAATTGGGTGGACTTGCCGGAGCCGTCCGTTCCCTCGAATACAATCAGCGTTCCGGCCATCACAGGACCCCCTGGCGGCCCTTGCCGGTCACCCGCCGCCCGGCCGCCTTCACCAGCACCAGGGGCAGCTTGGCCATGCGGCCGATGCGCTTGGGCTCCTTTTTCAGGCGGTAGGCCCACTCCAGCCCCGCCTTCTGCCACTTCTCCGGGGCGCGCTCCACGTTGCCGGCAAACACGTCCAGGGCGCCCCCCAGACCAATGGCCAGCTTGGCCCCGGTGATCAGGCCGAAGCGGGAAATCCACTTCTCCTGCTTGGGCGCCCCCAGGCACACAAACAGCAGATCAGGCTGGGCCTGTGCCACCTCCCGGGCCACCGGGTCGGAGTCCTTGAAATACCCGTCATGGGTGCCGCACAGGACGATGTTGGGATGGCTCTCCAAAATGCGGCGGCCCGCCTCCTCAGCCACGCCGGGTTTGGCCCCCAGCAGGTAGAGGCGCCCCCCCATCTCATCCAGCACATCCAGCATGTCGCAGGCAAAATCAAATCCGGCCACCCTGCCTTTTAAGGGTGTGCCCAAAATCTTGGCGGAATAGACCACCCCGATGCCGTCCGGGAGGACCAGGTCGGCCTGGTTGAGGATCTTCTGAAACTCCAGATCCTTGTCGGCCGCCAAAATAAACTCCGGGTTCGGCGTAACCGCATAGTGGAACTCCGGAGAGCGGAGCAGAACCGCCCCCGCCTCCTTGGCCTCCTCCCGGGTGAGGTTGTCAAATTGTATGCCCAAAATATCGGTTTTCAATGGATGTTCCTCCATATTAAAAGTAAATGGGACAGGGTTAACCCCCTATAAGTACTTCATTGTACCATGGACCACGGAAAAAGTCCATGAAAAAGGTGCAAACACTCCCGGCAGGATTTGAACTTATTGTGTATAAATTATCTAAGATGGGAGTCCGGCACAGCCGCCCCGCGCCCTGGTCCGCAGAGCGGCGCGCCGTTCGTCCGCCTCGCTCCGGCCTGCGCTCGAATTCAGCAAAAAAAGACAGGTCCGGAACCTGTCCCTTAAAACACAGAGGCGAAACGCAGTTTCGCAGAAAGTTCTTTTGCCTCCTTTTCTCCCAAGAAAAGGAGGGGACCCGGCGCCCCCGCGCCGGGTCCGGGTCCTGATATGAAAAGGAGATAGAAATTTTATTTGTGCTTCTGAGCCTCCAGATAATCGTTGAGCTCGGTGTTGAGAATGTCGGTGATGAACATGTGGCCGGGGGCGTGGGTGATGACGATGGGGGGCTTGGCGTTTTCCACCGCCGCCTGGGGGGTGACGCCGCAGGGCCAGAACACGGGCACCTCGCCCTCCCGGATCTCCACCGGGTCGCCGTAGTCGGGTTTCATCACGTCCATGACGCCCACCTTCTCCGGGTCGCCGATCTGCACCGGAGCCCCGTGGACGTTGGGCATCTTCACCGTGATGTCATAGGCCACCTGGGCCTGCTCCGGGGTCATGGGGCGCATGGAGCACACCATGGGGCCCTCGAAGGGGCCGGCCTTCACGGTCTGGATGTTGGTCTTGTACATGGGCACGTTGCAGCCCATCTCAATGTGGCGTACAGGGATGCCGGCGGCCATCAGCGCCTCCTCAAAGGAAAAGGAGCAGCCGATGAGGAAACCTACGTACCCGTCCTTCCAGTATTCGGAGGCGTCGGTGAGCTCCTTGGTGAACACGCCGTTCTCATACACCCGGTAGCGGGGGATGTCGGTGACGATGTTGCCGCCCTCCCCCATGGCGTGGGTCTCCGGGGTACCCCGGATGATCTCCAGCACCGGGCAGGGGAAGGGGTTCTTCTTGGTGTACTCCTCAAAGTCGTCGGCGTACTCGGGGGGCAGAATCACCAGGTTGGCCTGGGCGTAGCCCCGGCACATGCCGGCGGTGGGGAAGTCGATGACGCCCTGGCGGATGAGCTCCCGCACCTCAGAGGGCTTTTTGTCAATATAAGGGGTAATGTCAAATGCCATAGTTACCATCCCTTCTTATCGGATGGCCCCGCCCCGGCGGGACGGGGCCCGTGTCGGTTACATGTCCAGGGACCGGCGCAGAGTGCGCAGGGCGGCCCGCTGGTTGAGCAGGGCCTCCTGGGCGGCCTGGATGGACACCTTCTCGAACTTCACCTTGTCCCCGGCCTTCAGCTGGCCCAGGAGGCGGAAGTCGGCGGAGATCACGTTGGCGATCTTGGTGTAGCCGCCGGTGGTCTGCCGGTCGGCCATCATGATGATGGGCTTGCCCTCAGTGGGCACCTGGATGGCCCCGAAGGCGATGCCGTCGGAGATGATGTTGCCGTCGGTGACGTGCTCGATCACCGGGCCGTCCATGCGGCAGCCCATGCGGTCAAACTCGTTGGTGACGGAGTAGGTCTCCCCTAGGAAGGTGGCAATGCCCTTCTCGGTGAACGCGTCGTCCTGGGGCCCCATGACCACCCGGATGGTGTACACCGGGCGGGGGATGAACTCGGGGTAGATGTACCGCTCGTTCAGGTTCTTGGGGGCGCCGGGGGCCCGGAAGCCGATCACGTCGTCCTTCTGGAGCTTCCGGCCCTGGAAGCCGCCGATCTTGGCCTTCATGTAGGTGGAGCGGCTGCCCATGACCCGGGGGATGTCCAGGCCGCCGGTGAAGGCGATGTAGGCCCGGCAGCCCGTCTTGGGGGCCTGGAACCGGAGGGTCTGCCCCGCCTGGACCGCGATGGCCCGGTAGGTGGGCACCGGCTGCCCGTCCAGGGAGGCCATCAGGTCTCCGCCGGTGAGGGCGATGGTGTTGGCCGCGTCAAAGCGCAGCTGGGGGCCCAGCATGGTGCACTCCAGCACCGCCTCGTCCTCCGGGTTGCCCACCAGGATGTTGGCGGTGGCCGCCGCCCGGGGGTCCATGACCCCGGAGACGGACACGCCGAACTGCTGATAGCCGATGCGGCCCATGTCCTGCACGGTGGTCAGCAGGCCGGGATTCAATACCGTGATACTCATTGTCCGCCCTCCTTTCTGGGATGGCGCTTGCACTCATAGGTGCCCGCCGCCTCCTGGGCGGCGATGGCGTCAAACTCCGCCTGGGTGATGGAATAGAACTTGATGTACTCGCCCGCCTTGGGGAGGATGGGCTCCGCCCGGTCCGGGTCGTACATGCGCACCGGGGTCTTGCCGATGAGCTGCCAGCCGCCCGGGGAGTCGATGGGGTACACGCCGGTCTGAGAGCCGGCGATGCCCACTGAGCCGGCGGGGATCTTCACCCGGGGCTGCTTCAGGCGGGGGGTGGCGATCTCGTCGCTCATGCCGCCCAGGTAGGTGAAGCCGGGGGTAAAGCCCAGCATATAAATGAGGTACTCGGTGGAGGTGTGGATCTTGATGACCTCCTCCGGGGTCTTGTGGTTGTGCTCCGCCACAAAGGCCAGGTCGGGGCCGGCCTCTCCGCCGTAGAGGACGGGGATCTCCAGCACGTCGCTGGGGGGGATCTGGATGTTGGAGAGCTGTCCCATCAGGCCCTTGAGTTCCTTCACCAGCTCGTCATAGAGGATGACGCCGGGGTCGTAGTGGACCATGAGGGAGCGGTAGGTGGGGACCACCTCCACAATGCCGGGGAGCTTGCTCTCCTCCAGGGCGATGGTGAAGGCGCGGATCTGGGCGTTGATGGCCGGACTGATCTCGTTGCCGAACTCCACCGTCACCGAGGAGTCCCCGGAGAGGAGAAATCTTACATCAGCCATAGAAGGCTCCTTTCTTGTGAGGCCCGGCAGGCCAAAGAGATGGCCTGCCGGGCGCTGGGATCAAATGTTCACCTGGGATCAGCCGAACAGATTCAGGATGCCGGGGACGGCCTGGATGCCGGAGTACAGGGAGATGAGCACTACAATGGCTCCCAGAGCGATCAGGGGCATGGGATGCTTGTACTCGGTGCCCACGATCCGCTTGCTGCGGCTGGCGATGAGCATGACTCCCAGGGTGATGGGCAGGATCAGGCCGTTGAAGGCGCCGGCGACGATGAGCAGCTGGGCGGCGTTGCCCACAATGACCATCATCAGGGTGGAGAAGGCGATGAAGCCCACCACGAACTGGCGCTCATACTTGTTGATGAAGGGGTGCAGGGTCTTCAGGAAGGAGACGGAGGTGAAAGCCGCGCCCACTACGGAGGACACGCCTGCGGAGAACAGGCACAGGCCGAACAGGCGGTAGCCAAAGTCACCGGCGGCCAGACGGAAGGCCTCGGCGGCGGGGTTGCCGCCGTTGGCGGCGTCGGTGATGATCTGGGCATTCTCAGCCAGCCACTGAGTTCCGCTCATGCAGGTGCCCAGCACCGCCAGGAACAGCAGGATACGGACAGCGCCGGAGGTGCCGCAGCCCTGGATGACGCTCTTGCGCACGTGGCCCACGTTCTCGGGGCCGGAGATGCCGGCGTCCAGCAGCCGGTGGGCGCCGGAGAAGGCGATGTAGCCGCCGCAGGAGCCGCCCAGCAGGGTGGTCAGCGCGGTGAAGGCGTTGTTCTCAGGGTTCAGCAGATAGTCCACCCGGGTCACACCCTTGGCCACCTCACCCAGAGGGGGCTGGGAGATGACGGCCACCACCAGCACGGTGATGAGGATGATGGCGGCCAGGAGGGTGGCCACCTTATCCATGATGGTCTTGGCGTTCTTGTTGATAAAGATGATGATGCCCAGGCAGCCGGCTACCACCGCACCGATGGTCTGATCCAGGCCGAACATGGCGTTGAAGCCCAGAGCCACGCCGCCCACGTTGCCCACGTTGAAGGCCAGGCCGCCGATGGCTACCAGGATGGCGATGACATAGCCCAAGCCGGGCAGCAGCTTGTTGCACACATCCTGGGCCCGCATCTTGGAGACGGTGACCACCGACCAGATGTTCATCTGAGCGGTGATGTCCATGATAATGGCCATGACAATGATCAGGGCCAGGGCCGCCCCGTGCTGGGCGGTGAAGGTAGAGGTCTGGGTCAGAAAGCCGGGGCCGATGGCCGAGGTGGCCATCAGGAAGGCGGCGCCGAAGAGCACCGAGCGGCTGGGTTTTGCCGCGGGCTGATTCAGGGTGTTAGGTTCCTTGCTCATAATGTACCTCCCATGATATGAAATTCAGGGGTCTCTCCTTATGTCTGTCTCTCAGTCACACATCACACGATTGCAGACAGAGGGGCGATCTCCACGCCCTGGGCGTTCAGGGCCGCACGGATGTTCTTGACGAACTCCACCGCGGAGGGGTTGTCGCCGTGGACGCAGATGGAGTGGGCGTCAATGGACACCTCCTCGCCGGTGATGGCGGTGACCTTGCCCTCGGTGACCATGCGGATGGTGCGGGCAATGGCCTCGTCCTTGTCGTGGATCACCGCGCCGGGCTGCTTCCGGGGCACCAGGGAGCCGTCCGCCTGATAGGCCCGGTCGGCAAAGACCTCGCTGGCCACCCGCAGGCCCACCCGCTTGCCGGCCTCCAGCATCTTGCTGCCCGCCAGGCCCATGAGGATGATGTCCTTGTCCACCTCGGCGATGGCCTCGGCGATGGCCAGGGACAGGTCCATGTCCTTGGCGGCCATGTTGTACAAGGAGCCGTGGGGCTTGCAGTGTTGCAGCTTCACCCCGTGGGCGGCGGTGAAGGCCATCAGCGCGCCCAGCTGGTACTGGATGTAGGCCTTGACCTCCTTGGGGGAGCACACCATGTTCCGGCGGCCGAAGCCCATGAGGTCGGGGTAGCCGGGGTGAGCGCCCACCGCCACGCCGGCGGCCTTGGCGGCGGCCACCGTCTTGTCCATCACCAGGGGGTCGCCGGCGTGATAGCCGCAGGCCACATTGGCGGAGGAGATGTGAGCAATGACCGCCTCATCCAAGCCGATGGTATAGGCGCCGAAGCTCTCACCCAGATCGCTGTTCAGATCTACTTTGTACATACGGATTGCCTCCTTGCAAATGATAGTCAGTTCTATTATATTGCAAGCCCCGTGCCAACTTTTCTAATATTCATAAAAAACTGTAAAATATGTCCTGTTTTTTGTGAATTCCGCCTTTTCTCTACAAATTCTTTTCGTTCCCTTTCATCCCATTCAGTCGTGTATTCACTCTGTGCTGGTAAAGACGGCGAGAGGGTGTGCGAAACCGCACACCCTCCCGTGCAAAACTGCACAGCCGCAGTCTATGTCTCCTCACCGCCCTGCTCCAGACGCCGTTTCAGGGTAAAGCGGGTGCAGCCCAGCAGCTGGGCCGCCCGGCTGCTGTTGCCCCCGGAGAGCTCCAGCGCCCGGTCGATGTAGGCGCGCTCAAAGGCGTCCACCTCCCGCTTCAGGTCAATCGGGCTTTGTGTCAGATCTTTCATGGGGTAGCTGGGGCCCGCGGCGGCGCCGTCCTCCCGTTTGAACTCCAGGCCGGTCTCCTCTCCGGTGAGCAGCTCCCCCTGGCTGAACAGGACGCACCGCTCCATCACGTTGCGCAGCTCCCGCACATTTCCCTTCCAGGAGTAGCGCTCCATCTCCTCCAAAAAGGCGGGGGCGACGTCCCGGACATGCTTGTTGAACTTCCGGTTGAAGTGCTCCAGGTAGTAACGGGCCAGCACCGGAATGTCCTCCCGCCGCTCCCGCAGGGGCGGAATGCGGATCTGCATCACGTTCAGGCGGTAGTACAGATCCTCCCGGAAGGTGCCCTTCTGCACCTCCGCGTCCAGATCCCGGTTGGTGGCGGCGATGATGCGCACATTGACCTCAATGTCCCGCAGGCCGCCCACCCGCTTGAACCGCCGGTCCTCCAGGAAGGTGAGCAGCTTGGACTGCATGGCCAGAGGCAGCTCCCCGATCTCATCCAGAAAGACGGTCCCCCCGTTGGCCAGCTCCATCAGGCCCTTCTTGGCCTTGTTGGCCCCGGTGAAGGCCCCCTTCTCATAGCCGAACAGCTCCGACTCCAGCAGGGATTCGGGGATGGCCCCGCAGTTGATCTTCACCAGAGGGGTGTCCCGGCGGGGGCTGCTGTCGTGGATGGCGTTGACCACCACCCCCTTGCCGGTGCCGGTCTCCCCGCAGATGAGCAGGTCCACATTGTCGTTCTCCGCCAGGATGGCCACATTGCGGCAGATGCGCCGGATGGCCTCGCTCTCGCCCACGATCTGCCGGGGCCGCTGGCGCATGAGCTCCAGGCTCCGGCGGCGCTTCAGCTGCTCCAGGTTCCGGCGGATGATCAGGTCCACCTCCTCCAGATCAAAGGGCTTCTGGATGTAGTGGCAGGCCCCCCGCTTCATGGCCTCCACCGCCTGAGAGACTGAGCCGTAGGCGGTGATCATAATGATCTGAATGTCCTCATCCAGCTTTTTGAAGTCCTCAATGTGCTCCAGGCCCAGCTCGCCCCCCAGCTTGTTGTCCAGCAGCACCACGTCCGGCCGCCAGGACTCCGCCAGGGCCAGCCCCTCGGAAAAGGTCTCCGCCGTCTTCACCTGGTGCCCCAGGTCGGACAGGCCGCTCTCCAGGGACATGCGGATCAGAAATTCGTCGTCCACCACCAATACCTTTGTGTTCATGCCGTACCTCCTTTGTGGGGAAAGCGGATCTGCGCCCGGGTCCCAGACCCGGGCGTGCTGTCCATGGACAGCACGCCGCCGTTCTGCGCCAGCAGCCGCTGGACAATGGAGAGGCCCAGGCCGCCTGTTCCCCCTTCGCCCAGCACCTTGTGCAGCTTCTCCTGCGTCATGCCCACTCCGGTGTCCACCACCGACAGGGCCACGCCGTCCTCCTCCTTCCATGCCCGGATGGCCAGCTCCCCGCCGTCCGGCATGGCTTTTACGCTGTTGTTGATGAGATTGATAAGCACCTGGCGCAGCTCCCCCTCGTCGGCGTAGAGCCATAGGCGGCCATTTACCAGGGCGTTGAACAGGATGCCCTTGTTCTCGGCCACCTTAAAATAGAGCATCTGCAATTCTTCAAACAGGGCGTTGAGGCTGACCGTTGTCTTTTCACTCTCCCGGCGGCGGGACAGGTTCAGCAGATTTTCGATGAGCAGATTGACCCGGTCCACCTCCCGCACCATGCCGCCGCACAGCTTCCGGTCCCGCTCCTCGCCCAGCTTCCGGCTCACCACCTGGATGCCCGCCCGGATGCCCGCCAGCGGGTTTCGGATCTCGTGGGCCACGTCGGCGGCCAGCTTGCCGGTGTAGGCCAGCTTCTCATCCTCGGTGAGCTTCTCCTCCATGTGCTTCTTATAGGTCACGTCGTCGATGGTGCACAGCACCCCCCAGCGGGTGCCGTCCGGCTCCCGCAGCTGCCACACACCAAACTCGTAATCCCGAGCCTTTCCGCCCTGATCCGTCAGCCGGGCGGGCTCAGGGAGCACGTCCTCCCGCCGCTGGATGCGGGACAGGAGCATCCGCAGGTCGCGGTTCTGCCCGTCCCGCTCGTCCTCCCGCCGGAGCATGGTGGAGGCCGCGGCGTTGATCAGAATAGGGGTGCCGTCCTGGTCATAGGCCACCACTCCGAGGGGCAGGTTTTCCACAATGCTCTCGTTAAGGGTCTTGACCCGCTCCAGTTCGCCGGTGTAGCCCCGGATGCGCTCCATCATCTTCTGAAAGGCCCGGGCCAGCTGCCCTACCTCGTCCGTCTTGTTCAGATACTCCTCTCCCAGCTGGTTCTCCTTGCCGGGATCTCCGCTGATGCCCCGGCACACCTCGCTCAGCCGCCGGATGGGATCGGAGATATTGTGGGCGATGAGGACGCTGGCCTGAACGATGGCCAGCAGCATGGCTACTGCCGCCAGAATCATATACTTCTGTTCCTCGATAAACCCGCTGCCCACCCCCTGCCGGTCCAGGTAACAGCGGATCTCCCAGCCCATCTGCGGAACGGAGACCTGCTCCAGCAGCTCCATAGACGCCGCGTCCGCCTCCGAGTCACCCAGGAGTAAGCGGCCGTCCTGGTCGTAGATAAACAGCAGGTTTCCCCGGTAATCTCCCCGGTACTTATCCAGCAGCCGCTCCGGCTGCTGCCGGTACTCCTCCAGCTGGAGGTCCGCCTGGAGATAGCCGATCAGGGTCTGCGCCTCCTGGCGCTCCGTCTCCACCTTGACCTGGAACTCCGTAAAATATAGGATGATGCAGAAACAGAGGACGGTGGCCAGGCTGATGCAGGCAAAGGGGATCAGAATTTTATTCTCAATGTCCAGTGGCACGATACGCCGCAGCTTCATTGTGCCGCCTCCTCTCTCCGGCTCAGTGCCGTCCCCACAAGCAGGGCGGCCGTGGACAGAATCACGCCAGGCAGGGCCGGATGCAGGGGCAGCAGGCCGCCGTAATAGGCGGGGTACAGCGTCAAAATAGCCGCGCCCCCCACCAGAACCGAGGCCCAGACCCCCTGCCTGGTAACCCGGCGGGACAGCAGAGTGCCGTAGGTGGCAGGGAAAAGCAGGATGCTCACGCCGCCCCACACGTCGCCGCCGTAGGACAGGGTAAACTCCGGCGGGTTCAGGGCAAGCAGCATGGAGATGGTGCCGCCGCCGAACACCGCCAGCCGCCCCAGGTTCAAAACCTGCCGCTCTGAAATCTCCTTTGGGCTTACGGTGCGGATGATGTCATAGGAGAAGGACGACGCAATGAGCAGCAGCTGGGAATTGGCGGTGGACACACAGGCTCCGATCACAGAAAACAGGAAAAAGCCGCTCCATACACTGTACAGCTCGTTATTCATCAGGTGGACAATGATCTCGTCGCTGGAGGCCACGTCCGGGGACTGGGGCGCCAGAACCCGCGCCGCCAAACCGATGTGGACCAGGGCAAAGTACAAAAAGGCCAGTAGGATCAGGGACCCCAGCACCGTCCACCGGGCGCTGCGTGGATTGCGGGCGGACAGCACCCGGACCATGTACTGGGGATTGGCCGCCAGCCCCAGCCCCCAGCCCCAGAACATGGACATGCAGATCAGGGGCGTGTAGCGGTTATTGAACAGGGAGAGCAGGCTCTTGGAGGGGTCCGATCCGGTCAGCGTCCCCGCCTGGGCATAGAGCTCCGAAAAACCGCCCACCCAGCCGATCATCAGCACCAGCAGCACCACCAGACTGAGTACCAGCAGCACCAGATTAAAGGCGTCTGTGCGCAGGACCGAGCGGTACCCGCCGAAGGTGGTGTACAACACAAACAGGTATACCATCAGCACCGCCACCGGATAGGGGATATCAAACAGGGCTGCCGCTACCGTCCCGAATCCCTTATACTGGGTGACCAGGTAGCAGACGTACACCACCACCATAATGGCTCCGTAGGCCACCTGAAGGGCCGGCGACTGGTAGCGCTGGCTGAACAGCTCCGGGATGGTGACCACATTGTGGGCATACAGGCGGCGGCTTACAGCCGCCAGCAGAAATGCGCCAAAAAACCAGGGAAACACTGAGTAAGCCAGCACCGCCAAGCCGTCCTCATACACCCCGCCGGTGAGACTTAAAATCGTAATGGCGGACAGCCAGGTGCCCACGAATGTACAGATGCACAGCGGCAGGCTGGCCGTCCGGTCGCAGAGAAAGTAACTGCGGGCGGTGGGGTCCTCCCGCAGACTGCTCTTTCCGATCAGAAGCAGGGCGGCGGAGTAGATGCAGAAATAGATGAGATACAGGGCGGTCTTATTCATCCCATTGAGCCTCCATCCTTGGTACAAAAGCGCTTCCCATCCACATAGCGGGAAAACGCACCACAATTTTAGCACATTTTTCAAACACTGGGGAAAATTTTTTCTGCCCAGCCTCGATATCAAGACCATTGCCTTTCCCTTCGGTGCGCCGAAGGGTGTCCGCCTCTCCCCGCCCTGGGGCATTTCGCCCCTTTTATTGAAAGTGAGCCCCACGGACATACACAGTGCTCCCATGTGCATGGAGACGGCTGAAAGCGCAAAAAGGGGGCAGGTCTGGAACCTGTCCCTTTTTTGCGCTTCGCTTGCCGGAAGCCTTGCACAGCAAGACTTCCGGGACATTTGACTCTATTCGAGGCGGGCGGCTGCCCCCTCGAGCTTCCCCGCCCTAACTCAGGCGGATTTTATTCTGTGCAGTTTTTTCGACAAATTGAAGGGACAGGTCTGAGACCCGCCCCTTCAAACGCAGAGGCGAAGCGAACGCTTCGCATAAAATTTCTTTGCTTACTTTCTTTTTCAAAGAAAGTAAGTTACTCCAGGATGGCGCCGCGGTCGGCGGAGGACACCATTTTGGCGTAGCGGGCCAGATAGCCGGTCTTGATTCTGGGCTCCGGGCAGACCCACTTGGCCTTCCGGGCGGCCAGCTCTTCGTCGGACACTTTCAGGGTGATAGAGTGGTTGGGGATGTCGATGGCGATCAGGTCGCCCTCCTCCACCAGGCCGATGGGGCCGCCGGAGGCCGCCTCGGGGGACACGTGGCCGATGGAGGCCCCCCGGGTGGCGCCAGAGAACCGGCCGTCGGTGATGAGGGCCACGTCCTTGTCCAGCCCCATGCCCGCGATGGCGGAGGTGGGGTTGAGCATCTCCCGCATGCCGGGGCCGCCCTTGGGACCCTCGTACCGGATGACCACCACGTCGCCGGCCACGATCTTGCCGGCATAAATGGCCTGGATGGCGTCGTCCTCACAGTCGAACACCCGGGCGGGTCCCTCGTGGACCATCATCTCGGAGGCCACGGCGGACTGCTTCACCACGCAGCCGTCGGGGGCCAGGTTGCCCTTGAGCACTGCGATGCCGCCGGTTTTGGAGTAGGGGTTGCCGATGGGGTGGATGATGTCGGGATTGCGGTTGACCACGCCCTCCAGATTCTCGGCCACCGTCTTGCCGGTGCAGGTCATCAGGCTGGTGTCCAGCAGGCCGGCCTCGGCCAGCTCGGCCATGACGGCATACACGCCGCCGGCCCGCTCCAGGTCCTCCATGTAGGTATCTCCCGCCGGGGCCAGGTGGCACAGGTTGGGGGTTTTCAGAGAGATCTCATTGGCCATGTCGAAGGACAGCTCGATGCCGCACTCATGGGCGATGGCGGGCAGGTGGAGCATGGTGTTGGTGGAACAGCCCAGGGCCATGTCCACCGTCTCCGCGTTGTGGAAGGCGGCCTCGGTCATAATGTCCCGGGGGCGGATGTTCTTCTCCACCAGATCCATGATCTGCATGCCCGCGTGCTTGGCCAGGCGCAGGCGGGCGGACCACACGGCGGGAATGGTGCCGTTGCCCCGGAGGCCCATGCCGATGGCCTCGGTGAGGCAGTTCATGGAGTTGGCGGTGTACATGCCGGAGCAGGAGCCGCAGGTGGGGCAGGCGTTGTTCTCATATTCCTCCAGACCCGCCTCGTCCAGTTTGCCGGCGTAGTAGGAGCCCACCGCCTCAAACATGTGGGAGAGGCAGGTGCGGCGGCCGTCGTTCATGGTGCCCGCCATCATGGGCCCGCCGGAGACGAAGATGGTGGGGATGTTCACCCGGGCGGCGGCCATGAGCAGTCCGGGCACGTTCTTGTCACAGTTGGGGATCATCACCAGGCCGTCAAACTGGTGGGCCATAGCCATGGCCTCGGTGGAGTCGGCGATCAAATCCCGGGTGACCAGGGAGTACTTCATGCCCACATGGCCCATGGCGATGCCGTCACACACGGCGATGGCGGGGAACTCTACCGGGGTACCGCCGGCGGCACGGACGCCGGCCTTGACGGCCTCGGCGATCTTGTCCAGGTTCATGTGGCCGGGGACGATCTCATTGTAGGAACAGACCACACCGATGAGGGGCCGCTCCAGCTCCTCCTTGGTGTAGCCCAGGGCGTAGAGCAGGGAGCGGTTGGGGGCGGCGGGGGCGCCTTTCTTAATGACATCACTGCGCATAAAAAATGACCTCCTCACAAATTTATAAAATAAGTTGTCTGATTTCTCTTGTATTGTCTGACTATATAGTATAGGATAGAGGGGAGAATGTCAAGGGGCGTAGAAGTTCTTTCCGGGGGAGTTCCGCCGTCGGGGACGGCTCCGATGGACGGCGGGAGGGGCAAGCCCCTCCCCTACGACAAGAGTAGGACGGCTTCCGTCTTGCGTAGGGGAGTCCCTTGGAGCTCCCGCCAGGATACGTACCAGAAGCGTTGGCTCGACAAAGTCAGGCGCAGTTCTGAAAGCGCAGTAGTTAAAATTTTTATATACCCAGGCCCAGTTGGCCGGATTGAACTGCGGAAAGCCACTTAAATTTTGCGCGCCGGAAATCCAGCAGCATCAAACAGTAGGGCGTCCCCCGTAACGGGGTCCGGGGGTAAGCGGTCCTATGGACACGAAGTGCCCGTCGGCCGCGTCCCCCGGCGATCCTCAAGGTGAATTGGCCCGCAGTGCCAAGAGAAGGTGGCCTGGGCCATTGGTTTCTTTCCCATCGCTGGGAAAGAAACCCGCCGCCCGAAGGGCGGCTCTTAGCGCGGAGATAGCTGCGAAATCCCCTCTGCGTACAACGACCCCAATCCGAAACCTGCCCCCTCATCCGCCCCAGAGTGAGCACTGGGGCACCTTCCCCCCTGGGGGGAAGGCTAAAAAAGAGCAGGCGGCGGAAACCCATGCCGATTTCCCAGAGAAAAACAATCCACAAATATCACATCAACTGTGGAAAGAAGAAGGAGAATTTTCATGCCCAGACAAAACTTGTCCCAGCAGACGGCGGACCGTCTGTACACCACCATTGTGGTGGAACAGCAGCTCCAGCCCGGTGAGAAGCTGCCCAATGAACTGGAGCTGGCCCAGCAGCTGGGGGTGAGCCGGGCCACCCTCCGGGAGGCCATCCGCACCCTGGCGGACCGGGGGGTGCTGGAGGTGCGCCGGGGCAGAGGCACCTTTGTCTCCCCCCAGGTGGAGGAGATCGGCGACTTCGGCTTCTCCAGCCTGGAGCAGGTCCGGGGACAGCTGCGGGATCTGTTTGAGCTGCGCTCCATGTTCGAGCCCCGCTGCGCCGCCCTGGCCTGCCGCCGGGCCGCCCCGGAGGAGCTCTCCGACATTCTGGAGAAGGGGGCGGCGGTGGAGCGGTGCATCCGGGCGGGCCGGGACCGCACCCAGGCGGACCAGGCCTTCCATACCGCCATCGTCCGGGCCGCCCACAACGAGTTCCTGCTCCGGCTGCTGCCCATCATCCACCAGGCGGTCTCCACCGCCGTGGAGCGGGGGGAACATCGGGAGCAGCTGGCGGAGGACACCCTCCGGGACCACGCCCTGCTGCTGGAGTTCCTGAAAAAACGGGACGGCGAGGGGGCGGAGCACGCCATGGCCATCCATATGCGCCACAGCATGGACGTGATGGGGCTGGCGGAACCCGGCCTGTAACCGCCGGAACGGGAAGTATCTCTTGCCTTTTGGGGTAAAATCCGATACACTGGAGCAGCACTGTCATGGAAGCCGCATTGTCTGGAGGTGTCTGTCATCGAACCGTTTATTTGGATTGTCAATCTCATCGGGACCGTGGCCTTTGCCGCCTCGGGGGCCCTCACGGGCCTGAAAAAGGGGATGGATCTGTTTGGGGTTTGCATTCTGGGGCTGGTCACCGCCGTGGGCGGCGGGGTGATCCGGGACCTGATTTTAGGGCTGACGCCCCCCATGGCCTTTCAGGACCCCACCAGCGCCCTGGTGGCTCTGGCGGTGTCCGCCGTCTTTTTTCTGGGACGGGTGCGGCGGCTGCTCATGTACAAGCCCGCCCTGTTCAACCACCTGCTGTTTTGGATGGACGCCCTGGGCCTGGGGGTTTTCACGGTAGTGGGGGTCCAAATCGCCTATGAGGCGGTGGCGGAGCCCACCCTGTTCCTGCTGGTGTTTGTGGCGGTGGTCACCGGCGTGGGGGGCGGCGTCCTCCGGGACCAGCTGGCGGGGGATACCCCGTACATCTTCGTCAAGCATGTATACGCCTCCGCCTCCCTGGCCGGGGCAATTCTTTGCGCTGGGCTGTGGTCCCGGCTGGGGAGCATGGCCGCCATGCTCCTGGGACTGACAGTGGTGGTGCTCATCCGGGGGCTGGCCGCCCACTTCCGGTGGAATCTGCCCCGGTCCAAGGTATAAAAGTATGAGGGAGGGAGCTTCCATGGATTGGTTTGTCAAGCACTGGGACGAGCTCACCCGGGACGAGCTCTATGATCTGCTGGCGGTGCGCACCGCCGTCTTTGTGGTGGAGCAGCGCTGTCCCTACCAGGAGGCGGACGGCCTGGACCGCCGGGCCTGGCACGTGTTTGTCCGGGACGGCGGAGGGGCAATTCAGGCCTGCCTGCGGATTCTGGAGCCGGAGCGCGGAACCGCCCAGATCGGCCGGGTGCTCACAGTGGACCGGGGGACCGGCCTGGGCCGGGTACTGATGGAGCGGGGAATCCGGGCCGCCTGGGAAAAAACAGGCGCCCGGCGTATCCGTCTGGAGGCCCAGTCCCACGCCCAGGGCTTTTATGAGAAGCTGGGCTTCCGCCGCACGGAGGCCCCGGAGTTTCTGGAGGACGGCATTCCCCACGTGGAGATGGTGCTGGAGCGGAAGCAATAAAAAGAGGCGGCCTTGGCCGCCTCTTTTTCAGCTTGTCAAAAAACCTTTGTTGAGATGAATCCGCTCGAGTTGGGGCGGGGGAGCTCGAGGGGCAGCCGCCCGCCTCGAATGGAATCAAATGCCCCGGAAGCCTTGCTGTGCAAGGATTCCGGCAAGCGAAGCGAGGACTTTTGCGCCGCGCAGCGGCGCAAAAGTAACGGCATTTTTACAGGCGGCCTTGGCCGCCTTTTTTTCATATTCAGTTCATGGCATACAGCCGCTTGTAGGGGCTGGCGGTGTTGGGGGTGAGGGCGTAGAACCGGTGGGGCAGGATAGCCGAACATCTCAATAAAGCGCCGGTTGGCGTCATAGGAGGAGATCTCCCCGTTGTGCACCACCGAGTAGTCCAGCAGGGCGAAGGGGTGGGCGCCCCCCCACCAGCCGGGGGTGTTGGTGGGGTAGCGGCCGTGGGCGGTCCAGGCGTACCCCTCGTACTCCTCCAGGCGGTAGAACTCTCCCACGTCCTCCGGGTAGCCCACCGCCTTAAAGACCCCCATGTTCTTTCCGCTGGAGAACACATGGGCCCCCTTCATCTGGGTGTTCACCCGGGTGACGCAGCGGCGGACATACTCCCGCTCGTCCAGCTGGCTCTGCTCCAGCTTGTTGGGCAGGGGCGCCATAAAATACCGCCAGATCAGGGGCGCGTCGGTCACTCTTGGATGGGGCCTGGTGGGGATTTTGGACAGGTTCACAATGTCAAAATGGCGCTCCAGAAACCGCTCGCACGTCTCTTTTGCACTGCTGTCCTCGTAGAACAAGTGAAAGGCATAGAGCTCCTTGTACTGAGGATAGATCCCATATCCTGCGAAGCCGCCTCCCAGGCCGTTGGACCGGTCATGCATCACCGCAATGGCCCGGATCAGCTCTTCCCCGCAGATGGGGCCGCCCGCCCGGTCGATGGCGCCTACAATCGCGCAGCCGGAGGGAATCCGCACCTGGCCCTCTTTTTGCATAAACACGCACCTCCTCAATTTTCCAAACGCGTCTCTCACACGTTGTGCAACAAATTTTAGGACGACTTGCGCGACTTGTCAATTATGAAATTACAAAAAATCATGTACATCATTCTATTTCAGAATATATTACAAAATTTTCCTGTCAGACCAGGGGTTTTGTTAATTTTTTCCGCAAATATAGCCGTGTGTCATTCCGCACTATGTGGAGAAGGAAAAGCGCAGCTCCACCACTCCATTCCGATATTGCAAGATCGCTTCGAATTTCATTCGTTTTTAGCGGATTGAAACGTCCTCATAAATGGAAAAACGCGGAGAGGCGCGGCCATCTTTTGGCCACGCCTCTCCGCGTTGAATTTACAGTGTAACTTTACCGCGCCACGATGACCCGGATGCGGCCGCCCTGGTTCTCCGGCCGGTCGTACCAGCCGGTGAGGGACAGGCCCAGCTCCTGGACCCGGTCCAGGGTGGAGGGGAAATACTGCCGGTCCCGGTACTCGTAGACCACCACCTGGTCGGAGATGGTGTAGCTCCGGCTCCCGGCCCGCAGGGTGCTGCCGCTGACGCCGTCGGCCTTCACCTCGTTGAGGGAGTACAGCCGGTCGGGGTCGGCGGGATCGCCCACCACGCGGATGCCGCCCAGGCTCACCGGGAAACGGGTGGTGCTGGCGGGCAGGGTGTAGACGCTGCCGCCCAGATCGTACTCATAGGAGTAGAGGGAACTCCAGTCGTCTCCCGTGTCGTCCATGCGGATGAGGATGCCGAACTGACCCGCGTCGCCGGTGGCGTCGTTCAGGATCAGCCGGTCGATCTCCCCGCTGCCGTTGAGGGAGTAGTAGGTGACATTGTCCCGGGTCAGGTTCAAGCCCGCCAGACGGCTGGGGAAGATTTTTACCGCGCTGCTCCCGGTGACGTCCAGGATCTCCGCCCCATCGGCGAAACGGCGGTCACCCACCCGGGTCCCGTCCTGGGACACGGTCCCGCTGAGGCCGGAAGAGCTCAGATGCGTCAAGGTGACTGAGCCGCCGGCGTCAAAGCTGACGCCCACCGGGTCGCCGGCCTCCAGGTAGTTGGCGGTCCACTGGTACTGATAGGTACTGCCGTCGGTGGCCAGGATGGTCACCATATCGGCGGTATAGGTGCCGCCGTGGCCGTCGTCGTAGGTGCTGCGCTGGGTCTCGGTGACCACGCCGCACAGCTCATTTTTGACGGCGCTGGGGCCGGCCACCGCCGCCACGCCGCCGCTGCGGCCCAGGAGGAGGGTCACCGTGTCCCCCACCCCGTAGGTCCCCAGGTCGGACAGGGCCAGAGCGGCCTGGGCGCTCTCGATCTCATAGGTGCGGCCCAGCACCTGCACCGAGGTGGGGCTGGAGGCGGAGGGCTCCAGGGACTGGATGATCCCCATCACCTTCTCCGAGGACACCCACAGGGTGCGCATGGACTGGTTCCAGTAGATCACGTCATTCTCCTGGATGGCCCCCAGGTTGGAGATGGTCCCGTTCCGGTTCACCGTCACCCCCTCCAGGGAGAAGGGGATGGAGCTGCGCCAGTCGCCGGAGGCCACCAGGGGCCCCTCCATCTCCCCGTTGATGAGGCCCACCAGGTCCAGCTCCCCGGCGGCGTTGAGGGAGTAACCCAGCTGGCTCACATAGACGCTCCCCTCCCTGGTGTCTGCGGTCATCAGGTTATAGAAGAGGTACATGGCGTCCTGCCGGGTGAGGGAGTCCGACGCCCGCTGGGCGGACACCCCCTGGTCCAGCCCCTTGCTCCGGTACAGGGCCAGCTGGGGGGTGGGGTAGGCCCCGGAGTAGTCCTCCGCTGTGTAGCCCAGCAGCCCCAGGGCGATGGTGGCCCCCTCCGCCAGGGTGATGGGGTTGTCCGGGCGGAAGGTGCCGTCGGAGTAGGCGGTCACCAGCCCGGCGGCCACGGCGGCCTCCACATAGCCCGCCGCCCAGTGGGTGTAGGGCACGTCCGGGTAGGGGGAGGTGGAGGCCTCCCCCACCTGGTCCCCGTTGGGGGAGGCCTTCAGGGCCATGGTGATAAACTCCGCCCGGGTCACGTTCCGGGACAGCTCCAGGTCTCCGCCGGAGCCCCCGTCCAGGACGCCCAGGGCGGTGACCACCTGGGACACCTCCCCGGGGGAGGGGATGGCCCCCGCCGCGAAGCCGGGCAGGGCCAGGGAGAGGGAGAGACAGCAGGCCAGCAGGCCGGTCAATATGCGTCGTTTCATCATAAAACACCTTTCTTGAAAGAGTGTAGAGTTGAGAGTGAAGAGTGAAGATATGGTGTCCGGCGAAGCCGGACATTTAAAAAATCATTCGCCTCCGGCGAATTCCATATCTCCACTCTCTACTCTTCACTCTCCACTCTCAAATTTAGTCGTACCGCAGCGCGTCAATGGGATTGAGTTTCGCCGCCTTATTGGCGGGCAGGTATCCGAACAGCACCCCGATGCCCACGGACACCCCGAAGCTGACGGCCACCGCCCCGACGGTGGGAGTGGCGGAGAAGGTGGCCCCGCCCCCCATCTGGGAGGTGAGCATGGCCCCCAGGATGGAGCCCACCCCCATGGCCAGCAGGCAGCCCAGGGCGATGCCCAGCAGCCCGCCGATGGCGGAGGTGGTCCCCGCCTCGATGACGAACTGGCTGCGGATGTCCCGCCGCTTGGCCCCCAGGGACTTTCGGATGCCGATCTCCCGGGTGCGCTCGGTGACCGACACCAGCATGATGTTCATGATGCCGATGCCGCCCACCAGCAGGGAGATGGCGGCGATGGCCACCAGCACCCCCATGACCACCCCCATCATGGCGTTGATGAGGTTGGCCTGCTCCTCCATGGTCGTGGTATAGTAGGCGTCCTCGTCCCCCTGGAAGTGGTCGTAGAGCATGCCGTCGATGATGGCTTTGGCCTGGGCGGCGGTCTCCCCCGAGGTGCTGGTGAACACATAGAGGGTCACATACCGGGCCCCCATAATCTGCAGGGCGTTCTCATAGGGGATGTAGATCTGGTCGTCCGAGCCCCCCGCGGCCATTTCGGTTGTCGTATTCAGCCGGTCCAGCACCCCAATGACCGTATAGGAAGTGCCGTTGATGGACAGGGTCTGCCCCAGGGCCTGTTCGCCGCCCCCGAAGGCCTCCTGGGCCAGGTAGGCCCCGATGACGCACACGTTCTGCCGCCGGGCCACGTCTAAGTAGGAGAGGAACCGCCCCTGAGTCAGCTTCTGGCCCCCATCCATGGTGGACTGGGTGTCGCTGTTAAACATAACCTCGCTGACGCCGTAGAGCTGGGTCTGGTCAAATTTCTGGTCTCTGTGGCGCAGGGTGGCCTGGAAGGAGACATAGGGGGACACGCCGGTGAGCACATCCGGGTTGGCCTCCACCAGGTCGTACATATCCGAGGGGTCCAGATCCATGGTGGAGCCGTCTCCCCGGCCCCACACGTAGGTCTGCATCATATTGATGCCCAGCTTATCCACCTGCTCGTCGATCATCCCCTGGACCCCGTTGCCCAGGGCCAGGATGACGATGACCGAGGCCACGCCGATGATGATGCCCAGCATGGTGAGCAGGGAGCGCATCTTGCTGGTGGTCAGGGCCTTGAGGGCCAGACGGAAGGACTGTCCCGCGTTCATGCGCCCACCTCCTGTTCCTGCGTCTCA
Source organism: Pseudoflavonifractor sp. An184 (assembly GCF_002160305.1). Taxonomy (GTDB): domain Bacteria; phylum Bacillota; class Clostridia; order Oscillospirales; family Oscillospiraceae; genus Lawsonibacter; species Lawsonibacter pullicola. The sequence goes on from NZ_NFKI01000009.1 coordinate 30,585, forward strand.
TCCGCTTCTCCGGCCTCGCCGGGCTGGACCACCGCCCGGGGGTCGCGGGCGTCCCCGTCGTAGATGATTTTCCCGTCCTGGAGGCGGATGATCCGGTCGGCCTTCACCGCGATAGAGTTGTCGTGGGTGATGAGGACCACTGTGTCCCCCTCCCGGTTGAGCTTCTTCAAAAATCCCAGCACCTCCCGGCCGGTGCGGGAGTCCAGGGCCCCGGTGGGCTCGTCGGCCAGGATCACCGAGGGGTTCCCCGCCAGGGCCCGGGCGATGGACACCCGCTGCTGCTGGCCGCCGGAGAGCTGGGAGGGCAGGTTCTTCTGCTTGCTCTCCAGCCCCACCCGGCCCAGGGCCCGGACCGCCCGCTCTTTCCGCTCCGCCGCGGGCACCCCGGCGTACAGCAGGGGGAGCTCCACGTTCTCCAGCACGGTGAGCTTGGGGATCAGGTTGTACTGCTGGAAGATGAACCCCAGCATTTTGTTGCGGATCTCCGCCTGCTGGTCGTCGTCCATGGTGGACACATCTACGCCCCCCAGGTGGTAGGTGCCCGAGGTGGGCACGTCCAGACAGCCGATGATGTTCATGGCGGTGGACTTGCCGGAGCCGGAGGAGCCCACAATGGCCACGAACTCCCCCTGGTCGATGGTGAGGCTCACCCCGTCCAGGGCGTGGACCGCCTCGTCCCCCATGGGGTAGATCTTATACACGTTCCGTAATTCAATCAGATGGGCCATACCCTCACCCCGCTGTTGTGACCGCGGCGGAGCCGGCGGTGGCCATGCCGCTCTGGGACTGGATGGGCAGGAGGACGGTCTCCCCCTCCTCCAGGCCGGAGGTGATCTCCACAAAATCCTGGCTGCCCCGGCCCAGGGTCACCGGGCGGCTCTCGATTTTGGAGGGGTCGGCGATGGTCACGCCGTCCTCGGCAAAGGCCCCCTCCCCGGCCACCAGGACGGTGCCGTCGCTGTTCACCGCTTCGGCGGGCACACACAGGGCGTTCTCCGAGCGCTCCACGATGATGTCGGCGGACACATTCATGCCCGGGTTCAGGTCCCCGTACTCCGACAGGAGGATGGTCACCGGGTAGGTGGTAAAGCCGTCGGTGGTGGTGCCGTTGACGCTCACCTTCTCCACCACGCCGGTAAAGGTCTGGCCGGGCAGGGCCTCGGCGGTGATCTCCACCGTCTGTCCCGGCTGGATCTGGCCGATGTCCAGCTCGCTCACGTCCATCTGCAGCTCCAGCTGGCTCAGGTCGTAGATGACCGCCATGGCCCCCGAATCGCCCCCGTTGAGCTGGTCCCCGGCCTTCAGGTTCTTCTCAATGACGGTGCCCGAGATGGGGGAGGTGATGGTGTAGCTGTCCAGGGCCTCCTGGGCGCTCTGGAGGGAGAGCTGGGCGTTCTGGACGGCCAGGGCGGCGTCGGCCAGGGAATTCTCCGCGGACTCGCCCCCGATGGCGGCCAGCACCGCCCCGGCGGACACCCGGCTGCCCACGGACACGTTCAGGTCGGTGATCTCCCCGCTGGCGGCGGCGGTGATGGTCTGCCGCAGCCGGGGGGAGAGGGTGCCGCCGGAGGCGCAGGCGTATGTACCCACCCGGGCGGTGGCGCTGGTTGTTTCGGTGAGGGCCCCGGGATTGGCGAGGCGGATCTTCACCTGCCGCACCAGAGCGCCCCCGTTCCCCACCTGGTCGGCGGGGGCCACCGACTCCACCGTGCCGGTCAGGGTCTCCAGGGTGCCGGACAGGGTGACCTGGGCCGTCTGGCCCGCCGAGATGTGGGCGGCGTCACCGGCCTGGAAGGGCACCGTGAGGGTCATGGTGGAGGTGTCGGTGATGTCGGCAACGGCCGTCCCGGCGGAGACCAGGTCCCCCTCCTGGACATGGAGGGTCTGGACCACCCCGCCGCCGATGGCCTTCACCTGGAGGCTGCTGGCCAGGGTGTCGTAGTTCATCTGGGCCTGCTGCACCGACAGCTGGGCCTGCTGGAGGGCGGTCTGGGCGCTGCCCGGGTCGATGCGGTAGAGGAGCTGGTCCTGCTCCACCTGGTCCCCGTCCTCAAAGGGGGACTCCAGGATCTCCCCGGTGACCAGGGCGGACACCTGGTAGGACTCGATGGGGGTGACCGTGCCCGAGCCGGACACAGACACCGTCAGGTCCTGGCGCTGGACCTGGGCGGTCTGATAGGCCCCCACGGCGGGTGCCCCGCCGCTGAGCATGGGCCGGACCACGATCCAGAACAGCAGGACCAGAACGGCCGCAATCACAAGGACGCGCTTGATCCATTTGCGCCGCTTCTTGGGACCCGTCCACAGGGGGGCGGGCTCCGTCTCCGGGCCCGCCGGGGTGAGATTGCTCTCCGGGACAGTTTGTGTGGTTTCCATGGCATTGACTCCTTTATGTACCGAGTTGAAACGTTTCTCCCGCCCACTCCAGGTCCGGACGGCGGTCTGGGACAGACGGCCGGACCCTCCCGGGCTTTTGTTCCATCTTACCGCCAGACCATTAGCTTTCCCAAAAGAAAAGCTAAAAAATTCATTAAATTTTTCCGGCTCCTGTGTACCTTACACCTTCCACCAGGGAGAAGGTCAAGGGAATTCCGGCGAATGGGCCGGCTGTATTCTGCAAAAAACAAGCCGCCCACGGGATCAGAAGCATTCTGTTCCCGTGGGCGGCTTGTCCCATGTCCGGCGCCTGGGCAGACGCTCCAAGGTCCGTCTCCCGAGGGAGACGGACCTCAGCGGTCGCTGGCGAACCAATACTCCCCCTGGAAAATCAGATCGTCCAGGTCCAGGGGCGCGGGGCTGGGCTGCTGTGAGCCGGTACCATAAACAACAGTGGTTTCCTCCATGGAATTCATCCCTCCGTATGTTAAAAATTCATCCGCCGGCACAAGGCCGGCATACAGACTACTATATGCCGGACGGGCCGCGTTATGTGCCGGTTTTTGTACACCGAAGGAGAAAATTTTTTCCTTCTATTTTTAAGTCCGCTTTTTACTGAGACAAACGGAGGCTCCCGCCCATAGGCGGGAGCCTTGTCTGTTAAGAGGTACTGCTGGAGCTGGCGTCCGAGGCCGTCTCCGTCTCGTCCTCCTCCGCCGCGGTGAGCTCCTGGGCGGAGAGGGAGATAAGGGAATCCACCGAGTCGGCGGACAGCAGGTACACCGCCGGGTCGCCCGAGAGCTGGGCGTAGTAGGAATCCCCGGCGCCGTCCAGGGCTCCGATGGTGAGGGTGAGGGTCTCGCCCTCGCCGTAGATGACGGTGAGCACCCCCACAGGGGTATCCAGGCCGCAGGCGGCCAGGGTATCCGCCTCCCCCTTGTAGTCATAGCAGGCGTCGAAGGCCAGGGAGGAGAGCTGGGCCATCAGGCTGGTGAAGGCGCTGTTGTCCGAGGGGATGGCCGTCCCGTTCACGTCCCAGGCGGGCTCCGTCTCCTCCGCGCTCTCCGAGGAGGAACTGTCCCCGCTCTCCGCGCCGGCCGTCTCAGTTTCTGTCTTGGTCAGGGTGAGGGTGGTCCCGCCGCTCTCCCAGGTGAGGGAGGAGATGGTGTCCGTCCCCAGGTCGGGGAAGCCGGGAATGGCGGCCAGGTCCAGCAGCTCCAGGGACTCCAGGTTCTCCGACAGGTCGGTGGAGACGGTGTAGACCGTATCCGAGTCCGTCCGCTTGGCGTAGCAGTAGCTGTCGGACATGTCCCCCAGCAGAAGGGTGACGGCGGTCCCGTCTCCGGCGGTCACCGACGCCTGGAGGGCGGGCTCATCCAGGCCGTAGGCGGACAGGTCCTCCGGATCGTTGATGACCCGGATGGCGGCCAGGGAGCCTATCTGCTCCGCCAGATCCTCCACCGCCTCCTGGCCGGCGGGGAAGGCGTCATCCCCGTCGTACAGGACAGGTGGTCCACCGCCAGATGGCGGCCGTACCGCTTGACCAGGTCGCGTACTTCGATCACAGGACAGGACCTCCTCGTATTCAGTCACGGGTCTATCCTACCCCAGTGAACTGAAAGCTCCCTGAAAAAGCAGTAAACATTTTATGAAGGCCGTCTTGTCAGAGGGGGGAGCCATCCGCTATACTGAAAGCACAGAGGGCGAGAGAGATAGGAATTATGAGATAGGAGATAGGAGATGCCGGGGCCCGGCGCACGTTCTCCAACTTCTATCTCCTATCTCCTCACTCCTATCTGAAATAAGGAAGGGTTGTGACGCAGGATGAAATATGAGATTCAGGGCGAGCCCACGCCGGTGGTCATCTGCGACCTGGAGAGCGGAGAGCCGATGATTACGGAGAAGGGCTCCATGGTATGGATGTCCCCCAATATGGAGATGGAGACCTCCGCCGGCGGCCTGGGCAGGGCCTTTGGCCGGATGTTCTCCGGGGAGTCCATTTTCCAGAACATCTATACGCCCCGGGGCGGCCCGGGCATGATCGCCTTTGCCTCCACCTTCCCCGGCTCCATCCGGGCGGTACAGATCGACCCCAGCCACCCCATTGCGGTGCAGAAGTCCGCCTTTCTGGCCTCGGAGGCCGGGGTGGAGCTGTCCGTCTTCTTCCAGAAGAAGGCCATGGGCGGCTTCTTCGGCGGCGAGGGTTTTATCATGCAGAAGCTCTCCGGCCGCGGCACCGCCTTCCTGGAGATCGACGGCCACGCGGTGGAATATAACCTGGCTCCGGGGCAGAGCATCGTGGTGGACACCGGAAACCTGGCCATGATGGACGCCACCTGCACCCTGGAGGTGCGGGCGGTCAAAGGGGTAAAGAACATGTTCTTCGGCGGGGAAGGCGTGTTCAACACGGTGGTCACCGGACCGGGCCGGGTGGTCCTCCAGACCATGCCCCTCACCGCCTTTGCAGGCGCGATTGCTTCCGTGCTGCCCAATAAACAGTAATGACGTCCTGAAATGCAGAGCGGGACCGCATCGGCGGTTCCGCTCTGCTTGTCGAAAAACCTCTGTTTAGACGAATCCGCCCGAGTATTGACGGGGGAGCTCGAGGGGGCGGCAGCCCGCCTCGCGTGGGATCAAATGCCCTGAATGCCTTGCTTGGCAAGGCGTTCAGCGAGCGCAGCGAGAACTTTTCCGCCGCGCAGCGGTGGGAAAGTAACGGCATTTTTCAGGCTGTCGGAAAAGTCCTTGGACTTTTTTGACAGCCTGAGCGGGACCGCAGTGCGGTCCCCCGCTCCCTGTCTTGACAGGATTCGCTTTCCAGTATACAATAGGACAAACCGCAGAAAACTCCAACACAGGGGCGCTGGGAGCCATTCCCGGCTGAGATGCAGAGGCAAAGCGCAGCCTCCGGTCCCTTAAACCTGATCCGGGTAATGCCGGCGTAGGAAGTGAATGGATGTGCGTTGTCATGTTCCTTCTTTTCGTACCGCAAGACCCGTTGGGCTGTCCTGCGGTATTCTACATTTTTAGGAGGAATTGACAACTATGACACGATCTCATCTCGGTACACGCATGCTGTGCGAGGGAGCCCTGTTCGTGGCGGCCGCCCTTGTCCTGGACCTGCTCCCCCTGTGGGAAATGCCTTGGGGCGGCTCCATCTCTCTGTGCATGGCTCCATTTTTCTTCTTTGCCTGCCGCTGGGGTGTAGGCCCCGGCCTGCTGGCAGGTTTTGTACTGGGTGTGCTGGAGTTTATGTTTGACGGCGGCTTTGCCCTGGGGTGGCAGTCCATCATCGGCGACTATCTGGTCGCCTTCACCGTTCTGGGATTGGCCGGACTTTTCCGGGGCAAGAACTGGAGCATTTTCGCCGGTACTGTAGTTGGCTGCGCGGCCCGGTTCCTGGTCCACTATGTGGTGGGGGCCACGATATGGGCGGAGTATATGCCCGATGTCTTCTTCGGCATGACGATGACCACACCCTGGTTCTACTCTCTGCTGTATAACGGCTTCTACATGGGCATCGACATGGTGGTGTGCCTGGTCATTTTTGCGCTGCTGCTCAAGCCGATGAAGAAATACTTCCTGGCCCAGGATCTGCGCTGATCTCGCCCCTTGGGGGCAGAAAGGAGTCCCCATGGGGAAATTTGACGGTCTGCTGCTGGTCAGCGACTTTGACGACACTTTATACGATTTTCAGCACCGGGTGCCGCCCCGGAATATAGAGGCCATCCGGTACTGGATTCAGGAGGGCGGGCGCTTCACAGTGGCCACCGGGCGGGCCCACCGCACCTTCGCTCCATATGCGCACCTGGCCCCCATCAACGCCCCGGTGGTGCTGTCCAACGGCTCCGCCATCTACGATTTTCAGCGGGAGGAGATGCTGGTACAGACCCTGCTGGACCCCAGGGCTCCAAAGGATTTCGCCGCCCTCATGGAGGCCATCCCCTCCCTGGGGCTGGAGGCCTACCACGGGGAGGATATTTACGTCTGCCGCCCCAACGCCGTCACCGACGCCCACATGAAGAAGGTGGGCACCGACTATGAGGAGCGGGCCATTCCGGACATGCCCTCCCCCTGGACCAAGGCCATCGTCCAGCAGGAGTACGACGAGCTGCTGAAGGCCCGGTCCTGGCTGGAGGAGCACTGTCCCGGCCGGTATGAGGCCATTTTCTCCAACCGCTACTACCTGGAGATCACTCACCGGGGCTGCAACAAGGGGGGCATGGTGGCCCAGCTGCTGGAGCTGCTCCACATCCCCCGGGAGAATCTCTACTGCGTGGGGGATAACCAGAACGACATCCCCATGCTGGAGCTGTCCGCCACTCCCTTCGCCCCCGCTAACTGCGCCCAGGAGGTCAAGGACTGGGGAGCCCAGATCCTGTGCCACTGTGACGATGGCGTCATCGGGGACATCGTCGAACGGCTGGACCGAAAATATTCCTAACTCAAGTAAAAATCCCAGCCGGCCGCATTTGAATGCGGCCGGCTCTTTCAGTTTACACATTTTTTCTGTTCGGTGCAATAAACAGCCCCTCTGCCGCATTTCTAAAATAGAAGGGCCGCCGGCCTGAATCTTGACATACAGGGGGAACCGACAATGACGAAGGAATTGCAGCTGCGCGGGACGCGGCTGGACGGGAAGAAGAAAAAGATCCTGCTGGCAGCAGGCGCGGCGGCGTTAGGAATTTTAGGAATCGCATTCCTGGCGTCCCTGTTGCTGCGGGTGGATATGGATCAGGCCCGGGAGATCGCACTCTCCGCCGCCGGAGGGGGCGACATCGTGGGTCAGAGCGTGGATCGGGAGGGCTTTTGGAACGAGTACAGCTTCCAGATCTCCAACAATGGGACCTGGTACGAAGTGGAGCTGGACAGTTTCGGCCAGGTGACAGAGCTGGAGAGCGACTGGGATCGGGACTGGAGCCATGGCCGTTGGGACTGGGATTAAGCCCGGCCCGCCCGCCTTTTTGGCCTGTCAGCCGCCTGCCATGGGGAAAAACCTGAGGTTTTTCCCCTTTTTTGCGTCTTGACCCCGTTTCAGGGCGCCAAGGGACACTATGCGGAAGGAAAGCGAACCGCGGCGCTCGCTGCAATCCAGAAACCCGCGCCCGTTGGGACGGTTTCAGAAACGCCGCTTGAGGCAATTTTGGAAACTTTGTCCCGGCGCGTCTCGCCCAGGTCCTCTCAGGACTGGTTCCCGCGCTGAAAAGATTCCAACGGGGGAAAATTCCCACAAAAAACGTCTTGCTTTCCCTCTCTCACGGCAAATTTGATACGAAAATGTAAATTTTCGTTCCGCAGGCTGGACATAGCCCCCTCGGGTGAGTATCATAGGAATGATACGAACCTATGACAAAATACGGGCCGGCGGGTCATTTTCACGCCCGGGGCCCGGGGAGGTCTGCCATGCGGCGAAGATTTTTAGGCGGGGTCCACCCCGCTTCTTATAAGGAGAGCACCCGGCGCAAGCCCATCATGCCTCTGGAGGAGTCCCCCAAGCAGGTAGCCATCCCCCTGACCATGTGCACCGGCGGCGGGGCTGTCCCGGTGGTGAAGCCGGGGGACAAGGTGACCGTGGGCCAGGTGATCGCCAAGCCGGAGGAGGGGGGCGTGTACGTCCACTCCAGCGTCTCCGGCCGGGTGCGGGCCATCGAGCCCCGTCCCCACCCCTGGGGCGGCCGGTGGGACGCCATCGTCATCGACAATGACGGCCAGGACACCCCCTGTCCCGATCTGCCCGAGCCCATGGACTGGTCCCGGATGGATCGGGCCCAGGTGCTGGAGCGCATCTGTCAGGCGGGCATCACCAGCATGGGCGGGGGCGCCAGCCCCACCCACCTGCGCATCGCCCGGTCGGTGGGCCGGGTGGACACCCTGATCGTCAGCGCCGCGGAGTGCGAACCCTATCTGACGGCAGACCACCGGCTGCTGCTGGAACACGGAGATCAGGTGCTCCAGTCGGTCCAGATGCTCTCCCAGCTTCTGCGGGCGGACCGGGCGGTGCTGGTGGTGGCGGGCGACAAGCTCAACGCCGTGGAGTTTCTGGAGCGCCGCCTTCGCCGGAAGCGCCGGTCGGTGGAACTGGTCACCATTGAGACCCGCTATCCCCTGGGGATGGAAAAACAGCTGGTGCGCACCATCACCGGCCGGGAGGTGCCCCCGGGCCAGTCGGCCGTGGACGTGAAGTGCGCCGTGTTCAATGTGGCCACCGCCTATATGGTCCGCGCCGCCCTTCTGGAGGGGCAGCCCGTCACCCACCGGGCGGTCACAGTGAGCGGCGGGGCCGTAGCCCGGCCCCGGAACCTGTGGGTGCCCATCGGGACCCCTCTGCGCTGCCTGCTGGAGTCGGCGGGGGGCCTGAAGGAGGAGCCGGCCATCATCCTCACCGGCGGGCCCATGACCGGGACGGTCCAGACGGATCTGGAGGCCCCGGTGGTGAAAAACACCAACGCCCTGTTGTGCCTGACCAAACAGGAGCACGGCGGCGCGGATCAGCCGGAGACGGTGTGCGTCCGGTGCGGGCACTGCGTCTCCTCCTGCCCCATGAATCTGAACCCAGCCTTTGTCTACCGGGCGGTGCGGATGGGGGAGACCGACCGGCTTCCTCAGCTCCATCTGGAGGACTGCATGGAGTGCGGCTGCTGCAGCTATATCTGCCCGTCCCATATCCCCCTGGCGGATCTGGTGCGGCAGGCACGGACCATTTTGGCGGAAGGAGGGGAACAGGCATGAACGGACCCACCATTCACCGGACCTCCCCCCAGATTGCCCAGCCGGCCACCATCTCCTCCACCATGCTGGACGTGATCATCGCCCTGATCCCCGCCCTGGCCATGGCGGTCTTTCTGTTCGGCGTCCGGGTACTGGCTCTGACCGCGGTATCCGTGGGCACCTGTGTGCTGGCCGAGTACGGCTACCGCCGCCTGCGGGGACAGAGCAATACCATCGGCGACCTGTCCGCCTGCGTCACCGGCCTGCTGCTGGCTATGAGCCTTCCGGTCACCGCTCCCTACTGGGCCCCTGTCCTGGGCGGCCTGTTTGCCATTGTCATCGTCAAGCAGTTTTATGGAGGGCTGGGCCGCAACTTTCTCAATCCAGCCCTGGCGGGGCGGACCCTGCTGTGTACCTTCCCCGGTCTGATGACCAGCTGGGTGGACGCGTTCCAGCGGCCCGGGCTGATCCAGGGCGTAGACGCCGCCTCCGCCGCCACTCCCATGGCCATCCTCCACACCGGAGCGGTGCCGGACCTGACCCTGGGGCAGATGCTGCTGGGCCAGCACGGCGGCGCCATGGGCGGCGTCCCCGTGCTCATGCTGCTGCTGGGCGGACTGTATCTGGTCTCCCGGCGGGTCATCACCCCCCGGATTCCGCTGGCCTATCTGGGGACAGTGGCCCTGCTTACCCTCCTGTTCCCCCGGGGGGACGAGGGGGCGTTAGCCTGGATGACCGCCCAGCTGTGCTGCGGCGGACTGGTGATGGGGGCTGTCTTTATGGCCTCTGACTACACCACCACCCCGGTCACCCCTCTGGGGCAGACCATCTTTGGCGTGGGCTGCGGCGTGCTCACCGTACTGCTCCGCTATTTCGGCTCCTACCCCGACGGAGTGGGCTGGGCCATTCTGACCATGAACTGCTGTGTGTGGCTCATGGACCGGGCCGCCATCCCCCGGCGCTTCGGCATGGGGCGCTTCGCTCTGGTCCGCTCCTGGGGACAGCAGCTGAAGGAGAGCCTTTCCGCCATCCATTTTGTCCCGCCTAAGCTGAAATTCTTGGCCCGGGCCGGGGACGGCACCATGCCCGGCGAGGGCTATCTGGACGAGCTCAAGGGCAAGGTGCGCCAGTGGGCGGCCCTGGGCGGCGTGTTCCTGGCCGTGTGCCTGATGATCTTCGGCGTCCACCGGGCCACCGACTATGCCGCCGTCCGGGCCGAGACCGAGGCCCAGGAGGCCCTGCTGGATCAGGTCATGCCCCAGGCTACCATGCGCACGGAGACCCCCTACTATGCCTCCGGGGCTCTGAGCATTACGGCGGGCTACAACGACAGCGGCCTGGTGGGCTACTGTGTGGAGGTCCAGGCCCACGGCTTTGGCGGCCTGATGACCGCCGTGGTGGGCGTCAACACCAACGGCGAGGTCACCGGCGTGGCCGTCACCAGCCATCAGGAGACCGAGGGCGTGGGAACCGACGCCATGACGCAGGAATATCTGGACCAGTATGTGGGCAAATCGGGCACCATCCGCACTGCGGGGAACAACTCTGTGGACGCGGCCTCGGGCGCCACTGCCACCTCGGAGGCGGTGACCGCCTGTGTGAACCAGGCCCTGGCCATCGTGGCCAATTTGGATACGGAAGGGGGCGTCGATTATGTGGACGGCGAAGTTTGACCGCTCCCGGCGTGGGAAAGGAGGCGGCAGGGAATGACCGCATTTCAGCTGGCAGGCGTGGCGGTGGCCGCCCTGCTGTCGGAGAATTTTATTCTGGTCAACTGTCTGGGCATTGGCACCCGGACCAAGGCCTTTCAGGACCCGCTGGATGCCTGGCGCACCGGCGTCAGTTTAACGGCGGTGACGACCCTCACGGCGCTGCTGTCCTGGCTGCTGGACCAGCTGCTCCAGCACTTTGCGCTGGGCTACTTTCAAACCCTGGTTTTTGCCCTGGTGGGACCGGCTGTGGTAGCCGGCCTGCGGTACTTTTTGAAAAACTGTGTGCCGGAGCTCTCCCGGCGAATGGATGAGAATCTGGCCAGCATCACCTCCAACTGCGCGGCCATGGGCGCGGCGCTGCTCATCGCCCAGCGGGGGTACGGTCTGGGGGCCGCCCTTCTCTTTGGTTTCTTCGGCGGCGCAGGGGCAACGGTGGCTCTGATGTGTCTGGCCGGCCTGCGCCGGGAAGTCAGTCTCACCAGCTGCCCCAAGAGTTTCCAGGGCATCCCCATCGAACTTGTGACCATCGGCCTGATGGCCCTCTCCCTGGTGGGATTTTACGGACTGCACCTGTCTTGAAATCATCACGTTCCTCTTTGCCCTGCCGGTGAAAACCGGCGGGGCAAATTTTTTTGCAGAAATACGTAAAGCTGGCTTGACATATATGTAAAGTGTGCTATACTAAAATTGTAAAGCGAGCTTTACCAGTCTTAAAGGAGGCGAGAGCTTGACCAACCGGATTGCAGAACTGAGGAAGGAGCGGCGCATCTCCCAGGCGGAGCTGGCCGAGGCGGTGGACGTCACCCGCCAGACCATCATCTCCCTGGAGAACGGGCGGTATAACGCCTCCCTGCTCCTGGCCTACAAGATCGCCCGGTATTTCGGGCTTACCATTGAGGAAGTATTTCTGTTTGAGGAGGAGTCCACATGAAAAAGAATTTGATCGTACCGGCCGCCGCTGTGGTGCTGGGTCTGGTCCTGTTTGGAATCGTATTTGTTATGGACGAACAACTGCCCGCGGGGGGTGTGGGCCTGTGCGCCGGCCTGGGCGGGGCGCTGATCGGTCTGGGAGGCGGCAGTTTGTTTCTCCCCCTGGCCATGGCGGCTATGAAACCCGAGGACCGGCGGGAGGTAGAGCGGGCCGAGCGGGATGAGCGGAGCATTGCCATCCGCACCCACGCCGCCTATGACAGCTGGTACTGGACGCTGTGGCTGCTGTGGGTCCCCTTTGTGATTGCTCTGGTGTTGGGAGAACTCGTTTGGATGGTGATCACTCCCGTTGTGCTGGTACTCCACTGCGCCTTCTATATGTTCCACCTGTACCGCTGGTCCAAAAAGCTATGAGCCGCCGTCTGGAGCTGCCCATTGGGCCGGAACTGGCCGGGATCAAGGTGGACACCCTGCTCAAACGCCATCTGGGCCTGTCCGGCACCGTGGTGCGGAGAATCAAGTGGTTGGAAGATGGAATTTTGGTGGACGGCCGCCGGGTCAATACCCGGTACATCCCCAAAGCAGGGGAGGTGCTGTCTGTCCGCCTCTCCGATCCGGAGCGGCGCAGCGGCATCGTTCCCGCCCCTGGCCCTCTGGACATTGTGTACGAGGACCAGGACCTGCTGGTACTCAATAAGGCGCCGGGGGTGGCGGTCCACCCCGGACCAGGCCACTTTGATGATACAATAGGCAATTTTCTGCTTAATTATTACGATCAGGAGGGTGAAGAGGGGGACTTTCACCCCGTCCACCGCCTGGACCGGGGGACCTCCGGCCTGTTGGTGGTGGCCCGCCATCCCCACGCCCAGGAGGTGCTGAAGCGTCAGCTCCACACGCCCGACTTTCAGCGGACCTACCTGGCTGTCTGTGCCGGAACCCCCACCCCGCCCTCCGGCACCATTGACGCTCCTCTTGGCCCTTGTGAGGGATCGCTGGTAGAACAGATGGTCCGGCCGGATGGAAAATACGCATGTACCCACTATGAGGCCTTGCGGCAGGCCGGGCCCTACGCCTTGCTCCGACTTCAACTGGAGACCGGACGTACTCACCAGATCCGGGTCCACATGGCATATCTAGGCCACCCCCTGGTGGGAGACTTTCTCTACGGAACAGAATCCAGTTTGATCTCCAGACCAGCGCTCCACTCGGCCCGCCTTGCCTTCCTGCATCCCATCACCGGAATCCGGCTGGAATTTACTCAGCCTCTCCCCCAGGATATGAGGCGCCTGTTGGTTTCCCACAGTGCGGAATCGACGCAAAGGTAAAGGACTTGCCGCCTGCCATTCACAGACAACAAGCCCCTTCGGCCGCTTGAACCATTTATCAAGAAAATATTGTTTAACTTTTCGGGGCCGCCTTAAAACGCGAATGCCCGCCAATGCATCGGCTTGCAGATGCAGTTTTATTTTTCCCGTCAGAGGGCGCTTTACCGCGGCCCGCTCGTCCCGGCCCCGCTCAGTCCTCTTCCGCTCAAATACCCCGATTCAAGGTCTTGCGCAGGCGGATCTTGCCCGCCAGGGCCTCATCCAGCAACTTCAGGAACTTCTCTTTGTCCTCCGGCAGGCCGCCCTTCAGAGGCAGGTAGTTGGAGGCATGGTTGCTGGTGAAATGCAGCGGGTCCACATCCAGGTGCTCAATGAGCAGATGGCACTCCTCCAGGATCTGGTCCGGGGTGCACACCTTGAAGCGGCCCGCCAGCACATCCTCCCCCAGTGGGGTGCCCTTGGCGGGGGCGAAGGTCATGGCGGACAGGTGCCGGGGCTTCATGGCGTTGATCATCTTGGCGGTGGACAGGATGTGCTCCTCCCAGTCCCCGTCCTGGCCGGTGAGGCCCATGATGATAATGGCCCACAGGTCAAAGCCGGCGGCCACCAATTTCTGTCCCGCCTCCAGCATCTGGGCGGCGGTGACCCCCTTGTTGATGGCCTTCAGCACCGCGTCGCTGCCGCTCTCCACCCCCAGGTAGGCCCGGTTGAGGCCCGCCTCCCGAATAGCTTTCAGCTCCTCCGGACTCTTGGCCAGGGTGCTCCGGGGGCCGGCGTAGGTGGTCACCTTCTCCAGGGCGGGGAAGGTGTCGTACAGCTTGCGCAGCACCCGGATCAGGTCGTCCGTCTTCATGATGACGGCGTCCCCGTCCATGAGGAACACCCGCTTGAGCCCCGGGCCGTAGTAATCCCGGGCCATGTCGATGTCCTCCAAAATCTCCTCCACCGGGCGGATGCGGAACTTCTTCTCCTTGTACATGGCGCAGAAGGTGCACTTGTTGTAGGAGCACCCGATGGTGCACTGGAGCAGGTAGCTCTTCCACTCCCCGGGGGGACGGTATAAAATGTCGCTGTCGTAACGCATAGTTCTATATTTCCTTTCTGATTTTTCAGGTTTCGCCCTAATGGGCGAGTTTCTTTCCCAGCGATGGGAAAGAAACCAAAGGATCGCCGGGGGACGGCTCAGGATGAGCGCTCCGCGCTCATATTCGCCTTACCCCCGGTCCCCCATTACGGGGGTTACCCCTTGGGCTGGGCAAATAATTTTCGGCGCGCAAAATCTGAGTGGGTGTCTAAATTCCCGCCGGGCCACTGGGCCCTAGGTCTGCAAAAATTGCCGCTGGTGCGGTTTCACGACTGCGCCTGGGTTTGCCGAGCTAACGCTCACGGTTTGTTTTCCGCCGTAGGGGCGGCCTTTGACCGCCTGAAAGCCTTCCTCCTTGAAGGGGGAATCGTCCCGGAGGGGCAAAAGGGGTAGGGGGGCCCGAAGCGTGACGGATGAGGGTGGCCTCTTGGCATACCCCCCGGAGGGAGGCCCAAGGGCCTCCCCTACCTAAACCTGAACCACTTTCTTGTTATGTGTAGGGGAGGGGCTTGCCCCTCCCGCCGTATCCCGAAAAGCGATCCGTGAACCGTCGGGCCGGTCTGGGACCGGCCCCTACGGAGATCCGGAAGCATCTTGGGATACGCCGTCCCTCTGAGCCGAACTTGAGCCCCACCAGCCCAAAAGGCGCGCTTCCAACCGGTATGGGTACCACCCAAAGGTTACCGGAAACTCAGCGGCAGCGGTCATAGACCGGAAGCCAATCCTCTGTCCACCCGCGCCTTTGCGATGACCGCCAAGGCTGCCTAATTGGCGGCCCCCGTAAAATGGGGGTCCAGGGGGCGGGCGAATATGGGCACGTGAGTGCCCATCCTGAGCCCACCCCTTGGCGGTTCTTTGGTTCCTTTCTGCCCGGGCAGAAAGGAACCCGCCCCGCAGGGCGGAACCCTGCTCGCCATCACAGCGGAGAAACTCCTCCTGCGACGAACGAAACAATCCGATCATCGCCCCCTCATCCGTCTGGCCTTCGGCCAGCCACCTTCCCCCCAGGGGGAAGGCTTATAAAGAGCGGGCGGCGAAACTCCCCTGCAAAAATCTAAACCTCCACCGGCGCTCCATCCCGGAACACCTTCCGGATACTCTTCTCCGCCTTGCTCCGTGGGAGCATCACCTCCCGGCCACAGCCCTGGCAGCGGAGCTTGAAGTCCATGCCCACCCGGAGGACGAGCCACTCCTGGCTCCCACAGGGGTGGGCCTTTTTCATCTTCAGCACGTCGTTCACATGGATATCCATGAAACTCACACCTCCGCCATTTTAAAGCCGATGCCCCAGACGGTTTTGATATACTCCCGGTCGCTGGCCTTGCCCAGCTTGGAGCGCAGGTTGCTGATGTGGACGTTGACGGTGTTGTCGTCCCCGAAGTAGTCCTCCCCCCACACATGCTGGTAGATCTGCTCCCGGGTGAACACCTTCTTGGGGTACTCCATCAGCAGGGCCAGGATCTCAAACTCCCGGGCGGTGAGGGTGACGGGCTTTTCCCCGGCGGTGACGGTGAACTCGTCCCGGTCCAGCACCAAGTCCCCGCAGGAGAGCTGCTGCTTCTGGGCGGGGGGCGCGGAGAACTTCTTCACCCGCCGCAGCTGGGCCTCCACCCGGGCCAGCACCTCCAGATTGTCGAAGGGCTTGGGGATAAAGTCGTCCGCCCCCATGCGCAGCACATTCACTTTGTCCTCCAGCCCCGCCTTGGCGGACAGGACGATGATGGGCATGGTGCGCAAGGGCCGGATCTTCTGAATAAACTGCTCGCCGGTGAGGCCGGGGAGCATCAAATCCAGCAGCACCAGGTCGAAGCTCTCCCGCTCCGCCCACAAGAGACCCTCGCTGCCGGAGAAGGCCGCCTGGCTCTCATAGCCCCCGTCCCGCAGGATGGTGCACAGCAGATTGTTGATGTCCTGGTCGTCCTCCACCACCAGGACGCGAATGGATTCCATGGGTTTGATTCCTTCCTTTCTCGGTTTTCGCTGTCTCCAGCCTTCCCCCCAGCGGGGGGGAAGGCAGTTCAGCCTCTACTTCTTGATCTCCTCCCAGTACCGCCGGGCGGCCTGCTCGGTCTTGTTGTCCCCGTACTGGTAGTATTTCCGGTTTTTCAGCTCGTTGGGCAGATACTGCTGGCGTACCCAGTGGCCGGGAAAGTCGTGGGGGTACAGGTACCCCTGCTCCCGCTCCATCCCCGCCGAGTCGGCGTGGACGTTCTGGAGCTCCCGGGGGATGTCCCCGGTGCGGCCCGCCCGCACGTCCGCCATGGCCGCGTCAATGGCCATGCAGGCGGAGTTGGACTTGGGCCAGGTGGCCAGGAGAATGGCCGCCTCGGACAGGGGGAGCTTGGCCTCGGGCAGGCCCAGCTGCAACGCGCTGTCCACACAGGCCTTCACGATGGGCACCGCCTGGGGGTAGGCCAGCCCCACGTCCTCGCTGGCGGAGCACAGCAGCCGCCGGATGGCGGTGATCAGGTCCCCCGCCTCCAGCAGCCGGGCCAGGTAGTGGACCGCCGCGTCCGGGTCGGACCCCCGTAACGACTTCATCAGGGCGGAGGCGATGTCGTAGTGGTTGTCCCCCTCCCGGTCGTAGCGCATGGCGGATTTTTGTGCTGCGGTCTGGGCGTCCTCTAAGGAAATCAGCAGCTTTCCGTCCTCCCGCCGGGCGGCGGAGGAGAGCAGCTCCAGGGCGTTCATGGCCTTGCGGATGTCCCCGCCGCAGGCGGAGGCGATGTGCTCCCGCACCCCGTCCTCCAGAACAAGGTTCCCGCCCAGCCGCTCATTGAGCAGGTCCACTCCCCGGTCAATGGCGGGGAGGGCGTCCTCGGCGGTAATCTGCTTGAACTCAAACACGGTGGATCGGGACAGCACCGCCCCGAACACGTAGAAGAAGGGGTTCTCGGTGGTGGAGGCGATGAGGGTGATCTTCCCGTTCTCCATGAACTCCAGCAGGGACTGCTGCTGCTTTTTGTTAAAGTACTGGATCTCGTCCAGGTACAGCAGCACCCCGTCCGGGGCCAGGAGGGTCCCGATATCTGCGATAATGTCCTTAATATCAGAAATGGAGGCGGTGGTGGCGTTGAGCCGGTGGAGGGGGCGGTTGGTGCGCTGGGCGATGATGTTGGCCACCGTGGTCTTCCCCGTCCCAGAGGGGCCGTAGAAGATCAGGTTGGGGATGTCGCCCCCCTCGATGATCCGGCGCAGCAGGCCGTCCTTTCCTAAGATATGCTTCTGGCCCACCACCTCATCCAGGGTTTTGGGCCGTATTTCGTCGGCGAGAGGCCGGTAGGCCATGGCGCGTCCTTCCTTTCCTGCGAAAAATCAGGTGAGCTCCTTTTTCATGCACAGGCACAGCTTGTCCCCGGCAAAGGGCCCCCAGGGCTCGGTCTCTTGATACCCCAGCTTGGTGTACAGGGCGGCGGCCTCGGGCATGGCCCGGCCCGTCTCCAGGGCCAGGAACCGATACCCGTGAAACAGGGCCTGGAGCTCCAGCTGCTCGATCACCTGCCGGGCCAGGCCCCGGCGGCGGAACTCCGGGAGGACATAGATCCGCTTGAGCTCGGCGGCGTCCCCGTCCAGGGGCTGGATGGCCCCGCAGGCCGCGGGCGTGCCGTCCACAAGCAGCAGACAGGCCGCCTCGATCTTCTCCAAGGTGTTGTAGGGCTGGTATTGAAGGGCGGTCTCTCCAAACCGGTCCACATACTCCCGGTCCAGCTTGCGGACCAGGGCGCGGAACTTGGGGTCGTCCCCGCCGGTGAGGCGGAGCTCCCGCCTGCCGCCCCTCATGCGTCCAGCTCCAGGGTGGTCTGGAAGGCCACCACCGCGTCGCCCACAATTTGGATTTCACCGGGCTGTCCGTTCTCCAGTGCCACCCGCACCTCCATGGAGCCGGGGCGGCCCATGGCCTCCCCCTGGACGGCGGTGAACCGCACCTCGTCTCCCTCCGCGGGGATCAGCCCGTTCCGGACCAGATAGGCCCCCATGGGGCCGTTGGCGATCCCCGTCACCGGGTCCTCCGCCACCCCGTTTGCGGGGCCGAACATCCGGGCGTGGACCAGGGGCTCCTCCCCCGGGTGGAGGGTAAAGACCAGATAGCCGTTACAGCCGATCTCGCCGCTCAGCTCCTTCAGGGCCTCCAGGTCGGGGGTCAGGCTGTGCAGCTTGTCCAGGCTTCTGAGCACCACCATCAGCTTGGGGGACCCCACGGAGGCCGAGGCCATGGGACAGCCCGGCCGCAGGTCGTCATGGGTCACGCCCAGGGCCGCCAGCACCCGGTCCTGATGCTCCCGGGACAGGGGCTCCCCCAGAACGGCCCTGCCCTGGGACATGACCACCCGGCAGTCCCCGTTCTCCTTACACACGTCTACCGCGAAAATACCCGCTCCACACTTTTGAACCACCCGGGCGCTGTCCAGCCCCAGCTCCCTGGCCCGGACATAGTGCGAGGCGATGGTGGCGTGGCCGCAGACGGGGACCTCCTTGGCGGGGGTGAAGAAGCGCACCTGCACGTCATACTCCCCAGGTTTTCCCGGAAAGAGAAACGCCGTCTCCGAGTTGTTCAGCTCCCGGGCGATGCGCCGCATCTCCTCATCGGTGAGGCCCCGGGCGTCCAGCACCACCCCGGCGGGATTGCCCGAGAGCTTTTCCTTGGTGAAGGCGTCCACCTGATAGACCGCATAGCTTCGCTTCATGGATGTTTCCTCCTTTATGCCTCCTGGCCGGCGGGGGCCTCCTCCTGGAGCAGCCCCGCCGCCAGACACATCTTCTGTTTTCCCAAATAGTTTACCAGGGCGATGGAGCGGCCCACCCCGATCATGGCCGCGATGGTCCCCACGCCGATGCCCACGATCCGGCCCGCCGCCAGCAGGCCCAGCACGCAGGTGACCGCCACGCAGCCCACGTCAAACACATTCTTGGCAAAGCCCTGGTCCCGGCCCAGCCTCTCCGCCACCGCGGCCACGATGCCGTCGCCGGGGTTGGGGACCAGCTTCATATTCACTGTGATGGCCGCCCCCGCTCCAGTGAAGAAGATGGCCGCCAGCAACAGGCCGAAGTTGGCCAAAAACCCGTGTTCCGCCGCCTCATAGGGGATGAGGGCGCTGTACAGGTTCAGCACCCGGCTGAACGCCAGGCTCAGGGGCAGCTGGAGCAGGTCGGTGAGCCGGCTGTTTTTCCCCCGGAGCACAAACTGCCCCGCCACAAAGAGGGAGTACAGCAGGAAGGTCATGTCCCCGAAGTTCCAGCCCCAGATCTCCGACACCGCAAAGGCGATGGAGATGATGGGGGACACCCCCAGCCCCGCCTTGGTGTTCAGGGTCAGCCCCAGGGCCAGCACCAGCATGCCCAGAATGTAAAAGGTCCACCGATATACTGCTTTCAAAAAAAGGTCGCGCTCCTTATCCATAATTAACATTATAAGCGGCGATTACTGCCGCCGGAACCCCTGGTAGCGGGTGCCCTGAAAGGTCAGCTTTCCCCGGTCCCCCTCCACCAGAAGGCCGTATTCCGTGTCGGGGACCTGGAACTCCATCCGGTCCCCACTCTCCACCTGGAAGGTGGCGTAGTAGTAGGTCCGGCTGGAGGTGTGCCCCATGTGATGCTCGTCCCCGGCGTGGCGCCAGGTCTGCACGTCCAGCCGCTTGGCCACCACCTCCGCCTCCACTGTCAGCACCGGTGAGTCGTTGTTCTTCTTCCACTGGGCGGCCCCCTGGACCCCTCGGACCAGGATGGCGCCAAAGACGATGATAAAGCCGATGACAACGATCACAGGGACAATGGTGAACATGGCGTCAAAGGCGCCGAAGCCCGTGTAGTATCCCATCATGGTCAGGCGCTCCTTTCCTCACTCAGAAGGCGGCTGGCTGTTTTTTGCGAAGTGGTCGCACCAGGGCCGCAGGGTACAGCTCTCACACTGGGGCCGGCGGGCGATGCACACCGCCCGGCCGTGGAGGACCATCCGGTGGCAGAAGTCGTTGGACTCCTCCGGGGGGAGCACCTGCCGCAGCTGCATCTCCACCTTCACCGGGTCCTTGGAGCCGTCGGTAAGGCCCAGCAGACCGGTGATCCGGATGCAGTGGGTGTCGGCCACCACCACCCCGGGCACGTGGAACACGTCCCCCAGCATCAGGTTGGCTGTCTTGCGGCCCACGCCGGGCAGCTTCAGGAGCTCCTCCATGGTGCCCGGCACCTTGCCGCCGTAGTCCCGCAGGAGCATCTGGGAGGACAGGACGATGTCCCGGGCCTTGGCCCGGAAAAATCCGGTGGAGTGTATGTACTGCTCCACCTCGGCCACGTCGGCCTGGGCCAAGGACTCCAGGGTGGGGAACCGGGCAAACAGGGCGGGGGTGACTTTGTTCACCCGCTCGTCGGTGCACTGGGCCGCCAGGCGCACGGAGAACAGCAGCTCATAGTCCTTCTCATATTCCAGGGAGCACAGGCTGTCGGGGTAGAGCGCTTTCAGCGCGTTGACAATGCTCCAGACTTCCTCGTTGGTTTTCATAGACTGTCCCACCTCACGGGTCAGAGTTTAGATGCGCCCACAGGGCGAACAAAGTTATTATATCACATCAGAAAAAGAAATTCGACAGGATTTTGGACGTTTTCCGGAAACGGATCCATTTTGTTCCCACCCTGCGTCAAAACGATCTGTTTCCCCCAGCCCTGCTTTCAAAAAACTGTGGAAACAATTCGTTGTAATTTCCGCCCGGTCTGTTATAATAGGGAATATCACCGCCCGGATGCCGGGCTGAATCAGAGAAAAAGGAGTGTTCCCATTGGTCACAGAAGTCATGGACTTTATCACCGCCGCCGACCCTGAGGTGGGGCAGGCCATCCGTGCCGAGTATGACCGGCAGCAGCAGAACATTGAGCTCATCGCCTCGGAGAACATCGTCAGCGCCGCCGTCCTGGCCGCCGCCGGCACCGTCCTCACCAACAAGTACGCCGAGGGCTACCCCGGCAAGCGCTACTACGGCGGCTGCCAGTGCGTGGACGTGGTGGAGACTATCGCCATCGAGCGGGCAAAGAAACTCTTCGGCGCCAATTACGCCAATGTGCAGCCCCACTCCGGCGCCCAGGCCAACTTCGCCGTGTACCAGGCCCTGTGCCAGCACGGGGACACGGTGCTGGGCATGAGCCTGGACCAGGGCGGCCACCTGACCCACGGCTCCCCGGTGAATTTTTCGGGCAAGAACTACAACATGGTGGCCTACGGCCTGGGCGAGGACGGCCGCATCGACTACGACCAGGTGCGGGATCTGGCCCGAAAGCACAAGCCCCGCATGATCCTGGCCGGCGCCTCCGCCTACCCCCGGATCATCGACTTCAAGACCTTCGCCGACATCGCCCACGAGGTGGGCGCCTATCTGTTTGTGGACATGGCCCACATCGCCGGCCTGGTGGCCGCCGGGTGCCACCCCTCCCCCATTCCCTACGCCGACGTGGTGTCCACCACCACCCACAAGACCCTTCGGGGCCCCCGGGGCGGCATGCTCCTGTGCAACGATGAGGCCATCGCCAAGAAGCTCAACTCCGCCATCTTCCCCGGATCCCAGGGCGGCCCCCTGGAGCACATCATCGCCGCCAAGGCGGTGGCCCTGGGCAAGGCCCTCAAGCCCGAGTTCAAGACCTATCAGCAGCAGATCGTCAAGAACGCCGCCGTTCTGGCCCAGACCATCATGGAGGGCGGGCTGGATCTGGTGTCGGGCGGCACGGACAACCACCTGATGCTGGTGGACCTGCGCCCTGCCCATCTCACCGGCAAGGAGATGGAGCACCGCCTGGACGAGGTGTATATCACCGTCAACAAGAACGCCATCCCCAACGACCCGGAGAAGCCCTTCGTCACCTCCGGCATCCGGGTGGGCACCCCCGCCGTCACCTCCCGGGGCTTCACTGAGGAGGACATGAAGGTGGTTGGCCGCCTGATCTGCCAGGCCGCCCAGGACGACTTCGCCTCCAAGGCGGACGACCTGCGCGCCCAGGTAAAGGCGCTCACCGGCCGCTACCCCCTCTATCAGAACGTCTGATCCCCTGCCCCAGCTTGAGCGGATTCATCTCAACAGAGGTTTTTTGACAATCTGCCTTCCGGCGGTCCTCACGGACCGCCGGAGTTTTTTGTGCCGGGGCGGTTTCCGCAATTTTTCCACGCTTTCGCCGGAACAAACACGTATAGTGGCATGTGAAAAAAGTCCCAAGCAAACCTTAATCGTTTCTTAAACATTTGTAATTACCTTGTAATTGCTTTTCCCGGAAAAAGCAACCTATAATGGAACAGGAGAATACACGGTTCTGCAAATGCGGCCCCGCATGGCTGTGCCGCGTGGGTAGACCGCTTTGTGCTTTACCCGGCAGACATTATGTTAGGAGGACTTGATACTATGCCAGAAGTGACTGTTCCCCAGTCCGCTCCAGCCGCGTCTCCGGCCTCTCCGCCGGGCCGGCCCAAGCCGAAGTTCAACAAGCGCAAGGTGCGCCAGGCGGCCATTGCCGGCGCGGTTGTGGTGGCTTTGGCGGCGGGCGGCTTTCTGCTCTATCGCTTTCTGACCAAACAGGACAGCGCCAGCAGCGAGATCCAGACCCAGCCCGTCCAGTACGGCACCATCCAGAGCAAGGTTACCGGCAGCGGCAACGCCAAGGCCAAGGAATCCGCCGCCATCACCCTCACCGCCGGCGGCACGGTGCAGGAGGTCTTTGTCTCCCCCGGCGACACGGTCACCGCGGGACAGCCCCTGTACACCATCTTCAGCCAGGAGGCCCAGGACCAGGTGACCCAGGCCCAGACCCAGGTGGACAACCTGAACAAGGAGATGTCCGCCCTGCTGGAGGACGCCAACAACCTCACCGTCCGGGCCCCCTTCGCCGGCAAGCTCATCAACGTGAAGGAGTTCCAGCCCGACCAGGAGGTGGCCAAGGAGACCGCGGTGGCCACCCTGGTCAACGACAAGAAGCTGAAGCTCTCCCTGTATTTCAGCTACGCCTATGAAAATCAGATCCACACCGGCCAGTCCGTCCAGGTGTCCATCCCCACCGTCATGGGCACCTACACCGGCACCGTAGAGAAAATCAACAAGGTCCGCTTCATCTCCCCCGAGGGGGCGGTACACTTCGAGGCGGTCCTCGTCTTTGACAACCCGGGCACCCTCACCGCCGGGATGGACGCCTCGGCCACCCTCGCCGCCTCGGACGGCTCCGCCATCTACCCCTATGAGAACGGCAAGACGGAGTACTACGAGACCCGGGAGATCGTCACCAAGGCCGCCGGGCCGGTGGTGTCCCAGGGCAACCTGATGGACTACGCCGACGTGTCCGCCGGGGAGGCCCTGCTCACCCTGGGCTCCAGCACCATCAACGAGACTATCATGTCCAAACAGAAGGAGATCGACGAGGCCCAAAAGAAGCTGGCCGACGCCCAGAAGGGCCTGGCCGACTTCAATGCCGTCTCCCCCATCGACGGCTCGGTCACCTCCTGTACCCTCACCCCCGGCGCAGAGGTGAAGAGCGGCGACACCGTGGTCACCATCTCCAACACCACCAACATGGTGGTGGACATCACCGTGGACGACCGGAACATCGCCTTTGTCCAGCCCGGCCTGACGGTGGAGCTGAGCGACTGGAACGGCAACACCTTCATCGGCACGGTCACCGCCATCAACATGGGGGCCGCTGAGAGCCAGAACGGCATGACCAACTACCCCGTCACCCTGACGGTGGACAACCAGGACGGCTCTCTGCTGGCGGGCATGTATCTGGACTACTCCTTTGTGGCCAGCCAGTCGGACGACTGTATGATGGTCCCCATGCAGAGCGTGAAGAACATCCCCGGCGAGGACGGCAGCACAGACAGCGTGGTCTTTATCCGGGCGGACAAGCGCCCCGAGAACGCGGTGGATCTGGAGATCCCGGAGCCGGAGCCCGGCCAGCCCCCCATGTACCCCTCTCCCGAGGACGGCTTCTATCCCGTGAAGGTGGAGACCGGCCTGAACGACGACTACAACGTGGAGATCAAGAGCGGCCTCAACGGGGACGAGGAGGTCTTTGTCAACTACCTGGTCGAATCGGCCTATGGATGAGCGGGGTGAACTGCCATGCTCATTGACGTGAAAGACCTCTATAAAATCTACAACGAGGGGAAGGAGAGCGAGGTCCGGGCCCTGGACGGGGTCACCCTGTCCATTGACCGCGGAGAGTTCGTGGCCATCATCGGGGCCTCCGGCTCGGGCAAATCCACCCTCATGAACATCCTGGGCTGCCTGGACATCCCCACCTACGGGGATTACATCCTCAACGGCACCCACATCAACGACCGCTCCGACCGGCAGCTGGCCCACATCCGCAACAAGGAGATTGGCTTTATCTTCCAGGGCTACAACCTGATTCCCGCCCTCACCGCTTACGAAAACGTGGAGCTGCCCCTCATCTATCAGGGGGTGTCCATCTTCCAGCGGGAGGAGCGGGTGATGGAGGCCCTGAAGAAGGTGGGCATGGACTCCCGCTGGAAGCACAAGCCCGCCGAGATGTCCGGCGGCCAGCAGCAGCGGGTGGCCATCGCCCGGGCCATCGCCACCCATCCCCCCATCATCATGGCCGACGAGCCCACCGGAGCCCTGGACTCCAAGACGGGCCGGCATGTGCTGGAGATCCTCCACACCCTGAACCAGGAGGGCTCCACCATCATTCTCATCACCCACGACAACGGCATCGCCGCCACCGCCCACCGGGTGGTCCGCATCTCCGACGGACGCATCGTGGCCGACGGCACCCGAGAGGAGGTGGGTCTATGAAGCTGGGCCAGGCATTCAAAATGGCCGCCAAGTCCATCTTTTCCAACATCGGGCGCTCCGCCCTCACCATGCTGGGCATCATCATCGGCCTGGCGGCGGTGATCATCCTGGTGTCCTACGCCCAGGGGCAGAACGCCGCCATGCGGGCCTACTACGAGAGCATGGGCACCAATACGGTCGAGGTCTACGCCTATACCTGGGATTCCTCCCTGGATGTATCCAAGTCCCTGTACAACTACTGTCTGGGCCTGGACAATCTGGTGATGGGGTTCACCCCCAGCGGGCAGGTATACACCGACGCCAAGATCTCCTACGGCTCCAAGACCCTGCCCACCGACGACTACCAGACCGCCACCACCCTCTATCTGGGCAACGACCAGTACGGCCTGTGCAACGACTATCAGATTGCCCGGGGACGGGAGCTGTCCTTCCTGGACATGGAAAAGCTCAATCAGGTGTGCGTGCTGGGCTCCGCTACGGCGGAGGAGCTGTTCTCCTTCGCCGACCCCCTGGACAAGACCATCACCATCAACGGCATCCCCTTCCGGGTGGTGGGCGTCTATGAGAGCAAGTCCAAGGGGGTGAAGGTCGGGACCAAGGAGGAGGACCAGTACCTGCTGGACGAGATCAAGCGCAAGGACCGGATGATCCTCATCCCCTATACCATGACCCGCTACTTCAACAGCAACCAACCCATCGACCAGTTTGTGGTCAAGGTGAAAAACTCGGACGCCATCGCCCCCACGGTCACCAGCCTGAACGGCTTTCTCTCCGGACTCATCGGCGAGCAGAACGGCAGCTACGGCGTCACCTCCCCCCAGACGTACCAGAAGGAGCAGAACCAGGCCGACGCCATGCAGCAGCGGTTTTTGGGAGGAATCGCCGCCATCTCCCTGCTGGTGGGCGGTATCGGCATCATGAACATCATGCTGGTCACCGTCACCGAGCGCACCCGGGAGATCGGCATCCGCAAGGCCATCGGCGCCGAGCGGAGGAGCATTATTGTCCAATTTTTGATTGAAGCAGCCATGATCTGCGGCATCGGCGGACTGTTCGGCATTGTCGTAGGCTATATCGGGACTCTGATCGTGGGCAAGCTGTCCTTCAATATGATCCTGATTCCCAGCCCCGGGGTGACCCTGGGGGCGGCCGCCATCTCGGTGGCGCTGGGCATTATCTTCGGCATGTACCCCGCCATCAAGGCCTCCGGCCTCCAGCCGGTGGTGGCCCTGCGGGCAGATTAACGCTGTAAGGGAGAACATATCTATGAGAAAACAACATCGAATGATCCACGCCCTGCTGGCGGCCGCCCTGGCCGCCGGGCTGGTGATCCCCCTCCCGGCGGGAGCGGCCGGTGCCTCCTCCTTTCAGGATGTGAGCGACCCCGCCACGGCGGTGAACGCCGATATCCTGCGCCTGATGGGAGTGGTCTCCGGCGCGGGGGGCAACACCTTCCGCCCCAATGACAAGCTGACCCGGGCTCAGTTCTGCACCATGGCGGTGAACTTCATGGGGCTGGGAGACCAGGTGGTCCTCCACTCCACCCGCACCATTTTCACCGACGTGCCCTCCAGCCACTGGGCCAGGGGATACATCAACCTGGCCGCCTCCACCATAGTGGACCCGGGCTCCGGGTCCGGCTCGGGGGGCTCCTCTTCCGGCGAGGGGACCACCCCCTCCCCCGGCACCCCTCTGATCGCCGGGGTGGGCGACGGCCGGTTCCTGCCGGAGCAGGAACTCTCTTTCGCCCAGGCGGTTACCATCCTCATCCGGGTACTGGGGTACTCCGGAGACAAGGTGGGCGCGGTGTGGCCGGACGGCTACCTGAACCTGGCAGAGTCCATCGGACTCACAAACGGGATCAGCGCCAAGGCGGGGGATTCCCTCACCCGGGCTCAAGCCGCCCAGCTGTTTGTCAACGCCCTCTCCTGCAAAACCGGGGACGGGAAAGATTATTACACCACCCTGGGCAGCGAGTCCAAGCAGGACACCGTCCTGCTGGCGGTGAACACCGAGACCGACGACGGCTCCGCCATGGGGGCGGTGCGCACTTCAGAGGGCACCTATCTCCCCGACGCGGAGAACGTGGCTCCCACCGCTCTGGTGGGCCGCCGGGGCGTGCTGGTTCTCAACGACCAGAGTGAGATCGTCACCTTCGTCCCCGACGACAGCACTTCGGTGACCATCTCCCTGCTGGACAGCGCGGAACCCAGCTATCTCACCGCCGTGGGCGGCGAGCGCTATACCATCGCCGCCGACACCCCCATCTACACCTCCAGCTCCAGCGATGGGAAATCCTACTCAGAGGGATACGGCTCCCTCACCGCCGGCAGCCGTCTGACCCTGTTCACCCTGCGGGGCAAGGTGACCGCCATCTATGCGGCCACAGCGGCCACAGCGGCGGACGCGGACGCGGTGGTGGTCATGGACCGGGTGAGTTCCGCCGACTTCCACCGGCTCACCGGCGGCGCGACCGGCTACACCATTTTGAAGAATCAGCAGACCATCAGCCTGTCTCAGATTCAGCCTTACGACGTGATCACCTACGACAGCATGTCCAACACCCTGCTGGTGTCCGACCTGCGTCTCACCTGTAAATATCAGAACCCCTCTCCCAGCCCCAAGGCGCCCACGTCCATCACGCTGCTGGGCCACACCTTCCCGGTGCTGGAAAGTGCCTGGAACTTTACCGATCAGGTGTCGGCGGGCGAGCAGGTGTCCCTGCTCATGACGGTGGACGGCCAGGTGGCCGCCATCCTCCCCGCCACCAACGAGACTCGCTCCACCGCGCTGGGGTTCGTCACTGGCGAAACCACGGCGGAGCTGTTCCTGCCCAACGGCGGCGTCCTGGAGCTGACGGGCTCGGCCAGCAAGCTGAAGAATCTGAATCAGGTGTGCTTCCTCTCCTCCAGCGATGAAAATACGCTGACCGCCTCCCGCCTCACCGCCCAGAGAGCCCCGGGCGACTTCGATCCCAGCGCCATGACGGTGGGCGGATACAAGGTGGCCCCCGGCGTGCGGGTGTATGAACAGTTCCGGGAGGGCGCTCAGGTGGCGGTCCCCCTGTCCAGCCTGGACTACGGCCTCATCGCCCAGGACCAGATCTCCGCCGCCCACCGCAACAGTTCCGACATCGTGGACGTCATCGTCCTCAACAACGTCACCGGCGACGCCTATACCTACGGCTGGATGTCGGGCCATACCACCGTCACCGAGGAGCCCATTTATGACGACGAGGGCAACCAGACCGGTACCGAGAAAAATTATAGGACCTCCTGGTCCCTGGAAAACCGGAACGTGCTCAAGTTCAATGAGCGCTCCGGCTACGGCGGAAAGAACGGCCAGTTCATCGGCGCGGTGGCCGGTAAGAACAACATGATTATCAGCACCGTTCAGCTCAATGAATTCCAGCAGGTCTCCCCCTCCGACTTCTTCGAGCGTGAGGGCCGCTACTATATCACCCTCAAGGGCCGCACCTACGCCGTGGCCGACAGCGTGGAGTGCTATAAGACGGCTACCGAGAGCTGGTTCAGCCAGGAAACCGGCATGGACCGCCTGCGGGCCTGCCTGGCCTTCTCCAGCAAGCTGACGGTCTACATCGACCCCATCGGCGACAAGGTCCGCATCGTTACCGCAAATTGATCCCAGCGTTCTTAAGGGCGTCAGAAAAGTCCAAGGACTTTTCTGACGCCCTGTCTCAGGCGGATTTTATTCTGCGTAGGTTTTCGACAAACTGAAGGGCGCGGCTCCGGCCGCGCCCTCTTTTTATATACTCGCCGTTTCGAACGCAAAATTAAATTTTATTTTCCTCTTGACTTTAATATTATTTAGTATATACTAAATATAGTTAAATCGTTTGTGAAAGGAGTCTTGAGATGGACCTAGATAAGATTCCCGCCTGGATTTTGGATCTAGAGCCGGAGGACGCCGGGTTTTTAAAGAATTTTGTTCTCAAATCCGGTTCCCTCAAGGAAATCGCCAAGCTGTACTCCGTGTCCTATCCAACCGTCCGGCTGCGGCTGGACAAGCTCATCCAGAAGATCGAGCTCAGCGACCAGAAGGAGGAGGAACCCTTCTCCGCCTTCATCAAGGGGCTGGCCGTGGACGCCCGCATCGACCTGGAGACCGCCAAGCTGATTCTGGACCGGTACCAGCAAGAGGAGCACCGCAGACCCAGTAATATCACACCATTAAAGCAAGATCGGAGGTAAATGGCATGAATCCCGCTCTCACCCTTGTCATCGCGTTTCTCGTCCTCGCATTCCACATCTGGGCCAGCCGCCGGAGCCCCCGGTTCTGGTTTCTGGGAGGCATTGTCCCTCTGGTCTGGTTCGGCCTTCTGGCCTTTCTCTGGTCCCGCGGTCAGATCTCCCTGCCCGCAGACTGGAAGATATTGGTGTTTCCTACGCTGATTCTTCTCCTGCTTTGGCTCAAGGGAAATCTGGCGGCCAAGAAAAGGGAACTGGAGCAGATGAAAGCAAAAGATCTGTGAGGAGGTTTTGCTATGAAGGAAATCATTGTCTTATCGCTCACCTTTGCCATCCTGGCCGTCCAGTATCACCTGGGACTGATGCGCAAACCGGGGTTTGGCGCAGTACTGCCCGCCGCCCTGGCCGCCCTGTTTTTGGCTGTCAGCTTCTTGGAGCAGACAACGGAGTACGGGATCACCGGGCTTCTGTGCGTGCTGGCCGTGGCTGCGGCCTGGGGAGCGGGCCGGCTGAAGGCTGGTAAGCACGAAAAGGCGCAACTGGACCAAATGAAAGCCAAAGACCTATGAAAAGAGCAGGGCGTACGCCCTGCTTTTCATAACTTCCACCGCACGCCTACGGTGAAGACCCCGTCCTTCAATTCCGCGAAGGCGGTGTGGCCCATCTGCTCCGAGAGGTCCTTGACGATGGCCAGCCCCAGGCCGGTGTTCTGGCCGGTGCGCATCTGGTCTGCGGTGTAGAACCGCTCGAACACCCGGGGCAGGTCCTCCTGAGTCAGCTCCGGCGCGTCGTTGGAGAAGGAGGTGACCAGCGTCTGCCCCTCCTGATACAGCCGGATGTCCAGGGTTTTGGAGCCGTGCTTCAGGGCGTTGCCGATGAGGTTGGTCAAGATCCGGGTCACCGCCCCCGGGTCGGCGGAGACGGCCGGCGGACTCTCCATCAGCTCCACCGTCACCTGGAACCCCGCCTGTTCGAAGTCCTCGTAAAAGCCCGCCAGCAGGGGCTCCAGGCGGCGGCGCAGGTCCACGCTCTGGAGCTCCAGGGGGTACTCGCCCCCCTCGATGCGGGACAGGTCGTAGAAGGAGGTGATCAGGTCCTGGAGCACCTTGGCCCGCCCCTCCACGATCTCCAGGCAGTGGCGGTACTCCTCCGGGGAGATGTCCTCCCGCCCCATCAGCTGGAGGTAGCCCAGAATGGAGGTCAGCGGGGTACGCAGGTCGTGGGAGACGTTGGCGATCTGCCTGCGCAAACTCTCCTCCCGGCTGCGCAGGACGCGGGTCTCCCGCTCCTTGTCCTCCAGCAGGCCGTTGATCTGGGACAGCAGCTCCTCCAGCCTGTCGTCCGGACTGTACAGCCGCAGGCGGGTGCCTGGAACCATGCGGGCCTCTTTCAGGTCTCGGGCCGCCCGGCGCAGAGCGCGGCTTCGGCGGTACTGGGCATACAGTACCGCCGTGAGCAGGATGAGAGAGAGGATGAGGAGAATCAGCATTGGAGAGACCTCCTATGGAATTAAAGTGTGGACGGAGGAGTTTCGCCGCCTGCGGGCGGCGAGTTACTTTGCCCATGGCGGCAAAGTAACCAAAACGCCACCGGGGACGCGGCCGTTGGACACTTCGTGCCCATAGGACCGCTTTCCCCGGACCCCATTACGGTGGACGCGTATCTGTTAGGTTTTGCAATATTTCCGGCGCGCAAAAATGGAGTGGTCTCCGCGATTTCTTCCGGGCCACTGGGCCCTGGGTTTGCAAAAATTGCGGCGACTGCGATTTCACAACTGCGCCTGAGTTTACCGAACCAACGCTCCCGGTCCGTTTTTCCTCGTAGGGGCGACCCTTGCGGTCGCCCGGAACATGGCTCGGCCGGTGTCCGGCCCTTACGAAAAAAGACACCTTGCGGATACCCCGTAGGGGCGGCACACCGGGCCGCCTGCCGTTCCCCACCGCACAACTTGAGCCCCGCCGCAGCAAAGGCGCTGTCAAAAAATGAAGTGCCATGCTCCCGGTCGTCCCCCTGCCGAATCTCACCGCAGCTCCCGCCTCTGGAGAAAGGTGATCGCCACAAGCGAGGTTCCAATGAGCCACAGCAGTCCCAGCGCCCAGCAGTACAGCATGGGCGGCGGCGAATCCACAAAGGCCTCCGGGGTCAGCTGAATAGAGATGCCGGTATCGATGCCCTCAACGACCATATCCCCGTTCCAGAAGGGGGTCATGGGGTGGAGGGCATAGAGCAGGGTGCTGATGAGTCCGGGCTCTCCCGTATCGGTGGAGACTACCGTGGCCGCCGCCCCCGCAATGGGGAATCCCACCAGATAGTAGAGCGCCACCAGAATCCCCGCAGCGGCCCCGGAGCGGAAGATAAATTTCAGGCACAGGAACAGTCCGGCGGAGGCCATCCACAGGGGGAGGGCAGTCAGCATCAGCAGGGCATACTGGGACAGGATCTGGGGCAGCTGATCGATCCCCGGGAGGAAGATCCCCGCCAAAAGCAGGGCGAACAGGCTCATGGCCGCCACCAGCCCCACTCCCAGCAGGAGGGCGGTGAACAGCCGGGACAGATACATCTGCCACCGGGGGATGCCGAACACCGCCTCGTTTTTCAGCAGGACCTGCCTGCCGTCCACTCGGGCGCTGGCCAGGTCGGCGCAGGGGACAGCCAGCACCATGCCCACAATGGCGGAATACTCGATGGTCTGAAAGAGCAGGGCGGCGTCCCCGCTTTGCGGGGGAAAGGCGCACAGCAGGGTCAGCAGGACCACACCCCCCAGCACGGAGCCGGTCAGGCCGTAGAAGCCCCAGCGCTGACAGCGGATGCGGTAGAACTCCGCCCGGATCAGGTTTCCCATGACCCACGCCCCTTGGGGCAGAAGCGGAGGGCCAGCGCGGCCAGCAGAGCCAGGGCCGCGGCGATGCAGAGCAGTTTTTTCATGGAACATAACCTCCTGAAATGGGAATCGGGATTTCAGCCAGCCTTCCCCCCTCAGGGGGAAGGCTTTCCTGTCTTACTTGATCTCCTTCCGGGCGAACAGGGCCGCCCCAAGGGCGGTGGACACTGCGGTCCAGCCCAGGCCGATGAGCCAGCACTGGCCGATCTTGGACCAGGGCAGGTCCCCCACGAGCAGCTGGTCCATGTGGTAGTTGAGGGTCAGGTGGTAGAGGGAGGTGAACAAAGGGTTCACATACTGTCCCAGGTTATCCAGGGCCATGGAGAGCACCATTAGAATCCCGATGTAGGAGAAGGCCGCGACGGTGGAGCTGGCAATCAGGAAATAGCAGGCCAAAGACAGGGACATGCCCCCCAGCCACAGTGGAAAAGCCCCCAGGGTGTAGAAGCCCAGCGCCCGGAAGGCGTTGAGGACGCTCCGGCCCGCATCCACTCCGTACATCGCCTGGGCGTCCGCCTGACTGGGCAGGCCCAGGAGAATCAGGCTGGCCAGGGCGTACACAAGCACCAGAACCAGATAGAGCGCCGCCAGGACCAGCAGGGAGACCACCCACCGGGAGGCGTAGATGCGGAAGCGCCCGACGCCGAAGGAAACCTCGTTTTTCAAGGTGTTGTACTTATACTGCTCGGAGAACACCATGTCCACCCCCAGGACGACCAGGTAGATGCCCGCGGGCAGGCCGAACAGCAGGGAGGCGACGGCAAAGGGCATATTGACCGGGTTGACGCCGCTGGCCTCGGTTTTGATCAGATACAGGCAGAAGATGACCCCCACAGAAAAGAGGGCGCACAGAATGGTGGTGATCCAGAAATAGGGCCGGTGAACCACCTTAAAGCACTCGGCCTGGATAGAGCGCAGCATCAGAATCCCTCCTTTCCGGCGGCGTGGCGGCCTCCAATGAGGGAGAGGAAGTAGTCCTCCAGGTCGCTGCTGCGCTGCTGGGCGGAGATGAGGCCCACGCCGTTTTCCAGCAGCACCCGGTTCACTGTCTGGGGCTGATCCAGGAAGGTGTACAGGCGCAGCTTGTTGTGGGGGAGCACCTCGAAGTCCCGGGTGCCCAGCTGCTCCTCCAGCACCCGGGCGGCCCGGGCCGCGTCGTCCACGGTGAGCTCCAGGCACTCCCGGCACTTCTCCCGCAGGCGGTCGGCGGAGACGCTCTCCAGCACCCGGCCCTTCTCAATAAAGGCGTAGTGGGTGGCCAGGGTGGACAGCTCGGAGAGAATGTGGCTGGAGATCAAAATGGTGGTCTGCCGCTCCCGGTTCAGCTGAAGGAGCAGCTCCCGGAACTCCACGATGCCCTCCGGGTCCAGGCCGTTGATGGGCTCGTCCAGGAGGAGAAACTCCGGGTGGTTCATCAGGGCCAGGGCCAGGCCCAGCCGCTGCTTCATGCCCAGGGAGAAGGTCTTGAACTTCTTTTTCCCCGTGTCCGTCAGCCGCACCTGCTCCAGCGCCTCGTCCACGCACTCCTTTCCGGGGATGCCCCGCTGGATGCGGTAGTACTCCAGGTTCTGCCGGGCGGTGAGATAGGGATAAAAGGAGGGGATCTCCACCATGGCCCCGGTGCGGGAGCGGGCCCGGGCCAGGGCGGCGGGGGTGGAGGCCCCGAACAGGGTGACCTCCCCGGCGGTGGGGTGGGACTGGCCGGAGATGAGGCGGATGAGGGTGGTCTTGCCCGCCCCGTTGCGGCCCACCAGCCCGAAAATCTGCCCCTTTTCCACGGACAGGGCGGCGTGATCCAGGGCCAGAGTGTGGCCGTACCGGCGGGTCAGGTCCCGGGTCTGTAAAATCAATTCCGACATGCAGGTTCACCTTTCTTTCCAAAGGTCGGCGGTTGCCGTTTTTCTGAGTACGGCCTTAGTATAGGGGAGAAAGGTTGATTCCCCACAAAGAAAGAATAAAGAAAGTCTAAAGTTTTCCAGGGCAAAGATTAAAGCCTGCCATAGACGTGGATGTCAAAGCCGATCTGGGTGTCCAGCGCCTCCAGGGCGGAGAGCCGCTCCACCCCATCCTTTGGGGTCTTCCAGGCGTAGGGGGTCATGCCGAACAGGGCCATGATGTCCTGGGAGCTGTCCAGGCGGACGGAGAAGCGCAGGGGGACGGCCTCCAGCCACCGAAAGCCCGGGTAGTCCTCCCGGCGTACGGCGTTCTCATAGGGCCGGGCGTACAGGACCTCTTTCATCTCCCACAGGTGCTTGGCGGAGGGGACCACATAGTAGAAGTGCCCGCCGGGGCGCATCACTCGGGCAAATTCCTCCGGGCACAGGGGGGAGAACACGTTGGTGAGCAGGTCCGCCCGAGAGTCCGCCACCGGCAGGTGGTACACCGAGGCCACGGCAAATTCCCCCTCCTTCACCCGCTTGGCCGCCCGGCGCAGGGCAAATTTGGAGATGTCCACCCCGGCCAGCTCGGGGGTGCGGCCCGCCTGGGCCAGGGCCTGGAACAGCCCCTGGGTGTAATAGCCCTCCCCGCAGCCGCTGTCCAGCAGAGCGGGGGCGGGCAGGTCCGCCGTGTCCCGGAGGGCCAGAGCGCACAGCGCCTCCCGGAGGGGGGCATAGTACCCCTTGTCCAGAAAGGCGGACCGGGCGGCCACCATGGCCTTGTCGTCCCCCGGGTTCTGGGAGTGCTTCCGGTTGGCGGGGAGCAGATGGACATAGCCGGCGGCGGAGCGGTCGAAGCTGTGGCCGGCGGGGCAGGTATAGGCGCGCTCCCCCCGGGTCAGGGGAGCGGAACAGAGGGGACAGCGGAAAAAACTCATGGGGCGTTCACCTCAAACGGCAGAATGGGGCCCTCTCCGGGGAGAGACAGGGCCGGGGCAATGGGGAGGGAATGGCGGAGACGGCAAAGGCAAAAGCTCCGCCAAACACATCAGGCGGCCACGGGGGCCGCCTGAGCGATCAAACATCCAGGTTCAGCGGCTGCGGAAGGCAAAGAACCGCTGTCCAAAGTAGTTGAGAAAGACAAAGATGCCGGAGCCCGCCAGCATGGACAGGTTCCCCTGGACCTGCTGGCTCCAGCCGGTGCCGGCCAGCAGCCAGACCGTCACCGGCTTGGCGATGCCATAGGCCAGCGCCCAGCACACGGCGATGTTCAGGACAAAGCGGAGGACCACTTTCACGCCCTTTTCCTGGTTGCGGAAGGTGAAGTGCTTGTTCAGAAAGAAGCTGACCACGCTGCCCACAACGTAGTTGGCGGCGGAGGAGATCCAGTATCCGGTGTCTCCCCAGGTGTGGAGCCCCGCCAGGTTATAGAGGCCAAACATGACTCCATAGCCCACGGCGGTGTTCACCAGCCCCACCAGAATGAAGCGGAACAGGGTGGGGTCCAGCAGGGAGCGGAGCTTATCTCTCATAGCCGTCTTTTCCTCCGCAGCCGTCCGCGACGATGTACCGGGGCCGGTCCTTGATCTCCTCGTAGATCTTGGCGATATAGTACCCCAAAATGCCCAGGCAGACC
This sequence comes from Pseudoflavonifractor sp. An184, assembly GCF_002160305.1. Lineage (GTDB taxonomy): Bacteria > Bacillota > Clostridia > Oscillospirales > Oscillospiraceae > Lawsonibacter > Lawsonibacter pullicola. The sequence continues at coordinate 66,097 of NZ_NFKI01000009.1, forward strand.
ATCAATGCGCTGCCGATGAGGAGCAGGAGCAGGATGACGGTGGTAAAGCCCTCCAGGGCCTGCCCGTTGATCTTCTGCCACAGGGACCAGCAGCCCAGCACCAGAGAGCACAGGAATACCAGCACCCCCAGAATGGTGACGATTTGCAGGGGGGCGGTGGAAAAGGCGGCCAGGTTGGTGACGGCGTACCGGGTGAGGCTGCGCAGGGACCACTTGGACTGTCCGGCGGCCCGGGGCTGCACCTCGAATTCCACCTGAGTGGTGTCAAAGCCGATCCAGGAGGACAGGGCCCGGAAGAAGGCGTTCTTCTCCCGCATGGCCACCAGCACGTCCACCGCCCGCCGGTCCAGCAGCTTGAAGTCGGAGGCGTGAGACATGTCGAGCCGGGTGGCGCCGCTCAAAAAGCGGTAGAAGGTCTTGGCGGCCAGGGTGTGGAGGGGGCTCTCCTTCCCCCGGCTGACCTTGATCCCCTCCACCACCTGCCAGCCCTGCTGCCACAGGCTGTACATCTCCAGAATTTTTTCCGGTGGGTGCTGCAAATCGCAGTCCAGCACCACGCAGCAGTCCCCTCTGGCCTGGGCCAGGCCGGCGAAGATGGCGGCCTCCTTGCCGAAGTTCCGGGAGAAGCGGATGCCCCGCACCTGGGGGCGGCGGGCGGCCGCCTCCTGAATGGCACGCCAGGTGTGGTCCCGGGAGCCGTCGTTGACAAAGATCAGCTCGTGGTCGATACCCGCCCGGGTGAGCAGGTTTCCGATCACGTCCGCCGCCAGGGGGACCGACTCCTCCTCATTGTAGGCGGGCAGCACCACGGACAGCCGTCCGGTGCGGAGAGATTCGGATGTCTCCATGGGATCATCTCCTGTTTTCATAGGCCAGCTCATAGTCGCTCTTGGGAGTGTACTCCTCCTGGATCTTCACCACCACCCGGCCGTCCAGCATCCGGACGCTGCCGTCGGCGGGGTAGAGGGGCATGGCCTGAAATTCCTCCGACTGGGCGACCGCGATCATGGTCTCCTCCCCCGGCTCCGCAATGGGCACATTGAGCCAGTCGTTGAAATAGTAATAGATATGCTTGTTGAGGGGGGCCACCGTGTCCCGGGGAACGCTGTAATGGTCCACCAGGGCGTAGCTCTCAATGTCCGCATAGATGCGGTCGGTGGGAAAGGCCCCGATGATGAGGACCTCCTCCTCCCCGGTGTAGCCGGGGCAGCTCTCAATGCGGGTGAGCAGCCGGGTGGCATAGCTGAGAGTGGCACGGTGGGCCTGGCCGGCAGCGGTATACAGCAGGTTGTTGATGTTGGCGCTGTATAGAGTCACCCCGGCCAGGCACAGAGCCAGGACGCCGGAGACGGCCATGCCCCCCCGGGGCCGGGGAAGGAAGCTCAGCCCCAGGTCGGCCGTCAGCAGCACCGCCATATAGACCAGCACATAGGCGTACTTCATAATAGGGGTGGCGTCGGAGAAGGGGGCGATGATCTGGGCAAAGCCCACCGCCAGGGGCAGCAGAGCGGCCAGGACCAGGGCTCCAATGATCCGCCAGGGCTCTCGCCACAGGGCCCGGCGGAAGACGATGGCCAAAAAGCACGCCACGGCCAGCGCCAGGGCCAGCAGGTCCAGCCCCGCCAGCAGCGGGGTGGTAAAGGAGTTGGACCCGTTGGGCCAGAAGAAAAAGACAAATACCTGCTTATAGGCGGAGAGGATCAGGCCGGGCAGCTGGGCGACGGGGTAGCCGCTCCCGGCGTCGCTCATGCCCAGGTAGTCCAGCAGTTCCAGGTCTTTCACCGCCAGGAAAATCTGGAGGATGCCGTAGTAGAGGGCGGCCCCCACGGCCAGAAAGCCCGCCAGCCGGAAGCCCAGCCGGGCGGTCCCCTTCAGGGTGGAGCGGGCGTGGAGGCAGGCGCGCAGCACCACCAGCAGGGACAGGGCCACCGCCACCGCCGCGTAGGCCTGGTAGATCCCCATGGCCAGGGCCAGCAGAACCACTCCCGCCAGGGTCCGGAGCCACCCCCCCTTTTTCACCAGACATACCGCCAGCACAGCCAGCAGGATGGCCAGGCAGTAGGCGGAGGCGGTGAACATGTAGAGGAAGGTATACCCCAGACAGGGGAAGGCGGCCATGAGCACCCCGGCAAAGGCGGACAGGGCCCGGCTGTGCAGGTTCAGGGCGGTCACCACCCCCGCCGCGGCCAGGGCCAGAAACACCACGGAGAAAAACCCGATGAGGGCGGGCATCTGGGTAAAGTCATTCAAAAACGAGGCGTAGTGGAGAAACCACCGGCCGGAGACGGTCATCTGCTGGGGGTCAAACACCCGGCTCAGGCCGTCGGAGTTGGGGATGATATTGGTAAAAGCAAACAGATGGATCAGATATCCGGCGATAAAACAGGCCAGAAAGGCCGCCCGCCGGGTGGGAGTGATCCGCTGCCGCAGGCGGGCAAGGACACGATCAAGGGGCATGGGACGATCTCCTTCCAAACAAACAGGGGGCGGTCAGGGGCGGGGCTTCTCCTTGCCGGTGATCTCCTCCATCCGGATACGCCACACCCCGGTGCGGGGCAGGCTCTTGGCAATGGCCCGGTCAAAGTTGTCCCCGGCCATGTTGGCGGGGGTGAGCTTCTCACACAGGGCTCGCAGAGCGGAAATTTTCTCCGCCTCCTCGGTCACCTCGGCGGCAGTCCCCGTCACATTGGCGGACTGAAAGTAAGTGGTGAACTTGTCCAGGGCCGCTTGGTTGGAGGCCACAAAGGACACGCACACCCGGGGACTGCGTCTCAGGCAGTCCAGCTTGGTCCCCTCCAGGGCGCAGTGGAAGTACAGCGTATCCCCCAGGCGCACCAGAGACAGGGGGACGCAGTAGGGCGCTCCCCCCTCCCCGGCCATGGCGGCCACACCGTACTCACAGCGGTCAATCACATCATAGGCAAAGGCCCGATCCCGTTCCCGGTCTTTTCGTCTCATATCAAGGCTTCTCCTTTTTGCGCTCTTCCGACAGGAAGGTCATCAAATCATGATAAAACGCCTCCGGCGTCTCCTGGAACCGCTCCGCCAAGGCCCATCCCTTCTCCTGAGAGGGATAGAGGAACTTCAGCTCCATCAGCGGGCCGCCGTCGTCGGCAAAAAACAGACGCACGGTGCAGGTGCCGTCCGGATGGGGCTCCACCCCCGTCTGGACCTGGGCCGCCCGCTTCAGCGCCCCGTTGAGCTTTCCCAGATTCTCGTCGCAGTGCATGCGCACCGAGTAGGGCAGGCTGCTCTCGCAGATCTCGCTGTTGCGCCGCCCCTTCTCCGTGATGGCATAGACCTGGCCGTTCTGCTCCAGATGGCCGGTCTCCACCAGGTGGCCCACCACCTCGGTGAGGGAGAAGTAGTCCACCCCCGCGTCGCACAGAGCCACGTCCAGCAGCTGATTGAACGTGACCGGGGCGGCGGTGCGGGACATGATATAGAGAACCAGCAGCTTGAGATCCAGTTCGTTTTGGATGAATCCAGTTCGGGCCATACAAAACCTCCTGCGGCGTCAGGTGGATGGAGTCGCGGGCATCTGCCCAGCTTTTTTATTATACCGAAAAAGGGGGCAAAGGACAACCCCTCTTTGCCCCTCCGCCGCCGCACCATTTTTCCCGTCCCTCATAGTATGGAGCGTACCCCAAAATCCAACCGGCGGGGCTCTGCTCCGCCTCGGCAACATCTTAGGAGGGACTTACCTATGCCGGAAAAGGTCGTGCCCGGCCCCGTCAGCGAGGACCGCTGCATTCGGGAGGCCGTGTGCATACACACCAAGAAAATTTTTGACTCCTGCAAGGATAAAGACTGCATCGAGGACCTGCGGGTCTACCCCACCCGGGGCTGCCAGGAGGTCATCGACCGGGCGGTGTCGGTGAAGGCGGGCTGCGCCGAGCTGCTGTACGCCTACATCGACGTGGAGCCGGTCACCTTCAACCGGGGATTCTACACCGTGGATGTGCGGTACTTCTACCGCATCACCGCCGACGCCTTCGTGGGGGCCGCCCGGCCGGTGGAGATCAGCGGCCTGGCCGTCTTTGACAAGCGGGTCATCCTCTTTGGCAGCGAGGGGAGCGCCAAGGTGTTCTCCTCCCAGGGCCAGGAGAAGGCCCTGGACGTACAGAACCTGCCCATCCGCAGCCTTCCCACTGCGGTGGTGGAAGTAACGGCCCACAAATAGGTAAATAATACATAGAAATAACCAACCTATATCAACCAAAGGGACAAGCCGCCTATCGCTTGTCCCTTTGTCCTTTTTCAGAGCAAATTAACCACATTTATTAAAAGTTTCTCTAAAATTCCAAACAGAATTGCTTTGTCCGACCAAGGAGGCCAACCATGGAATTTGATTATTATTATGGCGACGAGAGCAATCAATTTTCATTTTACCGCATTCCCCGGCAGCTCATTACCGGGGCGGCTTTCAAAAAGTTGTCCACAGACGCAAAACTCTTGTACGGCCTCCTGCTGGACCGCATGGGCCTGTCTGCCAAAAACGGCTGGTATGACGATATGGGACGGGTGTTCATTTACTATACCCTGGACGAGATACAGGAGGATCTGAACTGCGGCCATGAAAAGGCGGTCCGGCTCCTGGCGGAGCTGGACACCGGCAAGAAAGGGTTTGGCCTCATTGAGCGGGTCAAACAGGGACAGGGCCGCCCCGCAAAAATCTATGTCAAACGCTTCACCACCCGCGCCATACCGCCGCAACCCGCTGTGCCGCAAGACATTCCCAGACTTCCGACTTTCGGAAGTCAAGACTTCGGAAAATCAGAAGTCAAGAATTCCGAAAAACAGAAGTCAAGACTTCCGGTTTTCAGAAGTGCAGACTTCCGAAAATCGGACGCAAGTTATATTGAATCTAATCAGACTGATCTCAGCCAGCTTAATCCATCTATCCATCCATCGGTTTCCATGCCGTCCGAACAAAACGGATTGATAGATAGATGGAATTGCGAGAGAGAGGTAAGGGAGAGTATTGAGTACGCCCACCTTTGCACCCAGTTCAATCAGGAAGATGTGGACGAAATGGTGGAGCTCATTACAGATGTGCTCTGTACCACTCGGCCGACTATCCGCATCGGGGGTGAGGACATCCCTACGGAGCAGGCCAGAGATCGTTTCCAGCGGCTGGACTGCGGCCACATGGAATATGTCTTTGACTGCCTTCGGCGCAACACCACTCAAATCCGTAATATCCGGGCCTACCTGCTGACCACCCTGTATAACGCCCCTGTGACCATCAGCAACTACTACCAGGCGTCAGTTCAGCATGACTTTTCCCACCCCCTGCTGGAATAAACGGAGAAGGTGAACGATTATGAGCCGCTATGAGACAGCGCACTATTCCAACCGTCGGGAATACTTAAACTGGCTGGCAGAGGTCTACGGCGTGGACCGAGCTGATGTAGTCCTGTTGTCCTCAATCCTGGGGACTGACCAGGACTTTGACGGCCTCCCGGCTGCCTTGAAGGGCTGGCCGCCATAAATCTTTCCCATCAATATATCCCAAAACATAAAACTTCCCTCAATTTGAGGGAAGTTTTATCTTAAAATCTGTAAATTTTAGGAGGAGTACGATAATGGCAGACCCCAAAAAGAATCCCCTGATTGGAGCATTCCGCACTCCAGTCCCCGGCACACCGCCGAGCCACCCTGCACCACCGGCGGATCAGCCTCCGGAGACCCCCAAGGTTCCAGTGGACACTCCCACCAAACCCGCAGATGGGAAGAAAGAGCCAGAGGCTCCCAAGGTTCCTGCGGACGCCCCCGCCAAATCCGTTGACGGGAAGAAAGTGCCAGAGCGCCCCAAGGCTCCTGTGGATACCCCCGCCAAATCTGTTGACAGGAAGAAAGTGCCGGAGCCCTCCAAGGTTCCCGCGGACACTACTCCCAAGTCCGCTGATGGGAAGAAGGAGCCGGAGGCTCCCAAGCCTCCCTTAGACACCCCCGCCAAGCCCGCCAACGAGAAGAAGGGGCAGGAAGCCCCCAAG
>NZ_NFKI01000090.1 GCF_002160305.1 Pseudoflavonifractor sp. An184
CGTTTCCGCCTGGCGGCGAAAACTGCGTTCGTTCCCTTGCTCCTCCTCTTCCCGGCGAACCCGCTTCGCTGGGCTTCGCCGGGAGCAACGAGGGATTGGGCAAAGCGCCACCGGGCCGACTCCCCTTATCAAGGGGAGATGTCCCGAAGGGACAGAGGGGATAGGGACCGGCTCCAGATGAGCACTTCGTGCTCATAGTCGCCCACCCTACCCCCTCTGGCCCTTCGGGCCATCTCCCCCTGACAGGGGGAGTCGGCCCCGGACCCCATTACGGGGGGACGCCCTCCTGGGAGGTTGTGCATCATTTCCGGCGCGCAAAATCTGAGCGGCCCTCTCAATTCCCGCCGGGCCACTGGGCCCTGGGTTTGCAAAAATTGCCGCCGGTGCGGTTCCACTCCTGCGCCTGGGTTTCCCAGCCAACATTCCCGGTACGAATCCTGGCGGGCCGGTCTGGGACCGGCCCCTACGAGAACAACACAGTCGCTCCTATATCCGCCGTAGGGGCGGGTCCAAGACCCGCCCGCAAAACCTTCCTCTGGGGGAAGGTGGCTGGCCGCCAGGCCAGACGGATGAGGGGCCCGGCCCCGATCACGCTGCCGCTTCGTTTTCCCGTAGGGGCGGCACACTGGGCCGCCCGGGTGTGCCGCCCCTACGGGAATCGGGGAATGTTCCAGCGTATGCCGTCCCCTGAGCCGAACTTGAGCCCCGCACGCCCAAAAGGCGCGCTTCCAACCGATAGAAGCACTGCCCAAAGGTTACCGAGAACTCAGCGGCAGCGGTAATAGACCGGGAACCAGTCAGCTGAACCACCCGCGCCTTTGCGACGACAGGTCAGTTTGCCTAATTGGCGGCCCCCGTAAAACGGGGGTCCAGGGGACGGGCGAATATGAGCGCGGAGCGCTCATCTGAGCCCGCCCCCTGGTGCCTCTTTGGCTTCTTTCTGGGCATCCAGAAAGAAGCTCGCCGCCGGGGCGGCGAAACGCCCCTTCGATATCGCATTCAGATTCATCCGCCGGCAGCACAAGAAGCCACCGGCTTTTCCCAAGGAGGTATCTATAATTTATGACCGATCAATCCAAGATCCGCAATTTTTCCATTATCGCCCACATCGACCACGGCAAGTCGACTCTCTCTGACCGCCTGATTGAGCTGTGCAACGCCGTTCCCCAGCGGGAGATGGAGTCCCAGCTGCTGGACAACATGGACCTGGAGCGGGAGCGGGGCATCACCATCAAGGCCCGTGCGGTGCGGCTGGACTACAAGGCCGCCGACGGGGAGACCTACGCCCTGAACCTCATCGACACCCCGGGCCACGTGGACTTCAACTATGAGGTGTCCCGGTCCCTGGCCGCCTGTGAGGGCGCGGTGCTGGTGGTGGACTCCACCCAGGGCGTGGAGGCCCAGACCCTGGCCAACACCTACCTGGCCCTGGAGCACGACCTGGAGATCCTGCCCGTGTTCAACAAGATCGACCTGCCCGCCGCCGACCCGGCCAAAGCCAAGCAGGAGGTGGAGGACATCATCGGGCTGCCCGCCCTGGACGCCCCGGAGATCTCCGCCAAGATGGGGGTCAATATCCCCGCCGTGCTGGAGGACATCGTCCAGAACGTCCCCGCCCCCAAGGGGGACCCCACCGCTCCCCTGAAGGCCCTGATCTTTGACAGCCAGTATGACCCGTATGTGGGCGTCATCGTCTACTTCCGGGTGATGGAGGGCACCCTGAAGAAGGGGATGAGCGTCAAAATGATGGCCTCCGGGGCCTCCTACCAGGTGCTGGACTGCGGTTATCTGCGTCCCCTGGGGATGGACTCCTGCCCGGAGCTCACCGCCGGCGAGGTGGGCTGGTTCACCGCATCCATCAAGACGGTGAGCGACACCCGGGTGGGCGACACCATCACGGAGGTGGACCGGCCCGCGGCGGAGGCCCTGCCCGGCTACCGCCCCGCTCAGGCCATGGTGTACTGCGGCATCTACACCGAGGACGGCAGTAAATACCCCGACCTGCGGGACGCCCTGGAGAAGCTGCAGCTCAACGACGCCTCCCTGTCCTTTGAGCCCGAGTCCTCCATCGCCCTGGGCTTCGGCTTCCGGTGCGGATTTTTGGGCATGCTCCACATGGAGATTATCCAGGAGCGGCTGGAGCGGGAGTTTGACCTGGACCTGGTGACTACCCTGCCCTCCGTCATCTACGAGGTGACCAAGACCGACGGGACGGTGGTCCGGGTGGACAACCCCCACAACTACCCCGACCCGGGACAGATCGCCGAGGCCCGGGAGCCCTACGCCAAGGTGTCCATCATCTCGCCCCCCGACTATGTGGGCAACATCATGCCCATGTGCCAGGAGCGCCGGGGTATTTTCAAGGACATGCAGTACCTGGACACCAACCTGGTGGAGCTGCACTACTCCATGCCCCTGGGGGAGATCATCTACGACTTTTTCGACGCCCTGAAGGCCCGCACCAAGGGGTACGCCTCCCTGGACTACGAGCTGGAGGGCTATCAGCCCAGCGAGCTGGTGAAGGTGGACCTGCTCCTGAACGGGGACCAGGTGGACGCCCTGTCCTTCATCGCCCACAGGGACAAGGCCTACCCCCGGGCCCGGCGCATCTGCGAGAAGCTGAAGGAGAACATCCCCCGCCAGCTCTTCGAGGTGCCCATCCAGGCGGCCATCGGCGGCAAGATCATCGCCCGGGAGACCGTCAAGGCCATGCGCAAGGACGTGCTGGCCAAGTGCTACGGCGGCGACATCACCCGAAAGAAGAAGCTGCTGGAGAAGCAGAAGGAAGGCAAAAAGAAAATGCGGACCTTGGGTACGGTGCAGCTGCCCACCGAAGCATTTATGGCCGTTCTCAAGCTGGACGAGGAGTAAGCAGGGCATTTTCGTTTGCCTTCCTGGGGCCCCACAAAGTGGGGCGGCGCATAGCGCCGTACAAGCGTTTTTGCCGAAGGCAAAAACCTTGGCGGAGGGCGAATTTACTTCGCCCGAGCATTGAAATCATTCCCGGGTACCCAAACGGGCCCAGGCCCGTTTGGGCAGGCAAAAAGAAAATGCGTACCTTGGGGACAGTACAGCTGCCCACCGAGGCATTTATGGCCGTTCTCAAGCTGGACGAAGAATAAAGCGCGGGCGTTTGTCCGCCGCAAAAAATGGGAGCTGGTGCGCGGAATGCGCATCAGCTCCCAAAATTCTGATATTGGACCGTCTGCCCGCGGTCAGGCTCTGGGGTAGGGGGTGGGGTGGTTGGTCAGCCCCAGCAGGTAGTCAACGCTGGTGTCAAAGTAGAGGGCCAGCTCCTTTAGGACCGGGATCGGAATATTCAAATTTCCCAGCTCATAGTCGGAATAGGTGGTCTGGTGAATATGAAGCACCCTCGCCAGATCGGCCTGGGACAAGTCCCGGTCCTCCCGCAGGGTGCGAAGATGGTCCAGCATGGAAAAATCACCTCGGCCCCATTATGGGGGAACCGCGTGCCGCACATTGGCTTTTAAGGGAATATCCCTTAAAAATGATTGAGGCGATCTGTATGGAAGGGAAACAGACAAAACGAATCTGTTTGTCCTTAACAGAGGACTGTTATCGGGAGCTCAAAGAATTGGCACAGAAAAATTCATATTCGCTGCCCGGATATGTTCGTCAGCTCGTGAGAGTTCACCTTCGGGAATTGGAAAAGAAAAATGAACTCTGATAATGAAAATAGGGGCAGGTACAAGGGCTGTTCCTAGATAGTGATATTGGAGACGCGGGAGGGGCAAGCCCCTCCCCTACAATTCTCAAGGATACATTCCAGAATATGAGTAGGGGAGCCCCTTGGGGCCCCCGCCGGGATACGGATTGGGATTTAGGAGCGCCCCCTCATCCGATCCCTGTTTGGCCCCAGGGGGAAGGCTTGCGGGCGGCCACATGGGGCCGCCCCTACGGCGGAAAACGGACCGAGGGCGTTGGCTCAGCAAAGGTAGGCGCAGAAGGGGAACCGCACAAAAATCAAATTTTGCAAACCCAGGGCCTAGTGGCCCGGCGGGGATTTAGAGTGTCGCTCAGATTTTGCGCGCCGGAAGGATTCTGCCTGCTCCAAGGGATAACCCCCGTAATGGGGGACCGGGGGTAAGGCGAATATGGACACGAAGTGTCCATCCTGAGCCGTCCCCCGGCGATCCTTTGGTTTCTTTCCCATCGCTGGGAAAGAAACTCGCCGCCCGCAGGCGGCGAAATCCCCCCCTGCGAGCGGCGCAATGCATTCTATCAGGTTCAGCGGAAAAACAAGGTTTCCAACAAAGTTCTTTTGGTTCCTTTTCTTTCAAGAAAAGGAACTTAATTCTTCAAGCTCTGCATGGGCGCGGGAATCCGCCCGCCCCGGTCCACGAAGGCCTTGGCCGAGAAGGGGTGGACCGGCTGCACCGGGGCGGAGCCCAGCAGGCCGCCGAACTCCACCATATCTCCCACCTGCTTGCCGGGGGCGGGGATGATGCGCACGGCGGTGGTCTTGGAGTTGACCATGCCGATGGCCGCCTCGTCGGCGATGATGGCGGACAGGGTCTCCGCCGGGGTGTCCCCGGGGACGGCGATCATGTCCAGGCCCACCGAGCACACGCAGGTCATGGCTTCCAGCTTGTCCAGGGTGAGGGCCCCGGAGCTGGCGGCGGCGATCATGCCCTCGTCCTCGCTCACCGGGATGAAGGCGCCGGACAGGCCGCCCACGTGGGAGGAGGCCATGACGCCGCCCTTCTTCACCGCATCGTTCAGGAGAGCCAGGGCGGCGGTGGTGCCGTGGGTGCCGCACACCTCCAGGCCCATCTCCTCCAGGATGCGGGCCACGCTGTCCCCGATGGCGGGGGTGGGGGCCAGGGACAGGTCCACGATGCCGAAGGGGGTGTCCAGGCGGCGGCTGGCCTCCTGGGCCACCAGCTGGCCCATGCGGGTGATGCGGAAGGCGGTCTTTTTGATGGTCTCGGCCACCACGTCGAAGGGCTGCCCCTTCACCCCCTGGAGGGCGTGGTACACCACGCCGGGGCCGGAGACCCCCACGTTGATGACCTTCTCCGGCTCGCCCACCCCGTGGAAGGCGCCGGCCATGAAGGGGTTGTCCTCCACCGCGTTGCAGAACACCACCAGCTTGGCGCAGCCGAAGCCCCCCTGGCTGGCGGTGCGGTCCGCCAGGTCCTTGATGGTGCGGCCCATGAGGGCCACCGCGTCCATGTCGATGCCCGCCTTGGTGGAGCCCACGTTGACGCTGGCGCACACCAGGTCGGTGGTGGACAGGGCCTCGGGGATGGAGGCGATCAATTTCCGGTCCGCCTCGGTCATCCCCTTCTGCACCAGGGCGGAGAAGCCGCCGATGAAGTTGACGCCGGTGGTCTTGGCCGCCCGGTCCAGGGCGGCGGCGAAGGGGGCGTAGTTGTCGGTCTCCGCGGCGGCGGCCACCAGGGCGATGGGGGTCACCGAGATGCGCTTGTTGACGATGGGGATGCCGAACTCCTTCTCAATGGCCTCGCCGGTGGACACCAGCTTCTCGGCGTACCGGGTAATCTTATCGTAAATGGCGCCGCAGGCCTGTTTGGGGTCGCTGCGGGCGCAGGACAGCAGGGAGATTCCCATGGTGATGGTGCGCACATCCAGATGCTGCTGGTCGATCATCTGGATGGTCTGCATGATTTCGTGTTGACTGAGCATGATTTGCCCTCCTATGGAATCGGATCGACGGAGGTATGCTCCGTCTTGTATGTTGAAACATAACACAGATGCGGGCGGCCCAAGTGTGCTGTATCCGTAGGATATTGCCGGACAGTTCCACTTTTTCAAAGGCGGCAGACCGGTCACCCATATCCGCACCCAGTGTACTTGGCGCGGATGACTCAGGCGCAGAAGTTGGGCTGCAGCAAGTGCAAATTTGCACCATCCAGGGCCCAGTGGCCCGGAAGCAGCCGCTGGCTGTCACTCAGATTTTGCGCGCCGGGACTATGTCATACCCGCAGCAGGGGTGCGTCCCCCGTTATGGGGTCCAGGGGCAAGCGAATATGGGCACGCAGTGCCCATTTTGAGCTTTCCCCTGGTGCCTCTTTGGCTTCTTTCTGGGCATCCAGAAAGAAGCTCACCGCCCGCAGGCGGTGAAAACCTACGTGTCAGGCCAGATCAAATCCGATGCATGGCGTTAAAGATATCCTCCCGCTGGATGCGGATGGACAGGTTCCGCTCGCTGCCCGCGTCCTCCAGCAGCTGGGAGATCTCCACGATGGACTTGTCGCAGGCGGTGGTGTCCACCAGCATGACCATGGTGAAGTAGTCCTGTAAAATGGTCTGGCTGATGTCCAGAATGTTGATGCTGTGCTGGGCCAGCAGGGAACACACCGCGGCGGTGATGCCCACCTGGTCCTTGCCGATAACGGTCACAATGGCTTTCATAGCTGTGTACCTTCCTTTCCAGTTGTGAGGTCGAGAGTCGTCTGTCCGAAAATTTCGTCGCCGCTCCCCTGGAGCTCGTCCAGGGTCAGGTGGAAGCCGGGGAGGAAGCGCTCCATAAAGTAGGCCAGGGCGGGGAGGGGGTTCTGCCGCAGGGCCTCATAGGTCTGTTCGCCCGCCTTTTTGAACTCCAGGTTGCCCGCCTTCAACTCCTCCACGCACTTCAAGTAGGCGGACAGCTTGTCCGCCGCCTTCACCAGGGCGCGCACCTCCGGGTCGGAGATGGTGAGGATCTCCCGGTACGTGGGCCGGAACTCCTCGGGGAGCATGGAGAGCAGCTTCTGCTCCGCCATGGTCTCCACCGACTTATAGGCCCCCTGGATGTCCGGGTTGTCGTATTTGATGGGGGTGGGCAGGTCGCCGGTGAGGATCTCGCTGGCGTCGTGGTAGAGAGCCGCCACCGCCACCGCCCCCGGGTCCACCCGGCCGCCGAATTTCTCGTTCTGGATGACCGCCAGGGCGTGGGCCAGCACCGCCACCATGTGGGAGTGCTCCTGGATGTTCTCCGGGTCGGTGTTGCGCATGAGCCCCCACCGGGTGATGTACCGCATGCGGGCGATCATGGGGAAAAAGTGCTCGGACAACGATAAGTCCCTTCCTTCGTCAAGAATGCTGTCATTTTACCACAGGGCCCCGGCCTTTGTAAACCAAAAGCGGCGGCTTTTCTGCCCCGGACAGTCCGCGGGACAAAAAGCGCCGGCGGGCCGCAGTCTGCCCGCCGGCCCACGCCGGTTTTCAAGTCCGATGTCAGCTCTCCATGTGCTTGCCCAGAAAGGCGGCGATGGACTGGGCCAGCTTGTACTCCACCTCGCCGCCCCCCAGCTCCTCCTCCGGGGAGGTGAACACCACGCTGCCCAGCACATCCCCCTCGGACAGGATGGGGGCCACGGTGTCCAGAAAGAACCGGCCGTCGTTGTCGCACAGGGGGATGCCGTCCTCGCCCCCCTTGTGCTGATAGATCTGCCGCCCCTCCATGAGGCGCTCCAGGTCGGGGGAGATCTGCTTGTCCATCAGCTCCCGCCGGGGGGCGCCGGAGACGGAGATGATGTTGTCCCGGTCGGTGATCACCGCCGTGCGGCCGGTGGTCCGGTTCAGGGTGTCGCACAGCTGGCCGGCGAATTCGGTCAGCCCGCCCATCAGGGAATACTTCTTGAAAATGACGCTGCCGTCCCGGTCGGTGTAGATC
>NZ_NFKI01000091.1 GCF_002160305.1 Pseudoflavonifractor sp. An184
CCTGATCTACTGCGCGGGGGTCGTGCTGTAAGCCGAGTTCAGACCCAGCTCCACCCGGGTGCGCAGCGTCTCCACCCAGAACGTCACGTCCAGGACGGTGGGGCGGCCCCCAAAGCCCGCCGGCACCAGCAGCCGCAGGAGCAAGACAAGCCACACCCCGTACTGCCACCGGGGGGACAGCTTGTCCAGGAAGATGCGCTGGAGAATCAGCAGGAACAGGGCGGTCAGGGTGGCGGCCGCCGTCTGCTGGAGAACCATCCAGATGTTTTCCATACTACACCTCCATCTCGTCCAGCAGCCTGCGCAGCTCGTCCCGCTCCTCCCTGGTGAGGGAGGCGGAGCGGAGAAAGGCGGCGGCCAGCTTTCCGGCCGAGCCCCCGTAGGCCCGGTCCATGAGGCTGCGCTCCTCCTGGGCGGCGCACTCCTCCAGGGTGACGGCGGCGGAGTACCGCCTGGGGCTGTGTTCGTCGGCGGACACCAGCCCCTTCCCCATCATCCGGGTCAGATAGGTGTGCACCGTGGTACGGCTCCAGCCGGTGTCCCCCTCCAGCCGCTCCAGCACCTGGCCCAGGGTCTGGGGCCCTCCGGCCCACAGGGCGTTCAGCACCTTCCACTCGCTGTCGGTGAGCTTGGCCATCTCAGTTCCCTCCTACACGCGTAGTATCTTCTACTCCTATACTACATGTGTAGAATCTTCCTGTCAAGGGCGGCGCCGGTTTTCCTGAACTTTTGCTGAAAAAATCCGCCGGGGCAGATGCCCCGGCGGAGTAAACAGGTTGGGTTTGGGACGGGCGGGCTTACCGCTCCTCCCGGAAGTAGTTGAGGCCCAGTCCGGCGGGCTGCCCGCTGCCCTTCTGCCGGATGGAGGTGGCCACCAGCACGATGGCGGTGATGATAAAGGGCAGAGCCTGGTAGAGCTGAGAGGGCACCGCCCCCAGCCAGCCCAGAGTGTCCGGGAAGGCGGCGGCCAGGCTGCCCCCCGACACCCGCAGGGTGTTGAAGAAGCCGAACACGAAGGTGCCCAGAATGGCCAGGGCGGGGTTCCAGTTGGCGAAGATGACCAGGGCCACCGCGATCCAGCCGTAGCCGTTGATCCAGCAGCTGCTGTTGAAGGAGCCGGACATGTTCAGGCTCATGTAGTAGCCGCCGATGCCCATGATGCCGCAGCCCAGGCAGATGTGCAGGTACTTGTACCACTTCACATTGATGCCCACCGAGTCGGCGGCCCCGGGGTTCTCCCCCACCGCCCGCAGGCGCAGGCCGGGGGTGGTGCGGTTCATGTACCACCACATGACCAGGGCGATGACCACCGCCAGATAGACCAGCACGTTGTGGCTGAACAGGCCGTTTCCGATCACCGGGATCTGGGACAGGCCGGGGATGGCGACGTCGGCAAAGCCGTTTTTGATGTTGGCGTAGTCGTTCATGGCGGGCCAGCTCACCGCCTTGACCCCGTTGCCCACAAAGAAATAGACGCCCAGGCCGAAGGTGGTGAGGGTCAGGCCGGTGATGTTCTGGTTGGCCTGGAGGGAGACGGTGAGGACGGCAAACAGCAGCCCGCACAGGGCCCCGGCCAGGAATCCGGTGAGGATGCCCAGGATCAGGTTGTTGGTCCAGCAGCCCACCAGATAGCCGAAGATGGCGCCCACGGCCATAATGCCCTCCACGCCCAGGTTCAGGCTGCCGGACTTCTCCACGGTGATCTCCCCCACCGTGCCGTACAGGAGCGGAATGTTATAGACCACAATGCTGTGCAGGAAGGTGGTAATGACCCCCAGCTTATCCATTTCCATTGCTGTTTCCCCCTTTCGCGGACGGTACCACCCGGAAGCGGGTGAAGAAATCGGCGGCAAGCACCAGGAAGAGGATGGCCCCCTGGAGCATGTCGGCAAAGCTGGAGTCCACCTGGGCGAAGGTGGCCGCGGCGGCGGCGGAGCCGTACTGGAGCACGCCGATGAGGGCGGACACCAGGAAGATGACCCCGGTATTCAGCTTGGCCAGCCAGGCCACAATGATACCCGTCCAGCCCACGTCGTCGGTGATGGCGGTGGACAGGATGCCGGCGGTGCCCACCTTGAAGGCGGCAGCCAGGCCGATGAGGCAGGCGGACAGGAACACCGTGCGCAGGATGATCCGGTTCACCTTCATGCCGGCGTACCGGGCGGTGCCGATGCTGTCGCCTACCACGGCGATCTCATAGCCGTGTTTGGTGTATTTTAAGTAGAAGTAGATCCCCACGCCGATGAGGACGGCCAGGATCACACACACGTTCAGATGGAACTTTCCGATGGGGATGCCGGGGAACTCCGCCAGACTGCTGAAGCTGGTGAAGATGGGCCGGGCGGAGCTGGGCTCCAGGAAGAAGTTCCAGGCGGCCTTGGTCTCCCCCAGGAAGGTGATGAAGTACAGGGCCACATAGTTGAGCATCAGGGTGAGCAGGGTCTCGCTGGTGCCGAACTTCACCTTGAAGACGGCGGTGACCACCCCGTACAGCCCGGCGGCCAGCATGGCGGCCAGACACATGAGCACCAGGGTCAGCGGCTCGGGCAGCAGGGGCCCGGCCTGGAAGGCCACGGCGGCGGCGGCCACCGCCCCCAGAATGAACTGTCCCTCTCCCCCGATGTTCCAGAACCGCATCTTAAAGGCCAGGGACAGGGCCACCGAGGTGACCACCAGGGGGACAAACACCTTCAGATAGTTTTCAAAGGCCCGGTAGGCGATTTTGTTGCCCACCATACCCATGGTGAACATGCGCCAGTAGTAGTCCACCGGATTCACGCCGATGGCCATGAGCACTACGGCGCCCAGGAGCAGGGCGATGACCACCGCGCCCAGGTAAAAGCTCAGACGCTTCCACAGGGGAAACGCGTCCCGCTTGACGATATGAAACCGCATGCCGCCTTACGCCTCCTTTCCCTCGTCCTCCGGCTGGTCCGGGACGATGTTGGTATCTCTTGCGATGCCCGCCGGCTTGTCCTCGTACTTGTTGGACAGGTCCAGAGCGCCGGTCATCATCAGGCCCAGCTCCTCCTTGCTGGTCTTGTGGGCGTGGACCACGCCCATCATCCGGCCGTGGCACAGGACCATGATCTTGTCGCACAGGGCCAGCATCACGTCCAGGTCCTCGCCCACAAAGAGGATGCCCACCCCGTCCTGCTTCTGCTGGTTGAGGATGTGGTAGATGGCGTAGGAGGAGTTGATGTCCAGGCCCCGCACCGGGTAGGCGGTGATGAGCACGTTGGGCCCCGCCTTGATCTCCCGGCCCAGCAGGACCTTCTGCACGTTGCCGCCGGAGAGCAGGCGCACCGGGGTCTCGGTGGAGGGAGTGACCACCCCCAGCTCCTCAATCACGTGCTCCGCGTCCGCTCTCCCCAGCTTCCGGTCCACCAGGGGCCCCTTGCTGTCCCCGTAGTTTTTCAGCAGCATGTTGTCGGTGATGGACAGGGACGGGGCCAGGCCCATGCCCAGCCGGTCCTCGGGGATGAAGGACATGGAGATGCCCTTGTCCAGGATGGCCTTGGGGGACAGGCCCACGATGTTGTCCCCCTTGTGGATCATCTGTCCCGACTGGATGGGGCGCAGGCCGGCGATGGCCTCGCACAGCTCCCGCTGGCCGCAGCCGGCGATGCCCGCCACCCCCAGGATCTCGCCCCCCCGGATGTAGAAGTTCACGTGGTCGATGGCGGTGGCCCCCTCGTCGTTGAGGATGGTCAGGTCCCGGATCTCCAGCAGGGGGCGGGTCTTCTCCACCACCGGGCGGTCAATGTTCAGGTCCACCTTCCGGCCCACCATGTACTCGGTGAGCTCCTGCTCGTTGGTGGAGGCGGTGTCCACGGTGCCGATGTACTCCCCCTTGCGGAGGATGGCCACCCGGTCGCTCACATCCAGCACCTCGTTGAGCTTGTGGGTGATGATGATGATGGAGTGTCCGTCCTCCTTCATCCGGCGGAGGACCCCGAAGAGCTTCTCGATCTCCTGCACGGTGAGCACGGCGGTGGGCTCGTCCAGAATGATGACCTTGGCCCCGTAGTAGAGCACCTTGATGATCTCCAGCGTCTGCTTCTCAGAGACGGCCATGCTCTCCACCTTTTTCCGGGGGTCCAGATCAAAGCCGAAGCGCTTGGCGGTGTCGGCCACCTCCTGGTACCGGTCCCGGCCCAGGGAGAAGCCCGCTCCGCTCTTGCCCATCCAGATGTTGTCCGCGGCGGAGAACACGTCCACCAGCTTGAAGTGCTGATGGACCATGCCGATGCCCAGCCGCTTGGCGTCCTCCGGAGAGGCGATGACAGCCGGCTCCCCGTCCACCAGGATCTCCCCCTTGTCCGGGGCGTAGATGCCGGAGAGCATGTTCATCAGCGTGGTCTTGCCCGACCCGTTCTCTCCCAAGAGGGCCAGGATCTCCCCCTTTTTCAGGGTCAAATTCACATCCTTGTTGGCCACGACGCTGCCGAAGGTCTTGGTGATCCCCCGCATTTCAATGGCATAGGGCTGCTCTGCCATTGGCCTCACTCCTTTCTCCTGTGGTTCACAGTCCACACGGGACGGCGGGCAGAGGCGTTTTTTCTCTGCCTGCTCTCCCGCAGGGACCGCGGTGATTTGGTTTTCTCCCCCCTGTGTCTCGGAGGGGACTTCGCCGCCCGCCTTCTAAAGCCTTCCCCTCGGGGGCCGACTCCCCTTGTCAAGGGGAGATGGCCGAAGGCCAGAGGGGATAGGGAAGGTGGCCCGAAGGGCCGGATGAGGGAGCGGTTATCAGAAGGGGATGAAACCAAGATGCGCACCCGCATCAGTCAGCCTTCCGGCTGACAGCTTCCCCCTGGCAGGGGGAAGCCTTGGCGGGCGACCGTAAGGGTCGCCCCTACAAGATTTCCAAGAATGTGTGTGCAAATTGGGAAACGCGGGCGGCCCAGGTGTGCCGCCCCTACGGCGTTGGACGAAGAGACTCCCAGTCCTGGCGGGAGGCCCAAGGGCCTCCCCTACGCTTTCAGTTTCCCCAGAGGCGAAGCGCAGCTTCGCACAAAGTTCTTTTGCGCCCCGTTTCTTGCTTCGCTGCGAAACGTGGCTTGATTGCACGTGAAAGAAAACCCTGACGGTTTTCTTTCACACTATCTTTCCCTCCGAAACCTGATAGTTCCCCAGAGGCGAAGCGAAGCTTCGCACAAAGTTCTTTTGCTTACTTTTCTTTCAAGAAAAGTAAGGGCCGGCCGGAGTTCCGGCCGGCCCGGGCAATCACGCTATTTGCTCGGGGAAGCGCCTTAGTTGGCGTCCTCCACGCCCGCGACGAAGTAGTTCATGCTGCCGGTGATGACGGAGTCCTCCACGGAGGCGCCGCCGGCGGCCACGATAACGGGATCGCGCTCCACCAGAGTGCCGCTGGTGGTGTCGTACTCATAGCCGTCGCACAGCAGGTCGGCGTCCTCCTGGTCCACGGTGACGGTGCCGTCATCGTTCACGGTGATGTGCAGCTTGGTGCCGGAGAACACGTCCCACTCGCCGGAGACGATCAGCTCCCGGACAGCCTCGATGGCCTCGGCGGTGCCGGGGGCCACGGTGGCCTCGTTCAGGGGGGACACGTCCACGAAGCCCTCAGCCAGACCGCCGTAGTAGGCGGGGCCGCCCATGGCGTTGACGAAGTTCTCCGCGCCGCCGCAGGTCATGGCGGCCTCGATGGCGGTGTGGTAGTACACGTTCCAGTTCCAGATGGCGGCGGTCAGGTGGGCCTGAGGCGCGTCGGCGGTCATGTCGGAGTTATAGCCGCAGCCGAACACGCCCAGGTCCTGCGCGGCGATCTGGGGCTGCGCGGAGTCGCAGTGCTGGGAGATGACGCCGCAGTTGAAGGACTGGATCAGCTCCCGGGCGAAAGCGCCCTCGTTCACCTCGTCGGCCCAGGCGCCCAGCTCCTTCACGTACACGGTGGCGTCGGGGTTGACGGCCTGCACGCCCAGGGCGAAGCCGTTGATGCCGGAGGAGGTCTCCGCGTACTGACGGCCGAAGGCGGCCACATAGCCCACGTTGTTGTTGCCGGTCTCCAGGCTCTTCAGACCGGCGGCGATGCCGGCCAGGTAGCGGGCCTGATAGGCGCGGCCGAAGTAGTTGTTGAAGTTGGTGTCGTTGGACATGTAGCCGGTGGCGTGGGAGAACATCACGTCAGGATTCTCCTCCGCCTTGTCGGCCAGGGCCTGCATATAGCCGAAGGAGATGCCGAAGATAATGTCGCAGTCCTCGCCCACCAGGGTGTCCACGGCGGTGGCCACGGCGTCATAGTCCTCAGGCACCTCGTCCACTACGACCAGCTGAGTGTCCGGGTCCAGACCCAGCTCCTCCATGGCGGTGGTGATGCCGTGGTTGTGGGCATAGGTGTAGCCGGCGGTGTCGCTCTTCTTGTTGATGTAGATGGCGCCCACCTTGAAGTCGGCGGGGTTGGCCGCGGCGCTGCCGTCGCCGGCGCTGCCGCTGCCCGCGGAGCCGGCGCTGGAGCTGTCGCCGCCGCAGGCGGCCAGACCCAGCACCATGCCCAGAGCCAGGACAAATGCGAGAATTCTCTTCTTCATGTTTGAAGATTCCTCCTTTTTCTCATTTGGTTCGTTTCATGGGTACTTCCTTCTTTATTAAAACCGCTTTGGGGCGGCTTTAACCATAATAAATATAGAGTGCGGGAATTTCGCCGCCTCTTCTCTGTCCCGCCTTCCGGCTTCTTTTGTCAGAGGGCCGAACGGGGCCCCTCCCCCCAAAAGCCTTCCCCTCGGGGGCCGACTCCCCTTGTCAAGGGGAGATGTCGCGAAGCGACAGAGGGGATAGGGAAAGGCGGCACGGCGAAGCCGTGACGGATGAGGGGACAGGGTTCGGACTGCGCTCGTTGTACGCGGGAGATTTCGCCGCCTGCGGGCGGCGAGTGACTTTGCCCACGGCGGCAAAGTCACCAAAACGCCGCCGGGGACGGCTCCGGATGAGCACTTCGTGCTCATAGTCGCCTTTCCCCGGACCCCATTTACGGAGGTTACCCCTTGGGGTGGGCAAAACATTTCCGGCGCGCAAAATCTGAGTGGCTTTCTGCGATTTCTTCCGGGCCACTGGGCCCTGGGTTTTTGGAAAATTGGAGTTGGTGCGATTCCACAACCGCGCCTGGGGTTGCCGAGCCAACATGCCTGGTTCGAAACACGGGATACCTCATCCGCCCCCTTCGGGGGCACCTTCCCCTAAAGGGGAAGGTGTCACGCGAAGCGTGACGGATGAGGTGAGCGGCCAAAGGCCGCCCGCGGCCGGTCTGGGACCGGCCCCTATGCAAAGACATACGCCTTTCCGGGCGCTC
>NZ_NFKI01000092.1 GCF_002160305.1 Pseudoflavonifractor sp. An184
TTCGAAACACGGGATACCTCATCCGCCCCCTTCGGGGGCACCTTCCCCTAAAGGGGAAGGCTTTGGAAGGCCCATCCCCCTGCCTTCCCCTTTAGGGGAAGGTGTCACGTGAAGCGTGACGGATGAGGTGAGCGGCCAAAGGCCGCCCGCGGCCGGTCTGGGACCGGCCCCTATGCAAAGACATACGCCTTTCCGGGCGCTCCGTAGGGGCGGGTCCAAGACCCGCCCGGTCTGGGCCGGCTGTGCCGTAGGGGCGGCACACTGGGCCGCCCGTCTACCGGTTGATTTCCGGGTTGTCGGTGCGGCCGACCAAATAATCAATGGATACACCAAAATAATCCGCCAAGCCGATTAAACCTTTCATTTCCGGGCTGGCACGGCCCTTCTCATAGGAATAGATGGCGTATTTTTTTACACCGATTACGGCGCCTAATGCCTCTTGGGATATGTTATTTTTTGTACGAAGTTCCCGGATGCGTTCGGAAAAATCAGCCATAGGACCTCCAAAAACTCTTGACAAATAGCATATAAAACTACTATACTATAAGTGGTTTTTAAAACTACAAAGGGGTGATAGCTATGAAATCTGTGCTAACGGATTTATTCGACCTATTGGAGCAACAACATGAGGATACCATATCGCCGGAACAGCGAGAGGCCATAGACCGGGCCGCGCCGTGGGCCAAGCGGCTGGAGGAGCTGGCGGCCAGTCCGGCGGAGTTTGACAGCATTTGGAGCGCGGCGCTGGATATTGAGCAGGCGGACCAGCCGGTGTGGTTTGCCCGGGGGTTCCGGCTGGGGGCGCGTCTGATGCTGGAGGCGCTGGGGGAGGGGGAGGTTTTCCACCGCTGAGGGGGCGGGTGTGGAAAGATGGGGGAGGTTTGCGGGCGGCCAAAGGCCGCCCCTACGAAAAGGCCGGGTGGTTTCCGATGACCACCCTCATCCGTCACGCTTCGCGTGACACCTTCCCCCTTGTAGGGGGAAGGCTAGGACGGGCGGTCCAGTGTGCCGCCCCTACGGGTGAAGCGGAACATTTCGGGACGGGCGGGTCTAGGACCCGCCCCTACGAAATTCCAAGAACCGTTTTAGATTCGCCGTAGGGGCCGGTCCCAGACCGGCCCGCGGGCGGCCTTTGGCCGCTCACCTCATCCGTCCCCTTCGGGGGCACCTTCCCCTAAAGGGGAAGGCTTTTGGGCGACCGCAAGGGTCGCCCCTACGGCGGAAACGCACCGGGAGCGTTAGTCCGGCAGAGCCAGGCGCCGACCTTGAACCGCAAATGTTCTAAATTTTGCAGGCTCAGGCCCCCAGTGGGGCCGGAAGGAATTGCACTCAAGCACTCCTGATTTTGCGCGCCGGAAATTTTCTGCCAAGCCGAAGGGGTAGCCCCCGTAAATGGGGTCCGGGGGTAAGGCGACTAGGAGCACCGGAACGGTGCTCCTCTGGAGCCGTCCCCCGGCGATCCTTTGGTTTCTTTCCCATCGTTGGGAAAGAAACTCGCCCCGCAGGGCGAAATCTCCCTGCGCATAACGAACCAAATCCGAAACCTGCCCCCTCATCCGTCACGGCTTCGCCGTGCCACCTTTCCCTATCCCCTCTGTCGCTTCGCGACATCTCCCCTTGACAAGGGGAGTCGGCCCCCGAGGGGAAGGCTTTTTTTGGGGGGGGAGCCCCCTCATCCGCCCCCCTTCGGGGGCACCTGACCCTATCCCCTCTGGCCTTCGGCCATCTCCCCTTGACAAGGGGAGTCGGCCCCCAGGGGGAAGGCTTAGGCGGGCGGCCACGTGGGGCCGCCCCTACGGCGGAAACATCGCATTGAAAAACAAGAAAACGCTCTCATCCCGTGATTGGGACGAGAGCGTTTCATTCGCTTCGTGGTGCCACCCAATTTCAGAGCGGCCGGGCCGCTCCCTCTGGACCCCGTGTTGCGGCGGGGGAGCCGCGCCTGTCTCCAGGCCCGCTGGTGGCGCCGTCTTTGGCCGGGTCCGTCTCCGTGGGGTCCTCTCAACCTGGGGCAGAAGCCCGTGGGACCTCTCTCTGTCCGGCGGTATCCCGGTTACTCATGCGCCGTCGTGGCGGTGAACGCTGATATGCTACCCTATTTTCCCCAAAAAGTCAAGGAAATGTGGAAAAGTTACAGGGCGAAGGGCACCCGGTTGGGGTTCATGCCGATGCGCCAGTCCAGGTCGCCCCGGGCCAGGCCGTGGATGAGCAGCTCGGCGGTGGCCACATTGGTGGCCATGGGGACGGAGTGCTCGTCGCACAGGCGGGAGATATACATGACGCTGTCGTCCATGTCGGTGTCCTTGGGGTAGTTGAAGAACAGGACCATGTCGATCTCATTGTAGATGATACGCTGGCCGATCTGCTCGATGCCGCCGTGCTCGTGGGACAGGAACAGGTTGACCGGCAGGCCGGTGGCCTCCGCCACCATACGCCCCGTGGCATTGGTGGCGCAGACGGTGTGCTTGGACAGGACCCCGCAGTAGGCGGTGCAGAATTGGACCATCAGCTCCTGTTTGCGGTTGTGGCACATAAGGGCGATGTTCATGGCGGTTACCTCCTTATATGATACTGGAGGATCAGCGGATGCGCATAATGGGCACCCGGTATCCCTCAATTCGTTTGGCAATATTCAGACAGGCGTTTGCGGCCCCCCGGCGGCCCTCCAGAATCAGGGGGCGGCCCATGTTGGCGGCCAGAATGACCCGCCGGTCCTCTGGGATCACCCCGATAAGGGGCAGTCCGGCGGCGTCCATGGCGTCGTCGATGGTGGTGCGCAGCTCCCGCAGCAGCTTGGGCTGGATGCGGTTCATCACCAGATGGACCTGGCGCAGGCGGTACAGCTCCTCCACGGCCCGCTGGGCGTCCCGCAGGGAGGAGGCGTCGTTGGTGGCCACCACCAGCGCCCGGTCAGCGCCGCATGTGGCCAGCTGAAAGCCGGGCCCCAGTCCCGCGGGGCAGTCGATGAAAATGTAGTCGTACCGGTCCCGGGCCGTGCGCAGCAGCGCCCGGATGCTGCCCGCCGTCACGTGGGGCGGGAGGCGCATGGGGGCGGTGAGCAGGGACAGGTTGGGCAGGTCCGGGTGGGACACGGCGGCCCGGGCCAGGGGACAGTTCCCCAGGGCCACGTCGGCAAAGTCCATCAGCGCCCGGTCGCTGAGTCCCAGCGAAATATCCAGGTTCCGAAGGCCGATGTCCATGTCGATGCACAGCACGGTTTTTCCCAGCCGGGCCAGACAGGAGGCCACTCCTCCGGTGACCGTAGTCTTGCCCGTCCCCCCTTTGCCGGAGGTGACGGTGATGACAGTTCCCATGGAATTCCTCCTATCTCACCAAGTTAAGTCTATCACAAATCCTAGGTTCGTCAATGGTTTTTTTGAAAAAATTTTGCATCATTTTAATGTTTTTGTTAAAAAAATCCCGGAAAAGCTCCGCGCAATGGGCAAAAGTGACTGGCTGTGGGTCACAGGGGCTGCTTTTGAATCCTGGCCCACCGGCGGGGGTAGCCCTTCAGGGTGGGGGCCAGCTTCCGGATGGGGAGGACCCGGTGGGTGACCTGTGCGCCGGGGATGACATAGTCCACCGGCTCCCCGGCCCGGCCCCCCAGCAGCTTGATGCAGTGGGCGGCCTCCTCCACCTCGGAGGCGGACTCGGTGGTCTTCATGGCCAGGAACTGCCCGCCCACCTTTACATAGGGCAGACACAGCTCCCCCAGTAGGCGCAGCTGGGCCACCGCACGGGCGGTGACAAAGTCGAAGCTGTCCCGGTAGCCCTTCACCAGGGCCTGCTCCTCCGCCCGGGCGTGGATGGCCTGGATGCCCTCCAGCCCCAGCTGGGCGCACACCTGGTTGAGCCAGTCCACCCGCTTGCCCAGGCTGTCCAGCAGGGTGACCTGGAGGGAGGGGACCAGAATTTTCAGGGGCAGTCCGGGCAGGCCCGCCCCGGTGCCCACGTCGATGAGGGTTTTCTCGCCCTGAAAATCGGCGCACAGGAGCAGGGCGGCGCTGTCCAGCATGTGGAGGCGGGCCGCCTGCTCCGGGTCGGTGATGGCGGTCAGGTTCATCACCTGGTTTTTCTCCAGCATGAGGCGGCCGTACTCGGCCAGCTGCTCCGGGGCCTCCTGAGGGACCTGGTCCAGCAGGCCCAGCTCCGCCAGGCCGGCGCGTATGATCTCTTTCATCCCGTTACCTCCCAAAATTGGACAGCAGGCCCACGATCCCGATGGGCAGGGTGGCCAGGGCGGCGGCCCAGCATAAAATGGCCAGCAGAATGGCGGGGAACTTTCCCGGCCGCCCGGTGGAGCGCCAGCTCACCAGCCCCAGGGCGCCCAGGCCGATGAGGCCGGGGACCGTCAGCAGGGGGCCCAGGTTGCCCAGCATGTATCCGTTGAAAAAGTAAAAGGTGGTCAGGGCCAGGCCGATGAGCACATAGGCCAGGGCGATCCAGGCCAGGGTGCGCTTCACCGGGGAGGCGGGGGTGTAGCTCTCCGGAGGCCGCTGCTCCGGCTTTTTATTGTCAGACATGGGCGTCTCCTTTTTATTGATGCTTGCACAGGATGGATGTTTTATCGGACTGCCCCAGCGCGGGAGCCCAGGACTTCCTTGACCCGACCGTAGCCCCACTGCCACAGGATACACAGCAGGAAGGTGACCGGGTAGATAAAGGCGACCCGCAGAAGAAACTGGAGGGATACCTTCCTAATGCCCAAATGGGGGATAAAATCGTTGAACCAGGTGATGAGCAGGGAATGATACAGATAGACCAGGAAGCTGGCCCGGTCCATCTTCTGGGCAAGGGGCGGCAGGCGGATGGGAAACCGCAGCGCCAGGGCGTACAGGGTGGGGATGGCGGTGAGCTGGTACAGGGTGTGGAGCGTCTCCAGGAAGGGGACAGGCTGTCCGTTTACAAAGAGCTGCCAGCTGCAGAATACATCGGCGGCGGCAAGGAACGCCGCCAGCACAGCCAGCAGGGTGAAGTTGTCCCGGAGCAGCTGGGTAAAGGCCTCGTAGTTCCGGCCCGCGCAGCAGCCCGCCAGATAGTACACCAGAAAGGTGGTGAACAGCCGGTCCCCATAGGCGAAGTTCAGAGCAGGGGAGAGGAGGTGGAGCATGTCGTTCAGGTACTGGGCGCTGAGCAGGGTGATCCCCAGAGAGATGGGGATCAGAAGGACCGGGGACCACCGCCGGGCCAGCCACCGGAACAGGGGGACCAGCAGCACGAACTGGGCCAGAGCCACCACAAAGTAGAAGGGGGCGGACAGGTCCCCCCGGATGGCGTACCCGATGAGATCGGGGAGGGAGAACCCAAAATAGCCGTGGCGCATGAAATACATATAGTAGACCGCCACCGCCAGCAAATAGGGCAGGAAGATGGATTTGATCCGCTTCCCATAGTAGCGCCCCAGGCGCAGGGGGCCGGAGGACAGGGTGAGCTTCACTCCGCTGAGGAAGAAGAAGCCGGACACCGACACGAAGGTGAGGCGCTGCAGGCAGATCATCAGACCGTACTGCCAGCTGCTGTGGTCCAGTACGGTAATCGGCTGGCCGGAGCAGTGGCTCCACAGGACCATGAAGCAAAAGAGCAGATTTAAAACAGACAGCTCGCTCAGGCGCTTTTTTTCCGCCATGGTGGATTCCTCCCGGTTTTGTTCTCTCCGAAAACCCTTGAGCCCCAAGGGTTTCCAGACCATCGCCCGTCTGGAGCGGTTTTCAGGGGGGAAAATGACCTCCGATAGGGTTTGGAGGGGCGCAGATCGCTCCAGAACAGTAAAACAAATCGTATTATTTTATATGATTTATACGGACTATAAAATTATGTGGGTTGGTCGCTCCGCCCGGCCAGGAAGTCCAGGGAGACTTCAAAGAAGTCGGCCAGTTGAGCCGCTACCGAAATTGTGGGTTCCGTTTCACCGGTCTCATAGCGGCGATAGGTGCGGTAGATGATTCCCAACTGTTCCGCCGCGTCCTGCTGCCGGAGGCCCTTGGCTTGGCGGCACTCTTTTAGGCGGTCTTTAAATTCAGGCATAGAAAGATTCTCCTTGACAGGACATATTTGAACAACCATAATTGTATCATAAAGGGACAAAAATGTCTTATGGAGGGATAATGATGTTGCAGCTGTTTGATACGCTCTACTCCTTTGATTATGACGGAGACCTGTCTCCCTACCTGATGGCAGAGGAAAAAGAGGACTACCAGATGGCCCTGGCCCACCAGCGCCGGGCCCAAACGGAGTTGGAGCAGCGGCTCTCCAGGGAGGAGCGAAAGTGGTTGGAAACTCTTCTGTGCAATCAGGAGGAGACAGGGGAGGAGAGGGAGCGGCTGTCCTTCCGGCGGGGATTGGTGCTGGGGATCAAGCTGGGGGGCGCTGGCGGGGCGGTAGGAATTTCGCCGCCCGGCGCAGGGGAACGGCGGGCGGCCCAGGTGTGCCGCCCATACAGAGAAAAATGGAGCGCGCCGTGAATGATCTCTGGAAAGGGAATCCCCCCGCCGCTTTGCGCCCCCCTTTTGACAAGGGGGGACTTTAGCGGGAGAGGGATATCTGGAGGGGCTTTCTCTTGCTCTAAGAGCCACCTTTCGAGAGAGCACCCTCATCCGTCTGGCCTTCGGCCAGCCACCTTCCCCCTTCAAGGGGGAAGGCTTTCGGACGACCGCAAGGGCCGCCCCTACGGCGTATCCGGAAGCGTGTCTGTCTTTTCGTAGGGGCCGGTCCCAGACCGGCCCGCGGGCGCACACTGTGCGCCCCGACAGAGAAGAAAAAGAAGCGCGCCGTGAATGATCTCTGGGAAAGGGTATCCCCACGCCGCTTTGCGCCCCCCTTTTGACAAGGGGGGACTTTAGCGGGAGAGGGATATCTGGAGGGGCTTTCTCTTGCTCTAAGAGCCACCTTTCGAGAGAGCACCCTCATCC
>NZ_NFKI01000093.1 GCF_002160305.1 Pseudoflavonifractor sp. An184
CCTTCACCTTGGCGTAGTTCTCGAACCAGACGTCCATCCACTCCCCCACGGTGTACTGCTTTGCCTTTACCGGGTCGACCTGCTTTGCTTCCTCAATGGCCTGCTTCAGTTTGGCCCTGGCCTCCGCCTGGGTCCTTCCCAGGACGTTCCGGTAAATGGCCTTCCCCGTCTCCGGTCAGAGGTTACCCTCCCCGTTGGCTCTGTGTTTTGCCATGTTGTGCCGCCTCCTTTGCAACGACACACAACAGCCAAGGCGGCGATCCACGCTTCAATGAGCTGAGAAGTCAAATTTCATATTGATTTATTGAATTGACTGGGTTTGCAATCTTTACATCAAAACCCGGGTCAAACACCCGCGGTCTTCCATCTTCAAATCCTGCCCGCTCCAGTTCGATGGCGGCAAAAAACGCCTGCGTCAGGGAAATAAAATGCTTGGCTGGCTTGGAGAGATACCGGTGCCGGTTGGTGAGCAGTGTAATCTCCCGCTTGATAAAGTCTCCGTTCAGAAGCAGAGGAAATGCGTGCAGCGGCGGAACACCGACCGGGCGGTTTCTCAGGTGGTCGCTGAGAATCATGCCTGTGGCAAAAAAGGCGGCAGTCCCCTGGAAGTATAGGGCACGGAACATTTGCGGGTAAGCCGTGTTCAAAAGCACGTTGGGGGCCACCCCGGCCTCCTCATAGCAGGACAGAATCACCCGGGACAGGGGAATCCCGTCAGAGGGAAGCGCTACTGGCAGCCCGGAGAACTCCGCCATAGTGATCCCATCCCGTCCGGCCGACAGCAGCGCCTCCGCCCGGTCCTGGGCATAGGCGCGGAACAGGCTGTCCGACATACAGAGGTACAGCCCGTCGGTCAGCAGGTGGGTGGCCTGCAGCTCCGGATTCTGGGACTGGAACACCCCCACGCAGAAATCCATGGCGTTGTCTGCCAGCTGCCGCTCCTGCAGATAGGAAGGGCGGTCGGAGATTCGGACGCTGACGCCGGGGTACGTCTTGGTGAAATCCCGCAGGACCTCCGGAATAAAAATGGCCGCCCGGGGGGTGGATACCCCGATGTGCAGACGCCCGGAGTCCTCGTCGGCCACCGCCTTCAGGACAGAGAGAATGTTGCCCTCCGAAGCCACCGCTTCCTTGGCATAGGCCAGGAAAAGTTCTCCCTCATAGGTGAGCTGCACCTTGGGCTTCCGCTGGAACAGTTTGCAGCCGCACTTGGACTCTAGCCGGGCGATGTGGCTGCTGAGATTCTGCTGGGAGAGAAACAGCCGGTTGGCGGTTTGAGTAAAGTTCAAATCCTTTGCTGCCTCGGTAAAATAGTACAAACTGATGGTATCCAATCCGCAGCACTCCCTCTCTTGATATCCGTTCGTTTCGTCAAAACAGAAAAATTGAAAGCGGGCCACAAAAAATTTTTTTGCACCGCCAAAATTATCTGTGTTTTACATTTTACCACGTTTTTTGTATCTTGAATATAGCAAAACGCACATACGGTGCAATCTTATGGAGGGAAACCACAATGAAAATCATGGACTGTACCCTGCGGGACGGGGCCAATGTGGTAGGCAACGGCTTCTCCCCGGAGCTGACCCGGATGATGATCGAGGGGCTGCTGCGCAGCAACATCCGCATTATTGAGATGGGCAACGCCAAGGGCTTGGGCGCCACAGAGAAGGGCTCTCCCGCCCCCATCAGCGACGCGGCCTACCTGGATCTGATCCACCCCTATCTGGACCGGGCGGAAATCGGCATGTTTCTGAACGCCAAGCGCTTTGAGGCAGACAACGTGGCTATGGCTGCGGACAAGGGCATCTCCTTTCTGCGTCTGGGTGCGGACGCGGGAGACGGAAAAACGACCTATGACAAGGCCGCCATCATCAAGAAGCACGGCATTAAAGTGCGCTACTCCCTGATGAAGGCCTACCTGCTCACCCCGGAGGAGCTGGCCGAGGAGGCCGCCGGTCTGGAGGAACACGGGGTGGACGAGGTCACCATTATGGACTCCGCCGGCACCATGCACCCCGCCGATGCCGGAGCATATGTGGAGGCCCTGAAGGCCCGCATCAAGATCCCGGTGGGCTTCCACTGCCACAACAATCTGGGGCTCAGCGCCGCCAACGCCCTGGCCGCGGCGGAACACGGGGCGGACATCCTGGACTGCGGTCTGCTGGGCATGGCCCGCAGCGCCGGCAACATGCCCACCGAACTGGCGGTGGCCCTGATGCACCAGCAGGGGAAGGCCCTGGACGTGGACCTGTACACCCTGCTTCAGTTTGAGGATCAGGAGCTTATTCCCGCCATGGAGAAGGAGGGCTACCACACCCCCCTGAAGCCCAAGGACCTGATTCTGGGATACAGCGGCGCCCACTCCTCTTTTATGAAGATCTTCAAGTCGGTGGCTCAGGACTGCGGTGTGGATCTGTACCGCCTGATTGTGGAGACCTCCAAGCTGGACCGCAAGTCCCCCTCGGAGGAGTTGATGCGCCAGGTGGCCGCGCAGATCAAGGAGGTGAGATAACTGTGAAAATTGCACTGGCCGGCCCCTATCCCGCCGGAACCCTGAAGCAGTTTCAAGCGCTCCTTCCGGACCAGGAGTTCTTTCCCGTGGAAACGCAGGAGGCCTATGAGACGCTTACCGATGTGGACTGCATCATTGTCCGCGTCCTGAAAACCCCAGAACCTGTCCTGGACAACAAGCCTAACCTGAAGGCAGTCATCCGCTGGGGCGCTGGATATGACTCGGTCGATATTCAGGCCGCCGGCCGCCGGGGGATTCCCGTTCTCAACACCCCGGGGGTCAACGCCTACGCCGTGGCTGAGCTGGCCCTGGGCATGATGATCACCCTGAACCGCAAAGTCCTGGGCTACTGGAACAACGTTCAGCAGGGCAACTGGGACCGGGGCGCGTTTGTCTCCCTGTCTCTGAACCATAAGACCGTGGGCATCGTAGGCGGCGGAAACATCGGCCGCTGGGTGGCCGCTCTGGTTCAGGCTCTGGGTGCCCAGGTAATCTATTACGACGCCTTCCGTCTGGCTCCGGAGCGGGAGCAGGAGCTGCACATGACCTATGTCTCTCTAGATGAGCTGGTGGAGCGGGCCGACCTGGTTTCCCTCCACGTGCCCCTGCTGGACAGCACCCGCCACATCATTGGTGCGGAGCAGCTCTCCCGCATGAAGCCCACCGCCTGCCTGGTGAATACCGCCCGGGGCGGACTGGTGGACGACAGCGCGCTGCTCCAGGCCCTCCAAAAGGGACAGCTGGCCGGCGCGGGTCTGGACTGCGTGGAGGACGAGGATTCTCCCGTCACCAAGGACTTGATGGCCACCCCCAACGTGCTCATCACCCCCCATATCGGCGGGTCCACCGCCGACCTGGCCGACGCCATGATCCCCACCATCGCCCAGATCATCCAAACTCTTGCGGAGGGCGGGGAGTTAAACAACGTCGTCAACCGGGAATATCTGGCCGCTGGCCAGTGATTCATCATTCACACTATTTCTTGTTGTAAAGGAGTGACCCCACAGTGCAAATCGGTATTGGCATTGTTGCCTTCCTCGTTTTTATTGTCTTCGTCATTGTGTGGTATCTGGTTCTGAAGCGCAGTATTGCGGAGGCAATGCTGTTGGGCCTGCTGGTATGCTGTGCATTCAGTGGCATTCAGAACATCCCCACTACATTTGTGACCAGTCTGAAAGATGCCATGACGGAGGACGTAAT
Organism: Pseudoflavonifractor sp. An184; assembly: GCF_002160305.1. Classification (GTDB taxonomy): domain Bacteria; phylum Bacillota; class Clostridia; order Oscillospirales; family Oscillospiraceae; genus Lawsonibacter; species Lawsonibacter pullicola. Next base: position 3,713 of record NZ_NFKI01000093.1, read on the forward strand.
GGCCGCCATCATGCTCTTTACCATCATGTCCTCGATTATGACTCAGACCGGCATTATTACCCGTCTGGTCAACATCCTGAACGCTATTCTGGGGCGTCTGCGCGGCGGTCCCGCCTATGTGTCCGCCTGCGCCAGCGCGCTGTTCGGCATGGTCTCCGGCGCCAGCAGCGCCAACGCGGCCACGGTAGGTTCCATCACCATCCCTTGGATGCGGGAGTCCGGCTGGTCCAAGGAAGTGGCCGCCACCATGAACACCGGAAACGCCGGTCTGGGCATCTGCATCCCCCCTTCATCCTCCATGTTCCTGATGCTGGGCCTGCCCGCCGTGGCCGGCGTGGTGGAGGCGGGCGACCTGTACTTCGCCCTGCTGTGCGGCGGTCTGTGGACCTTGGTCTACCGTCTAATTCTGGTGCGCTACTATGTACACAAGTACAAAATTCCTCCCATCTCTAAGGAAAAGATCGAGCCTCTTGGCACCGCGCTGAAGCAGGGTGGTTCCTCTTTGGCTATGTTCCTGGGCATCATTATCCCCCTGGTAGTCATCACTGGCCCCGTGGCCACTCTGCTGGAGGGACTGGCCTCCTTTGGAGAGGACGGCGTGGATGCTATGAACATCATTATCTGGGTCCCCGTGCTGATCATGCTGATCTGCCTGATCGAGGGCCGCAAGCTGCTGCCTAAGACTCTGGACGGCTGGGCCAAGATGCTTCTGGCCTCCGCCAAGCAGTGCTGCAACTGCGGCGCAGTTTCCCTCTTCGCCATGGCCAGCAGCAACGCCTTGAATCAGACCAGCTTCGGCGAGGACATGACCACCATTCTCTCTGCCCTGACCTTGCCCAAATTTGTGCTGATCCTGATCATCGGCTATGTGATCGCCCTGGCCGCCGGCCCCATGAACGCCACCTCCACCACAGTAAGCCTGGGCCCCGTGGCCTACTCCGCTATGGTCTCGGTTGGCGTCCCGCCTGTCACCGCCATCGTAGCCTATCTGATCTTCGCCTCCACCGAGGGGGCCTCTCCTCCCATGTCCTCCCCGATTTTCGTGTCCAGCAGTATCGCCGGTCTGAATGACGTCAGCGTCATGTTCAAGCCGCTGATCTTCCATTACTGTATTCCCATTGTCTTTGTGGGTGTCCTGGTCGCCATGGGAATCCTGCCGATTATTGGAGGCTAGTTATGAAAAAGATTTTGAATGCACTGTTTCTCTTCTGTATCTGCGCCGCCCTGCTCCTGGCACTGGGCTATGTAGTTCTCCAGGCGGCCGCGGTGGTAACCGCAAACGGCAGTCTCGCCATGTGGGCTTCCAATAATTTGGAGGCTCCGGTGTGTATCATGTGTTCGCTCACTGCTGTCGTGGCCTTTATTATGAGCTACGTGTTCCGGTGGAAGTCTGGTGATTGACATTGGCTGACCCAAATTCTGACCCAGAATGTGAAAAATCGGGCTGGAGCAGAAATCACACAACCTCCGGGTTTCGGCCTATTTCAGGTCACAAAATGGCCGGAAAGCCTTGAACCGCAGAGGGCGGAGAAACCGACAGCAGCTCATAACCCGGAGGTCGGAGGTTTAAGTCCTCCTCCCGCAACCAGAAATCCGCTGGAATTAGGTGATTCCAGCGGATTATTTTTGTTTTCCGCAACTTTTTGGGGAAGTTTATTTTGCTCTTTCAAATCTGACCCAGATCCTGACCCATACGGGAATTTTTCCGGACTGGGCAGGACTATAAACTGCCGGAGAGGACGTGTTCCATCGCTTCCGCCGCCTGCCGCTGGGCCGAGGTGGTCACATGGGCGTAGGTGTCCAGGGTGAACCCGGCACTGTAGTGGCCCAGCATCCCGGACACCGTTTTCACATCCACCCCATTCTGGAGAGCCAGGGTTGCGAAGGTATGCCTTAAATCGTGGAACCTGACTCGGGGCAGTCCCGCCCGTTTCAGCACCCGGTGGAGCATGTGGAGCACACTGTCCGGAGACATGGGGCCACCGGTGGGAGAGGGGAATACCCAGGGACAGCTCCCCACTTTCTTTTTCTGCTGATTCAGAACGTCTATCGTATCCTTTGCCAGAGGCAGGGTGCGGTAGGCGTTTTTTGTTTTCAGGGGAGCCTCCGCCACCTCGCCGTTGATGCGGGCGATCTGCCGCCGTACCCGGAGGTCACCCCGCTCCAAATCAAGGTCCTCCCATTTCAGGCCTAACAGTTCTCCCCGCCGCAGTCCAGTGGCCAGCTCCACATAGTAGAGTTCAAATACACCGCTCTCCTTTGCCTCCCGCAAGAAGGACGCCAGCTGTTCCACCGGGAGGGTTTTCATCTCTCTGTGCTCCACCTTAGGCAGGGCGCAGCCGTCTGTGGGGTCTGTGGCGATGAGCTTCTGTTCTTTGGCCAGCTTCATGGCCGAGGCAATGATCTGGTGCAGGTTCCTCACCGTCTTGGGGCTCAGGCCCTTGCTCTGTTTTTTGCTTTCAATCCGTTCTACTCTGCCGTTGCTGAGCAACTTCTTGT
>NZ_NFKI01000094.1 GCF_002160305.1 Pseudoflavonifractor sp. An184
AGCTTGTCGAAAAACCTCTGTTCAGACGAATCCGCCCGAGTGTTGGCGGGGGAGCTCGAGGGGGCGGCAGCCCGCCTCGAGTGGGATCGAATGCCCTGAATGCCTTGCACGGCAAGGCGTTCAGCGAGCGCAGCGAGGACTTTTCCGCCGCGCGGCGGCGGGAAAGTATCGGCATTCTTTCAGGCTGCCGGAAAAGTCTTTGGACTTTTCCAGCAGCCTGAACGCACAGCGCCGTGGGGAATGCCCACGGCGCTGTGCGTTGTGTATGTCGGATCTTGGCCTGATGGGAGGTTCAGGCGGATGGGGAGTATTCATAGCGGAAGTTTACATTCAGAAGGTCGGCCTTCTCCGGATAGACCCGGAGGGTGAGGGTCCCGTCGGCCCCGGGGAGAAATTGGAGGGCCACCTGGGTCTCCTCCGCCGGTCCGCCGTCCTGGCTCCGGCACAGGAGCTGGAGGGTCTCAGCCTCCCCCGCGGGGAGCCCGGCCAGGGGGACGGTCACGCCCTCCCCCGTCATCTCCGGGGCCAGAAGTCCGTCCTCCTGGGGAAGGACGGAGACGATGCTCCAGTCCGCCTTGGGGGCGATGGTCAGCTCCTGGGTATCGGAGGCGTAGCTCTGCTCCACCGGCAGGTCCAGCTGTCCGGACAGGGAGGCAAGGACGATGGGCAGGACCATAATCGCCAGAAATGCCGCCAAAATCAAAAGGATGAAGCGGCCGGGAATAATTTCGCGTTTCATACTGAATCCCTCCTGTTTGGATTGCTCAGGCAGAGAACTTCCATAGGAACGCCGCGCCGCGTCTCTGAGGGGTGCTCAGATGATCTTCCATCGATGGAGCCGGGGGAGTTTTCCTCCTGCTGTGCCTTCAGTATAGCAGGGGAAAATACATTTGTAAAACTGTTAAATCTGGTATATAATACAGTTAAAATTTGTACCTTTGGGAGAGCGGACGTGGAGGCCTCCGCCTGGAGGAGCTCGTTAGGGAGCGACCGGGAGGGGCGGATTCCACAGCGGGAGCCCGTTTTGTGGAAAACATTCCGGCGTCCGGGGTGGGTCAGGTGGGGGCGCGGAGGGCCGCGGCAAAAGAGGAGGGGGGACCAGGATGAACTTTTCCAGCATGGACTACTTTGTCATGGTGGCCCGGGAGCGGAGCTTCTCCCGGGCGGCGGAGCGGCTGCACATCACCCAGCAGACCCTCAGCGCCCACATCGCCAAGCTGGAGGGGGAGCTGGGCGCCAAGCTGCTGGTGCGGAGCATTCCCTTGGAGCTGACCTACGCCGGGGAGGTGTTTTTGGAATACGCTCTGGACTTTCAGCGGCGGGCGAACTCCCTGGAGCGGGAATTTCAGGACATTACCGAAAATCAGCGGGGGTTGCTGCGCATCGGGATTAACTATACCCGGGGGGATATTGTGATTCCTCCGCTGCTGATCCGCTTTCAGCAGGAGTACCCCAACATTGCCATCCGGCTGGTGGGAGAGATCAACACTAATCTCAGTGCCCTTCTGGAAAACGGAGAGATTGACCTGGCAATCGCCCCCCTGCCTGTGGTGCCGCCCGCAGTCCAGACGGAGGACTTTTATCAGGAGGAGTATGTCCTGGTGGTATCTAAGGCGCTTTTGAACCGTCTGGGAATAACGCCTGGAATGGCTGACTTCGTCCGGCTGCAATCAGGGGATCTGTCTCCCCTCCGAGATTGTCCGTTTATCCTGGCTGCCCAGCAGGAGGGCAATGGAATTTTTGGCTATGATCTGCTACGCCGGTGGGGTATCGTACCGATTCCAAAAATTGAGGTACACCATACAACGGTCCGGTCTGAGCTGGTTCTGGCCGTATCTGGAATGGGGGCCTGCTTTGCGCCCCAGAATATGATCCGTCCCTCCCTTACGCCTCAGCAGGAGGCCCAGCTGGAGCTCATCCACCTGGGGGAGGAGGCCCGCCATATGATCCACTTCGGATATTTGAAGCAGCCCCACCAGTGGAGTGTGATTACAGATTTTATCCACATGGCCCAGGAGATGAGCGGGGAATTTGAGGCAAAAAAATAGACGGCCTTTCGGCCGTCTATTTTTATCCCAGGACCAGCATTAAAATGGGAATGCTCACAAAGCTGCACAGGGTGGACAGGACCGCCCCGGTGGCGGCGTACTGGTCGTCCGCCCCGTAGGCCCCCGCCAGCACGGGCACCTGGCTCACCACCGGCAGGGCGCTCTCCACCACAAAGACGCTGAGAGGCAGGCCGCTCATGCCGAACAGGTGGCAGAAGAACCAGCAGATCACCGGGGCGATTCCCAGCCGCATGAGGATCATGGCGGGCAGCCCCCTCATGGGCCGCAGGTTTTTCAGCCCCAGCTCGAACACGATGTACCCGCAGTAGATGAGGGCCATGGGGGAGACCGACTGGCTGATGTACCCCGCCCAGGTCATAATGGGGCCGGGCAGCCGCAGGTCCAGCACCAGCAGCAGCACGGTGAAGAGCACCGCCAGAATGGGGGGCTTGGTAAAGACGTCCTTGAAGAAGCCGCCCACGGTGGTCTTTTTTCCCGCCCGGGTGCCGGAGCGCTCGATGAGCAGGATGCCGGCGGACTGGACGAACAGGGTGTTGGCCAAGTAGTACATCATCACATATGGGACGCACACGTCCCCGAACAGCTGGGTGGACACGGGCAGGCCGATGAACAGGGTGTTGGAGAAGGCGGCCATGGCCACGAACACCCCCCACCGCTCCCGGGGCAGGCGGAGCAGCTTGGCCAGCAGCAGGCAGAGGGCCAGGGTCACCGCCACCCCCACCATAGCCGAGGCCACCATCAGCCCCGCCTGGAGCAGGCTGTCGTGGTCCAGGTTGTTCAGCAGTCCGGTGACGCAGTTGCAGGGCACCGCGATATTGACGATGAACTTGCTCAGAAACCGCTTCTCCGCCGCCGTCATCCAGCCCAGCCGCCCCATGAAGTAGCCCACCGACATGAGCATCAGCAGCACCAGAGAGGCGGAGAGGGCGCTGAAAAATCCGTCCATTGTAATTCTCTCCTTTCCCAGCTTCCGGTCCCCGCTCCCCCGCCAGGGGAGAGGGGGGAGGGGCTGTGTCCCTATCCTACCACCGGGGCCGGGACTTGTCCAATTTGAAATTCTGTATGGGGCGATATGGTTTTCCCAATGGGCAAAAGGCGGCTGAGCCCCAAGAGAGAGGGCTCAGCCGCCGAAGGGGTGCTCAGGACTCCCCGCCGCTCTGGGGCTTGCCGCCCCCTCCGCCTCTGGGACGGCGGCGGCGGTGGGGACGGGAGCTGCGCTTCTCGCCCCCCTCACGGGGAGGCTTGGCCTCTCCGGCGGGGCGCTCCCGGCCCTCCCTGGGCTTGTCCGCCCGGGGGGGCTTCTTCTCCTTGGCCGGGGCGGATTCCCGGCTCTGGGCGGCCTCCCGGCCCTCCCCCTCTCCGTGGGAGCGGCCGCCCCGGCTTCTCCGGGAGCGGCGGCGGTCCCGGCTCCTGGGGGCCTCCTGGGCTTGTCCGCCCACCCCCTCGTACTGGGGGGTCTCCCCGTTGAACACCGCCTCCAGGGCGGCGGCCAGGGGGGAGGCCGACCCCTTCAGGTCGGGGGTCTCCTCCGGCTCCTGGGGCTTGCGCAGCTTGGCCAGCTCCTCCAGGGGGGGCTCCACATAGCCCTCGGGCCGCTTGCCCTTGCCGTTGCGGATGACGCACAGCTCGCAGTTGTGGTAGCACTTGGGGCTCTCCGGGGCGGAGTCCAGCCGCACCTGCACCGTCTGCCGCAGCAGGTTCACCGAGGACACGGTGCCCGCCCCGTCGGGGGTCTCCACAAAGGACTCGGGCTTGGGGGAGGTTTTCACCAGGTCCTCATAGGCCTCCTGCTCGTACTTCAGGCAGCACATGAGCCGGCCGCAGGTGCCGGAGATCTTGGTGGGGTTCAGGGACAGGTTCTGGGTCTTGGCCATCTTGATGGACACGGGCTGGAACTCGTCCAGGAACTGGGAGCAGCAGAAGGGCCGCCCGCAGATGCCCAGGCCGCCCAGCATCTTGGCCTCGTCCCGCACGCCGATCTGGCGCAGCTCGATGCGGGCGTGGATGGCGCTGGCCAGGTCCTTCACCAGGGCCCGGAAGTCCACCCGGCCCTCGGCGGTGAAGAAGAAGAGGACCTTGTTCCCCTCAAAGCTCCACTCCGCGTCCACCAGCTTCATCTCCAGGCCGTGCTCCAGGATCTTCTGCTGGCAGATCTCCAGGGCCTTGGCCTCCTTCTCCTTGTTCTTCTCCCGGGTGAGCTCGTCCTCCGGGGTGGCCCGGCGGAGCACCGGGCGCAGGGGGGCGGTGAGCTCCATCTCGTCGATGGGAGTGTTCCCCTGGACGCACTCGCCGAACTCGGTGCCCCGGGTGGTCTCTACAATGACCCCCTCGCCGGGCTGAAACCGAGCCCCGTTGGGGTTGAAATAGTAATGCTTTCCGCCTTCCTTGAAGCGGACGCTGATGATCTCGACCATAGTTCCTCCTTATGTGAAGTTAGGAGATAGGAGATAGAAGATAGGAGATAGAGCCTCCTCGCTTCCTCCCCCGGCTCCAACAGAAGTATCCCGCCGAAGGCGGGGGTTAATCGTCCCGGCTCCGCCGGGACGCCATCATTCTGCATTCTGCATTCTGCCTTTTTCATTCTCCAAAAACATGCCCGCGCACAGCCAGCCGGAGAGCTGGCCCGGGTTGGCGTTGAGCTCCGCCGCCCCCCGCAGCTTCCGCACCAGGGCGGCCGCCTTCAGCAGGCGGGATTTCTCCCCGCTCACCGCCAGCCGCTCCCCCAGCTGGAGGTAGAGCTGGTCCAGCAGGCGGGGCAGCTCCTCCTTGGGGGCCTTCTCCAGTAGCAGGCTGGCCTCAAACAGGGCCAGCTCGTCGGTCCCCTCCAGGGCCCGAACCAGGGCGTCCGCCTGGGCGCGGCGCTCCTGGGCCTGTCCGCCGTCCCCCTCCAGCAGGGAGACCGCCCGGCCCAGAATGCCCTGGGCCTCCTGGACCGCCCGGCGCAGGTCCGCCCCGGACCGGTCCGGGAAGCGGGTCCTCAGCCACTCCTCCGCCTCCCCGGGGGGCACGGGGGTGAGGGAGAGCTCCTCGCACCGGGAGCGCACCGTCTGGAGCACCCCGCCGCCGTTCTCCGCCAGCAGCAGGAAGGCGGCGTAAGCCGGGCCCTCCTCCAGCAGCTTGAGCATGGCGTTCTGGGCGCTGGCGTTCATCCGGTCGGCCCCTTCCAGCAGGTAGACCTTCCGCTCCCCCTCGTTGGGGCGGATGTAGGCGTCGGCGCGCAGCTGCCGCACCTGGTCCACCGTAATGGGCTTGCCCTCGGCGGGTCCGGCAATCACCGCCACGTCCGGGTGGATGCCGGCAAACACCTTTTTGCACGGGCCGCAATGGCCGCAGGGCCGCCGCTGGGCGGGGGCGGTGCACAGCATGGCTCCGCACAGGAGCCGGGCCAGGGTGTGCTTTCCCGAGCCGGCGGGGCCGGAGAGAATGTAGGCGTGGGACAGCCCCCGCCCCTCCTCCTGCTGGGAGAGCTGGGTTTTCAGGGCGCGGTTGCCCGCCAGGGGGGAGAGTTCCATAGGGGGTTCCTCACTTTACTGTGGTTCGTTTCTTTTTTAAGCCTTCCCCTTGGGGGGAAGGTGCCCCCGAAGGGGGCGGATGAAGGGGGCTCCCCCCAAAAAGCCTTCCCCTCGGGGGGAAGGTGGCCCGAAGGGCCGGATGAGGGGGCAGGTTTCGGATTTGGTTCGTTATCCGCAGGGGGGATTTCGCCGCCTGCGGGCGGCGACCTTCTTTTTCCATGGCGAAAAAGAAGGCAAAACGCCACCGGGGACGCAGCCGATGGACTACGGCTCCGCTTCGCTCCGCCTAGGTCCATAGGACTGCTTTCCCCGGACCCCTATTACGGGAGTTACCCCTTGAGCCAGGCAAAAATTTCCGGCGCGCAAAATCTGAGTGGCTTTCTGCGATTTCTTCCGGGCCACTGGGCCCTGGGTTTTTGGAAAATTGGAGTTGGTGCGATTCCACAACCGCGCCTGGGGT
>NZ_NFKI01000095.1 GCF_002160305.1 Pseudoflavonifractor sp. An184
CGAAAACGCTTGTACGGCGCACCCGCGCCGCCGGCCAGAAGGCCGGGTGCGTATAGGCCTGTCCCCTTGAAAGGAACTTGAAAATATCCAGATTGTCGTAACCCCTCATTCAAAAAAGCCCCGAAAGCCTTGATTTTCAAGCACTTTCGGGGTTTTTTCTTTCCTTGTGAACTGGAAAAAGAAATGCAAAACCGAGCGTTCCTGTGCGTCCGGGTGGTGGAAATGGTGGTGGAAAAGTATTTTCCCTTTACACCCTCACCGAATTTCGCTTTTTTTCTCGTGGTACTTCTTCAACATCACAAGGAACTGGGCTCGCGTCATGTTGGAGTGAAGCATCAGGTTCCCCGATCCATCCCCTGCCAGGAGCCCGTTGTCTCTGGCCCACTGGACAGCCGGAGCCTCCCAGTCCGCCGGGGTGTTATCAGGGACCGGATTCTTGGTCCGCTCATACTCGGTCATCATCTGATTGAACTGCTCCTGCGTCATGTCGTCCTCGTCTCCTTTCAGCTCCCTGGATACGTCTGCCCGGAAGCCGTCCATATTTTTCCCGAACTTGGGGAACCAGTGCATTACGTCTCCGTGGTTGGACGCCACGCCCGGCTGTATCCCTCGGAGTGGCAGATCAGCTGTCGCTCTCTCGCGAGAAACATAGGTCAAAGTTGCTCTTACACCATTGCAGCAGAGCAGAAGGCCCGCCTTACCTATGACAACATCCTGCGTCTTTCCGACGATCCGGACGTAAATAATGTTATCCGCTTCCTGCGGGAGCGGGAGATCGTGCACTTCCAGCGCTTCGGCGAACCATTCCAAACAGAACGGAATGGATTTGCGATTTATTAGTTCTTCAAATCTTCCAGTTAATTTTGATTTCTTGCTGTGAAGCATAAATACTTTCGATCAGGCTGTCTACGACGGTTATCCTATCGCTGATCGACAGTTCGCCCCAATAGTCCAAATATCCGCAGAGTTCTTCTACGCTCTGCCCTGCCCCTTCATTCAATCGTACAATTTCGGCATATAGTTCCTTTTTCTCGGCGTCCAGTACCGTCACACGGATGTTGATGTAGTTCATGACAGAATCATTGGCCTGGGCAACCTTATCCAGCAGACCCGAAATCTCCTGGTCAATCTTCTCGATTTGGCTTTTCAGTTTAATCGTCTGCAAGTCAAAACTCTCTTGTTGTTGCTTGGATATTGTCTGGAACTCCGCCAGTTTCTTCTTCATCTCCTCAAATACCGTATCTTCAACAAAATCGGCATTTAGAGAGCCAAAATGACAACTTCCCGTGTTATATTTGTGCGTGCAGAGGAAGTAGCGGTTGTCTGCTTTCGTTTTACAATGGTAGGTTTTGGCGCTGAGGGCATAGCCACACTGAGCGCATCGTATCTTCCCGGCCAGCCATGTTGCCTTTGCCTTGACCGGCTTGGCTACCCGGCTGTTGATCAAGCACTTGCTCCTACACTTGATCCAAGTCCCAGCATCTATAATCCCCTCGTGCGGTGCCAGTACCAGAGTATGTCCTTGCAGTGAAACCGTCTTGCGTTTACTTGCCTCATCTCCAGAGTACAGGTAGGCTCCATTGGTGCCGATGAAATCTTCTGGCGGGTTAATGATGTTGGTGCCTTGCGCCTTGAAGAACTCATAGATTCGATAGTCGGCCTTCACATAAACGGGGTTGACTACCAGATCCCGGAGGCGTGGTCTTGAAAAGGGATTGCCATCCCGCTTTTTTACCTGCCTCTCCTCTAAACAGCGTACAATATCGCCAAAGGACGTCTGCGGTTCGGCGTACATGGAGAAGATCTCCCGGGCGATCTCCACTTCTTCCGGGATCGGTTCATACATCTTGGTTCGTACCCCATCTATCACAGTTTCAATTAGTCGAAACCCATAAGGTACTTTGCCTCCCATGTAGAACCCCCTCTTACTTCGGGAATGGTAGGCATCCAGAACCCGCAGTTGAATCGTCTCGCGCTCCAACTGGGCGAAGATCATCACAATCATCAGCATGGCTTTACCGATGGGAGTTCCCGTGTCGAACTTCTCCATGGTGCTGACGAAGTCAACATTGTGTCGCTGGAATACTTCAATAATATTGGCGAAGTCCAATACGGAGCGGCTGATCCGGTCCAGGCGGTAAACAATGACCCGGCGAATCTTTCCAGCCTCTATGTCGGCCAACATCTCCTGAAAGGCAGGTCGGTCAACATTCTTCCCGCTGTAGCCTTTGTCCGTATAGACTTTAATATCAGCATCTACAACCTCCCTTTTGCAGAACTCAGCCTGGCTCTCCACTGAGATGCTGTCGGCCCGGTCAACCGATTGCCGGGTGTAGATGGCATCGATGAGATTCATGGTTTTGCTCCCTTCTTCTCATCGCAAAAAGAACGGAGCCGCTGACTTGTTGGCACAAGGGCGGCTCCGGCAACTTCAAGATTTAACTTAACGCGTACTTGCAGAACACATCGTACAGTTGTTCGGAAATTATCTGTTTCATGCGTTCCCGCTCTTCCGTGCGATAGGTCGGCGTGACATTCACAACCCGGATCACCCGTTTCTGGTACGGCCTATCATGGCTTTCGGAACTACACGCAGTTGCCATAGGTGTCACCACCTTCTTGATGCGATTTCAAATAATAGAGTTAAATCTCGCATTCAAACTATATTCAGCAACGCACATATCCATGCTACTACCGCCACCGCCGCCACCAAATCGAGCCGGCTCGATACCTTCCTCCAGACCTCCTCCTTCAGACTAATTTATACTAAACTCCGCCACCACCGCCACCGTTATCTTGTTTGCCGTAGCCTCCCGTTCTAAATTATTCTTGCTCCACAGTCACACCTGCATCGTCAACCGCTTCCATACTAAAATGCCATCCGCCACCTGCCCCACCATTTCTAACAGCACCGCTTATACCAAGTTCTTCTAGGCAATTATTTAGTGCCGCCATTTCCAGAAATTTTCTTTTGCCCCTTGGTTCCTTTTTGTTTTTCGTAATTTTCTGATAAAAACAGTGCAGTTCATCACTGAATTTCCTCTGCTCATCTTCGGACGTCAAGTGACGGCCACTGTACTCACCTAAGAAAGATAGCAGATCCTGCATGCCCTCTTGAATGGTATTGTAATCCAGCCAGTTCCGGTCATCATAGGAGTCAGGTTGACCGAGCCATTGATGGACCAGGCGTGGAAAGGCAGAATCGCCGTACTGGTCGATAGCCGTCTCCAACTGCTTGTAATAACTCTCCTGACGGAGCAGTTTGTGATATAGCAACTCATTAAATTTATAACGGCCGTCATAATCAAGGTATAGCAGGGCACCTTTAGTGCGATCTCCTTCCAAGCGGAAGCGATCAACATAACGGTTGTAGTGCTTGGATTGCTTGATTTCTGCCGCTAAAGACAATAGTGCACTGTTCCTATGTACCAGCCCATTGAGCCGTTTTTGACTGACAGTTTTGATGTAGAGAGTGAACTTGGGCGTTCCTTTAAAACGGACACGACCAAGCGCCTGTATGAACATGGTGCGATCCTCAAAGGGGATTACCACATGTTTCAGATCTTCATCGTGGATGTTTACGCCACAGTCTAAGACGGAGGTGGTTATTAGAACTCGACAAGGGAGCCGCTCTTCATCAAGCAACTGATTCCACACATTGCTCCCCTTTGAGTCCGCCGAGATAAACTCGGCATCATCTCCGATGGTTTCTTGCAAGACCGCTCCCCGTTCCTTGGATGGAACAAAGATCAGCCACTTGTCCTCTCCGCTTTCCCTGATTTCATGATAGAGTTCATCGTCATGATGGAAGTAGCGGATGGGCAGGCTACTGTACTTGCCATATTTATACTGATACAAGTCAATAACTGGTGTTTGCCCCAACATCAGAGGAGAAAACCGTGCTCCGGTACGCTCTACCAAGGGACGCGTTGCTCTGCCTTCTGCCTCTGCCACAGGTAGTAAGGTATCCTCCAGAGTAGCCGTCATATAGATTCGGGTTGCCTCATTGAACAACTGAGGGACTATATTCAGTAGCCGTGCGGCATTTGGATTGAAAGAAATATCAGATGTGAAGTAGTGGACTTCATCCACAACCAGAACCGATACTTCCTTGGCATACTCTCTTCCCTGCGTAGTAGACAGGAAGAAATCCAGTGCCTGTAAGGTCATGATCTTCACAGGACCAAAATCAGTTTTCTTTAAAACCCCTTCTGGGGTGAGGCAACCGATCTCAGACGGCTCGACCATTTCCATTACTTCTAGTTTCTGCTGATAAGATACTGCAAGCCGATTACTGACCAGCAGCATCTTACCCCCAGACTGCAATACCCTCGGCAAGACCTCAAGCAAGATAAAGTACGTCTTGCCAAATCCCGTCGGTGCCTGAATGATAACTGCATCAAAACTGTCCAGAACAGCGTCAATGCCTTCTGCAATACAGGTCACATCCGTGGAAACAGGATGTAAACGGACGTTACCCGGGAGATGAGCGTCGTACTCACGGCTGAGGTGCGCATTAGTGGGTACCTCTGTCTTTAACTTTCTAAAATCTATCATGGGAAAATACCTCCTATTGAAATTTTAGTAAGAAAAGAGTTGAAAGATTCAATTATCAAGGTGCAGGTAAGATTCTCTTGACTCTAGTTTATTTTTGCTATAAAATAGAATCAATTAAATCTACACCGATGATATACCACGATGTCGATTTTGTCAAGTAGTATTTTCAAATTTTCTCAACTTCTAAGGAGGCCATCATGAAAGTCGATTTTTACGACCTATATATTGCCCTTTGCCGTGATATTGAGATTTCTCCCAGCGAGGCAGCTAAATTGATGGGATTCAATAAAAGCACTGTTTCCTTATGGAAGAACAAGCATACAACACCGACCGATAAAATACTTATAAAAATGGAGCGCTTTTTTAACGTGCCCTACTCATTTCTTACACAATCTCCGCCGTATAATTGCTGGAAAGAAATACTTGAAGACTATTCCGGCTTTTTAAAAGCAACCGAGTTATCAGAACAAGTCCTTTTAGAATCCTGGGGTATTGATCCACAGAAACTTCGAGTTAAGGAATTAGTTAAGTTTATTAATGACTATATCGCAGAGATTAGGTATGAAAATGGTGTATGGACTATTATTAGTAAGGCTGATGCGAATAATCGTACATCCCGTGATATTAGGCATATCCTGAAAGTTCTGCAGAAAAGTCTAGAAAATAATGACATATACTCATATGGAAATACTCAAATGACAAATGCTGCCCGTCAGCGTCTAATCTGGGCCATCCAACTGGGCCTGGATGCCGCAGATGGCATCATAAAAAATGAAAATAAGCCTTCTTGACGTTTTTCCTCAAAAACGTCATTCGAATTTTTGTCATTGCGCCCTAATAATAACAAAGACAAAAGTCTTTCTCTCACAGGGAGAAAGCCGGAGAGGGAATGGGGGTTCAGCAACTGGCTCCAGGTTTGCACCCAGTCCACCAAGGGGGAAAGGGAGAGGTGGCTTTCTCTTAAAGGTGGCCCAAGCAGGCCGCCGCTCTTTGGCTCTCCCTTTCCCCCTTCCGCATGATTTTCAGGTCTGGGTTCCCTTACTAAATGATTGAAAATGTCTCGAATTTATAAATCATTACATAACATAAAATTAACCTATAATACAAAATAGGAGGGCGTAGCCCTCCTATTTTGCCGGGGGGAGGGGGCTAATGGTCGTACAGCCTATCGGCTGTCCGCCCGCCCCCTCCCCCCGGACC
>NZ_NFKI01000096.1 GCF_002160305.1 Pseudoflavonifractor sp. An184
TCTAAATTCCCACCGGGCCACTTCGTCGTCGCGGATTTCGTATCCCTCGCTTCGCCCGGACCGGGCAAAGCTCGCTCACTCCATCGCTCCTCCTCTCCAACGCAAACCCGCTACGCTGGGCTTTGCGTTGGGGGCCGCCTTCGGCGGCCTGTTGGACGGAAAATTTCGAATGGTGCGGTTCAAAAACTGCGCCTGGCTTTGCCGAGCCAACGCTACCGGCCCGTTCCCGCCGTAGGGGCGGCCTTTGGCCGCCCGCGGGCCGGTCTGGGACCGGCCCCTACGGAAAGACCGGAAAGTTTCCCATATTTCGTAGGGGCGGCACACGGGGCCGCCCGAGAACGGCCCGATGGGGGCATCGGGCCCTACAAAAGATCAAACGCACCTTCGGATACGCCGTAGGGGCGGGTGTCCTCACCCGCCCGCCGGTCCCCTGAGCCAAACTTGAGCCCCACCCACGCAAAAGGCGCGCTTTCCACCGATAGAAGAAACACCCAAAGGTTACCGGACCCTCAGCGGCAGCGGTAATAGAAGGGAGACCAGTCAGCTGAGCCACCCGCGCCTTTGCGATCATTGCTGAGGCAGCCTAATTGGCGGCCCCCGTAAAATTGGGGTCCAGGGGGCGGGCGAATATGGGCACGTGAGTGCCCATCCTGAGCCTGCCCCTTGGTGCCTCTTTGGTTACTTTCTGGGCACATCCAGAAAGTAACCCGCCCCGCGGGGCGGAACCTCCCGCCGCCGGGCGGCGAAATCCCCCGCTGAAAAAGGAAGGTGATCCCATTGCCACGCCGCTACATCGACCGCATCTACCTGCGCGAGCCCGTCCCGGCGGACAGCTACCTGTCGGCCCTCCCGGCGGTGCGGGCTCTGGGGGACCGGGAGCACCCCCTCCTCTTTCCCGCCGGCGTGACCTTTCTGGTGGGGGAGAACGGCACGGGCAAGTCCACCCTGCTGGAGGCCGTGGCTGTGGCCTGCGGCTTCAACGCCGAGGGGGGCACCCGGAACTTCGACTTCTCCACCCGGGCCACCCACTCCCCCCTCCATGAGTACCTCACCGTGGGGAGGACGGCCTACCCCCGGGACGGCTTCTTCCTCCGGGCGGAGAGCTTTTACAACGTGGCCACCAACATCGACGAGATGGATGAAACGATCCCCGGGCCACGGCTCATCGACAGCTACGGCGGGGTGTCTCTCCATAAGCAGTCCCACGGGGAGAGTTTTCTCGCCCTGGTGGAGCACCGCTTCGGGGGCGATGGCCTCTACCTGCTGGACGAGCCGGAGGCCGCCCTCTCCCCCACCCGGATGATGTCCCTGCTGGTGCTCATGCGCAATCTGGTGAAGAAACACTCCCAGTTCATCATCGCCACCCACTCCCCCATTCTGATGGCCTACCCGGGGGCGTGCATCTATCAGCTCTCTCAGGACGGCATTGACCGGGTAGCCTACCGGGATACGGAGCACTACCAGCTCACCAGGCGGTTTTTAGAGGCCCCGGAGCGGATGATAGAGCTGCTGTTCCGGGAAGAATAGGACTGACACAGAAACTGAGAGGAGGGCCGCCATGCGTCCGCCGGACTCAATTTCCGCCCTGCGTGCCATGACGTTCGGACTCCTGGGCGCCGCCTTTGTGGCGGCCGGCACGCTGTACGGATGTCTGGGCGTCTCCATCCGGGGGGCGGCCTCGTCCTGGGCCTTCCTGCCCATTGGGGTGGTGTGCCTGCTCGTCGGTCTGGTGTGCGCCCTGGCGGTCCGGCGGCGGCGCGGGCGGGAGGGGCGGCTCCAGTCCGCCGGAACCGCCGTGCCGGGCACCATCGTTCAGGTGCGCCGCCATAGTTTCATCCGCTGGGAGCGGGAGAGCTTCTCCAGCTGGCCGGGCCAGGGCTCCCCCTGGAGCGTCCGATGCACCTATGAGTACGGGGGCCGGACCTACGGGGTGGACAGCGGCCTTCTGTGGAAGGAACCCGCCCCGGGGCTCCAGCACCCCACCGTCTATGTGGACCCCGGCCGCCCCAAGCGTGCCTGGGTGGACCCGGATACCATCGTCCTGCTGGCGTAGACGAGGGCGCGGGCGGGTGAGGACGCCCGCCCCTAGGGAGGGTCCCGTTTCCCTCGTAGGGGCCGGTCCCAGACCGGCCCGCCAGGATTCGCACCGGGAGCGTTGGCTGAGAAAAGCCAGGCGCAGGTGTGGAACCGCGTCGGCTGCAATCTTTGCACACCCAGGGCCCGGTGGCCCGGATTGAATGGCGAAAAGGCACTCAGATTTTGCGCGCCGGAAAGATTCTGCCTGCCCCAAGGGGTAACCCCCGTAATGGGGTCCGGGGCCGACTCCCCCTGTCAGGGGGAGATGTCGCGTAGCGACAGAGGGGATAGGGTAGGCGACTATGAGCACGAAGCGCTCATCTGGAGCCGTCCCCGGTGGCGAAACTCTCCCCCAATGACAAATAAAGAAGGAGCTCGGTACTATGTCAGATTACCGTCTCGGCGTTCTGGGCGGCATGGGCCCCCAGGCCACCAACACCTTTTACCAGTATATCATCGACCGCACGGCGGCCCGCACCGACCAGGAGCACATCTCCATGCTGATCTTCTCCGACAACGGGGTCCCCGACCGCACGGCGGCGATCTTGTCCGGGGAGGAGGAGCCGGTGTACGACCGCCTGCTGTACGGCGCCAAGCTGCTGGAGCAGGGGGGCTGTACCGCCATCGCGGTGCCCTGCAACACCGCCCACTACTTCCTGGACAAGGTGCAGGAGCAAATCTCCATCCCCATCCTCCACATGGTGCGGGAGGCCTGCCAGGTCCTGGCCAGCCGGGGCTGCCACTACCCCGGCGTGCTGGGCACCGACGGCACGATCCAGACGGGCATTTACCAAAAGGAACTCATCGCCCTGGGCATGGAGCCCAGAGTCCCCTCCCCCGAGGCCCAGAAAAAAGTGATGTCTATCATCTATGACGACATCAAGGCGGGCAAGGCGGGGGACCCGGAGAAATTCGCCGTGGTCCACCAGGATCTGGAGGAGCAGGGGTGCGACTGTGCCATCCTGGCCTGCACCGAGCTGTCGGTGTTCTCCAGCCAGCACCACCTGTCCCCCTTCTACCTGGACGCCATGGCGGTGCTGGCCGAGCGGTCCATCCAGGCCTGCCACGGACCTCTGCGCCGTATTTTCACAAAGTAGGGGAACCCCTAATTTCAGAGAAAGACAGCCCAGGCCCCAGTGAGAAGGCCGGGGCCCACAGCTGGAAGCGCGCCCTCTCCCCGGAGGGGCTCCGGGACCTGCTGCGAAATCAACGAAAAACAAGAGGTGACGCCCCATGGCACATACATTGAACGACTATTTGACCCTTCTGGAGCGGGAGGGCCTGTTGGCCGCCCCCGTCCCCGCGGACCTGGACCGGGAGCAGCCCATTGCCCTGGTGTCCTGCGACTCCCGCACGGTGGTGCCCGGCACCCTCTTTGTGTGCAAGGGAGCCCACTTCAAGGCGGAGTTTCTGGACATGGCCCAGAGCCGGGGGGCGGTGGCCTACGCCAGTGAGAAGCGCTGGCCGGACTCCCCCCTGCCCTGCATCCTCCTGTCCGACCTGCGCCGGGCCATGGCCCTTATGGCCGACCTGTGTTATGACCACCCCTCCGGGAAACTGAAGGTAATCGGTTTCACCGGCACCAAGGGCAAGTCCTCGGCCACCTACTATTTAAAGTCGGTGCTGGACGCGTACCGCTCCCGCCAGGGCAAGGGGGAGACGGGGGTCATCTCCTCCATCGACACCTACGACGGGGCGGAGCGCTTTGAGTCCCACCTGACCACTCCGGAGCCCCTGGACCTCCAGCGGCACCTGGCCCACGCCGCACAGGCGGGGCTGGAGTACCTGACCATGGAGGTGTCCAGCCAGGCGCTGAAGTACCACCGCTCCCTGTGTACGGAATTTGCCGCCGCCTGTTTTCTCAACATCGGCTACGACCACATCTCCCCCATCGAGCACCCGGATTTCCAGGACTACTTTACCTCCAAGCTGAAAATTTTCGGCCAGGCCCAGGTGAACTGCGTCAACCTGGACTGCGATCACGCCCCCGAGGTGCTCGCCGCCGCCCAGGCCGCCGGGAAGCCGGTGATCACCTTCTCCCAAAAGAATCCCCAGGCGGACGTGTACGCTTCCTCGGTGCGCAAAGAGGACGGCCAGACGGTGTTCCAGGTGCGCACCCCCTCCTATGAGCGGGAGTTACGGCTGACCATGCCCGGACTGTTCAACGTAGAGAACGCCCTGGGGGTCATCGCCGTGTGCGAGGCCCTGCACATCCCCGACTGGGCGGTGTACGACGGCCTGGTGCGGGCCCGGGTGCCCGGGCGGATGGAGGTGTTCTCCAACGCCGACGGCAGCGTCCAGGCCATTGTGGACTACGCCCACAACCGCCTGTCCTTCGAGACCCTGTTCCGCTCGGTGCGGGAGGAGTACCCCGGCCGGAATATGGCCATCGTCTTCGGCTGCCCCGGCAAGAAGGCCTTCGACCGCCGCCACGACCTGGGGGAGGCCGCCGGGCAGTGGTGCGACCGGGTCTACCTCACCGAGGAGGACAGCGGCGAGGAGGACACCCTGGCCATCTGCCGGGAGATCGCCCCCAACGTGGAGAAGGAGGGCTGTCCCGTCCAGATCATCCCCAACCGGGGGGAGGCCATCCGCCGGGCGGTGCTGGACAGCCAGTGGCCCTCCATCCTGCTGCTCACCGGCAAGGGGCGGGAGACCCGCCAAAAGCGGGGCGTCGAGTATATCGACACCCCCACCGACGTAGAGTATGTACAGGCCTTCCTCCAGGAGTTCGACCTGATCCACCGGCTGGACCCCGCCTCCCCCGCCAAGGCCGCCCTGTCCGTCCTGCCCGCCCTGGAGGAGCGCCAGGGGGAGACATGGGTGGTCTATGCCCCGCCGGAGGGGCTCTCCGCCCTGCTGGACGGGCCCGCCCTGGCCCGGGCGGGGGCCCGGGTGGTGCTGGTGCGCCCCCAGGGAGGCGAGCTGCCCCCCGCCCTGTCCGGCTCCGGGGTGGCCCTGTCCGCCGGGGACGGCGGCCTCCTGAAGCGCACGGACACGGGCATCAACGTGCGGCCCAAGGTGCTGGACACCCTGCTGGCCGGGGGCTTCCTGCCCGTCCTCACCGGCAGCGGCGAGGAGGCGGCGGCGGTGGCCCAGGCCATGAAGGCCGACCGCCTGGTCCTCTTTGTGGACGGCGAGCCCTCCCTGGCCCTGGGGGAGGACCGGCAGGTGGAGCTGCTCCACATGAACCTGATCAAGGCGGACGAGCTGCTGAAAGAGGGGGCCTTGCCCAAGCCCACCGCCGACGCGCTGAAACTGGCCTGCCGGGGGGCCGAGGGGGGCGTGAAGAAAAATGTCCTCCTGCCTGCCGGAGAGGAGCATGTGCTCCTGCTGGAGGCCCTGGGGCAGCGGGTGATGGGGGTCTCTGTGACGCCGTAAACTTCCCTCTTTCCTTTTACAAAATTTGTCCCGGCAGCAGGAGGGCAGGATTTCGCCGCTGCGGCGGCGAGTGACTTTCCCAGCGATGGGAAAGTCACCAAAGGATCGCCGGGGGGTGCGCATGCCAAGAAGGCACCCTCATCCGTCTGGCCTCCGGCCAGACACCTTCCCCCTTTGAGGGGGAAGGCTTGAGCGGGCGGGTCTGGGACCCGCCCCTACGGCGAATGACGAAAACGGTTTC
>NZ_NFKI01000097.1 GCF_002160305.1 Pseudoflavonifractor sp. An184
CGCACAGCCAGGCCCCAGTGGGCCGGCAGGAATTGAAACCAGCCACCCAGATTTTGCGCGCCGGAAATGTTCTGCCCACTTCGAGGGGTAACCCCCGCATTTGGGGGCCGGGGAAAGCGGTCCTATGGACCTAGGCGGAGCAAAGCGGAGCCGTAGTCCATCGGCCGCGTCCCCGGCGGCGTTTTGGTGACTTTGCCGCCGCGGGCAAAGTCACTCGCCGCCCGCAGGCGGCGAAATTCCCCCTGCGAGGAACGAAACCGCTCTATCATCGCCCCCTCATCCGTCACGGCTTCGCCGTGCCACCTTCCCCCCAGGGGGAAGGCTTTTGAGGGGGAGCGCCCCTCATCCGCCCAGAGGGAAGATTTAACAGAAAAAATTCCCCCTCCCGGTGACAATTCCAGACCCAAAAGCGTTTTATAGGTGAGCGCTCAAAGAAGAAACACAGAAAGGAGGCCGCCGGGATGGACGACGTGATCGCCCTGTTCCACCGGTACAAGGACCCGGTCTACCGACTGGCCCTGTCCTTCACCGGCTCCCCCGCCGACGCGGAGGACGTGACCCAGACGGTATTTCTGAAATATTTGGAGACCCAGCCGGAGCTGGAGGAGGGCAAGGAGCGGGCCTGGCTCCTTCAGGTGACGGCCAACCAGTGCCGGGACCTGTGGCGGCGGCTGAAGCGCCGGGCCACCGTCCCCCTGGAGGAGGCCCAGGCCGTGGCCGTTCTCCCGCCCAAGGTGGAGACGGTGTGGGAGACCGTGAAAATCCTCAAGCCCATGGACCGGGGCGCCCTGTACCTCTTTTACTACGAGGGGTACTCCACCGGGGAAATCGCCCAGATGCTCCGGGTGAGCCAGAGCTCCGTCACCTCCCGGCTGTGCCGGGCCAGAAAAAAGCTGAAGGAACAGCTGGAACAGGAGGGATACCATGAAACAGGAGTTTAATTGGGCCATGGACCAGGTGAAGCTCCCGCCCGAGGCCGAGGAACGGATTTTAAGGGCGTTGGAGGAGCAGAAGGCCGGAAAAGCGCCCCGCCGCTCCAGGCGGACCTGGAAAACCGCCGTCGCGGCCGTGGCCGCCGCGGTGCTGATGACCGGAACCGCCTTTGCCGCCGCCTATCAAGCGGGGGTGCTGGATATTTTCTTCCGGGGAGATACCAGCAGTTTGGAGTCTTACCGCACCATCCAGTCTACCGAGGATGAGAACTACCGGCTGACGGTGGACAGCCTGCGGGATGGAGACGGATTGTATCTGTATCTCACGGTAGAGCCCAAGACCGAACAGGCCGCCCAGGTCCTTCCAGATATTGAGTGGGGGCCCGGCACCTTTTCCTTCACCCCCGGCATGACAAAAGGCTGGTGGGAGTCGGAGGAAACCACCGATCCGGAAGTCAGCCGCTCCTTCTCCATTGAGACCAATCTGACCATGAAGGCGCTGGAAACTCTGGAGCCTATCACGTTTTCCGCCAACTTTATGGCGGAGGACTGCACCCTCCAGCTGCCCATCCAGCAGTCCGCGCCCACGGCAAGCCGGAGCATCAACCAGGAAATCGAGGTGAATCCCCTCATCGGGGAGATGGAATACTGGACGGATGTGACCATCTCCTCCACCCGGTTCTCCTATACCAGCATACAGAATTATACTAAGACGAGCGGCGGGCGCGATGTGGCGGACCCGCTGATCTTCCTGAAAATGAAAGACGGAAGTATTTTGACCCGCTCCCAGCTGGGGTTGGGCCCTATTGGAGAGGAACAGATTCTGGATGTGGACGGGCTCCCCGAAGAAAAGCGGATGGACCGGATCATTGACCATTTCAAGATCGTCATCGACCCCACCCAGGTGGAATCCCTGATTGTGGACGGAACGGAGTTCCCCATGGACGGGTCGGACCCCAAGGAAGTTCAGATAGACGAGGCCCTGCTCCCCTTCTATGCGGAAGCCATGGACTACCAGGACACCCAGGGCAATCCCGGGTACTATTTGTCCTCCATGGAGGAGTTGTGTGAAAAACTGGGGGCGGACTACTCCTGGGACCCGGAAACCAAAACGGCCACCGGCGTCTACCGCGGCGTGACCCTGCGGCTGACCGCCGGGTCCGAAACCGCGGAGATCGACGGGACGCCTACCCCAATCCAAGAGTACACCCGCAGCTATCAGGCCATCCAAAACGGGAACACCATCGCCGTCTACCCCTGTATCTTTGAGACGGCATGGCAGGTCGACCTCTCCCAGGACTATGTGCGGACGATTGACCACGTGGACGGTCAGCCCGTCGCTGAGACGGAGTGGCTGGATTGGATTGTCATCCCCTGATATCGGGCGGCCACATGGGGCCGCCCCTACGGTTGAAAGGGACCACCCTCATAATCAGGACCGTTCCCCTCATCCGTCACGCTTCGCGTGACACCTTCCCCCAGGGGAAGGCTATTTTGCATCGGGAGCGTTGGCTCGGCCAAGCCAGGCGCAGATGTGGAACCGCACCCGCTCCAATTTTCCACAAACCCAGGGCCCAGTGGCCCGGCGGGAATTCGGACACTCACTCAGATTTTGCGCGCCGGAAGGATTCTGCCTGCTCTAAGGGATAACCCCCGTAATGGGGCCCGGGGAAAGGCGACTATGAGCACGAAGTGCTCATCTGGAGCCGTCCCCGGGGGCGTTTTGCCTACTTTGCCGCCATGGGCAAAGTAGGTCGCCGCCCGCAGGCGGCGAAATTCCCCTGCATATAACAAACGCAATCCGAAACCTGCCCCCTCATCCAGCCCTTCGGGCCACCTTCCCCCCAGGGGGAAGGCTTTGCGGGGGAGCCCCCCCGGGGGCACCTTCCCCGCAGGGCGAAACCCTGCCAAAAACGAGACAGGCGCCCCTGGGAGACCCTTCTCCCGGGGGCGCCTCATTGCGCTTATCGGTGATACAAGTTGTTGGTCTGATACTGGGGCTCGCAGGTGAGCTGGAGGCCCAGCTTCTTATAGGTGCTCTCGTCGGGGGGCGAGAGGATGACGGAGCAGTGGGCCTGGCACCCGTTGAGGGCGGCCAGGGAGTGGAGGGCGGCCTGGGCCTTGGGGTCCAGGTTGGCCGAGGCGGCCAGGGCGATCAGCACCTCGTCGCTGTGGAGCCGGGGGTTGTTGGAGCCCAGGTACTTGACCTTGACGGTCTGGATGGGCTCGATGGCGCTCTGGGCGATGAGGTGGACGCCGTGTCCCCCCAGGTCGGACAGGGCCTTCAGGGCGTTCAGAAGGGCGGCGGCGGAGCAGCCCATGAGCTCGGAGGTCTTGCCGGTGACCATGGAGCCGTCGGGCAGCTCGATGGCCATGGCGGGCTCGCCGGTCTGCTCGGCCACCTGGTTGGCGGCGGCGGCCACCTTCCGGATGGACGGGGTGATCCCCGCCTGCTGCATGAGCAGCTCCAGCTTGTATACCGTCTGCTCCGAGCCCTTGCCCTGGCGCAGCTCGCACCGGGCGTCGTAGTACCGGCGGACGATCTCCTGCCGGGCGGCCTCCTGGACCGCCTGGTCGTCGTAGATGCACTTGCCCGCCATGTTCACCCCCATGTCGGTGGGGGACTTATAGGGGCAGGAGCCGGTGATCTTCTCAAACATGGCCGCCAGGACGGGGAAGACCTCCACGTCCCGGTTGTAGTTCACCGTGGTCTCGCCGTAGGCCTGGAGGTGGAAGGGGTCGATCATGTTCACGTCGTCCAGGTCGGCGGTGGCCGCCTCATAGGCCAGGTTCACCGGGTGCTTCAGGGGCAGGTTCCAGATAGGGAAGGTCTCAAACTTGGCGTAGCCTGCGGCCACTCCCCGCTTGTACTCGTGGTAGAGCTGGGAGAGACAGGTGGCCATCTTGCCGCTGCCGGGGCCGGGGGCGGTGACCACCACCAGGGGGCGGCTGGTCTCCACGTAGTCGTTCCGCCCGAAGCCCTCGTCGGAGACGATCTTCGCAATGTTGTGGGGGTAGCCGGCGATGGGGTAGTGGCGGTACACCTTCACCCCCAGGGACTCCAGCCGCTTCTGGAAGGCGTCGGCGGCGGTCTGTCCGGCGTACTGGGTGACCACCACGCTGCCCACGTACAGGTCCATGGACCGGAAGGCGTCGATGAGCCGGAGCACGTCGCTGTCGTAGGTGATGCCCAGGTCCCCCCGGACTTTGTTCTTCTCGATGTCGCTGGCGTTGATGGCGATGATGATTTCCGCCTTGTCCTTCATCTGGGCCAGCATGCGGATCTTGCTGTCCGGCTCGAACCCGGGCAGCACCCGGCTGGCGTGGAAGTCGTCAAACAGCTTGCCGCCGAACTCCAGGTACAGCTTGCCGCCGAACTGGGCGATGCGCTCCTGGATGTGCTGGGACTGGAGCTTTAAATATTGGCCGTTGTCAAAGCCCTGTTTGGCCATGCGCTCACTCCTCTATTTCTGAATTTTTCTATAAAATCAACATTCTTTATTTTACGCGGCGGGAGAAGGACCGTCAAGGTTTTTAGGGGCAAAGACTTCCACGAGAGTTGCCCCCGGATTTTGTGGAAAAAGCGGGTAGCATTTCCTTGGGTTCTATGATAAGATAAAAGAACTCACCTCTTGAAGAACAACATGACCGCCTCGTTTGCGATTTGACGGCGGGCTGATTCTCTTGATACGCTGACACCCTCTCCGCGGCGGAAATTGCTCCACCGCGGAGGGGATTTTTTTAACGTTCGACCGATTGCAGGGCGGGCACACACCCGCACAGGGAGGAACCTCTGGGAGAGGGTTGAGGAAAGGGAATCCCCCCGCCGCTTCGCGCCCCCCTTTGACAAGGGGGGCTTTGCGGGCCTGGGTAGGGGAGCCCCTTGGGGCTCCCACCGGGATAAAGATTGCGGTTCAAGTACGCCCCCTCATCCGTCACGGCTTCGCCGTGCCACCTTCCCCCCTCTGGGGGGAAGGCTTGCGGGCGGCTACATAGGGCCGCCCCTGCAAAAAGGCGAGAGCATTCCGGGAGATTTGTAGGGGCGCGCTGTGCGCGCCCGCGGGCGGCCTTTGGCCGCACACCTCATCCGTCACGCTTCGCGTGACACCTTCCCCTAAAGGGGGAAGGCTTCTGAAATCCCACCCCTCTGCCTTCCCCTTTAGGGGAAGGTGCCCCCGAAGGGGGCGGATGAGGTATCCGTGTTTTGAAACGGGAGCGTTGGCTCGGCAACGCCAGGCGCGGCTGTGGAATCGTACCGGCCTCAATTTTCCACAAACCCAGGGCCCAGTGGCCCGGCGGGAATTGAGAAACTCACTCAGATTTTGCGCGCCGGAAATATTCTGCCCACTTCAAGGGGTAACCTCCGTATCAGGGGTCCGGGGAAAGCGGTCCTATGGACCTAGGCGGAGCAAAGCGGAGCCCTAGTCCATCGGCCGCGTCCCCGGTGGCGTTTTGGGTAATCTCTCTCGTACCTCCCGGCGAAGCCCAACGAAGTGGGTTCGCCGGGAAGAGGAGGAGCAAGGGAACGAGCGCAGTTTTCGCCGCTAGGCGGAAACGGAGTGGAGTGGACTTTGCGACGACGAGCCGCCATGGGCAAAGTAGGTCGCCGCCCGCAGGCGGCGAAATTCCCCCTGCGAGGAACGAAACCGCTCTATCATCGCCCCCTCATCCGTCACGGCTTCGCCGTGCCACCTTCCCCCCAGGGGGAAGGC
>NZ_NFKI01000098.1 GCF_002160305.1 Pseudoflavonifractor sp. An184
CAGGGCTTTGGTTGGTGTTGCCTTTTGGCTGCTCACATAGCTCTCCTATGGCGTTTTCTTCTGTTGTTTCCGTGAATCACCCTCTTGACTTAATACCATTGGACTTATTTGTGGTTATTTGTTTCAACCGTCCTTTCCGCGGAGCTCTTGGTCTGCTTACGGGCCTATTTTAGAGAGCGTTTCTCAACAGAGAGGGGAGGAAATCGAAACTTTTTCGAAACAAACGCCAAATATTTTCTGGAGCCTGTCCACTCTTTGGAGGAATTGAAAAAATGGGCAGGGAAAATCCCTGCCCATTTGAGCAAATTGATTTTATGGAAATTTTATGGACTGGCAGATGCTTTTTCACCAAATTCCTGGGTCCATGCGGTGCAGGCATCGGAAGAGGAGGCTATGATAGTACCATCGGACAGAGAAAATGCAAATTCTCCGCCCCACCAGTCCAGATAAAAGGGAGCAGATAGAAAGGGTCCCTCCCGTTCACGGATGCTTCCGTTCCAGCTTTGATGACTCAAAGAGGTGGCCTTATCCCAGGTAAGAGGAAGAGCCAGATGCAGCTCACGGTCCGGGTCCAGGGTAGTCTGCGCCAGAGGAGTCTGGATCTGCCCTCGAAACTCCCAACGCAAGGGCAGGCGAAACTGAAGCGTTCCAGACCAGCGGACCAAAGTCAGTTCCTGCTGCTGTCCGTCCTGATAGACCCGGGCGAGACAGGTCCGGTTTGCGGGAAGGGAAATCAGGCCGCAAACGGCCAGCCACAGAACCAGAGCGCCCACACCCAGGGCGGCGCAGACAGATTGTCTCCACCGCTCCTGACGTTTCCAGCCCTGGACCTGCTGGATGGAATCCAGGGCAAGCCGTGCGGCACCCTCCGAATCGCAGGGAGCGCTCTGTTCTCCCCGAAGGAGCTCCAGGACGCTCAGGCCCAGTGCTTCGGCCAAAGGTATCAGCATGCTGACATCTGGAAATCCGGCTCCACGCTCCCACTTGCTTACCGCCCGGTCAGAGATATGCAGCTGCTCGGCCAGCTCCCGCTGGGTAAGTCCCCGCTCCTTCCGCATCTGCGCGATCAGCGCGCCGGTTTTTTGCCGGTCCATCCCCATCACCTCCCAGACAGTATACCATCAGAGGGAGGAGAGGGCAACAAACGCTGCGTAGAGCGGCCCGAATGGCCCGTTTTACCGGTTCAGCCGGTAGCCAGCCCCCCACACCGTCTCAATGATTTTGGGGTGGGCGGGGTCGTCCTCGATCTTGTCCCGGATGCGCCCCACATGGACGGTGACGGTGGCGCTGTCCCCCACATAGTCATAGCCCCAGATGGTCTCAAACAGGCGCTCTTTGGAGAATACGATGTTGGGGTTTTCCGCCAGAAACTTCAGCAGGGCGAACTCCCGGTTGGGCATCTTGATCTCCTGGTTCCCTTTAAAGACCTTCCAGCTCTGGGGGAGGATGCGCAGGTCCCCCACCTGGATGGCGCCGTCGTCCTCTCCGCGGCCGCCGGTGAGGCGCTGATACCGGCTCAGGTGGGACTTGACCCGAGCCACCAGCTCCGCTGGGTCGAAGGGTTTGGCGATGTAGTCGTCCGCCCCCAGGCCCAGCCCCCGGATCTTGTCCACCGACTCGGTGCGGGCGGTGACCATTAAAATGGGCACGTCCACCTGGTCCCGGATGCGGCGGCACACCTCATAGCCGCTGCGCCCCGGCAGCATCAGGTCTAGCAGGATCAGATCGTAGGCCCCGGTGAGGGCGGCCTCCTCCGCCGCCCCGCCGTCGGAGATCACCTGAGCCTGAAAGCCCTCGATCTCCAGGTAGTCCCGCTCCAGCATGGCGATCTCCTCGTCGTCCTCCACAATCAGAATTTTGGCCATTTATTCCACCTCCGCACAGGGCAGGGCGATTTCAAACACCAGCCCGTGGTCGTTTCTTGCCTGAATAGAGCCCCCATGAGCTTCGACAATATGTTTGACGATATATAGACCCAGACCGCTCCCCTCGCCGCCCCGGCTGCTCCGGGCCTGGTCCCCCCGCCAGAACTGTTCAAACAGATGGGGCAGCTGGTCCTCCGGCACCCCCTGGCCGTTGTCCGCAAAGCGGATGCACTCCCGGTCCCGCTGCCGCCAGACGGTGAGGGTGAGCGCCAGGGGGGAGGCGCCGGAGTACCGCACCGCATTGTCCTTTAAATTGTTGAGCACCCGCAGCAGCTGCTCCGGGTCGATCCGAACCGGGTGGGGGGCGGGGGCCCCCCGCAGCGCCACCTGCCCTCCGGAGGGAGCCAGCTCCTGCCGGGCCTCACGGACAAACTGAGCCACAAAGTCCCCCAGGTCGGCGTCACTGAGAAACAGCGGGAGGTTGCCGGTCTCCAGCTTGGAGAAGTAGAACAGCCGCTGAAGCAGGCGCTCCATCTCACAGGACTTCCGATAGGCCACCTCCAGGTACAGTTCCCGCTTCTCCGGGGTGTTGGCCACCCCGTCCCGCATCCCCTTCAGATAGCCCTTCACCGAGGTGAGGGGGGTGCGAAGGTCGTGGGAGATGCCCGCCACCAGATCGGTGCGGGCCTGCTCATAGCGGGCGTTTTTCTTCTGCTCCTCCAGCAGATGCCGCCGCATATGCTCAAAGGCGGCGTATACCGAGGAGAATTCGTCCGGCCCCTTGCAGTCCAGAGGGGTGGACAGATCTCCCCGCTCCACCCGTCCGGCCGCCTGAATGATGGCGTTCACCGGCTTGAGAATCCGCCGGATCTGGTACTGGGTAAACAGAAAGCTGAGGACGCCGATGATTGCGATGGCCGCCAGTCCGCTGACAGAGAAAGAGATGAGAGCCGCTTCGTTCTGGGGGCGCTGCTGGCCGAACATCTCGGGGGTCTGGGGCTCCATCATGGCCACCAGGACCGCGTTTCCGCACCGGCGCCCCACGATTAAGACTCCCTGGTCCTGGAGAGCCAGAGTGCCCAACTCCGGCCAGGAGGCGTCGGCGAAGATGTGGTTGTAGAGATCCTCCTGAAACCGGTTGAGAGAGGAGTAGACCACCTGGTGGTTCTCTTCCACCGCCAGGCGGTAGTCCAGCTTGGCCAAACTCTGGTCCAGCTCCCACCAGTCTCTGGCCTCCTCCGGCCAGTTGGCCAGAGTGCTCTGCACTTGGTCGGAGCGGCTGTCCGCCGCCGGGACCGCCTGGTCCTGATAGGCGCGGAATACCAGATGGAGCACGCCGCCGCTTACCGCGAGAAGGGTCAGCAGGGCCACAATCAGGGTCGCCATGTGGAAGAAGAAAATTTGCCGCTTCATCTCCAGCCTCCGATCTCTATACATCTTCCAGCATAAGGGGTAATTGTAAATAGAGAAGTGGAAAAATCTAAATTTTTTGCAAATTTTCAGAAAAACCGGGCCGGCCATCCGCTGGAGCGGCCGGCCGGCCCGGTTTAAGTTCTGAAGGCCGCTGGGCCTTGCTTGGATAAACTGGCATGGCCTGGCACATTTCCGATGTTCAAACAGGACCTAGGCGGTAAGTTCCTCGCCGCCGAACAGCCGCACATACTGCAGCCGCTGGTAGTCCTCGATCTTTCCGGTATAGACGGTGTCCTCCAGGTGGCTGTAAGCGTTCCCCCGGGCGTCGGTGTACCCCACAAAGGTGAGGGCCGGGATGGTGTTCTGGAGGCTCCACAGGAATTGGCCGTAGGGGTCGGTCTCAATCCCGGCGTACCGGAGCAGGTACTGCCCCAAAAAGTTTAAGCTGGACTCCTGCGGGCCCTCCGCTTCCAGGGGGTAGTTGGCCCAGATGACGAAGGGGGTCCGGTACTTGTCCATGTACTGCTCCATGGTCATATCCGCCTGGGCCACCCCGTAGGCCTTGTCCAGGAACTCCTGCTCCACCGAGGGCCGGTGGTCCCCAAACATGAGGATGATGGCGGGCTCCTCCTGCTGGGAGAAGTAGTCCACCAGCATCTGGAAGGCCCGGTCCGTCTCGTTGGCCAGGGTCAGGTACTGCTCCGCCATGGGGTACTTGCCCGGCTCGTCGGTGAGCTGGACCTGGGCGGGGTAGTCCTCCACGGTGTAGCTGCCGTGGTTCTGGATGGTGACGTTGAACAGGAACAGGGGCTCACCCGCCTCCTTGTGCTCAAACTCCCAGATGATCTGGGCAAAGTCGGACCGGTCGCTCACGTAGCCGTGCTCCAGGGTCTGCTCCACGTCCATGTCCTCGCCGCACTTGAAGTCGTCGAAGCCCAGCCGGGGATAGGCCTGGTTCCGCTGCCAGGAGGTGCGCTCCCCCGGGTGGAAGGCCAGGGTGCGGTACCCCTCCTCCCGCAGCAGGGAGGCCAGGGAGGGGGAGTCGTCCAGAATGTACTGCTGGTAGGGGATGCTGCCCGAGGGGAGGAAGGCCATGGAGTTCCCTGTCAGAAACTCAAATTCGCTGGCGCTGGTGCCCGCCCCGAACACGGAGGTGTAGGCGTGGCCCCAGATCGCGTTGTCCAGGGAGCGGATGTAGTCGGTGACGCTCTCCGTGAGGGAGAGGGTGCCGAACTCCTCAAAGTCCGCCCAGGACTCGTTCATAATGGCGACGATATTGGGGTGGTCGGCGCTCACCTCTGTCTCCTCCGGAAGCTCCACCTGGTCCATGATCCAGCTCAGCCGCTGGGCGGACAGATCCTCCGGCTCCTCCACCTCCATGAACTCCGTGTTGCGCAGAAAGGCGGCCACCGCGCCGCTCTTCTGATAGGCCCCCAGCTGATCCCACACGTCGGTCTCCACGCCGAACCGGCTCAGGGACTCGGTATGTACCGCCTGGCTCAGGCAGAAGACGCCCAGGACCAGGGAGAGACAGCGGAGGGGGGCGGTGCGCCGGTCGATGAGAAAGCGGCCCTCCCGGAATTTGTGCCGCAGGAGCCAGGCCAGAAGGGCCACCAGGGCGATCCCGGCCAGCATGGGGGCGGTGGGGGAGAAGGAGTAGCTCCCCGACACCGCCGCCGCCGTCCCCAGGGCGGTCAGATCCCAGGGGAGCACCGGCGTCCCCCGGTACAGGGCGACAAAGTAGTTGGCCGCTCCCCACACCCCGCACAGGATATGGAGAAGCAGACAGCACACCGCCGGGTAGCCCGTGGCCGACCACAGCAGAAAATAGACCGCGCCGATGCACAGGCTGTTGGCCAGCACCACGCCGGGGGCCAGCTCCCAGGGGAGGACCCCCAGAATAAACTGCATCAAATAAAAACTTGTCAGGGGCGGGAGGAGCAGCAGCGCCGCCTGCTCCAGGCGCTCCCTGGTGAAAAGAGCTCTGAACTTCATAAATTCTCTCCTGCATTTAACATATATTTAACATTTAGAGCTCTATTGTACACACTTTGTCCCGGTTTGTCAAAAGGGAAAGTTCGGTGCGCCGGGCCGGGGAAAAATAAAACGCCTTTCTGACGCGAACTGCGTCAGAAAGGCATTGAAATCAAAGAACGGCTCAGCCGGGAGGCCAGGTCATGTCCCGGCCGGACAGCACATGGAAGTGCAGGTGCGGCACACTTTGCCCCGCCTGCTCCTCCCAAAGGCTGTTTCGACAGCCTTTGGGTTCCCGGGTTTTATCCATGCTCGGGCGAAATAAATTCGCCCTGCGCCAAGGTTTTCGCTTGCGCGAAAACGCTTGTACGGCGCAAAAGCGCCGCCG
>NZ_NFKI01000099.1 GCF_002160305.1 Pseudoflavonifractor sp. An184
CTTGTGGTTGTAATGAAATCCACGGTTTCGCAGTTCCTGTGTCACACGACGGTAGCCGTATCTTCCCTTGTTCTCTGCTGCAATGGAGCAGATCTCTTCTTTCAACTCTGCATACTTCTCTGGCGCTTTCTCCTTTTTGATGTAGTAATAATATGTGCTGCGAGGAAAACCGCAACGTCCAGCAACAGCGACAACTTGTGTTCATGCCTCAGCTCCCATATTACTTTTGCTTTCTCTCTTGCCGTACCCTCTCGGCAACCAAGGCATTCAATTTTTTTAGGTATGCACTCTCCGCTCTCAACCGCTGTACTTCTGCCAGTAAGTCTTCTTCAATCTCCGCTTTGAGCTTCTTCGGAGGACGCCCCTTGCTGCCGCGACCTCTTCGCTCTATATACAGCCCTTCTGGACCTTCTTCCAAATATATGCGCTCCCAATACCGTACATGGTTATGATCATTGATCTCAAACTGACGAGCTGCTTCACGGTAGCTTAGTTTTTCCCGCATCATCGTCTCTACAACTTCTTGTTTGAACTCCCCTGTGTATCTTTTATTTGCTTTCCTTTTTGGCATAAAACAACACCCCATTCGTTAGTAGTATACCATACTGTCTAACAATTGGGGTGCTGTTCACCGAGCCGTAACTTTTATTTATTGTTCAGGCTTAGATGGAGCGTTTTGTTGCGGGAATCTTCTTCTGCTTCCTATTTGTATATTAAGTTTCAATTATATATTTATAGAATATTTAAACGGGTCTTATATCTATCCAAGAATCAAATAGGGTAGAGTGTCATTGCAATCAACGTGCCCACAATTCCACGGACGATGCCAGGGATGATGCCAGCTTTAAAAATAGTCTTAGCATTATATCCGCCTGCGTCCATCGCCATCGGAACGACTGCAGTAGCCATAGGAGTGACCACGGAGGACATCGTTGCCAATGCACAAAGAATAATAGGACCACGGGGATCACAGCCAATAGAGTTACAGGTGATGACTGCGATAGGTACCAGGACTGTGCTAACCGCACGGTTGTATAGTACAGAGGTCATCAAGAAACCGACTGCATAAAACGCGAAGCCGATGATGTAGCCATTGGTTACGCCGCTGAGCAAGCTTGCGATCCCTTCACCCAGAAGATCCGCCGCACCCGTCTCCGCCAGGGCGGAGCCGAGGACAGACACACCTACGTAAAGTAGAACCGTACTTATGTTCAGGTTGTCGATCGCTTCACGCTCGGTCAGCACGCCTGAGGCGACCAAAACAATGGCACCAGCCATGGTGACCTGCCAGGAGGTAAAGCCCAGCATCAGGCCAATAATAACAAGAACGAATACACCATAGCCCAGGAATTCGCGCACCGGACTCAAAGGGGCCTGCTCCTTCATCTTTCGCCCCTGAATGGCCGCAATCGGCCGGTCCGGTTCATCCGGCAAAAAGCGGGGAACCACAAAGATTGCCATCAATACCGTCAGGATACCGACCGGCAGAAATACCAGTGTCTCGCTCCACATGTTAAGTTGAGTTGCGGTCCAGCCGTAGGACTCCATATAACCGTTTTGCGTCACATACCAGGCAGCATAGGGGCCGATCGGTTCCACGATAAAACTGGTGGAAACCGAGGCGATGGCCAGAGGGAACATCATTTTTGAAGGACTGATATTCATTCGGTCGCACATATTCTGTGCCAAAGGCTGGACCAGTGCGAAAAGAGCCACAATGCTTGGGACAAACTGACCTAGAATACAGGTGATGACGACATAGGAGGCCAGTATTTTGGTAAATGAACCATCTGTTACCTTATAAAGCAGCTTGGTGATTTTGTTGATCATCTGCGTACGCGCTAAACCGGCCGCGACTACAAACATAGAAGCCATCGTGATGACTGTGTTGCTGCCGAAGGTCCCGATGGCGGTGCCGGCATCCACGCAGCCAAACAGGACCAGTACAACCATGACGCCTAGCGCGGTAAACGACATGGGTATTTTGTTCGTAAAGAACAGGATGATCATAACAACAAAAATTACGAAACAAATGATCATCTGTTGAGTCATTTCAGTCTCCTCCTCTACTATTTATCGATAGCTTGAAATACCCTGCTAGCAATGTGACCCGTTTAAACAAATCGCAGCAATTACAGAATTCTCGGCATTACATCCGGCGGTATAGGAGACTCATAGGGACGTCCACCGGTACGAAACTTATGTTCTTCCTTAGCTCGCTGAATAATCGTCGGATCCTCCAGTGCATCTATAGCAGAACCCGCCATTACCTTTGCGGCGTACAGCATCCCCTTTTTGGCCATCGGAGATTTTCCCACGGAAACCATCTGCCAGGAGTGCATGGCAATTCCGGCCGGCGCCGTGGCCGCGTTGATCTGTGCTACAGGGCAATTCCAGCTCACATCTCCCACATCTGACGAGACAAATCCCTGCCGCTCCTGGGCTAATGGCATAACAGCCCGGTGAATGGGGGCGTGAATGTCCTGCTCCAGCTTTGCCCGCTCCTCTGGATCGGTTATCTCTTCATATAGGGTTTCAAAGTAGGATTTGGATGGGGTTAGCGTTCCTTGGACACGTCTTGCCAGTTCCAGATCCCCTTCATCAAAATCGGCGGGCGGAATCTCTTCCAGGTTTTGCTGCATCACCCGGTTCAACTCAGAATTGATGATGACATTGGAACAGGCTTTGATGAAAGTAATGACAACAGACGTTTCCGTCATCATAGCCGCACCTTGCGCGATTTTATTGACCCGCTGGTATAATTCACGCACCTGGGGCAAATGGACAGCGCGCAGAAGATAGATTGCCTCTGCGTGCGGCTGAACGATGCCAGGGGCGGAGCCGCCGGGGTCCGTAATCGCATAGTGAATCCGGGTCTCCAACGGAACATGTTCCCGCAGGAACTGAACTCCCACGTTCATCAGTTCCAGGGCATCCAGGGCGCTGCGTCCCAGTTCCGGAGACATGGCCGCATGGGAAGCCACTCCTTGAAACTGATAGCTGATCTGGTAATTTGCCATGGTACTCTCGGTGGATACGCTGTTCACTTCGCCTGGATGCCAGCTGAATGCAAGATCCAGCCCATCAAATACTCCGGCCCGAGCCATAAAACCCTTGCCAGAGCCGCCCTCTTCCGCCGGGCAGCCGAAGAATTTCACAGTGCCTGGAATCTGATTCTCCTGGAGATATTGTTTCACTGCAATCGCCGCAGCCAGGGAGCCTACACCCAGGAGGTTGTGTCCGCAGCCATGTCCCGGATTCCCCTCCTGCACGGGAGCCTGTACAGTGCAATCCGCTTTCTGACTGAGTCCTGGGAGGGCGTCAAACTCGCCTAGAAATCCGATGACCGGGCCCCCGGAGCCAAAGGTTCCGGAAAACGCGGTTTGAATTCCCGCTAAGCCGCGCTGTACTTGAAACCCCTCCTGTTCCAGGGCTTGGGCCAAAGTTTGTGCAGCAAAGGTTTCGTGATACCCCACCTCCGGGTGATCCCACAAGGAATCGCTCAAATTGCCCAACTGCTCCCGGCGCGTCTCAATTGCCGCCAGCGCTTGTCTCTTTTTTCCCTTCATAGCGATGTCTCCTTCCATGACTAATTTCAATCGCATATTAAAGACATTTTGTATCTACTATATGTCTAATTATCGACATATTTCAGACCTTACGGTTGGAGTATACTTGATCTGCATATCGAAAGTCAAGGGAAATTCATATAAAAAGCGGAATAATGATTAGATATTCCAAAATTTATAGTAAAGAACAACTTTCATTGAACGAACAGAATGATTGAGCGGAGAAAGTTTCTTTGTCCCTTACCATGCTGTTTTGATTTGTTTCCCTGGAAAAAGGCTTGAGTTCCTAACCTGTTTTCGCTATAATAGTGAAAAAAGAGAACAATCAGGAGCGATTATGTATTCAATAGGAATTCTGACTAATGAGCAGTCGCTTCGGCAGATCATGCAGATTGATGCAGAGATGCGTCGGTGTGCCAATATTACCTACCTTCCCTATACATCGCCGGAGCACTTAAGATTCCTCTATGAGCAAAACGGAGATAAATTCGATGCTCTGCTATTTAGCGGTTCATATCCTTATAACGTCATTCGGAAGCAGTTTCCCGCCGTAGATGAGATCCCTCACGCCTACTTCAATATTTCCGATCGCGACTACTATAAGCTGGTAGCACAGCTGGCGGTTCAAAATCCAGGGCTCGATTTTTCAAGGGTTTATTTTGACCGTCCGGAATTTCCGGTGGACTTTTATTCTATTTTTCAGCGAGCCGATCAGCCTCTCCTCGGCACAGCGCCTATTGATTGGGCCAATGTGGATGCGGCGGACTGGTATAAGCCGCTGCAGCAGTACTATAAAGTCCTGTGGGACAGCGGGACCGTGGACCTTCTAGTGACTCGCTTTGCCAGCATGGAGACCTACTTTCGGGACCATCAGATCCGCCACCATTACCTTATGCCAGCACCGGAATCCATGGAGGAAACCTTTCGGGGACTCATCGTGCAGCTGGATACCTCGGCAAAGGACAACGCCGCCTGTATTGGTCTGATCCTTTCAACACAGGTTTTAAGTACGGACCAGCAAAAGGCGTTTTACAATCGGATCCAAGCCTGTAACCGGCAGCTTGGCATGCCGTTTCTGATCTATGAGCAAAATGACCGCTATGAAATCACGGTCAATCAATCGGTGCTGAAAGATTTGACCCAGCAGTATACGACATGCCCGGTCACCGCTTATCTGGATGGAGGTCTTACCTTCCCCATCTACGTCGGCTGGGGCTGCGCCGGAAACGTGATCGATGCCCACCGGAATGCCCAGCGGGCCGTGAAAGAGGCAACCATGTGCAAAAACTCCGCGGCATTTATTGCCATAGATGACAATGTAATGATTGGCCCGCTCTCCAGCAGCCGCCGAATTATATACAGTGATGCCCCCAGTGAGGCTCTGACAAACTTAGGGGAGCAGGTCGGGATCACCCCGCTGTATTTAAGCAAGATTCTCTCCGTGCTCACCAAAAAGGGAGAAAGCACGCTTTCCTCAGAAGAACTGGCCTTCTTCCTGAACATTACTACCCGTAGCGCCTCACGCATCCTCTCCAAACTGGAGGCCGGGGGGCTCGCTACTGTGCAATACAACCGCCAGATCAATTTGCGCGGTCGTCCGGCCAAAATTTACAAGATCGATCTTGCGGCGTTGAAAGGCAGCTCTACCTAAACCAAAAGGTTCGTTTTTCATTGATCTCGACACACATAGCCAAACAGATTTGGTTTATATCCTGCATTTTCAGAAGACCTGCAGCCGTTACAACATCGACTTCACAACAGCGGACGAGGATGAGCAGGATTTTGTGATCCGAATGACAGAAAAGAGTTTTATGCTATGCGTGCCTGACCCAAAATCTGACCCAGAACCGGAAAAACTGGGTCGGAACAGAGAGAATATAACCTCCGGGTTTGGGCCCATTTTAGGCCCAAAAACGCCCGGAAAGCGTTGA